>DAOUKQ010000045.1:0-22228 GCA_034421135.1 Dehalococcoidia bacterium
GCGCTGGAAATGGACGTGACGAGCGAAGACTCGATCTCGAGCAACGTGGAGAAAGCCGTCTCCGAGTTCGGCCGGATCGACATCCTCGTCAACAACGCCGGCGTCCCGCCCGAGAACTTCGGCCAGGCCGAGACAGAGGCCGACTGGGACATCTGCTACGAGGTCAACCTCAAGGGCATCTGGAAGGTGACGTCCGCCGTCGCGCCGAAGATGCAGGAGCAGGGCGGGGGCAAGATCGTCAACATCGCCTCAATCGCCGGACGCATCGGTGGTGGGATGGCGTCCTACTCCGCCTCCAAGGCCGGGGCGATCAGCATCACCCAATCGCAGGCCGCCGAACTCGGCCGCTTCAACATCAATGTCAACGCGATCTGCCCGGGTCTGCTCTGGACCGACCTCTGGCGCCAGATCGAGGGCATGTTCGCCGGCGACCACACCGAGGAAGTCGTCGACCGACGCGAGCGCTTCGAGGCCGTGATCGCCTCCAACATGCCGCTCGGTCGCGAGCAGAAGCCGGAGGACATCGGCAATGCCGTCGCCTTCTTCGCCTCCGACGAAGCGAACAACATCACCGGACAGTCCCTGAATGTCGACGGCGGAATGCGGATGAACTAGCGCCAAGCCCGAACAACACCGAACAGGCCCGTACAGGTCCGACCAGCGAGAGGCAGATGTCCCCGGCCATGACCGAAGAACTGCTCTACGACGTCCAGGATCACATCGCCGTGATCACCCTCAACCGACCGGAGAAGCTCAACGCCTTCTCCAACGAGATGCTCGACGCCTGGCAAGAGTCGATCACCCGCGCCTCCGTCGACCAGGATGTGCGCGTGATCATCGTCACCGGCGAGGGCCGCGGCTTCTGCTCGGGCGCTGACGTCGGCCGCGAGCGCGCCGGCGCCGATGTCCTCGGCGGCGACCCCAACGCCCCGGCCGCGAACCGCAACTCGCTGCGCAACTCAGTCCAGCGCGTTCCGAGAGCCCTGTTCAACTGCGAGAAGCCCTACATCGCGGCGGTCAATGGCGCGGCTGTCGGCGCGGGGATGGACATGGCTTCGATGGCCGACCTGCGGATCGCGTCGGACCGGGCAAAGTTCGGCATGGCTTACGTGCGCATGGCGCTGATCCCCGGCGACGGCGGGGCATACTACCTGCCCCGCATCGTCGGGATGTCGAAAGCGCTCGAGTTGATGTGGACGGGCAAGATCTTCACTGCTCAGGAAGCGCTGGAGATGGGCTACGTCAGCAAGGTCGTCGAGCACGACGATCTGATGCCGGCCACGCTCGAACTAGCTGAGTCGATCGCCAAAATGCCGGCTGTCTCGGTTCAGATGATCAAGCGTCTCGCCTACCGCTCGGCCGAAACCGGCCTACACGAGTCCCTCGAGATGGCCGACCACGCCATGGTCATCGCCCGCTCGACCCAGGACGCTATCGAAGGCCCCAAAGCCTTCGCCGAGAAGCGCGAACCGAACTTCCAGGGGTTCTAGGCGTGCTCGTTGGGTCGGTCATTGGACCTCCTACACTGGCAGCGAAGGCGCCAGCGACATGACCACTACGAATGCTGGAGTCCGAACGGCTACGATTCCGTTTCGACTCCCTGAACCGGTTGAGCGAAACATTGACGAAGTGACCGCGTACAGCTACGTGTACGGGCCGGGCGCGCCGATCAACTTGCTGGTCCACTTCGGCAGCCCCGAGACCACCTTGGTGGCGGCGGACCAATGGATCGTGGCCGCGCCTGGGTCGCGACCACTGCTGCTACCCGACTTCCTCATCGCATTCGACGTCGACGTGAATCTGTATCACGAGCAGCGCGGATATGTGATTTCCGACCAGGGCAAACCGCCCGACTTCGTCATGGAAGTCGCCTCGCCCAGCACGGCCGAGCGGGACACCATCTACAAGCGAGTCGAGTACGCGCGCATGGGGATTCGCGAGTACTGGCGCTTCGACCACACCGGCGATTCGCACGGCACTCGACTCGCCGGTGACCGACTGGTCGGCGGTCGCTACGTACCGATGCCAATCACCGAGGTTGGGCCGAACGTGCTGGAAGGCCGCAGCGACGCGCTCAATCTGACGCTGCGCTGGGAAGACGGCGAACTCATCTGGATCGATCCCACCACTGGTCAGCCACTCCCGGGTCTGGTGTCGGAGCGCGCTGCGCGAATCGAGGCTGAGTCTCGGGCTCAGGAGGCGGAAACCCGAGTTCGGGCGCTGGAAGCTGAGTTGAGGCGCGCGCAAGGGCGGGGCGACCGGCCGACCGGACCTCAGTCGTCGGAGACGTAGATCGTCCCGTCCGCGACTCGAGTCTTGAACGTCTGGATGTACTCGGGTTCAATCTTGTTCTTGATGAATGGCGGCGGCGGGGGCATCAGCTTATGAATCATGTTCCAGATGCCGTTGGGTAGCCATGACTTCGTCTTGCCGGTGCGCATGTCGAATTCGGAATCGTGCCAGGGACAGACGATGTTCGCGCTCTTGAGCTCACCGACCGAGAGCGGCGCGAACAGGTGCGGGCACTTGTCCTGCACGGCGAAAATCTCGCCGTGCACGTTTGCGACACAGACTCGAGTTCCGTCGAGATCAGCGGCGGTGACCTCACCCGGTCGCAGTTCGGATAGCGGACAGACGGCGGTCTCGGTCACGATGGCCTCCCTGGTTTCGGGCGAACTCAAACTCCGGTGGATCGATCATCGCGCCGCGCGGCAATTCGGTCAATGCGCAATCAGTGTCCTCCAGTGTCCTCACAACTGCCGTTCGGCTCATACACTGGAACACGTCGATCAAGAATGGACGGTGAACCTTGGATCTCGAGCAGTACTTCTTCCCCCAGCGCGTTGCGGTCGTGGAGGTTGCCGGACAGATCGGCGCGCGTCTCAATCCGCGTGTGCTGAGCCGGACCCTGGGCAGCATCCGCGAGAACCCACGCTACCCGGCCGTCGTGCTCGATATCGACTCGCCCGGCGGCGGCGCGGCGGCGTCCGAGGCGCTCTACCTCGCGACCAAGCGGCTGTCCGACAAGAAGCCGGTCGCCGCCGCCATCCGCGGCGTCGGTGCGTCGGGAGGCTACATGATCGCCTGCGCCGCCAACCCGATCTTCGCGCTGCCAACGTCGGTGGTCGGCTCGATCGGCGTGATTTGGACCGCGCCGATGATCTCCGAAGCGCTCGACCGCGTCGGCGTCAAGATGCGCACGCGAGCCGCAGGCGAATACAAGGACATGGGATCACTCTTCCGCGAGAACACCCCGGAAGAGGACGAGAAGCTCGACGCGCTGATTCACTCCGTCTATGAGCGATTCGTCGACATCGTGGCCGAAGGCCGCCCGGAACTCACACGCGATCAGGTCGCGAGTCTGGCTTCTGGCGAGATTCACACGGGCGCCGAGGCGCACGAAATCGGCCTGGTTGACCGGCTCGGCGATCTCAACGACGCCATCGAGTGGGCCGCCGACGCCGCCGGGATCGAAAAGCGCACGACGCTGGTCCGACCCAAGCGAGGCCTCCTGCAAATGTTGATGACCCAGGGCGCCGACTCGGTCGCCCACGCCCTCGTCGACGCCTTCGTCGATCGCCTCGACGCCGCAAGGTCAGAGCGCTTGCTAGAAGCCCGCTGGCGAATGGGTCGCTAGCAGAGCGCTGGACAATGCACCCTCGTCATTCCAGGCTTTGCCTGGAATCTCGTCCCCCGACCTTCGCGTATCCGCTCGGGCGAGATTCCCGGCTGGAGCCGGGAATGACGATCATCGCGGCCGGTCGAGTCAGTCAAACGCACCCGAGACCAGGTGCTCGACGTATTCCTCGTCCGACATGCCGACGATGTCCTTGTAGACGTACTCGTTGTCCTCGCCCAGCAGCGGGGCGGCCTTGGTCAACTCCGCCGGAGTTTCAGACAGCCGGAACGAGGGGCCGTCATAGGCCCGATGACCCATGGTCGGATGATCAAGCATCCAGAAGTGCCCGCGATGCGCGAGCTGCGGGTCGTGGCGCAGGTCCTCGGGCGTCTGCACGACCCCGGCCGGTACGTCGGCGTGCTGCAATCGCTCCATTAGATCCTCGGCCTGCTGCGATCGGGTCCAGGCGCCAATCGCGGAGTCGAGCGCATCGGCGTCCATCGACGTCCAGGCCGGCTCACCCGCGACAGCCGCCAGCGCCGCCAACTCGGCGTCGTTGGTCACGGTGATCGCGATCCAGCGATCGTCGTCATCACCACGGGCGGCGCACTGGTAGGCGCCGTAGGGGTGGTAGTCGGGATGCCCTGCGCCCAGCGCCTGCTGCTCGCGGCCGTTGACCGTGTAATCGAGCACCATCGTCTCGGTCGCGTGGATCGCCGCCTCCATCTGGCCGAAGTCGATGTTCTGCCCTTCGCCGGTGCGCTGCCGATGATCCAGCGCAGCCAGCAGCGCCGAGGCCGCGAAGTGCGGCACGAGGAAGTCTGTGTAGGCGACGCCCGTGCCGATCGGCTCCTCGCCCGGATAGGCGGTCAGGTGCGAGATGCCCGCAGCAGCCTGCAGCACGTGTCCGTAGCCCTGCCACATCGACCACGGTCCGGTCAGCCCGTACATCGGCATCGAGATCATGATCAGGTCGGGTCGAAACTCGCACAGATCCTCGTAGGTCATGCCCCAGCCGCGCATCGCCTTGGGCGTGAATGACTCGGTCACGATGTCGCACTCGGCGATGATGCGCTTCGCAATCGCGACGCCGTCGGGATGCTGCAGATTGAGCGAGGCGCACTTCTTCGACGAGTTGAAGTCGGCGTAGTAGCCGCTGTTGTCGAGCCCCGGCTCGTCGTTGACAAAGGGCGGCGCGCGGCGCAGCGGCTCGGGTCGGACCGAAGACTCGATCCGGATCACCTCCGCACCGTGATCGGCGAGGTACTTCGAGACCAGCGGTCCCACGCCAACCCAGGCAAAGTCGGCAATCCGAATGCCCTCGAAGACGCGGTCGGTCTGGTCGGTGGTCATCTGCGGTTCCTAGATCACACCTTGTCCGGCGAGTTCTGCAATCTCGTCGTCCGAGCAGCCGAGTAGCTCGCCGTAGACGTAGTCGTTGTGCTCGCCGATCCGCGGCGCGCGGTGACGCACCGAAATCGGCGTCTTGCTCAGTTTCGCCCACGGACCGGGATAGGTGACGTGCGCCTCCTCGTGCTCCAGTTCGACCCAGTAGTCGCGCGCGGCGAGATGCTCGTTCTCCAGCAAATCCTTCGGCGTATGCACGATGCCCCAGCCGTTGCGGATCTGCTGCGCTTCCGAGACAAGCTGGGCGCGAGTGAACCGCTTGCAAAAGTCAACCAGCACCTGGTTGAGATAATCGGCGTCCTCGCCCGCCGGCGGGATCAGGATGCCCTGGGTTGCGTCGAGCTTGGCCAGCCACTCGTCCGAGGTCAGCTCGCCGGCCATTCCGTGATGGTCGAGCCAGTTAATCGTCTGACGCGCCGTCAGACCGAACAATCCGCCGTAGGACAGCGCCGCGACATAGCCGTCGGCGGCCTCGTAGACGTACTGGCCCGACTTGTAGCCGCCGATCTCGCGACCGTTGCCCGGGCGTCCGTTGTTGATCGCGCGGATATCCCAGGTCGGCGAGGCGTTGTCGTGGGTGAACGTGACCGCTTCCTGCATTGACTGGTCCACGTGCTGTCCCGTTCCGGTCTTGGTCCGCTGGTAGTGCGCAACCAGCGATCCCACGACCGCCTGGGCCGAAGCCTGGGTGTAGCCCTGCGACGCGGTCGGCCGGATCGGCGGTCGACCCGGCGCGCCGCAGAGCGAGGACAGCCCGCCCATCGCCGTGCCGACCAGGTCGGTCGCTTTCCAGTTGGCGTAGGGTCCGTCGCGACCAAAGGGCGTGATCGACGTATGGACAAGACGTGGATGAGACGCGCGCAGCGCCTCGACCCCAAGCCCGAGCGCAGCGGCGGCATCGGGAGGACAGGTCTCGACGAGGAAGTCTGCGCCGTCCAGCAGGCGCGTGAGCAACTCCTGACCGCGAGCCGTGGTCAAATCGAGCGTCGCGCTGAGCTTGTTGGTGTTGAACGTCCACCAGTGCAGCGACCCTTCCGGGTCGACGACATCCCCGCGAAACGGCCCGATGAAGCGCGACTCATCCCCACCCGGCGGCTCAACCTTGATCACCTCCGCACCCAGGTCGCCCAGCATCCGCCCCGCGAGCTGTCCCAACTCGTTCGTCAGATCAATCACCCGAAACGGCGCAAGCGGTCCGGCAGAGGATTGAGTGGTCATGGGAAGCATGATAGGAGGCGTCGCCAGTTCAAGAGATGTCCCAACGGAGGCTCGCGCGTGATCGCCCGCGCCTTACCCCCTCTCCATCTGGAGACCTGTGCATAAACCCGAGCTTCAATGCGATGGCGCACTCCTCCCAGTCCCCGACTTGTTCGGGGACCCGCTCGGCTCCCTGTCTCGTACCTGGTAGAGCCCCGGTAGTGCGGAACGGGAGCGGGTCCCCGAACAAGTCAGGGACTGGACCGGGTCGGTTTACGCGCAACTCTCCAAAGGGAGAGGGAGTAACGCCCCAAGGTTTACGAGCAGGTCTCCCCTGCGAGAGGGGACCGGATCAGGTCGCCGCGGCAGTGTGCTTCGAACGGTGATGGACGATGTGGACGCCTTCGAGGCTTGGCAGGATGCCCTCGATGGCCGCGCGCAGCTCGTCGAGATTGCGCTGTTCTCGGGCCGATACGGCGATCGGCCTGAATCCCAGCTCTGAAGCGAGTTCGTCGAGCACCTCGTCAACCGGATCTTCGAGCGCGTCGATCTTGTTCATCACGGTCAGCGTCGGACGTTGATCGACACCGAGATCACGAAGCGTGCCCTCGACGCTCTCGATCTGCTCCAGCACGTCAGGCGAGGTGCCGTCGACGACGTGGAGCAGCAGGTCTGCCTCCTCCAGCTCCTCCAGCGTCGCGCGGAACGCGGCCACGAGCTGCGTCGGCAGCTTCTGGATGAATCCGACCGTGTCGGAGAGGAGCACCGTGTGCTCCTCCGAGAGCCGGCAGCGGCGGGTGGTTGGATCGAGCGTCTCGAACAGCCGGTCGCGGGCGCGGACGTTGGCGTTGGTCAGCGCGTTCATCAGCGTCGACTTGCCCGCGTTGGTGTAGCCGACCAGTGCGACCAGCGGAATGCCGGCGCGGTCGCGCTTGTTCCGGTGTTGCTGACGATGCGTGCGGACCCGATCGAGGTCCTTCTTGAGCCGCTTGATCTGGTTGCGAATCAGCCGGCGGTCGGTCTCGAGCTGCGTCTCACCGGGACCGCGCGAGCCGATCGCGCCTTCCATCCGCTCGAGGTGCTCCCACTGACCGGTCAGGCGCGGCAGCAAGTACTCGTGCTGGGCGAGCGCGACCTGGACCACGCCCTCACGGGTGTGCGCCCGCTGCGCGAAGATGTCGAGGATCAGCGCCGTCCGGTCGATGACCTTGATGCCCAGGCGCTGCTCAAGCGTCCGCTGCTGAGCCGGGGTCAACTCGTCGTCGAAGATCGCCACCGTCGCGCGCAGTTCATCGCGCAGCTCGGCGATTTCTTCCAGCTTGCCCTTGCCGACGTAGGAGTTCGGGTCGGGATGCTTGAGCCGCTGCTTGACCCGCTGCAGCGGCATCGCCCCGGCGGTCACCGCGAGCTGCGCCAGCTCATCCAACGATGCGTTGATGTTCCAATGGGCCGAGCGTCGCGAGTCGACGCCGATCAGGATCGCGCGTTCGCGAGGAGGATGTGTCGGATGTCGGCGGCGACCGCCCTTGGGTCGTCTGTTGCGTATACGTGGAATAGGAATCTCCGTCGCTACGTCCAGGCAAGCCACGTTGCCGGACGTGATGCAGTCTAGTTAGAGCGAGTGACGGAGCTTAGTCGACCATGTCGGCGCGGACCTCCCGAATCGGTGCGTTGATTCCAGCTTACTGCGATGTGAACGCCGCGATCCGCTCGACGCCTTCGTCGACCTCTTCGTCGGGGAGGGTGAGCGAAAGGCGGATGTAGCCCTCGCCGGCCGGTCCGTAGCCGTTGCCGGGGGTGACGACGACTCCCTGCTCCTCGATCAGGCGAGCGGCGAAGTCGGCTGATGTGTCGCCCTCGGGGATTCTCGCCCAGATGTAAAGGCTGGCCTTGGGATTGGTGACCTCAAGCCCGATCGAGCGCAGAGCGGCGACGACCTTGTCGCGGCGCTTCTCGATGATGGCGTTGTTGGCCTCGATCACGGACTGGTCGCCGTCCAGCGCGGCGATCGCCATCTGCTGGATCGCCTGGGGAATGCCGGAGTCGATGTTGGACTTCACCCGCAGGAGCGGATCGACCAGCTCGGCGTTGCCGCAGGCCCAACCCAGCCGCCAGCCGGTCATGTTGAACGTCTTCGAGAGGGAGAAGTACTCCATCCCCGCAGCTTTGGCCGAGGGCGCCTGCAAGTACGCGGGCGCTTCGTAGCCGTCGAAGGTCACGTCGCAGTAGGCGTTGTCGTGCAGGACGGCGATCTCGTGGTCGAGGCCGAACTGCGCCGCGCGTTCGAAGAAATCGATGTCGGCCAGCGCGCCCGTCGGGTTGTTGGGATAGTTGATCCAGAGCACCCGCGCCTGCTCGCGCACGTCCGCCGGGATTGCGTCCAGATCGGGCAGGAAGCCGTTCTCCTCGGTCAGCGGCAGGTAGTGCGAGGTGCCGCCCGCGAACATCGTGCCGATTGCGTAGACCGGATAGGCGGGGTCGGGGACGAGCGCCACATCTCCGGGATCGATGAAGCACAGCGCCGAGTTGGCGATGCCTTCCTTGGCCCCGATCAGCGGCACGATCTCGGTGGCTGGATCGAGCGACACCTCAAAGCGCTGCGCCATCCAGCGCGCGATGCACTCGCGTAGCTCGGGCAGACCTTCGGTCTCGGGATAGCGGTGATTGGCGGGCACGTCCGCGTGCTCGTGCAGCGCCTTGAGAATGTGCGGATGCGTCGGCAGATCAGGGTCGCCGATGCCGAAGGAGATGACGCGGACGCCTTTCTCGCGCTGTTCGGCGATCTTGCGGGAGATCTCGACGAAGAGATACGGCGGGAGGTCGCGGACTCGTTGTGCGGTTCGTGCCATTTAGAACTTGCCCCAGATTTTGCCGACCTTGACGTAGGTGACCACCTTCTCGTCGTAGCGCCGCTGGACCTCGGCCGGATCGGCGGGGCGCTGGTAGGACAGCTCGTTGGTCACGTGATGGAAGTTGAATTCGCGCAGCAACGGATCGCCGACGCTCTCGCCGTCGACGCGCAACGTCATCGCGCGACGATTCGCCTCGGCGCCGCGCTGCATCGCAGTGGCGAGCAGCGCTCGCGAGATATCGGTGTGATCGTGCTCGGGATGGACGATCAGCGTCTCCGCGGAAATGCCACGCTTCTCGGCCGGGACCGTGCGGATGTAGCCGGCCGGGGAGCCGTCGCGCTCGGCGACGCCGACCCATTCCGCTTCGTCGAAGAACTGAGCCGCCAGCGGCGGCGCGTGCGATCCCTCGCCGAAGGCCTGCTCTTCGATCTCGACAATCGCTTCGGCGTCGGCGTCCGACGCATCGCGGACCGTGATGTCGGCGCCAAGCTCCGGCAATGCCTGATCGCGCACGTCGCGGCAGCGCATCACCGACACCTCGGAGGGCGAAGTGAACCCCGCGCCGATCATCATCGGTTCGACGTAGTGGCGGTGGGGGAAGTCGTTGTAGTCGAGCACCATCAGGTCGGTCTCAGAGTGCTCGGTCGCCAGCTCGCCCATCTCGTTGAGCAGATTGGTCAGGTGCAGGCGGATGTGGTTGATCGTGTCGAACTCGTAGAAGATGCGCAGATGTCGGCCGTAGGGCACGCCGATCACGTAGCCGTCGTCGCACTGCGTCGACAGCAAGCGCGGCGAGCGCACGAGCTCGTCGAAATCGAGGTCGGGTTGATTGCGGTAGGCGAGTTGCTTTGACGCGAGCGTCTCATGCAAGTCGCGGACCATGCCGGGGGCGACATCTTGCGCATGCCGCGTGTAGTCGGGGATTACCATCGGTCGTCCGTTCGCTCGTGAGTCGGATTGCGGAGTTGGCGCATGGTTAGTGGACGCCCAACAGATTCGCGTCCAACCGGCCTTCAAATGAGAATGACGCCGGACCGGTCATGTAGACCGAGGCCGACGGATCGTCGAGTCCGTTCCAGGAAATCTCGAGGTCCCCGCCGGGCAGCGACACGGTGGCGGAATCGTCGGCCAGACCGCGCAGTCGCGCGGCGACCAGCACTGCGCACGCGCCCGATCCGCAGGCCAGCGTGATTCCGACGCCGCGTTCCCAGACCCGCATCTTGAGATGGCCGGGCGCGAGCACGTTGACGATCTCGACGTTGGTCTTCTTCGGGAAATCGGGATGCGTTTCGATCAACGGGCCAATCTCGGTCAGGGGGAACTCGTCCACGTCTTCGTCGGTGAACCAGACGGCGTGCGGATTGCCCATGCTGACGCAGGTCAGGTCGAAGCTCCGTCCGGCGACGTCGACCTGGTGATCGAGAATCGGCGCAGGTCCTTCATGTACGACGGGGACCTCGTCGGCTTGCAACCAGGCCGGGCCCATGTCGACTCGGACGCGATCGACGGTGGCAGATGTCATCGACGAGAGGTCGGCGTGAAGCACGCCGGCGCCCGTCTCGATCGCCAGCGAACCGTCCGTGGGCGTCATGCCCGCCCGCTCGATCAGGTACTTGGTGAAACAGCGGAATCCGTTGCCGCACATCTCGCCGTCGGAACCGTCCGAGTTGACGATCACCATTCGAGCCGCCGCGACATCAGTCTCCTGCGCGAGCAGGATCCCGTCCGCGCCGACGCCGAAGTGACGGTCGCAGATGCGCGGAGCGAGCGACGACCAGTCAATCTCGTTCAGGTGCGCGTTCTCGCCCAGCGCGTCGATCAACAGGAAGTCGTTGCCGGCACCCTGGACCTTGAGAAACGGCACGTGGGTAGGTGTGATGGACATCAGCGTTCTCCGGCGGTTGATTGCATCTTACTCAAGCATGTCGAGCGGAACATCAGCGGACCAACAGATCGACGGATCATCTCGCCGGAACCAGGCGCGTTGCCTCCTGGCGAAGCGCCGCGTCGCCTGCGCAACCGCCGACTGAGCCTCGGTCTGAGACAGTTCGCCACGAAGGTGGGCTAGCACTTCGCGGTAACCGATGGAGTCGAATCCCGGCGCCGACTCCGGGATGTCCTCGGCGAGCAGCGTCCGTACTTCCTCCACGAAACCCGAGTCGAACATCGCAGCCGTCCGCTGTTCGATCCGAATGTCCAGCGTCTCCAGCAACATGTCCGGAGCGAAGGCTTGGGAGCTGATCGGCTCGCGCCGTCGCTGCCACTCGGAGATTGCCGTGCCCGTGATGCGCTGCACCTCCAGCGCGCGGATGATGCGGCGGATGTTGGTTGGTCCGATCTGCTCGGCTGCGGCCGGATCGACGCGCTGCAATTCCTGGAACAAGTCGTCGCTCGGCAGTGCGGCGAGCTGCTCGCGGAGCTCGGCGTCCTCCGCTACCGGCGGGATGACCCAGCCTTCGAGCAGTGCGCGCATGTGTTGTCCGCTGCCGCCGACGACGATCGCACGGCTGCCGCGAGATTGGATGTCCGCGATTGCGCCGCGGGCGGTATTGAGATACTCGCCCAGCGAATAGCGTTCAGTCGGTTCGACGATATCGACGCACCAGTGTGGAATCTCGGCCATCATCTCCGGCGACGGCTTCGCGGTACCGATGTCGAGGCGTCGGTAGATCTGGCGCGAGTCGATCGAGACGATCTCGCCATCAAGATGTCCAGCGATCTGCATCGCCCACTCGGACTTGCCGCTCGCGGTCAGTCCGACGACCGCGATGATCGGCTGAGACTCAGGCGGACGCTGCGATGGCTCGGGTGATGGCGAGGAAATCATCGGGTTTGAGCGATGCGCCGCCGACGAGCGCGCCGTCGACGTCGGGCTGGGCCATGAAATCGGCGATGTTGCCTGCGTTGACGGATCCGCCGTAGAGAATCCTCACGCCTTCGGCGGTCTCTGCACCCAGCTTGTCGGCGAGGACTGAGCGGATGTGTCCGCAGGCCGACTGTGCTTCGTCGGGGGTCGCAGCCTGGCCGGTGCCAATCGCCCAGACCGGTTCGTAGGCCACGATCAGCCCTGGCGGCGCAGGGTCGTCGCCCAGCGCGATGCTGACTTGCCGGGTGAGTACGGCCGATGTGCGTTGGTTCTCGCGTTCCGCCTCGGTCTCGCCGACGCAGAGGATCGGCGTCAGGTCGTGCGCCTCGGCGGCTCGGAGCTTGAGCGCGAGCGCCTGGTCATCTTCACAGAAGAACTGGCGACGTTCCGAGTGCCCGAGAATCACCGTGTCGGCGACCTCGCGGAGCTGGACCGGTGACACTTCTCCCGTGTACGCGCCCGACGGCTGTGTGTGCATGTTCTGTCCGGAGATGTGCACCTCGGTGCCGCACCAGAAGTCCCAGACCAGCGGCAATTGGGTGAAGCTCGGCGAGAGCACCACGTCGACGCCGGCAATGTCCTCGATGCCGGCCAGTCCGCGGCACAGCGCGCGAGCCTCGGCGTTGGTGCCGTTCATCTTCCAGTTTCCGGCGGCGATCGGCGTTCGAGTCACTCGTCGTCCTCCCCGTCATGCTGTGTCTCTTCGACGTCGGCTTCGGGCAGCACGGCGATGCCGGGCAGGTCGAGTCCCTGCAGGTACTCCAACGCCGCACCGCCTCCGGTCGAGACGTGGCTCATCTTGCTGCTCAGACGAAACTGCGCGACCGCCGCGGCCGTCTCGCCGCCGCAGATCACGGTCTTGACGTTCTCCAGCTTGGCCAGCGCCTCGGCCATCGCGCGCGTGCCGCCGGAGAACGCCTCGCGCTCGAACAGCCCCAGCGGGCCGTTCCAGACCACCGTGTCGCAGCCCTTCACTGCCTCCGAGAACAACTCCACCGTGGCCGGTCCGACATCGAGAATCTGCCAGTCGTCCGGCATATCTTCTTCGCCGAAGACCAGCGGTTTGGCTCGCGGCGGCTCGTCGGCGCCGTGCGCGATCACGCAGTCGGTTGGGATCAGCAGGTTGCAGTCCTCAGCCTCGGCGATCGCCGAGATCTCGTTGGCCGCTTCGACCATGTCCTGTTCCAGCAGCGAGTCGCCGGTCGGCAACCCTCGGGCGAGCAGGAAGGTATTGGCCATCGCCCCGCCGATTGCGATCACCTCGGAGATCTCCGCCAGCCGCTCGAGGAGGCCCAGCTTGTCCGAGACCTTCGCGCCGCCGGAGATAAACCCCAGCGTGCCGGCTTCGCCGTTGCGGATCGGCTCCAGCGCCGCGATCTCGCGATCGATCAACAGACCGCCGGCGGCGGGAAGCATCTGCGCAACGGCGTGCGTCGAGGCATGCGCCCGATGCGCCGCGCCGAAGGCGTCGTTGACATAGACATCGGCGAGGTCGGCGAGCTGGTTGGCGAAGTCGTAGTCGTTCTCTTCCTCTTCCTCGTGGAAGCGGAGATTTTGCAGGACCATCACCTGTCCTGGCTTCAGATCGTGCGCCATCTGCGTGGTCACGTCGCCGATGCAATCGGGCGCCATGCTGACGTTCATGCGCAGCGCGCGCGCCAGACGTACGGCGGCGGGCGTGAGGTCGAACGCGGGGTTGCGTTCGCCCCTGGGCCGTCCGAGGTGGGAACAGACGACCACGGATGCGCCTTGTTCGAGGGCGTACTTGACGGTTGGCGCCGACGCTCGGATGCGCGTGTCGTCCAGCACCCGACCGTTGTCCATCGGGACATTCAGGTCCAACCGTAAGAGGACGCGCTTACCGGACAGATCCAGATCACGAATCGATACGTTGCTCATCTTGGTTCAGTCCCGGGACGAGGCGAATGCGGCCTAGTCGCAATCGCAAGACTCTCGTCCATGGGCTCAGGCCATCGGCGAGAGTTCGGCCTGCGCCTGCTGTTCAATCACATCTGGGTTCGGCTCGGAGTGGCGAGCTTCGACCGCGGCCAGTTTGGCCAGCCGTCGCACGTGCCGACCGCCTTCGAACGTGGCCCCGACGAACGCGTCCACGATCTCGCAGGCGAGGGCATGTCCGGTGACATACGAGCCGAGCGCCAGGATGTTGCAATCGGTGTGTTCGCGGGCGCGCCGCGCCGTCCACGGATCGGCGCACAGCGCTGCTCGCGCTCCCCGCACCTTGTTCGCGGCGATGCTCACGCCGACGCCGTTAGAGCAGACGACGATGCCGAGCTGATGCTCGCCCGCAACCACTGCCTCGGCGAGCGGCGCGGCGATGTCGGAATAATCCGTCGGCTCGGCCGTCGCGGGTCCGAAATCGGCGACGAGATGTCCCGCTTCGGTCAACCGTTGGCTCAGCAACTGCTTGAGCTCGTATCCGGCATGGTCGCTGCCTATGGCGATACGCACGTGTCGTTGCCCCATTCGTTCTGACTAGTCGGACCGGGCTGGAGAATCGAACTCGGCGAGTCCCCAGTGCTGCATCAATAGCTCGCCGACCCTTGCGCTGAGCGCCGGACCGCGTCGGAGAACCCGCGGCACCGGTCGTGTGCAGTCCAAGATAGTAGAGGCCGTCCCAGCGGGCATTACGCCGCTCTCCTCCAGTATGTGAAGTGTTTCACTATCGTTGCCGGACCGCGAGCCGTAGAGCTCGGAGGCGAACTGCGCGCGCACATCCGCAGCGCTCAGCGCCGCTTGCTCGCCATGGAGATTGGCAGAGGTGCCCGTGAGCGGTTGGTCGATCCGATCCAGCAACTCCGTCGCTACGGGATGGTCGGGAATGCGCAGGGCAATCGTCGATCCCTCAACGGCGCGCGTCGGCCAGTCGTCGCGCTTGTTCACGATCAACGTCAGCGCGCCGGGCCAGGCCGACTCCGCCAGAAGCTGCATCCGCCGGTCCAGCGGTCCCGCGATGATTGCCAGATGCTCTCGCCAGCTAGAGGGCGGTAGGAACACCGGCAGGTTTTCTGCGCCCGGACGCCGCTTGAGGCGGAAGACCGAGGCCACACCCCGATCGTCGCTCGCGACGGCGCTGAGCGCGTACTGCGTGTCGGTTGGCACGGCCACCACGCCGCCGCGCCTCAAATGATCAACTGCCTGTGCAAGTTCATCGTTCGACACAGCCTCAGCATACTCCGCGCGTATCCTTATGACATGCAGCACCAGCCATCCGGACACGAGTCAATCGTCATCGTCGATCTTGGCTCCCAGACCGCGATGCTCATCGCCCGGCGAGTGCGGGAGCTCAACGTCTACTGCGAACTCGTGCCGCCCAGCGCCGACTGGCAGCGGGTCCGCGAGCTGAATCCACGGGGCGTCATCCTGAGCGGCGGACCGGCCAGCGTCCACGACGACGGCGCGCCGGTCGCTCCCGATTGGGCGCTTGACGGCCGGATGCCGGTGCTCGGCATTTGCTACGGCATGCAAACGATGGCCAACCAGCTCGGCGGCATCGTCGCCGCCGGACGCGAACGCGAGTTCGGCTCGGCGCACATCTACCCGGGCGACGATTCTCCCCTGCTTGAGCATCTGCCCCGGCCGATGCCGGTCTGGATGTCCCACGGCGACCGAGTTGAGACAATGCCCGCAGGATTCCGAACCCTCGCCGGAACGGACAGCATTCCGATCGCGGCGATGGGTGACGATCAGGGCCGATTCGGTATCCAGTTCCACCCCGAGGTCGTGCATACACCGCACGGTCTGCACCTCTTGAGCAACTTCGTCTACGAAATCTGCGGTTGCTCGGGCGACTGGGACGCCGCCCACTTCATCACCGAGACGGTGGCCGAAATCCGCGATCAGGTCGGCGCCAACCACGTCGTTTGCGGACTCTCCGGCGGGGTCGATTCCTCAGTCGCCGCCGCGCTCGTCCACCGAGCCGTCGGCGATCAGCTCACCTGCATTTATGTCGACAACGGACTGATGCGACTCGGCGAGACCGAGCAGGTGGTCGAGACATTCCAGCGCAACATGCACATGGACCTCCGCGTCGCCCAATCCGGCGACCAATTTCTCGAGGAATTGGCCGGAGTCGACGATCCCGAGACCAAGCGCAAGCGGATCGGCGAAACGTTCATCTCCGTCTTCGAGGAGACCGCGCTGGAGATCACGAAGGACGACCACGGCGTCGACTACCTCGTCCAGGGCACGACCTATCCAGATGTCGTCGAGAGCGCCGGCTCCGGCCACGGCTCGGCCACCGCGATGATCAAGTCGCATCACAACGTCGGCGGCCTGCCCGACGACCTGCGCTTCGAGCTGATCGAGCCGCTCCGCCACCTGTTCAAGGACGAGGTCCGCGAGGTCGGACGAGAGCTGGGCTTACCGGAGGAGATCGTCGGCCGCCAGCCGTATCCCGGACCCGGACTCGCGATCCGCATCATCGGTCCTGTCACGCACGAGAAGGTTCGCGTCCTCCAGCTCGCCGACGCCGTCGTCATGGACGAGATTCGTAATGCCGGTCTCTACGACGACCTCTGGCAGTCATTCGCCATCCTGACCGACACGCGCACCGTCGGCGTGCAGGGCGACGCCCGCACCTACGGCTGGGTCTGCGCTCTGCGCGCGGTGACCGCCGACGACGCCATGACCGCCGACTGGGCCCGCATCCCTTATGAGGTGCTGGGCACGATCGCCAACCGAATCGTCAACGAGATTCCCGAGATCAACCGCGTGGTCTACGACATCACGTCTAAACCGCCCGGCACGATTGAGTGGGAGTAAACGCCGTGGTCATCACGATCTGCATGAGCATGTCGCTCCGACACCGGTTACCGGAGATCTGCCGCGTGTTGGAGGAGGCCGGACACAAGGTCCTGACGCCTGTCGACACGCGTGAGTTCAACTATGAGAGCGCCAACGATCACGAACGCGCCGAACTCAAGCGCGACAAGGACCTGATTCGCACCCACTACGAGAAGATCAAAGTCTCCGACGCGATCCTCGTGCTCAACGAAGACCAACCGGGCAAACCTCGTTACATCGGAGGCAACAGCTTTCTCGAAATGGGCTTCGCTCACGTCCTCGACATCCCCATCTACCTGATGCAGGATGTGCCCGAATCCCCCTACCGTTCGGAGATGCTCGCCATGGACCCGATTGTGATCGATGGCGACTTGTCGCGATTGAGGCCGGGCGGCGGCGCGTGAAGCGCGCGCTCCTCCTTGCCGCATGGTGGCTGGCTGTGGGGCTGCTTGCGCCCGGCGTTGGAGCCCAGTCTGCGGTCGTGGAAGGCCGCATCGTCAGCGCGGCAGGGGATCCGGCCGCCGATTTCCGCGTCAGCCTGTGTCCAGTCGCGATCGGGTACTGCTCCTACGACCCCGCGTTTCCCTATGACGACACCGACGCGGACGGCCGGTTTCGGATTGCTGCCGGCGACGGGGCCTACGTCCTGTTGGTCGATAGCGATCCGGCCAGAGCGCCGCTGCGCTATGCCGAAGGATCGAGCGGTCAGATCTCGCGCTTCGCCGACGACGCCACCACGATCGAACTCTCGTCCCCGACCAGCTTGACGCTCGACCTGACGCTGCCAGCCGGGTATCTGCAGACCGGCATTGTCAGCGGCCGGCTGCTCTACGCCGACGGGCAGCCGATCGAGCACGTCACCGTGCAGATCTGCCGGGTGGAGTGGGACGAGTGCATACCCGCCTGGACAGGCGGGGACGGACGCTTTGCGCGAGCGGTGGAACCAGGCGCCATCTACCTGCTGATCGGATCGGCGAGCATCGGTTGGGGCGCCTACCACGAGGAATCGCCTGGTTTCCGTTCCTCGGATCGTGAGGTGCGGACAGAGTTCCAACTCGCCGCCGACGAAGTCCGCGAAATCAATGTGACCGTGCCTGTCCGAGTAGGAGTCACCGGCTTGGTCCGGACGGCTGACGGCGACCACGCCGAACACGTGGAAGTCCTGCTTTGCAATGTCGTCAGTCGAATCTGTCTGCTTGAGCAGGAAGGCGGCGGTCAGGACACGGCGAGCATCTTTCAGTTCTTCATCGGGGATGCGGAGTATGACCTCCAGGTGTTCGCGTTTTCGGCCAACCAGGGGATCCACCGCTATTACTACAGCGAAAGCGCGCCAGGCCGGCTCTCCCGGCAGCAGTCGCAGCGGACGCTGATCAGCCACGCCGGCCCTCGCTCGCGCCACCTGGAACTGACGCTGCCGGAGACGGAGCCGGTGGCAAGTCGCGCGAGCTTCGACGACCTCACACTGCCCGCCTGGGCGGGAATTGAAGGCCGTGTGCAAGCGCACATTGGGACGCCGCTGGCCGGTCTGACCGTGCGGGCCTGCGCGTTGAGCATCGAATCTTGCCTGGCCGCGACAACCGACGAGTCGGGCAGGTTCCGTATCGACGCAATCCCGTTCGCGTATCGCGACTTCGCAGTCGAAGTCGCCACGCCGCAAGGGGCGGTCGGGCACTACACCTCCGACCAGGGCACTTCCTTCACGTTCGACCAAGCTCAACGCAGCGTGCTCCGCGCGAGAGGAGAGCGCCGCAGGACGATCCCGATCACGCTCCCGTTCGGCGCCGGAATGCTGCATCCGCTCTCGGGCTTGATTGAGCGCGAAGAGGGCGAGCAGCCATCGGACCTATCGCTGCGCGCCTGCGCCGTGGACCGGAGCGAGTGTTTCGACATCGAGATCGGCGACGACAATCGCTTCACGGCGCAGATCCCCCAGTGGTCGTACCGCCTGGAAATCCGCGGTCTTCACGACGCGCCGGTCTACTACCGAGCCGGCTCGCTACCGGTGATCTACCAACCACAGGCTTCAGTGATCGACGTGCCTGGCGACCATGCAAGCGACTTGGTGATTCAACTACCCGCATTCGCCACGATCACGGGTCGGGTGCATCATGCCGACGGCAGGCCCGCTGCTGGTCTGCGCACCTCCCTCTGTGCCATTGACGACGGCATCTGCCTGGAGACCCTGACTGATGCCGACGGCGGATTCCGACTCACGGCTCCGGCAGGTCGGCGCTATGTCTTGCGGATCGCCGAATCCGATCCGCGCGAGGGCTACTACAGCGCCGACGCAGAGGGGCGGTTCTCGACCGTCGAGTCCGACCGCACCACGATTCTGCTGGTCAAGCTGTCAGCCGAATCGATCGCGATCAGCCTGCCTGCGGAACCCGAACCGGTCCGCCCCAGCCTCTATCCGATCACTGGAGTGATTCGGCATCAGGGCAGTGTCACGACGGGAGATGTGTCGGTCCGCGCTTGCGAGATCGATTCGGGCGACTGCGTCGAGACTCGCAGCGATCAATCAGGCAACTTCACGCTGACGGCGCAGGAGGGCGTCTACCGGCTGGAGATCGTTGTGGCGGGTGAATCGGCGGGATTCTATTGGGCGGACGCAGCGTCCGGTTACTCCACGACACAAGCCACGGAGATTCACATTCCCCGGGATCAGACACTGGACATCGACGTGCTCCTTCCGTTGACGCCGGGCTTCAGCGGACAGGTACGGTATCTCGACGGACGGCCGGCAGCCGACACAACGGTCAGCGTCTGCCGCGAGGAACCACAGGCGGATTGCGAACAAACCAGGACCGACGCGGACGGTCGATTTTCGCTTGAAGTTCCGTTCGGCGAGCACTACATCGCGTTCACGCTCGATTCGAACGAGCGCTGGTACTACCACGCCGACTCCCCTGGGCGCCTGATCGGCACGGATCGCCGGCCCGAGCGCACGTTCGTCACCGCGCCGAGCGCACAGGCTTCGGATATCGCCGTACGAATCCCTGAGCGCGAGTTCGTCCGGCTCGTCCTCAACGATCAACATCGCGGCCCCGAGCTCAACGCCACGGTCGAGGTCAGTATCTGCCGTGAAGACTGGGACTTCGACTCGTTCCTGCCTCAGTGCCTCATCCCCACCGAGACAGACCCGCCGGCCGGCGCCGACCGCGCGCTGCGCGCGCCGGTTCCGCCGGAGCCCTACTACATCAGCTTCAGGTTCACCAGTTACGCCGTCGGCGACTCCTTGTGGTTCTACTACGACGAAGACAGTTCCACCGGGCTCAGTTCCGATTGGCTCCGCCGCACGACCTTTACGAGCGGCTCCGTGCCAACGCACCCACTGCGGATTCGCCTGCCCGACCTGCCCAGATCGATTCCGGTCCGACTGGAGCTCAACCCAGGAGTCAACCTGGTCGGCTGGCCCGGCGGGAACATCTCGCTGCGGGAGCTAGCGCGCCAGATCCCCGAGTTGAAAGGCGTCGTTCGCTTCACTCTCGATTCCGGCGCGCCGGTACGGTCATATTCGGTCGACAGTCCCAACGCGCCCGCGATCACCAGCCTCAGCCGCTGGTGGTTCTACGTCGATCTCGACGAGCCGCGCACCGTCCACGTCGACACAGCCCCCGACCCGGCTGCGCCGCATCCGTACGGCGGGTATCACCACTGGCTGATGGAAGGCGAATCGCTGTTGGTCTGGGCAGGCGCCCAACCGGCGACGATCGAGCAAGCCACTGCGGGACTGGGCGAACTGCGCGAACCGCCGCGACTCGTACGCTGGACCGGGACCAAACTCGCAAGGCTCGAAACCGGACTCGTTCGCCAGGGCGACATCATCCTTGTCGATTCGCCGCTGGGAGTCCAGACCCGGTTGCCGTATCCCTGGCGACCGGCATACGTTCTCAACGGTCCCGCTGACGACGAGTGGGGGCAGATCGCCCAACGAGTGGAAGCCGTGCAAGCGTTCTTCTGGGAGCGCTATGGCTTAATCCACAACCGCTTCACGCTCCACTACCGGACCTCGACGGAGCCGTATCGCTACAGCTGGACGCTTCAGGGTCGTTGCGGCTGGAGCGGCCCCTGGACGATCACGCTGACCTGCGCCGATCCGCACTCCATTGCCCGGCAGTACTTCCGCATGCTCCAGTTGCAGATCCTGTCGTTCGATTCGTTGCTTCGCGATCCCGCCTGGTTGATTGAAGGCATGATGGAGTACGCCGCGGCGGAATACACGCATCAGGCTGAAGGCCAGAGCGGCGATCCGCTCGATTCCTACCGGGAAACCGTCCGATCGGGCTCCGTTGATCGGCGGGATCTCACCGAGCTGCCAGGCGACGTTCTCTATTGGGGAGACGATCACGCGGCAACCATGCTCAGCGCGCTCGCCATCGATTGGCTGATCAAGCACAGCGGCAATCAAGATGCGCTGTTTGAGTTTCACCGCCGCACCTTCGATCACTCCTTGATCGAGTATGCGAACGAGGATCCGGGCAACGATTGGCGGCTCGCATTCGAAGAGACCTTCGACATCTCCGTTGATGATTTCTACGAGCGCTTCGCCGAGTATCGCGCCAACGGCTTCCGAGCGGACGGCGGGTAAACTCGCAGCATGCGCATCCTGATCGTCGGCAGTGGCGGGCGCGAACACGCCCTGGCCTGGAAGCTGGCCCAATCGCCCGGCTGCGAGGCGCTCTTCGCCGCGCCCGGCAATGCCGGCACCGCCGATCTCGGCCGCAACCTTCCGATCCACGATTCCGACCTCGACGCTCTCTGCGCAGCGGCCGAGTCGAACCGCATCGATCTCGTCGTCGTCGGACCCGAAGCGCCGCTCGCCGCCGGACTTGTGGACGCGCTCGGCGAGCGGGGCATCCTCGCCTTCGGACCCTCGCAAGCCGCCGCGCAGATCGAGTCCTCCAAGTGGTTCGCCAAGTCGGTCATGCAGTCCGCCGGCGTGCCCCACGCCCGCGGCGAACTCTTCGACTCCGCCCAGGCCGCTCACAAATGGCTGGAAATCCTCGGGCCCGACGATCTACCCGTCCTCAAAGCCGACGGACTCGCCGCCGGCAAGGGTGTGATCGTCCCCGACCACATCGACGACGCGCACGAAGCCATCGATCAGATGTTTGCCGGAGCGTTCGGCTCGGCCGGCGAGCGTGTCGTGATTGAAGACCGGCTCTCGGGCATGGAGGCCTCGGCGATGGCCATCGTCTCCGGCACCGACATCCTGCCCCTGCCGTTGAGTTGCGACTACAAGCGGATCATGGACAACGATCAGGGCCCGAATACCGGCGGCATGGGCGTCTACGCACCCCCCGGATTCGTCGGCCAGGCCGAGGACGTGTTCGCGACCATCCACCAACCGGTGGTCGACCAGATGTCCACAGACGGCCACGAGTTCCGCGGCCTGCTCTACGCAGGCTTGATGATCGATGACGCCGCCATGAACGTCCTCGAATTCAACGCCCGCTTCGGCGATCCCGAGACCCAGGCCGTCCT
>DAOUKQ010000046.1:0-107415 GCA_034421135.1 Dehalococcoidia bacterium
CCGCTGCTGCCAGTCGCTCACCGCCGCTCCGCCGCCGTGAACGATCACGACCTGCATTCCCTCGCGGTGCAGTTCCACGCAGTCGGACAACGACGTATCGTGCTCGCCTAAAGTCGAGCCTCCGATCTTGATCACGATCGGTCCGTCGTTGGCGGTCGTATTCATGGATGCCAGCGTAGCCGACGACCGTCCGACAGCGGGTTTGCCGAACCCGGTACCGTCGCAGCATGAGCCCGCGCGCCACGAATCACGCGATCCTGTTTCTGCTCAGCGTCGAGCTGCTCAGCGGGCTGGCATCATTCACGGTGGGCCGGCCGGGCGACGAGTGGGTGTTCTGGTTGCACGGAATCGCCGGATTCTCGCTGGTCGGCCTGGTGATCTGGAAGTACCGCATCGTCCTACGGTCGTTTCGACGACGCGGCGTCGCGTCCGAAACCGTGGGATCGATCATCCTGGCGCTGCTCTTCGTCGGAGTGCTGACGACCGGCACGCTCTGGGCGATCATCGGTCGCGGCGGCATCGAGATTCCCGGCTACGGCAACATGAGGCTGCTGGTGATCCACACGACGCTGGGTCTGGCGCTGACGATCCCGTTGATTGTCCATGCAGCGATGCGCTGGCCGCGCCGAGTCAAGCCGAGCGATTTCACCAATCGGCGCGCCGCGCTGCGACTGATCACCATTGGTGTTGGCGGGCTCCTGCTCTGGCAGGGCGCGTCGGCCGCCGCGCCTGTTGCAGGTAAGCGACCGCGCTTCACCGGCTCACGGGAAGAGGCCAGCGGACAGGGCAATGCCCACCCGGTGACGCAGTGGCTATTCGACAATCGACAGCGGATCGATGGCGATGAATGGCATCTGACCGTCATCGGATCAGTCCAGCAGCCGCTGCGACTACACCTCGATCAGATCGTAGACATCGCCCAACACGGAGTCACGGCCACGCTCGACTGCACCGGAGGCTGGTACACGGTGCAGGACTGGAGCGGCATTCGCCTCTCGGACCTGTTGACGATGGCCTCGCCGACCGAACAGGCGGAGAGCATCGTGATCGAGTCGGTCACAGGCTTCAATCGCCGCTTCCCGGTCGATGAAGCGGACCGATTGCTGCTCGCCACGCACATCGCCGGCGAGCCGCTGTCGTCGGGGCACGGCTATCCGTTGCGACTGGTCGCGCCCGGTCATCGCGGTTACAACTGGGTCAAGTGGGTATCGAGGATCGAGGTCAGCAGCAAGCCCGCCTGGTGGCAATCGCCGCTGCCGCTGCAATGAAGGTTGGAATCGTCAATCGATTCTGCGAATCAGGATGATCTCGACCGTCTCCTCTTCGACCGAGATCGTGAACACCACGCCGAGCCCATCGTTCACCAGGATCCTGATGTCCGCATCGGGGAACTCCTCAAGCGGATATGGTTCGCCCTGCAGCCAGAAGTCGTGCGGGCGACTGCCCACGACCTGACGTGCCAGGGACATGTCTCGTCCCTGGCCCCGAAGCAAGTGAAAATCGTAGAACGCTGAGTCAGACCACTCGACGCGGAACGGCATGCTCGTCGTTACTCAAGCACATCAACCACTTCGTGCAGGTCCAGGCCCAATTCCTTCATGACCTCTTCGTGAGACTTGAACGACTCTTCGCCAGCCTCGATGCGCCGCAACCGCTCGACAATCTCATTCCTCAGTTCCGGCGAGATTTCCGCTGCTGCCGCAGGTCGAATACCTTCCCCATATTGCGTCAGGTCGACAGGTTTGCTCACCACGATGGCGCCTCCGTACATCCCGAATTCACGATACTCGAGTCGATGTCCGAACTGCGGCTCGCCAGGCACATCGCGGGCGAACCGCTGTCGTCAGGGCACGGGTTCCCGCTGAGATGGGTCGCGCCAAGACGTGCTGGAGGGTGTTCTTCTGCTCTCGCGGTTCGAGCTCGGCCCGATCAGCCTATTCGACCTGGAATCCCGCTAGGGATGCTCGTCGAGCAACTCACGGATTCGTTCCAGGTCCAGACCCAACGCTTGCATTGCTTCCTCGGTGGAGTACAACTTGCGTTCGCCACCTCGCAGTTGCTCGACCCTTCGAACCACCTCAGCCATTGCCTCCGGGTCAGTCTCATCTGCTGTAAACGGGAGGAAGGGGCAGTGTCTGCTTCTGAACACTCTCTGCGGTGACTAGCGCTTTGGCCATGTCGCTTCTTCCGTGCTTGCACCGCAGGTGTATCAGCCAAGCACCGCGTCCTCGCGCGTGCTACGTCACGTAGTCGGCGTTGAAGCGGACGTATTCCTCGGTCAGGTCGCAGCCCCAGGCGGTTGCCTCCGATTGACCCTGGCCCAGGTCCATGCGCAGGAACACTTCCTCGCCCTGGGTCTTGGCCGATGCTTCCTCCTCGGGGACGCCGGTGGCGGTACCGTCGAAGACGCAGAGGTCGGAAATCCAGATCTTCACCCGGTCCATGTCGTACGGCACTCCGGCGCGACCTGCGGCCATCAGGATGCGGCCCCAATTGGGGTCGTACTTGCTCAGCGCAGCCTTCAGCAGTGGGGAGACCACGATCGTCCGAGCCACATCGCGGGCGTCCTCCCACGACTTCGCGCCCGAGACCGTCATCGAAATGCGCTTGGTCGCGCCCTCGCCGTCGCGGGCGATCATCTTGGCCAAGGGGATCGACACTTCGACCAGCGCCTCGCGGAATGCCTGGAGCGCATCGCCTGCGAGCTGGTCGCCACCGGCCGCGCCGTTCGCCAGGATGACCGCCGAGTCGTTGGTTGACGTGTCGCCGTCGACGGTGACCATGTTGATCGAGCGATCCATCGCGTAGCGGAAGGCGGCATCGAGATCGGCGGCGGCGACCGGCGCATCGGTCGTGAAAAACGCCAGCATCGTCGCCATATCGGGATGAATCATCCCAGCGCCCTTGGCGCAGCCGCCGATCGTGTAGACGATGCCGTTGGCCTCAAATGATGCGACCGCCTCCTTCTGGAAGGTGTCGGTGGTCATGATCGAGCGGGCGAACTCCGCTCCGCCGTCCGCCCTTGGCTCCAATTGCGGGATGCCGCTGCGCAACAGGTCCATCGGCAAGTAGTGACCGATGATCCCCGTCGAGTTGACGAACACATCCTCGGCCTGGCAGCCGACCAACGAGGCTGCGAGCTGGGTCATCTCACGTGCGTCGGCCAGGCCTTGCGAGCCGGTCGCGCAGTTGGCGTTGCCCGAGTTCACGACTGCGGCTCGCAGCGTGCCGTTTGCCGTATGCGCCTTGCTCACGTGGACTGGCGCAGCGGTGCTCTCATTTTGCGTATAGACCGCGGCCGCTGTGGCCGGCCTGTCTGAAACCAGCAAGGCCAGATCGGGCTGTCCCGATTCCTTGATCCCGGCCGTGAATCCACAGGCCGAGAATCCCTGTGCCCTGGTGACTGCGCCGATGGCTTCGGGATTGGCGCTCATCGCGTCGTGCGACGCCTGCGTGGTTGGAGAGGCTGAGCTCATGGGTACACGCCAATCTTGCTGAGCCCGAGTTCCTCAGGCAGTCCAAACATCAGGTTGAAGCACTGGATCGCTCCGCCCGCCGTGCCCTTGACCAGGTTGTCGATCGCGCTGATCACCATCACCTCGTTGGACATCGGATCGACCATCGGGTAAACGATGCAAGCGTTCGAGCCGAGCGTCTGCTTCGTCGACGGCGCGGCCGGCGCCACGTGCACGAACGGCTCGTCCCCGTAGAACGACTCGTACACATCGCGCAACGCCTCGGCGCGCTCCTCCGGTTGTTGGGGCAGGGCGCCTTCGACGATGGACGGATAGCAGGTCGCCAGGATGCCTCGAGTCATCGGCACCAGATGCGGTACGAAGGTGACGTTCAGTTCCGCCTCGCTATCGGCGGATTGCTGGAGTGTCGATAGCTCTTGCACCATCTCAGGTTGATGCCTGTGGCCCGAGAGGCCATAGGCGGAAAAGTTGGAATCGACCTCGGAAAAGTGCGAGGTCAGCTTCAATGACCGGCCTGCGCCGGAGACGCCCGATTTGGCGTCCACAACCGTACGACCGTCGAGCCAACCCTTCGCTGCCAGCGGCGCCAGCGCGAGGATCGCCGTAGTCGGATAGCAGCCGGGCACCGCGATCAGCCGCGACTCGGCGATCGCCTCACGGTGCAGCTCGGGCAGTCCATAGACCGATTGCGACAGCAGGTGCGGCGCAGGATGCTCGCCGTACCACTGTTCGTAGACGTCCTCTTCGTAGAGCCGGAAGTCGGCCGAGGCGTCAATCACCGGAACGCCGCGCTCGATGAACGGGGCCAGGCGCTCGGCTGCGGCCGCGTGGGGGAGTCCCGAAAAGATGACATCGACATCGTCCTCGACCTCAGCGACGATCGGCAGGTCCACCGACCAGAGATGGGGAAACACCTCGGGCAGACGCTTGCCGACCTCGGAACGACCGGTGACGCAGACGATCTCGACGGCGGGATGCTGCGCCATGAGGCGCGCCAACTCCGCACCGACGTATCCAGTCACATTGATGATCGTTGCCCGGATTGGCAATCCGGAGTCCGAGGTACTCACGACAAAATCCGTTCTATTCAGAAAGAATGAAGATACACTGGCGCGCCTCAACGCCACGTGTCGTACCGTACTGCGTATGTCCCAGACAACTGACGGAGCGTTGAGCCCCTACTCCGCCATCGACCTGACCGCCGAAATCGGCGGTCTCTCCACGATGGTCCTCGCCGGACTCGGCGTTGACGTGATCCGAGTCGAACCGCCCGGCGGCCATCCGACGCGGCGGCGCGGGCCGATGCTGCGCGAGGACGGGGAATCGTCGCTCTACTGGGCGCAGATGAATGCCGGCAAGCGCTCAATCACGCTCGATCTCGACCTGGAAGCTGATCGCGAACGGCTTCGCGTCCTCTGCGAGGGCGCCGATTTCCTGTTCGAGTCGGATGCGCCGAACGTGATGACGACTCGCGGTCTGGGTTACGGCGATCTGCGAGATCGAGCGCCGCAACTGATCTACGTCTCGATCACGCCGTTCGGTCAGAGCGGTCCGAAATCGTTGTGGGCGGCCTCCGACCTGATCGGACACGTGTCGGGCGGCCTGAGCTCCCTTTGCGGCGAGCCGGATCGGGCGCCGTTGCGACCGTCGGTCGAGCAGGCCTACAACATCACCGCGCTGAACGCGGGATCGGCGTCGCTGATTGCACTGCACGCCCGACACCTGACCGGTCGTGGTCAGCACGTCGATGTCTCAATGCAGGCGGCGATGGCGAACACGCTCGGCAACGCTCGGCTGTACTACGAGATGGACGGAATCATCACCCAACGCGCCGGCGGCGCGCGAGCATTCGCCGACCGCGCCACGCGGATCATCTATGCCTGCGCCGACGGTTATGTTGCGTTCGTCCGCATCCCCGCCTCGATGAAGGCGCTGCATCGTTGGATGACCGCCGAAGGCGCCGATCCGCAATTCGATGCCGAGCAATGGGCCGGCATCTCGATCGCAGGCGACAACCTGCCGACCGACGAAGAGGTTGCCGAGTTGGAGTCCGAGATCGAGACGTTCTTCGCCGCTCGCGGAGCGCAGTTGTTGTACGAGTCGGGACAACACCACGGCGTGATGATCTGTCCGGTCAACACGATGCAAGACATCGTCGACAGTCCGCAGCTCGCCGAGCGCGGGTTCTTCGACGAAGTCGACGATCCTGCCCTGGGTCGGCTGACGGTGCCGGGCGCGCCGATGCAGATGTCGGCGACGCCCTGGCAATCGCGTCCGGCTCCTGCGCTGGGACAACACAACGACGAGATACTCGCCGACTGAGACTCAATCGGAACACACGGAGCACGAACATGAGCGAAGACCATCTGCTGATCGAACACCGCGCGAACGGCGTCGTCGTAGCGACGCTGAATCGTCCCGAAGTCCTGAACGCGCTCTCGAATCGGATTCGCGACGGCTTGCGCGAGATGGTCGCCGACCTCCGCGCAGATCCCGAGGTCCGGGCGCTGGTGATCACCGGCGCGGGACGCGGGTTCTGCTCGGGCGCAGACCTGTCGAATCGGGACGAACGAGTGGCCGCCGAAGCGCAACCCGGTTTGACCTCGACCGAGTTGCGCTATGGCTTCGCGGCGGAGCTACAGCAGCTTGAGATTCCCGTCATCGCCGCCGTCAACGGAGCGGCGGCGGGCGCAGGATTCGCCATCGCGCTCGCTGCCGACATCCGCCTGATGTCCGACCGGGCCAGGTTCCATCCCGGCTTCCTCAAGATCGGTCTGGGGCCGGACTGGGCGGCATCGTGGACGCTGACCCGACTGGTCGGCCACTCGCGAGCGCTCGAGGCGTTCTGGACATCGGACCCAATCGACGCCGATCGCGCATTGGAAATCGGCATCGCCAACCGCGTGATTGCCCACGACGAACTGATGCCGGAGGCGTTGGCCCTCGCCGACCGGCTGGCGAACAACGCTCCCTGGGCGATGGCGCTGACCAAGCGAGCAATCTACGCCGCGCTCAACAACGATGCGACCCAACAAGCCCAGCTCGAGGAACTCAACCAGGCATGGCTGCGCAACTCGCTCGACGCCAAAGAGGGCGCACGTTCATTCGTCGAGAAGCGCTCGCCTCAGTTCCAGCGACGCTAGGAACGATTGTTTCCATGACCAGCAACGACGTTCCCGGCGCGCATCTGTTTGACGGCATTCGCATTGCCGACTTCGCCTGGGTCGGCGTCGGACCCAACGCGACGATGCAGATGGCGTTTCATGGCGCTGAAGTGATTCGCGTCGAGTCCGCCAACCGGCCTGACACGTTTCGCAATGGCGGTCCACGACCGCCCGGGGTGAACAACCTCGATGCGTCGGCCTACTTCGCCAAGTTCAATCGGGGCAAACGCTCGGTCGCGATCAACCTCGCCCATCCGCGAGGCGCGGAGGTCGCCAGGCGCCTGATCGCCACGGCCGACATCGTCACCGAGTCGTTTGCACCCGGCTTCATGAAGCGCATCGGCCTGAGCTATGAGGAAGTCCGCAAGATCAAACCCGACGTGATTATGTGCTCGATGTCGATGGAAGGACAAACCGGGCCGCACGCCGGATTCCGTGGCTTCGGGCTGACCTTGCAGGCCACGGCCGGCGTGACCGGCGTGACCGGCTGGCCGGATCGCACTCCCGTCGGCACGGGCGTCGCGTACACCGACTGGGTGGCAACGCACCTGGGGATCATCGGCATCCTCTCGGCGCTCGATCATCGCAAGCGCACGGGCGAGGGACAGTACATCGACCTCTCGCAGTTCGAAGCATCGACACTGGTGCTCGACGCCGGCGTGATCGACGCGGCCAACACGGGACGTGTAGCCGGGCCGCTGGGCAATCGCGACCCACGACACGCGCCGCACGGGGTCTATCGCTGCGCAGACGACCACACCGGCGGCGACCGCTGGGTCGCGATCGCGATCACGACCGATGATCAGTGGCGTCGCCTGGCGCTGCTCGTGGATCGGCAGGACTGGCTGGAGTCCGAGCAGCTTTGCGATGTCGAGGGACGGCTCGCCGATCAGGACGCCCTGGACGAGGGCATCACGCGCTGGACCTCGACCCACACCGTGGGAGAAGTCGAGCAACTCCTCCAGGCGGTGGGCATTCCCACGCACCGAGCCTCCAATGTCCGCGACGCCCACGACGATCCGCAGCTCGCGCACCGCAATCACTGGTGGAGCAGCGATCATCCGGTCATCGGCAAGATGTCTTACGAAAGCCCCGCCTGGCGGCTGAGCGACACCCCGCCGCCACCGCCGCGCCGCTCGCCGACGCTGGGCGAGGACTCGGAGTACGTGTATCGAACGCTCTGCGGCTATTCGGAGGAAGAGTTCCGCCAGCTCATCGTCGAAGGTGTGGTGGAGTAACGCGCGCTCGTTCACCGCGCCTACAACGGCTTGTCGTAGACGCGGTAGACCTTGTAGACGCTGGCGTCGGTTCGGTGGAGGGCGTGGTTGAGCAGATGGTTGTCCTCGAGCACCCAGCCGAGCTCGGCCCAGCGATAGCCCTTGGCTGCGCCTCGGACGTGAACTTCGGCGGTGAGCATCAGGCCGAGCTGGGCGAACTCCCGCGTGCGCCACTTCTGACGCACGCCGAGCAACATCACGCGACCGCTCTCCGGCTTGCGTTTGAGCCGCCAGAGCAGGCGCGCCCAGCCGAACGGAAACAGCCGCCCGTCGATATCGCGGGCGCACTCGTTGAGATTGGGTATCGAGATCACCATGGCCGCCGGATCGCCGTCGATCTCGACAAAGGCGGTCAGGTCCGGGTCGGCGAACTGAGCCAGGTCGGTGGCGAGCCGGTCGGCTTCTTCCTCGGTGATCGGCACTGAGCCCCAGTTGTCGACCCAGGCCTCATTGAAGATCTCGGCGGCGATGCGCACATCGCGCTGGAAATTGCGCTGGTCGAAGGGCCGCACCGTGACGCGCGGATGCTCGTGAATGCGTTCCCAGGCGCGCTGGCGCCGGTCGCCCAGCGGGGCGTCGACGGGATAGCGGTACGCCCAGAGGTCCTTGACCTTGGCGTAGCCGTTGGCTTCGATCAGTTCCGGAAACCAGCGCCGGCCGTGCGGCATGGCGATCATCGGCGGCGTATCGAAACCCTCGACCAGGCAGCCCGACTCGTCGTTGATCGTGAAACTGAACGGTCCGCGGGAGTACCTGGCGCCGCGTTCACGCAGCCAGGACTCCGCCGCCTCGAACAGCGCGGCGGCCGCCTCAGGATCGTCCAGACAGTCGAAGTGCCCGAAGAATCCGGCCGATTCGCCCCACTTGTCGTCGTGCAGCGGATTGATCTGCGCCGAGATGCGGCCAACCGCTCGACCGTCGCGCTCGGCGAGGAAGAGCTGAGCCTGGCCGTAGCGCAGGAACGGCGTGTGCTCGGGATCGAGTCGCTCGCGCTGGACGCGCCGCAGCGTCGGGATCCAGTGAGGATCACCGTCGTAGACGGTCCAGAGGACATCGATAAACGGCATGGCCTGCCGCCCGAATCCGATCGGACGGATCCGGACAGCGGAGGTCATGTGTGTGGTCGCAGAAGGCGCTGATCGGAGCGGCGCCTAGTAGCGGCGTCCTCGGTCGGCGTAGGTGTCGCGCGAGCCGCGGTCGTCGTAGCGCGGTTCGCGGTAGCCGCCGCCTCCGCCGCCTCCGCGGTTCTCGCGGTAGCCGCCGCGGTCCTCGCGGTAACCGCCGCCGCCACCGCCGCCTCGGTCGTCGCGATAGCCGCCGCGGTCCTCGCGGTAGCCGCCGCCGCCACCGCCGCCACCGCCGCCACCGCGGTAGCCGCCGCCTCCGCCACCGCCGCCTCCTCGCGGCCGGGCTTCGTTGACGCGCAGTTGACGGCCATCAAGGTCGTAGCCGTCGAGCGCGGTGATGGCGGTGCGCCCTTCGTCGTCGTCCATGTCGACGAAGCCGAAGCCTCGTGATCGTCCGCTGTCGCGGTCGACGGGGATGACGCAATCGCGAACTTCGCCATGTTCGGCGAACAGATCGCGAAGCTCTTCGGAGTTGGTGCGGAACGGCAGGTTCCCAACGTAAATTCGCATATTCCTCGGTCTCGGTGTGGCAGCGCTCCCGCGCTGGAGTCCGTCTCGGTCGGGTAGTCAGGGGCGGACGCTTCGTCCGTTGCTCTGGCTGTCAGGCGTGCAGTCTTCCGATCCCGGTGTGCTTCTGGTGCGTGATGGTCTGGAGCGAATCAGGCGGCGAGCCGCTTCATCATCGTCCGCAGGCATGCGGTGCATACGTTAAGCCGCTGCGTCTTGCCGTCAACAGTTACTTTGTGACGGTGAACATTCGGCTTGAACGTACGAGACGTGCGAGGCGCCTTGCGCTTCCAGCGCCCCGAGTGCTTGTGGCGGATGTTCCGGCCAAACGAGGTCCGCTTGTCACAGAGGTCACATTTGCCGGCCATCGATCCGTCCTCGATCCGTCGCCTCGGCGCGCATCCGGTGCGCGCCACGCGTGGCACACGCGCCGATCTCGGCGGTCGCCGGCACGTGGCAGGTATCATACCAGCACTCTGGGACCGTTCCGCTCTCACGGCAATCGCAAACGCGACGCTCTATACGGGAGGCTACAGATGGCCAGGAGCAACACCTCGGCAAGCGCGCTGACCGGAGCCGACATGCGCCGCATGATCCAGGGCGCGGCCGGTTGGGTCGCGCTGCATCGCGAGGCGCTCAACCAGATCAATGTCTTTCCCGTCCCCGACGGCGACACGGGCGCCAACCTGGGCCGTACGCTGGCCGCCGCCAGCCAGGCCGCCGAGCAGGCCGACGCTGAGGCCACCGCCAAGGAAATCGCCTCCGCCGCCGCCTCGGCCGCTCTGCTGGGCGGTCGCGGCAGCTCGGGCGTGATCGGCGCGCAGTGGATGCGCGGATTCGCCGCGGGACTGTCGGACGACGGCAACAGCGACGGTGATGCCGACCATTCGCTGGCGGCCGCCTTCGCGAGCGCCGCAGACGCCGCGCGCAACGCGGTATCCGAGCCTCGGGATGGCACCATGATCTCCGTCGCCGCCGATACCGCCGGCGCCGTGCAGACCGCTGACGGCGGTCCGCAGGCGCAGATGCAGATTGCCGTGCAGTCGGCGTTTGCCTCGGTCGAGTACACACCGGAGCAAAACCCGGTGCTCAAGGACGCCGGCGTCGTCGACGCCGGCGCGCGCGGGCTTGAGTTCATGCTGCGAGGCATGGCCGGAGCGCTGGCCGGCGAGCCGATCCCCGACGTGCCCGCCGAGCTGGGCGCCATCGATCCCGGCTGGCTCGCGCGGCGGCTCGACTCCGGCGGCGATTTCGATGGCTTCTGCACCGAGTTGGTCGTGGCCGGCGTGGAAGACATCGACGAGCTCCGCGCCGTGCTCGCCGGCGACGACGAGACGGTCATGCTCGCGCCCGACGGCGACGACCTGCGCATCCACCTGCACACCACCGACCCCGCCGACGCCTACGCCGCCGCCGACCAAGCGGGCCGCATTCGCGTCTTCCGCGCCGTCGACATGCGGGCGCAGGCGGCTCGGACGCACGAGTCGCAGTCGGACCCGGCCGTGGTCGCGGTCGCCCAGGGCAGCGGCTTTGTCCGTGTCTTCACCGAGCTCGGCGCGGCGGCCATCGTCTCGGGCGGCGCGGCCGACAATCCCTCGGTCGAAATGCTGTTCTCCGCCGCCGAGTCGGTCAAGGGCGAGGACGTGATCGTCCTGCCCAACAACCACAACGTCACGCCGGCCGCCCAGCGAGCCGGAGAGCTCGCCGCAGCAGCCGACCAGCCGCAGCGCTTCCACGTCATCCACAACGACAGCCAGGCCGAAGGCGTCGCCGCGCTGACCGCGCTGATCGGCGGACTGCCGGTCGAGGATGTCGTCGAAGAGATGCGGGAAGCGCTCGATGCCGTCCGCATCGGCCGCGTCACCTACGCGGCGCGGACGCTCGAGGGCGACATCCCAATCACCGAGGGTCAGCCCTTCGCCATGCTCGACGGCGAGATCGTCGGCGCCGGATCGTCGATTGACGATGTGGCCTTATCGCTCGCGCAGCGGATGGCAGATTCGCTGTCGGGCGCGTCCTTGTTCACGCTCTATGTGGGCGACGAAGTGTCGGACGAGCGGGCCGAGACCATGGCGGAGGCGATCGAGGAGCAGACCGGTCTCGAAGTCGACCTGGTCGATGGCGGACAGCCGCACTATCCATGGCTGCTCGCGCTGGAGTAGTCCCGTCTCCTCAACCCTGGGGGAGAGGGTTAGGGTGAGGGCAACCTCGGCTTCGCCGACATAAGCAGCACACGTTAGGGTAGAACATATGTCTATTGCCGTCGTCACCGATTCCGCCTCCGACCTCGAACAGGGTCAGATCGAGGGCATCACCGTCGTCCCGCTGCACCTGCATTTCGGCGACGACGTCTTCGAGGATGGGCTGACCCTTTCCAAGCCCGACTTCTGGTCCAAACTCGACGTCGTCGTGGCCGAGGGCGGGACGCTGCCGACCACCTCGCAAGCGTCGCCCGGCGCGTTCCGCGATACCTACCAGCGCCTGATCGACGACGGCGCCGAGGGCATCGTCGCGATCCATGTGAGCGGCAAACTGTCAGGCACCCTCAACTCCGCACGCCAGGGCGCGTCGCTGCTGGAGCAGGCGCCGCCGTTTGAGTTCGTCGACACGGAGTCAGCCTCGATGGCGGTCGGCTGGTCGGCTGAGGCCGCGCTGGCCGCGACCCAGGCGGGGGCTGGAGCAGCGGAAGCGGCCGAGGCCGCCCGCGAGCTGGCCGCACGCACGCGCACCTTGCTGTTCGTCGAGACGTTGGACTATCTGCTGCGCGGCGGACGGATCGGACGCGCCCGCCAACTCGCCGGCAAGCTGCTGCGCATGCGGCCCTTGCTCGAGCTGGTCGACGGCGAGGTCGCCGACGTCGAGCGTCCGCGCACGCGCAAGAAGGCGCTCGACCGCCTCTATGCCCAGATCATGGCCAACGGCGAACCGGAGCGGGTCGCCATCCTGCACGGCAACGCTGCCGACGACGCCAACGCCCTGGCACGGCGCGTCTCCGAGTCCTGCGGCGGGATGGAGGTGCCGGTGATTCTCAGTTCCCCGGTCCTGGGCGCGCATATCGGCCCGGGCACAGTCGGGGCGACCATCCTGCGGCAGGCCTGATGACCACGCAACGCCGTCCGACGCAGACGCTGCAGAGCATCCTGGCGCTCGAACGGAAGCAGGGATACGACAATCGCGCCGTGGCCGGCGGACTCGACGGATTCCTGCGCCACGCGCTGCAGGACACGGAACAGAACCACTTCTTCAAGCGCATCGTCGCCGCCCTGCCTCAGCAGGGATACGCCGAGCTCTCGCCCGACGAACGCGAGCGCTGGGCCTCGCGAGTCCTGTCCGCCCTGCGCCCAGGTTCCGCGCCCAGCGCTGCCAACACACAGCGCAACCCTGGGCAGTCGGAATCGACCGAACCCCGCACCGAGAAGCGCCCGACCTCCAGTCGCAAACGGCCGGCGTCCAGTCGCAAACGCCCGGTCGCCACCTTCGACGACGAGAATCCGCTGGCCCGGGATGTCTCCGTGCTCGGTCGGATCCCGCCCATCTCGCGCAAGGCGATGTCGTCGCTGGGCCTCGACACGGTCTACGACCTGCTCTGGCATCTGCCGTTCCGCTACGAGGACTGGCGCAACGTGCGCACAATCTCGGACGCGCTCGAGGGCATTGAACTGACGATTGTCGGTGAGATTGCCAGTATTGAGGTCAAGCACTTGCGCGGCGGTCGGAAGGCGACGGAGGCCGTCGTCCGCGACGGTTCGGGCAGCATTCGCGTCTGGTGGTGGCAACAGCCCTACCTCGCCCGATCCTTGCAGCCGGGCATGAGAGTCGGTCTCTCCGGCAAGGTCGGGATTCGCGGACGCTATCTACAGATGGAGTCGCCGGAGTGGGAGCGGCTCGACGATCCCAATGACGACACGGTCCATGTCGGACGCCTCTCCCCCGTCTATCCGAAGACGCGCGGCTTGCCCAACCGCACAATCCGTCGGCTGGCCCACGCGGCCGTGCGCGACTATCTGCCCTTCCTGGCCGAGTCGCTGCCCGCCTACGTCGTCATGGAGCAGCAGTTTCCCTCTGAGGCCGACGCGCTGCGTACGATCCACTTTCCCGACCGGCTCGAGGACGTCGACGAGGCCAAAGAGCGGATCGCATTCCAGGAACTGCTGGCGATCCAGCTCGCCGTGCTCTCGCGTAAGCGCGAGGCGCGGCTGCGCGCCGACGCGCCGCCGATCGCGATGCCCGGGGAGTTCCTGGACCGATTCCTCGAAGCGCTGCCGTTCGAGCTGACCACAGCGCAGCAGCGCGTCCTGACCGAGATTCGCAACGACATGTTCCGCCGCGAGCCGATGGCTCGGCTGCTGCAGGGCGATGTCGGCTCGGGTAAGACCGTGGTCGCCGCCGCCGCGATGCTGGCCGCCGTCCGAGCCGGACATCAAACGGTGCTCATGGCTCCGACCGAGGTGCTGGCCTCGCAGCACTACGAGACGTTCCAGCGCCTCTTCGCCGGCAAGGATCATGATGGCGGCGACCAACTCTGGCACAACTTCAGCCTCGCCGCCGCCCTGGGCCGGCCGGTGCGGATGGCGCTGCTCACGGGCAGCGTGCGCGCGGCTCGCAAGCGACAGATTCACCAGGAAATGGAATCGGGCATGCTCGACCTCGTGGTCGGCACGCACGCACTGATCCAGGAGAGCGCCAACTTCAAGGACCTGGGCCTGGCGGTGGTCGACGAGCAGCATCGATTCGGCGTGCTTCAGCGCGACGCCATACGCGGCAAGGGACGCAGTCCGCACCTGCTCGTCATGACCGCGACGCCGATCCCGCGCACGCTCGCCCTGACCGTCTACGGCGAACTCGACTCCTCGGTCATCGACGAGTTGCCGCCAGGTCGGCAACGGGTGCGCACGCAGATCGTCGAACCGTCCCAGCGCGACGAGATCGTCTACACGCGCATTCTTGAGGAGGCGCGTCAGGGTCGGCAATCGTTCGTGATCTGCCCGCTCGTCGAGGAATCGGAGCATCTCGAATCGGAGGCGGCGACCGAACAGTACGAGTTCCTGCGCAGCGGACCGCTGCGGGACATCGCTTCCCGTATTCGGCTGCTGCACGGCCGCATGTCCTCGGAGGAGAAGCAGGCCGTGATGGCCGACATGACCGGCGGACAGGCCGACGTGTTGGTCTCGACGATCGTGGTCGAGGTCGGCGTCGATCTGCCCAATGCGACGGTGATGGCGATCGAAGGCGCGGAGCGCTTCGGCCTGGCCCAGCTTCACCAGTTGCGCGGACGGGTCGGGCGCAGCGACCTGGAGTCGGTCTGCTTCCTGATCTCGGACACGGGCATCGAGCAGAGTCAGCGCCGTCTCGACCTGATGGTGCAATCCTCGAACGGCTTCGAGCTCGCGGAGGCCGACCTGGAGATGCGCGGACCGGGCGAGTACTTCGGCACCCGCCAGTCGGGATTGCCCGAGTTGCGGGTCGCCAAGCTGACCGATCACCAGACCCTCAACCTGGCCCGCAATTGGGCCAATCGCATCCTCGACGACGATCCCAACCTGAGAGCGCCCGAGCACCAGTTGCTGGGCGCGCAGGCTCAAAAGCTGAATGTCTCCGGGGCAACCGCCGTCCATTAGTCGGGGCCTGCGCGTACATCGCGGGGCTTTGCTCACTCTTCCTTTGAGACCTGCGCGTAAATCGACCCGGTCCAGTCCCCGACTTGTTCGGGGACCCGTTCCCGTTCGGCACTACCAGGGATCTACCAGGTACGAGACGGGGAGCCGAGCGGGTCCCCGAACAAGTCGGGGACTGGGAGGAGTGCGCCATCGCATTGAAGCTCGGGTTTACGCACAGGTCTCCTCTCCGCGGGGAGAGGGGACCCGAAGGGATTGCGCGCAGACATCCTGAACGACGCAGTTGCTCAGGCGCACATCTATGTGCGCAGAGCGCAGCTAGGGAATCCCGCTGAACGGCGGTATCCTGAATGTTCGGCCTTGAGGCCTTTACTGTGGGATGAGCAGCGCGATCTCGGAGAGATCGGGGAGTGCGAAGTCAACATGGCGCGTGCGACGCGGGAGCTGGTCGGAGAGTTGGTCCGCAACGCCCTGGAGCTGGCCCAGGCGGACGGCGCGTTGCCGCCGATCCCGCCGATTGAGATGCGAATCGAGCGTCCCAAAGAGCGCGAGCACGGCGACTACTCGTGCAATGTCGCGCTCCGGCTGGCCAGCGCCGTGCGGATGCCGCCGATGGCGGTCGCGACGGCGATCGCGCAGCGCGTCTTGCGCACGGAACCGATTGCGCAAGTCGAGGTCGCACCGCCTGGATTCATCAACCTGACCCTGGACGGCGACTGGCAACGGGGACAGCTCCTGTCGGTGATTGACGCCGGCCGCGACTGGGGCCGGATCGAGTTCGGCGCCGGTCAGCGCGTGCAGGTCGAGTTCGTCTCGGCCAATCCCACAGGTCCGCTGCAGGTCGGCAACGGACGCGGCGCGGTGCTCGGCGATGCGCTCGCCTCGGTGCTCGACGCCGCCGGATTCGATGTCCAGCGCGAGTACTACATCAACGATGCCGGCGCGCAGATCCGTCTCTTCGGACGCACGCTGTTCGCCCGCTATCAGCAGCAGTTCGGCCGTGAGGTCCCGCTGCCCGACGGCGGCTACCAGGGTGCGTACATGATCGACCTGGCGGCCCGGATCAAGGACGAATCGGGCGAGCGCTGGCTGGACAGCGCCGACGATCCGTCTGCCGATCTCTCCGAGCGCGGGCTGCAGCTCATGGTCGAGCAGATTCGCGAAGACCTCGCCTCGCTGCGCGTCGAGTTCGACAACTGGCAGCGCGAGAGCGCGCTGTACGACGGTGACGCGTCCGAATCGACCTACGACGTGGCGATGACCAGGCTGCGCGAAGGGTCGTTCGTGATCGAGAAGGAGGGCGCGGTCTGGTTCCGCGCCGAAGACCTCGGCGAGGACAAGGACAACGTCCTGATCCGCTCCTCGGGCGAGCCGACCTACTTCGCGTCCGACGTGGCTTACCACTACGACAAGTTCATCTCGCGCGGATTCGACACCGTGATCGACGTTTGGGGGGCGGACCACCAGGGCCACGTCGCGCGGACCAAGGCGGCGGTCTCGGCCGTCGGCGGCGATGGCGAGGCGCTGGAAGTGCTGCTTTACCAGCTCGTCCATCTGCGACGCGGCGATGAGCGCGTGCGCATGTCGAAGCGGACCGGCGAGATCGTGACCTTGCGCGAACTGGTCGAAGAGGTTGGCGCGGACGCGGCGCGCTTCTTCATGCTTCAGCGTTCAGCCGATGCGCAAATGGACTTCGACCTCGAGGCGGCCGCCTCGGCTGATCCACGGCAGAATCCCGCCACCTACGTGAAGTACGCTCACGCCCGCTGCGCCAGCGTGATGCGCACCGCCGCCGAAGCGGGCATCTCGCCGTCCTCGGATTACCTGGACCTGCTCGGCGAGGACCAGGAAGAAGTCCTGATCAGCGAGATCCTGCGATTGCCCGAGTTAGTCGAGGACATGGCGGCCCGGCGGGAGCCGCACCATCTGACCTACTACGCCCAGAGTCTGTCTCAGGCGTTCACCCAGTTCTACGACTCCTGCCGTATTGTCGTGCCGGAGGAGCCGCAGCGTTCCGGCGCACGGCTCACCCTGACCCAGGCATCGCAGGCCGCACTGGCCTCGACCCTGCGCATGCTTGGCGTCGACGCGCCCGACGAGATGTAACCCTTCGGAGGAACCCACCATGCAGGATCGCGTCTTCGCCGGCATCCGCGCGACCGGACGGCAGCACATCGGCAACTACCTCGGCGCGATCCAGAACTTCGTCGCCTTGCAGGACAAGTACGAGTGCATCTACTCGATCGTCGATCTGCACTCGCTGACGACCCTCACCGACACCGACCAGCTCCGCGACAACGTGCGCGAGACTGCGCTCGACCTGCTCGCCGCCGGGATCCGGCCCGAGGAGACCATCCTCTACGCACAGAGCCACGTGCCGGAAATCTCCGAGCTGCACTTGCTGCTCTCGATGGTCACGCCCATCGGCCGGCTGATGAACGTGCCGACGTTCAAGGAGAAAGCCAAGTCGCAGCCCGACAACGTCAACTACGGACTGGTCGGATATCCGGTGCTGCAAACCGCCGACATCGTCATGTACCGCGCCAACAAGGTGCCGGTCGGCGAGGATCAGCTCCCGCACCTGGAGCTGGCCCGCGAGATCGTGCGTCGCTTCAACCACGTTTTCCGGGACACGTTCCCCGAGCCCGAGGCCGAACTGACCAGCGCGCCGATGGTGCTGGGCTTCGACAACCGCAAGATGTCCAAGTCCTACGGCAACGCGGTCGACATGGCGGCCACGCCCGAAGAGACGTTCCAGGCCATCCGCACTGCGGTCACCGACCCGCAGCGCGTGCGCCGCACCGATCCGGGCGATCCCGATGTCTGCAACGTCTACTCGCTGCACGGCTTCTTCGGCCCGGAGAAGCAGCCGGCCATCGCCGCCGCCTGCCGCAGCGCCCAGATCGGCTGCGTCGATTGCAAGAAGCAACTCAGCGACTCGGTCAACGAGTACTTCGCGCCCATCCGAGCCCGGCGCGAGGAGCTTGCCGCCAACCCCGACGGCGTCGACGAGATCCTGATCGAAGGCGCACGCCGAGCCCGGGTGATCGCCGCCGAGGTCCTTGCCGACGTCAAGGACGCCATCGGCTTACCGGCCTCGCTCCCGGAAGTAGCGCAGCCACGCGCGTGAATCGCCCTCCGGTCCCCTCTCCTCGGGAGAGAGGGTTGGGGGTGAGGGCTGCTCGCAGTCTCGCTAATGGGTTGCCAACCGATACACCCGCTGCGCGGTGTCGTGGAACATCTGATCCTTCTCGTCCTGCGGGTAGTCGGCGACGAGCTTGAAGAACTGGTTGTACATGTTCGTGTAGCTGCAGCACGCCTTGTCGACGGGGAAGTTGCTCTCGAACATGCAGCGGTCGGGACCGAAGGACTGGATCGTGTGCTCGTACCAGGGGCGGTTGACCGCGAGCAGCTCGTCCGAGGACGGTGCGCGCTCCATTTGTTCCCAGCCGAAGCCGTTGATGATCATCTGGATGCCGCCGACCTTGGCGACCACGTTCTCGCAGGTGGCCAACTCGGTGATCGAGTCGCGCCAACTGGGGAAGTATTCGTCGTGCTTGCCCGCGTACGGACCCACGCCGAGCGGTCCGCCGAGATGGTTGAGGATGATCGTCGTCTCGGGGAAGGCGCGGGCGAGATCGGTCAGCTCGGGGATCTGCGGGTGGTAGAGCCAACCCTCGAAGCTCAGCCCGCGTTTGCCGAGTTCGGCGAACCCCTCGCGGTAGGTCTCGTTGAGATAGATGTGCGGAATCTCGACAATCCGTGAGTTGGGCACGTCGGGCGACGGATCCCAGCTTGCGTGGTGGCGGATGCCGCGGAAGCGGTCGCTCATCTCCATGTGCGCATCAAGCACCTCGCCGACGGCCGCGCCGAGCAGCAGGTCGGCGTGTCCGACGATTCCCGTGCAGGCGCGCAAGTCGCCGTAGAGGCCGCTGGCGCTCTGGGCGGAAACGCCGGCGACGAACTCGGTCTCGCCGACCGGCGCCATCGGGGTCGGAGCGTCGGCGTTGTACATCGCGCCGCACTCGATGAACACCGTCTGGCGGACGTTCAGGTCTGCCGTGTCCTCCAGCAGTTCGTCGAGGAAGTAACGCAGCATCGGACGATCGGTGCGCCCGTCCCAGAGGTGGTGGTGCGGATCGATGATCTTCTGGTCGGGATCGAAGGCCGGCTCCTGGTTGGTTGCGAGCCAGTCGAGATTGTTGGTCACCATGTTGGACTCCTATTCACTCATCAGTTCACGCAGGCCGCGACCCAGGGCGGTGTAGCCCTGGTTGAGCAGGAAGCGGTCCCAGCCGATGCAGAAGTGCTTGACGCCCAGGTCAAGGTAGCGCTGCGCCTGCTCAACCGCGCCGATCTCGATGCGCGGGTGGACGCCGTACTCGAGCGACTTGGCGATTACCTTCTCCTCGGCCGCGCGAATCTCGTCGGCATCCGGGCGCTCGTCGAAGGAGAAGCCGTAGTCGCTGGGTCCCCACTGGGTCATATCGACGCCCAACTCGGCGGACCGCTCAAGGATGGCGTCGATGTCGTCGAGCGCGACGCGCTTCTCCAGCATGATCACGGTGACGATGTCGTAGAGGTCGTCGCCGTAGCTGTCGGCATAGCCGGCCAGCGCGGGACGCCGCGTCTTGACGCCCATGTGTCCGCCGATGCCGAGCGTCTTGGGCTTGTCGGGACGGATCGCCTGCATCGCCAGGTCGACGTCCTCGGGCGTGCGGATATCGGTGTAGAGCACGGCCTTGAATCCTGCGCCCAGCGCGGCCTGGGCCCAGAAGGTCTGGTTGGCCTGGTCGAGCTTGATCATCAGCGGCAGATTGCCGCACTGCGCCGCCCGCGCGAGGTGGTAGAGCGTCTTCATGTCGAAGGTTGAGTACTCGGCCACGTACTCGGCGTAGTCGAACTGCCCCACGTCGCCGATCAGCTCGGCGATGTCGGGGTCGTTGAAGAGAAAGTGCGTGCCAATCGTCGGCTTGCCCGCGTTGAGCAGGTCGCGCAGGGTGTTGGGAAGCACGGCCATAGGTTGGTCTCCTGGTTGTGTCGCTGAATTGGTCCGCCGACAGGTTAGACGGCGCTGGGCGGGGAGCCGAGCGGGTCCCCGCGTGAAGCGGGGACTGGGAGACAAGGTAGGAGTGCGACGGAAGACGCAGTTGCGCGCTGGTCCGCTCAGTACCACCTTTCCTTGTCGACGACGTTGATGAAGTCGCGACCGTCGACGAGGCGGCGTGCGTTTTCGAGGATCAGCTCGAAGCGGCGCTCGGGGATGTTGGCGGCGTCGGCGACGGCGATGTGGGGCGTGAGAATCACGTTCTCCATCTGCCAGAGGGGATGGCCTTCCGGGAGCGGTTCGATCTCGAACACGTCCAGCCCTGCGCCCGCGATCTCGCCCTCGTCCAGGGCGACGACGAGGTCGTCGAGCTTGCAGGTCATGCCGCGGCCGATGTTGATGAAGTAGGCCGAGTCCTTCATCGACGCGAAGAGCTCGGCGTTCCACATGAACTCGGTCTCGGGCGTGTGCGGGACGGTCGTGACGACGAAATCGGCCTCCGGCAGTCGGTCGTCCAACTCCGAGGGCGAGACGAGGTCGCCGTCGAAGCTGCCGTACGGATTCGGATCGACGCCAATCACGCGGCAGCCGAAGGCGGCGCACAGCCGCGCCGTTTCCGCTCCGATGCCGCCGACGCCGTTGATCAGGACGGTTGCGGTGGAAAGATCCACATAGCCGTGTTGCCGCGCGTTGCGATCCCAGCGACCCTCGGCCTGGGCGCTCATGTAGTAGGGCAGCCCGCGCGAGAGGGCGAGTATGTACATGAGAATGTGGTGCGCAATGTGGTCGGAGTAGATGCCGCGCGGGTTACTGACCGTCACCGGATGCTGGGCGAGCTCCGGGTAGTACCAACCGACGAACGGTCCCGCGTAGGGATTCTGCAGCAGGCGCAGTCGCTCGACGCTGGGCAGGACCTCGGGAGGGATCCAGCCGTAGGCGGCGTCGGCGTCGGCAAGTTGTTGCGGCGCGTCGGCTTCGTCCTCGACGATCACGACATCCAGCTCAGGCAATTCCTCGCGCATCCGCACGACCCATTCGCGGATGTCGTCGTCGATCGGCGGAAGCATCACGTACTTCGGCATGGTGGTGGCTCGTTTCAGATCTACGCCGCTCAGGCTACGCGCACCGGCCGCATGGGCACGCCGCGTGGACACGTAGTTTGGCGCAGGCGACCTCAAGGATCGCCCCTACGCCAGGGCATTGGTGGGGACGGTTACCATCACGGGCAAACGCTTGGAGGTGAGCGATGGCTGCAGAGTTCTGGACGATGGGAGGCGGTCGTCCGACCAGCGACGATCCTGCAGTGTTCGACGGCGTGCAGATGGCCGTGCAAGCCGAGCAGATGGGTTACGACGGCATCGTCTGGGTCGACAGTCAGAACCTGGCCGCCGATTGCTACGTTTCGATGGCGCTCGCCGCACATGCGACCTCGCGGATTCAGCTCGGAACCGGGGTGACCAACTCGTACACCCGACATCCGGCGATCACCGCCTCGGCGATCGCCAGCATCCAGGCGGAGAGTCGCGGTCGGGCGCACATGGGCATCGGCAGAGGCGACTCGGCGTTGGCGCACCTGGGACTCGCGCCGCACGGCGTGGGCGAGTTCGAGCAGTACCTGATCCAGCTTCAGGGTTACCTGCGCGGTGAAGAGGTCCAGTTCGGCGAGACCGATGTCGACGCGCTCGGTCTCGCCGATACGCCGCAAGCCAGCCGCATCTACTACATGCCGCACATGGGACCGAAGGTGCCGGTGGACGTGGCCGCGACCGGCCCGCGGGTGATCCAGGCCGCTGCGCGACACGCCGACCGGATCAGCTTCAACGTTGGGGCGGATACCGATCGCACGCTGTGGGGCATGGAAGTCGCGCGCGAGGCTCGCGAGGAAGCCGGCCTCGATCCGGAGATGCCGTTCGCCGCCTACATTCCGCTTGCGGTGCATGACGATCCGGAGCAGGCGATGCGGATCGGAGCGGGTCAGGTCTCGCTGTTCGCCCGATTCTCCAGCATGTACGGGAAGGTGATCGGACCGACCAGCGGCCAGCAGGCTCAGGTCCTGACCGACATCCACGACCACTACGACATGCACGGTCATGGACGTCCGGGCAGCGCCCAGGCGGACGTGATTCCGACCGAGTTCGAACGCTCCTTTGGGGTGTTCGGTTCGCCCGATTACTGCGTTCAACGCCTCGGCGAGCTGATCGACATCGGCATCGACCGCTTCATCATGCGCGGCTCGCCGCTCGACCCGAGCAATCCGGACACTGAATCGAGCGTTCGCTTCACGCAGGAAGTGATTCCGCAATTGAAGGGATAGGTCACATGGCGGCTGAGTTCTGGACATCCGGCAGAGGACGCGCGTCGAGCGGCGATCCAACTGTCTTTACCTCGGCGAAGCAGGCCCAACGGGCCGAGGAGCTGGGCTACGACGGGATCACGTTCGTCGATAGTCAGAACCGGGCGAGCGACTGTTATGTCGCGCTGACCATGGCCTTGAATGCGACGTCGAAGCTCAAGCTGGGGACCGGCGTAACCAACTCGTACACTCGGCATCCCGCAGTGACCGCTGCGGCGATTGCGGCGATACAGGCGGAAAGCGGCGGGCGAGCCTATCTGGGCATCGGTCGGGGCGACTCGGCGCTGGCCCATCTTGGACTCGCGCCGCACGCCGTGCCGAAGTTCGAGCAGTACCTGGAACAGCTCCAGGGCTACCTGCGCGGCGAGGATGTGGCGTTCGGCGAGACCGATGTCCACGTCCTGGGCCTGGCCGACACGCCCGACGCCAGCCGCCTGGAATGGCTCGAGACTTCCTACGCGAAGGTCCCGGTCGATGTCGCCGCCACCGGTCCACGCGTGATCGCTGCGGCCGCGCGTCACGTCGAGCAGGTGAGCCTGGCCGTCGGCGCAGACCCCGAGCGCATCCGGTGGGGCATGGATGTCGCGCGGGAGGCTCGGTCGGAAGCGGGACTCGATCCTGACGCGATCTCCTTCGCAGCGTACGTACCAACCGTGGTCCACGACGACGCGGAGACCGCGCTGTCGATTGGATCGGCCGGGCTGTCGCTGTTCGCCCGCTTCTCGAACATGTACGGCGAGATCGTGGGGCCAGTCTCCGACACGCAGCGCGATGTGCTGACCAAGATCCACGACAGCTACGACATGCACGGTCACGCACGCGAGGGCAGTCCGCAGTCGGCCCAGGTCACGCAGGAGTTCGCCGGCACGTTCGGCGTCTTCGGTGCGCCCGACTACTGCGTCCAGCGCCTGGGCGAGCTGATCGAGCTGGGCGTCGAACGCTTCATGATCGCCGGCACGACGCTCGACCCCAGTCATCCCTACTCGGAGTGCAGCGAACGCTTCGTCGCCGAGGTCGCGCCGCAGTTGCACTAGCGGCGCGATAGGCTCAAGAGAGCCGGTTTTGTGGCGGAGACCGAACATGGCCGACTGGACGAACCAGCTCTACTTCGGCGACAACCTCGGCGTCTTGCGCGAGCAGATCGCAGACGAGTCGGTTGACCTGATCTACCTCGATCCGCCATTCAACTCCAACGCGACCTACAACGTGCTGTTCGAGGAGAAATCGGGCGAAGAGTCTTCGGCGCAGATCACGGCGTTCGATGACACCTGGCACTGGACGATTGAATCGGAAATCGCCTATCGGGAGGTCGTGACGGACGGTCCCGAGCAACTGGGCAAGCTGCTCGCGGCGATGCGCGAGTTCCTCGGCCAGAACGACATGATGGCCTATCTGACGATGATGGCCCAGCGGCTGGCGGAGCTGCATCGAGTGCTCAAGCCGACAGGCAGCATCTACCTGCATTGCGATCCGACGGCAAGCCATTACCTAAAGTTGCTGATGGACGCGGTGTTTCGTGCCGAGAATTTCAGGACCGAGATTTCTTGGAAACGCACGAGCGCTCACAGCGACACGCGCCAGGGGCGCCGACAACATGGGAGAGTCCGCGATCTAATTCTGTTCTACACGAAGAGCAACGAATGGACATGGAACCCGATCTACACGGAATACGATCAGGAGTACGTAGACCGGTTCTATCGACATGTCGAGCAGGATACGAAGAGACGCTACACGCTCAGCGATATCACTGGTCCTGGTGGAGCAGCAAGGGGAAACCCGGAGTTTGAAATCATGGGTGTGACCCGGCATTGGCGCTACAGCCGCGAGCGTGCGCAGCAGTTGATCGACGCTGGCCGTATCGTGCAGACTCGACCTGGAGCGGTACCTCGTGAGAAACGATACTTGGATGAGATGCCGGGAGTTCCGCTTCAAGACTCTTGGCACGACATCGGTCCTGTTGCTTCCCAAGCGAAAGAGCGTCTCGGATACCCGACGCAGAAGCCCGAGGCGCTGCTTGAGCGAATCATCAGTGCGAGCAGCAACGAAGGCGATGTGGTCCTCGATCCATTCTGCGGTTGCGGAACCGCAGTTGTAGTGGCCGAGCGGTTGCAACGACGCTGGATTGGTATTGATATCACGCACCTAGCCGTCTCCCTGATGAAACACCGCCTCAACGACACATTCGGTGCCGATCTCTCCGACTACAACGTGGTCGGACTTCCTCAGGACCTGGAGAGCGCACGGGCGCTGGCTACGGAGAGCGAGCACGATGGCCGGTACCAGTTCGAGCATTGGGCACTAGGTCTGATCGACGCTCGGCCCAGCGGTAAGCGCGGAGCAGACGCCGGAGTCGATGGCTACATTAACTTTTTCGACGACAACTCAAGCAAACCCAAACGGATCATCGCGCAGGTCAAGAGCGGGCACGTGAATCGCGGTATGATCGCCACGCTCAAGGGCGATATGGAACGTGAGAATGCAGCGTTGGGCTTCTTCATCACGCTCGAACCACCAACCGAGCCAATGATCCAGGAAGCGCTGTCCGCCGGCCTCTACGCGCCAAGTGAACTTCCCAGCGACCAGTATCAGCGGGTGCAAATCTTGACCATTGAGCAGTTGCTCGATGGAGACACGCCCAGCTATCCCCGATTCGGCGGCGCAGCTACATTCAGGCAAGCGGTCCGCCGGGTCGAAGAGGGGCTGCAGGGCGGATTCTTCGGCGACTAGGATCGCCCGACCTTATGCCCTAGCCGCAGCGTCAAGGAAGCGCAGCAACAGCTCCGCGACGGCCTCGGGCTGTTCCTGCTGGACCCAGTGGCCTGCTCCGTCGACGAGGTGTCGGCCGAGCAGCCTGGTGCACGCGGTTGGCATCCGATCGAAGGCTCCGGGGGATTGGTAGACGCCCCAGTCGGATGCGCCGCCGATGAAGGCAGCGGGAACGTCGATCGTCTTGCCGTGGAAGAGTTGGAGCTGGGCCAGGCACTGCGGATCGCGCGTGGCGCGATACCAGTTGAGGCCGCCCTGGAATCCATTGCGCTCGTATTCGACGGCATACACGGCGAGTTCGTCGTCGGTGAGCCAGGTACACGTTGCGACCTCGTCCGCCGTCGGCATCTCGTGAGCCACGGTCGTCGGCATGTCCTCTGCCAGGTCCATCACGTAGTACGTAGGCAGCTTGGCCAGTTCGGTCGCGTTCCAGGCTTCGAGCGGATGCGGCTGGTTCCGCTTCCAATCGGCGCTCTTGTGGTGGTAGTAGGCGCGGAGGAAGTCGTTGACGCCCTGCGGCGCGTTGGTCATATCGGCGTCGGCGGGTCGAGTGCAGTAGTAGAGCTGGTAGTGCTTGCGCGGTCGTTCCAACTTCGCCAGATCGTCGGCGATGCTCGCCGATCCGGCCGCGCCCGATCCGCGCGCCTCACCCGACGCCAGCGCGGGCGGCCCTTGCCACGGCCCGCTCATGGTCACGACCGAATGGAAGATGTCGGGCCGGATCAGGGCGCAATATGCGGCGACGGGCGAACCGAAGTCGTGACCGATCACACCGTCCACGCTGTCCCAGCCCAGGGCGCTCACCAGTCCGACCGCGTCGCGGGTCAGGTTCAACATGCCGTAGGGAACCAGGCTGTCGTCGTAGTTGGCGGTCCAGCCAGTCGTGCGTCCGTAGCCGCGCTGGTCGGGCGCGACGACGTGGAATCCGGCCTCGGCCAGCAGCGGCATCACCTTGCGCCAGCTGTAAGCGATCTCAGGGAAGCCGTGCAACATGAGCAGGCGTGGGCGATGATCGCCCCAGCCGGCCTCGAGGATGTGCATCGTGAGGCCGTTGACGCCTTCGACGAAGCGAGAACGAATGCTCGTGTCCATCGTCCCCGCACCGTATCCAGTCAGGCCATCCATGAGTTCGCTCGACTACAGACGCAATTGCAGCGGTGAGATTCACAAGAGTTCGGCGATCGCGAGCGCGATACCCGCGATCACCGCGGCTCCCAAGAGGATTCTGTTCACCATCGCATTCATCCGGCCTTCCATCCAAATCATCAACGTGCGTAGGTCATCTTGCGTCGCCTGCTGCGCGAACTCGTCCTGAAGAGCGTCAACTGCTTGCTTGGCGCCATCTTCGCCCATGTGGGGGCGAAACACTTCCCAGAGCCGCAGCTTGTCAATCAAACGCGGTCGCGTTGGAAACTCAAGTGCCATTGCAGTTACTCCCTAGTTCAGCTTAGCGGCCCTTGAACTGGGGAGTTCGCTTCTCCATGAAGGCTTTGGGGCCTTCGATGGCGTCTTCGCTGCCGAAGGCCCTCGCGCCGAGCAGCGACTCGAGGCTCCAGGCTTGCTCCCAGGACATGCCCATCGCGCCTCGGACCGCGATCTCCTTGGCTGTGCGGACCGCGAGCGGGCCGTTGGCGCAGATCAGGTCGGCAATGCCGTGCGCGGTCGGCATCAGGTCTTCGAGCGGGACGACCCGATTGATCAGTCCGCAATGCAACGCTTCCTGCGCCGAGATTCGCCTGCCGGTCAGGATCAGTTCCATCGCCCAGGCCCAGGGAATCTGGCGAGGCAGGCGGATGTGCGCGCCCTGATCGGGGACGATACCCCAGCGCACTTCCTGGAGGCCGAACTCGGCGTGCTCGGCGGCGACGCGGATGTCGGTGCCCAGCATGTACTCCAGGCCGCCGGCGATGCAGTAGCCGTTGACAGCCGAGATGATCGGCTTGAAGACGTGGTGCAGGTTGCGCGTGTCCTGGACGCGGAGCGGATTGTCGCGAGCGCCCGCCGACTTGGCCGGGATCGTGCTGCCCAGGTCCGCTCCGGCGCAGAAGGCGCGCTCGCCCGCGCCGGTCAGGATCGCCACCCACATGTCGGGGTCGCTGTTGAAGTCCTCGGTCGCGTCGCGCAGCAGCCGCAAGAGGTCCTGCGACATCGCGTTCATGCGCTCGGGGCGGTTGAACGTGATCACGCAGCGGCGGTTGGCGGGGTCCTTCTCGTAGATCAGCGGTTCGTCGGTCATCGTGTAGCTCCTTCTCCCCGTGTTGTTGCGGCTAGCGGCCCTTGAAGACGGGGTCGCGCTTCTCCATGAATGCTCGCGGTCCCTCAATGGCGTCCTCGCTGCCGAAGGCGCGAGCGCCGAGCAGGGACTCCAGGCTCCAGGCCTGCTCCCAGGACATGCCCATCGCGCCTCGGACCGCGATTTCCTTCGCCGTGCGCACGGCGAGGGGTCCGTTGCGACAGATCAGATCGGCGATGCCGTTTGCGGTCTCCATGAGCTGATCGGCGGGCACGACGCGATTGATCAATCCGCATTGCAGCGCCGCGGCAGCCGAGAGCCGACGGCCGGTCAGCAGGATCTCCATCGCCCAGCACCAGGGAATCTGCCTGGGCAGGCGGATGTGCGAGCCGCCAATCGGGATGATGCCCCAACGCACTTCCTGCAGACCGAACTCGGCGTGCTCGGCGGCGACGCGGATGTCGGTGCCGAGCATGAACTCAAGCCCGCCGGCGATGCAGTAGCCGTTGACCGCGGCGATGATCGGCTTGTGCACGTCGTGCAGGTTGCGAGTCTCGTTGACCTTGAGCGGCTCGTCGCGAGTCGCCTGCGTCGCGTTGGGAATCGTGCTGCCCAGGTCGGCGCCGGCGCAGAAGGCGCGGTCGCCCGCGCCGGTGACGATCATGACCCAGAGATCAGGGTCGTGCTTGAAGTCCTCGATCGCCTCGCGCATCAGGGCCTGGAGGTCGGGACTCATCGCGTTCATGCGCTCGGGACGGTTGAAGGTCATCAGGGCGCGGCGATTGGCTCGGTCGGGCTCGTAGAGCAGCGGCGGTTCGGGCATGGCGGACTCCACTGATGGCGGCTCGGTTCTACAGAGAAGATACGCCTACGTTGAGGATTCCTCGCCCGGGGTTCGGCAAGCAGATCGTCGGCGTAGGCTTGAGTGAGCGGGCGTGAGGGGCGGAACCATGCGGATCGCTGTGTTGTTGAGTACGGCTCTGGCTCTGGTTGTGGCCGTCGTGACCGCCGTGGCCTGCGCAGGGTCGGACTCGCAGCCCCAGACGGCCTCCAACCAGGACGACGAGCAGGCAACGGTTGCCGACGTTCAGTCTCAGCAGTCGCAGCCGTCGCAAGATGAAGCGCCGCGCCAGTCCGAAGACCAATCAGCCGAGGTTGAGAGCGAAACCGCGTCGGCCCGGCAAGCAACGACCAGCCAACAGGCGGCGCAACCCGCTGCGGATTCCGAGGATTCGCCATTCGATCCCGACGCGGCCGACCTGTCGCAGTTGGTCTACTGGGGACCGGACGACGGGTTCTTCGGCGTCCTGCTGCCGATCCCTTCGACAGTGCAACTGTTGATCGATCGGTTGCTTGACTCGGAGTCGCCTGCGGCCGACAAGTACATCATCGATCTGGCGGCCTTTCCCAACCCGTTCCGCGAACAGGTGATGGGCTACCTGCTCAATCGCTACGGACTGGCGTTTCGCACGATCTACGAGTACGAGGATATCTTCCAGTTCGATCCCACCGACTCGGACACTCCCGCGTATCTGCAGTTCAAGCAGGATCTGTTCGCCGGCAGCCTCGAGGACATCTCACTGTTTCTCGACCCCGACGCCGACCGCACGATCGACGCGCGCGAGGTGATGTGGGGCGGCGTCAACATCGACGGCATTCCGCCGCTCGAGCATCCGGCACAGGTGTTTGCCGACGATGCGGCTGACTGGATCAACGACAGCGATGTGGTCGTGGGCGTCGAGCTCAACGGCGACGCACGCGCGTATCCGATCCGGATCATCGCCTGGCACGAGATGGTGAACGACACGATCGGCGGAGTCCCGGTCTCACTGGCCTACTGCACGCTGTGCGGCTCGCCGATCCTGTTCGACGGTCGGGTCGGCGGCGAGGTCTACCGCTTCGGCACGAGCGGACTGCTGTACCGCTCGAACAAGCTGATGTACGACCGCAACACGCGCACGCTCTGGAACCAGTTCAGCGGCAAGCCGGCCTGGGGGCCGCTCGTCGGCGAGGACATCCGGCTGGAGGTCCTTCCGGTCGTCGTTACGACCTGGGGTGACTGGTTCTCGCGGCATCCCGATTCGACGGTGCTGAGCATCGAGACCGGTTTCATGCGCGACTACGGTCCGGGCGTCGCGTACGACGACTACTTCAACAGCCCATTCACCTGGTTCAACGTGCCGGTTCAGGACGATCGGCTCGCGGCCAAGGACGACGTCCTCGCAGTCCGGGTCGGGGAGGCGCTGACCGCGTACCCGATCGAGCTACTGGCGGAGCGAGTGCTCGTTCACGACGAAGTCGGAGGGCTGTCGATTGTCGTCGTCGCGACGGCTGACGGCGAAGGAGGTCGAGCATTCGAGGCCGGGGATGTCGAGTTTGCCTCTGCCGATCCTGAGGCGGGAACGCTCACCGATGGTGACGCAAACACCTGGATGATCTCGGAGGATGCGTTGATCGGTCCCGAGGGCGCGATGCTCCCGCGAGTCGGCGGGCACAACGCCTACTGGTTCGCCATCACCAATCAGACCGACAACGGCCAGCTCTGGGAGGGGTGATGGTTACCACTTCTCTTGGTCGATGATGTCGTGTCGGCAGTTGTTGCGGAAGACGATGGTGTCGCCGTCGCGATGGTAAGTGAGACGGTTCGCTCTGTTGATGTAGACGTCCCAGATCCGTTGCCTGCGATCGAGCAGGTGTTGATTGAGCCCCCGGTTCTCCGGTTCATTCAGGACGAGGTCGACGGCCCGAATGGTACGTTCGGCTTCCCTGGGGTTGTATCTCTTCTTCCGTTTCAGTGCACGCTCAAAGCGTGGCTTGTAGCGCACTTTCATAAGAGAGCCTAGAGATTGCGCAGATACTCGAGGGCGCTCTCGGCATCGTCAAAGGTGAGTGCGTCTCCTCTCTCAATCTCAGCGTCGACTTCGCGCTCGGCTGCTTGCCAGTCGGGAAACCAGAACCCAGCGTGTTCGCAGTTGAAAACGCCGATCTGGCTGGTGACGTTGGCGGTCATGACGCACAACGCGATTGAAGACGGCTCTGACACAGCCGTGGGAGAGGCGGGAAGTGGGTCGGTTGCGGTTGTGGTCATGTCATTCCCCTACTCGGCGATCCGATGAGCCTGAATGTCAATGCTGGCCAGGACTTCCTCGCAGATGACGACATCGAACCGGTACGGCCCCGGTTCGGGAATGTGAGGCTCTAACAACGGCAGAATTGCGACCGCCTGGACGGTATCGGCATCCTGAGGTTTCCGTTCGGGTTCAACGGTACCCAGAATCTCGCCGATTTCCCTGCCCTCCTGGTTGTAGGCCCGAATCGCGAATGGCTGCTCGCCCTGAAACTCTTCGAGCGACCCGCACATGCGCAGCACGATGTTCTTGGGCCGCATCCGAAGTGGGTACGTGTCCACGTACACGTGATCGAACTGACCGACGACGCTAATCCTGCCGACGTCGTCAACCGATGCCGAATCGCAGAGCAGGGCGAGCGTGACTTTCATGATCGTCCTCACTCGCACCTGCTCTGGACAGGGGCGCCGCTTACGACCTTGGCAGGCCGAGGCCTCGGGTGGCGATGATGTTGCGCTGGATCTCGTTGGTGCCGGAGTAGATCGTGCTGGGCACGGCGAGCAGGTAGTTCTCGGGCATGTCGCCGGACCAGGGGGCGGTCGGCTCCTCGGGGATGAGCTGGCCGGAGAGGCCGAACATCTTGATCCCGTAGTTGTATATCTTCTGGCCCAGCTCGGACTGGAAGATCTTGATCACCGAGGCCTCGTAGTTGGGCACGTTACCAGTCGCCTGGATGTGACCGATGCGGTAGCCGAGGTACTTGGCGACGTTATTGGAGACAACCAGGTCGGACAGGCCGAGGCGGTAGCGCTCGCGCTCTTCGGCCGAGCCGTTTTGCAGTTCCTCGGTCATGCCCTCTAGCGTCTTGCGCTGGCCGGCGGTCGTGCCGATGCCGGAGCGCTCGAAGTCGAGCAGCGTCATGCCGACGTACCAGCCGCGGTTCTCTTCGCCGATGCGGTTCTTGGCCGGGACGCGGACGTCCTCGAAGAAGACCTCGTTGAAGTGATGGCGGCCGGCCATGTTGATCAGCGGGCGCACGGACAGGCCGGGCGTGTTCTTGATGTCGTCGATCAAGAGGAAGGAGATGCCGCGATGCTTGGGCGCATCGGGATCGGTGCGGACGAGGCAGAACATCTGGTTGGCGCGGTGACCGCCCGAGGTCCAGATCTTCTGGCCGTTGATGATGTAGTCATCGCCATCGCGGACGGCGCGGGTCTGCAGCGAGGCGAGGTCGGAGCCGGAGCCGGGCTCGGAGTAGCCCTGGCACCAGATGTGCTCGCCCGAGGTGATCTTGGGCAAGTACTCGGCCTTCTGCTCGTCGGAGCCGTGGATGATCAGGGTCGGGCCGATCATGCCGACGCCGAAGCCGCGCGTGCCCGTGTCGGGTGCGCCGTGGTAGCCGAACTCCTCGTTGAACACGATCTGCTCGTAGATCGATGCGCCCAGGCCGCCGTACTCCTTGGGCCAGGCCGGAGCGAGCCAGCCGCGCTCGCCGAGCTTGCGGTTGAACTCGAGCGCGTTCTCGAAGTCTTCGTCGTTCTCGCGCGCGCCGCCGGGGCCGTCGGTGGAAGTCGGCTCGGGAATGTTGTCGAGCAGGAATTCGCGGACCTCGCCGCGCAGGGTTTCCTCGGCCTCTGAAAATCGCAGTTCCATGATGGTTCCCTCACTATCCCTGTCGGTGGGATTTGCTGAACGTCCTGGAGCGGGAGACGGGATTCGAACCCGCGACCCTCTGCTTGGGAAGCAGATGCTCTACCACTGAGCTACTCCCGCACACTCCGGCGACGCGCCGCACGGCGCGATTCCTACCAGAGCGAAGCACTCTGTTGCATCGTACACGTCATCCCAGCTGCGTACATATCACAGCACACCAGCCCGCCCAGTCCGAAACTACGACCGAGCATCAATGCCGGGTTCGACCACCCGGAGCAGCGCGCCACCAACCAGCGCCGATCCTGCGACGACTGCCGCAGCCACTCCAACAATCGCCGCATTGCGCGACATGATGCCAATCGCGTCAGCGGCGATCCACCAGAGGTCTGTTGAGAACGGATCCGCCGCTCCGCCCGCGCGTCCTTCGAATGACGATTGCAGCAGGATCGCGGCCAGCAGGACGATCGCTGCGCCCAGACCGATCGCGACGGCGGGCGCGCCAAACCGAGTCAGACCTCGAGTCTGGATCACAGTCGCGACGACGAGCAAGATCGTCAGCGAACCGCTGACGATTAGGGCAATCGTGGCGATGCTGTGGCCGCCGCGAGTCATTCGTCCGAACGTGCCGTCGAAGGCCGCGCCGCGTGAGACGAGCCGAAACGCCTGCGGCGCATCGGCGAGAACATCGAATCCACCGTCGTAGATCAGCGACGCCGTCGCCGCGGCGATGTCGTCGGACACGGCCTCAGGACCATCGTCGATGCCGGCGGGATCGAGCTGCAACCCGATCGGGAATCCGCTCAGCGGGATCGGTTCGCGATCCGTGGCGGCGATTTCCAGCGCCGGCCAGGCGGTGGAGACGAACCGGTCGATCTCGAGCAGCGAGTCCGCCGCCACTGCGAGCAATCGCTGCGCCGTGCCGCGCTCTGTGAGTTGCGTGGCTGCGAGCGAGACCAAAGCAATAGCGGTCGCGAGCACCGTGAGCATCAATGTGATCAGGATCACGGAGCGCCGCCAGCCGGAGTCCGTCGCCGATGCCGGCTCGTAGACCCTGGGCGGATTGCTCACGATTGCTCGGTCTCTATCAGCACGGAGCCGGACAACATGTCGGGCAGACTGCGGCCCATCCGGTCGATCCAGGGCCACCACATGCCGACCCCGAAGCACAACAGCGACGGCCACCAGAGCAAACCTCGTACGACGAATGACCGCGGTCCGGCCCGAAGCTCCCGCAGTCCCAGCAATCGCGCGCCGATTGTCCGGGCGCCCAGGCCGGCGTAAAGCGACGACAGCAGAAACCAGAGCAAGGCGATGGCGTAGCCGGCCGCCCACTCCCCGGCGGTCGGATCGCGTTCCAGCGGGTCGACCTGCAGCAACATCGCCAGCGTCGCCCCGGCCGCGCAGACGACGCTGAATAGACCAATGGCCACGAAGTCGATCGCAGCCGCGACCAGGCGGGCTTCTCGACGGACAATCGGAACGTTTGGAATCCGCGGTAGCTCGGCTGGTTGGGGCTGGGAACTGGCCATCGGCACTGTTGAGCGTAGCATCGAAGACATGCCTCCGAGTCGCTCCAAACGCGTCGGATTCGTGATCGCGCTGGGCCTGCTGGCGATGGGCGCGACGGTCCTGTTGGTGCTGATCGCCTATCTGCTACTTCGCGCGCAGTCGCCGTCGCCACTGGATGACGCGGTCAGCGCGGCGACCGAGGAGCACCGATTCGACTTCTTCCAGTTCGAACTGACTCACCTTCCCAACCGATGGCTCTCGGAGGCCGCGCGCTGGTTCGATGAGCCTGCGGCCAACGACGCCGTAGTCATCGAACGCTGGTTTTCGACTCGGGACAAAGGCGAGCTGAAGGCTGCCGAGCGGCTGCTCGAACGCCAGCTCTCCGAGGCTGCGGTCGCGCTCAATCTGCGGTCGTCGCTGCCCCTGTTCGACGACGTCCAGGTGCTGTGGCCGCCGATCGACGTGGACTTTGGCGAGCCGCTTCGCGTCCTCGCTGTGTCTCGCCGGGACGAAGTGCGACTGGTCCGGACCGTGCTGCTGACCTCAGATGTCGAGCGCGATGAGTACGAGCGACTCGAAGCGATCGTTGAAGCCGGCGGCGAGTGGTCGGCCTGGGTGACAGGGATTGGCGGCGTGGCGCTGTATCCGGCGCCGGTTGTGTCCTCGCGCGACTACCTGCGCACGTTGCAGATCATGGCTCACGAGTGGACGCACCACTACCTGGGATTCCATCCGCTTGGACTGGCCTACGGCCATAACTCGGACATGCGCACGATCAACGAGACCGTGGCGGACATCGTCGGCGACGAGCTCGGCGAGACTGCCGCGGCAGGTTCGAGCATTGCGCTCGCTCAATCGGACGACTCCGAACGCGCGGCTTTGCTTGCCCGGACCGACCCATTGCTGCGGAATCTGCGGATTGAGGTGGATGAATTGCTGGAGCAGGGACGAATCGAAGATGCCGAGCGGCGGATGGAGGAAGTGCGACTGGAACTGATTGAGCTCGGCCGGCCGTTCCGCACCATCAACCAGGCGTTTCTGGCGTTTCGCGGCGGCTACGGGGCAAGCGGGTCCTCGGCCAGCGAGTGGGGACCGCGACTGATCGCGCTGCGTGAGTCGAGCGATAGCCTGGCCGACTTCCTCGAGTACGTGCGAGTGATCAACACGGCGGAAGAGGCCGATCGGCTGTTGCCTCCATGGTCTCCGCCGCTGTCGCGGCGATAGCCCGCCGTTACTCGTCGACGACATCGGTCACGCTGGAGTCGCCGGGCACGGCGACGACGATCTCGTGCGTGACCGTGCCCAGATACCCGTCGCGGACACTGAGGCTGAGTGCGTAGACTCCGCCCGGCACGTCGCTGCTGTCCCAACGACCGAGCAGCCCGCTCGCGACCGGCGAGTCGCCCTGCGCGATGACTACTCCCTCTTCGGCGCCCAGTTGTCGCGCGCTCAGCGTCCAGCCGACCAACTCCGAGCTCGCGGCTCGCCCTGTGATGACGAGACTGCCACGTGAAACAACCGCGTTGTCGGACGGCGAGTCAATCCGCACCGGCGCGTTCGACTCCTCCAGCGTGCCCGGCTGGATGTACGCGACCTGGTTGCTGCGCAGCCATTCGACCACGACCGGATCCTGCGCTGTCGCCGCGCCGCGGGCGATTGTCGGCGCTTCCAGCCAGACGCCTTGCTGGACGTGTTCCTCGGGTGTCGCCGTCGTCGCTCGCTGCATGGTGCGGCGATCGACCTCGACCTCGTAGCAGATGTGATTGTCGAGGGGCGGGGCGACGCGGATCGAGATGAAACTCTCCTCACGAGGCGACGAGCATGGATTGCGCAACTCGGAAACGCCCGTCGCAGAAGCGCCGAGCGGCGTCACCGCCGGCGCGTAGACGCTCGCTCGATGCAGGCCCTCGGGTGTGGCGAATGGCTCTTCGGGCAAGTCCTCGTGCGCGGCGAGCATGAAGCGGTTCCAGATCACGCCGGCAGTCTGCGCCGAAGAGCCTCCGGTCATCGGCGATTCGTCGGCGTTGCCGACCCAGACGCCGACCGCGAGTTGCGGCGTGTAGCCCATCGTCCAGTAATCGCGACGGACATCGTCGCGGCCCGGATCGCCGGCGGTACCGGTCTTGGCGGCAGCCGGCCGATCAAGCACCAGCGGACTCTCGTAGCCATAGAGCAGCGAGCGGGCGTCGTTGTCGGCGAGGATGTCAGTGATCTGGAAGACCTGCGCCGGCCGTGCGACGGCGCGCGTTTCCGCCTCTCCCGACGCCGACCATTCGTAGAGCAGCCGACCATCGGCGTCGCGGATTTCGAGCACCGCGACGGGGTCCAGATCGCGAAAGCCGTCGGGCAGCACGATTGTGGTTGGATGACCCTTCATCTCGCCGCCGTTGGCCAGCGCCGCGTAGGCGTAGGTCATGTCGAGCAGCGTGACCTCTCCGCCGCCGAGCGTGATCGAGGGACCGTACGCGCCGGGATCGTGCATCGTGGTGATACCGAGCCGGTGCATCGTGTCGAGCAGCGCGCCGACGCCGAGGCGATCGGCGACCTTGAAGGCCGGTACGTTCATCGAGTTGGCCAACGCGCTGCGAATCGTGACCGGGCCGCGGAAGACCCCGTCGAAGTTCACGGGACTGAACTCCGTGCCGTCCGCTTCGGTGTAGGTCGTGGGCACGTCCCAGAGCACGGTCGCCGGATTCCAGGCGCGCGGATCGATCTGGAACGCGGCCAGATAGGTCAGAGGCTTGATCGCCGAGCCGGGCGAGTGCGTCGCGGTGGCGAGATTGACCTGGCCATCGATCGACTCGTCGAAGAAGTCCCGGCTGCCGACCATGGCGAGAATCTGTCCGGTGGTCGGCTCGATCGCGACCAACGCGCCGTTATGTGCACCGGTTGAGGTTTCGAAATCGTCAATCGCCGCGCGCAGTTCGACCTCCGCGCGTTCCTGGAGGCCGAAATCGAGCGAGGTCCGGATTCTCAGACCGCCGTTGTCCATCAGGTTGTCGCAGCCGCCTGCGCCCGAGGGCGGGACGAAGCGCTCCAGTTCGCAAAGCCGTTCGATCTGCTCGCGGACATAGAGCACATAATGAGGCGCATTGATGTCGAACTCGGCGGAGTCGAAGTCGATCTCCTCCTGCCAGGCGGCGTCGGCTTCGGATCGCGTGATGTACCCGTGCCGCAGCATCAGCGACAGAACCTGTCGCTGGCGTTCCTTCGCCAGATCGAAGTTGTGCAGCGGGTTGTAGAGCGACGGCGCCTGCGGCAGTCCGGCCAGCATCGCCGACTCGGCCAGCGTGAGTTGCGACGGCGCTTTGCCGAAGTAGCGCTGACTGGCCGCGCCAATCCCGTAGGAGAAGTTGCCGTAGAAGATCGAGTTGAGATACCACTCCAGGATCTGTTCCTTGCTGTACTCGTTCGTCAGTTCAACGGCGAGGATCGTCTCCTTGAGCTTGCCGCGCACACGATCCATCGTGCGCCCCGACCGTTCTTCGGGCGGGATTAGCACGTTCTTGACGAGCTGCTGCGTGATCGAGGAGCCGCCGGAGCCGCCCAGGAAGTCGGAACTGCCGACGCCGAAGTTCTCCCAGGCTGCGCGCAGGAGCCCGCGGAAGTTGATGCCTTCGTTGGTCCAGAAGGAGGCGTCCTCGGTGGCGACGGTGGCGTCGATGATGTGTTGCGAAACCCGGTGCAGGCGGACGGGCGCGCGCAGGCCGTCGTAGGGTCGGTTGTACTCGTAGAGCAACACGCCGTCTTCGCCGTTGCGGTCGAAGATGCGGCTGCTGCCGAGCAGACGCTGGGTTTCCTCGATCCGGTCGGGCGGAGCCAGTTCGTCGGCGAAGTCGGTGTAGATCAGAAACGCGACGGCGGCGGCGAGGCCCAGCATCGCCGCCGGCAGTCCCAGCACGAGCGCCAGCGCGATCATCCAGCCGCGCATCCGCGGCGGTTCCGAGCGAATCCCTCGCTTGCGCCGGCGGGAGCGAATCGCGAGCCGCGTGGCCAGGCTCAGCCGCCGGTTGCGTCTCGCGTTACGTTCGGATGCCAAGACCGATCCTCCAACTCATCTTCCACATTACGTCGAGTCCCCCGAAACCGTGATGCGCGATACGCTGCATGGCACTCAGCCCGAACGATTGCTCACGATTCCACCGACTCTGGCGCCATGTCCGACGCAGCACCGACGCAGTTCACCAGCGAACAGGTCCGCCACCTGGCCTCGTTGGTGCGTATTGAATTGACGGAATCGGAAGTCGAAGAGTTCCGCAGCGAGCTGGCCAGCATCCTCTCGCACATCGACGCGCTCGCCGAGATCGACACCAAGGGCGTGCCGCCGACCAACAACGGCGCCGACTTGCTCAACGTCGAAGCTGAAGACGCATCCCGACCCTCGATGCCGCGCGATGAGATCATGGCCAACGCGCCGCAGCGAGAAGACGACTACTTCCGCGTCCACGCGGTCCTCGATCAGTCATGAACACACCTACCGACCCTGACCCGCACGCCGATCTGCTGTCGATCACGCTGGCCGAGGGCGCACGTCGCCTGCGCGCAGGCGAGCTCACGTCCCGGCAGCTCACCGAGGCCTTCCTCGACCGCATCGCCGCCACAGACGGCGGCGTGCATGCCTTCGTCACCGTCACGGCCGAGGACGCGCTCGCCCAGGCGGACGAAGCCGACGCACTGCTGTCGCGCGGCGACGCCGACGCCCCGCTGACCGGTTTGCCGGTCGGAATCAAAGACGTGCTGATGACCAACGGCGTCCGCACGACCGCCGGATCGCGGATGCTCGACTCGCTGATCCCGCCGTACGACGCGACCAGCGTCGCCCGGCTGCGCGAAGCGGGAGCGATCTCGGTCGGCAAGACCAACATGGACGAATTCGCGATGGGATCGTCGACAGAGCACTCGGCATGGTTCCCGACGGCGAATCCGTGGGACCTGGAGCGGGTGCCGGGCGGATCGTCGGGCGGATCCGCCGCGGCGGTCGCGGCGCAACAGTGCATCGCCTCGCTTGGCTCCGACACCGGCGGATCGATCCGCCAACCGGCGTCGTTCTGCGGCGTGGTCGGACTCAAGCCGACCTACGGCCGCGTCTCTCGCTACGGGCTGATCGCGTTCGCCAGTTCGCTCGACCAGATCGGGCCGTTCACGAGAACGGTCGAAGATGCGGCGATGCTGCTCCAGGCAATCGCCGGTCCCGACCCGCTCGACTCCACCTGCTACGACGTTCCGGTTCCCGATTTCAGCGCGCAACTGGATCGCGGGCTGGACGGACTGTGTGTCGCCGCGCCTCAGGAGTTCTTCGGCGACGGCATGGACGACGATGTCGCCGCTGCCATCGAGGCGGCGCTCGACCTGCTCGCCGCCAACGGCGCGATCGTCGACCGCTCGCCGTCGATGCCGTCGGTGCCGATGGCGCTGCCGGTCTACTACGTCCTCGCGCCCTCGGAATGCTCGGCGAACCTGGCCCGCTTCGACGGCGTCAAGTACGGCTACGGCGCGCGCGGCGGCGAGTCGATGTGGGCCGACATGGAAGCGACGCGCAAGCACGGCTTCGGACGCGAGGTCAAGCGCCGCATCCTGCTCGGCGCGTATGCGCTGTCGGCCGGTTACTACGACGCCTACTACCTCCAGGCGCAGAAGGTGCGCACGCTGATCCGCCGCGAGTTCGACCGCGTCTTCGCCGAGCACGACGTCATCGTCGCGCCGACGGCGCCGACGGTCGCCTTCAAGCGCGGCGCGATCACCGACCCGTATCAGATGTATTTGAACGACGTCTACACCATTCCCGCGAACATCGCCGGCCTGCCGGCGATCTCGATTCCAGGCGGATTCGGCGCAGACGGTATGCCCGTCGGACTGCAATTCGTCGGTCAACGGCTCGACGAAGCAACGCTGCTGGGCGTCGCCAACGCCTACGAGCGGCTGGCCGGTTGGCCGACAATCCCCGGCTCGAATGTTGGCTCAACGTAACGAGGAACCGGACTCGGTTGACCAGCGCTGACACTGCCCGATTCTTCACGTAAAGTGCGATCCTGATGGCTCCGATTCTCGAACCCGTGCTGCGCGAACTGGCGCGCGACGCGCGACTCACCGCCGCGCAGATCGCCGAGACCCTCGGTGAAGACGAAGCCGCCGTCGCCGAAGCGATCCGCGAGGGCGAAGAGCGCAACATCATCCTCGGCCGCGGCGCGAAGATCAACTGGGAAACGCTCGGCCTGGCGACCGTCTACGCGGTCGTCGAAGTGACCGTCGAACCTCAGGAAAACGTCGGCTACAACGCCGTCGCCCGCCGCATCGCCCGCTTCGACGAGGTCCAGACCGTCTATTTCGTCTCGGGCGCGTACGACCTGCTGGTGATGATCGCGGCCGACAACATGCGCGGCATCTCCGACTTCGTCGGCGAGCGCCTGGCTACGATGTCGGGCGTCAAGGGCACCACGACCCGAGTGCTGATGCGCCGCTACAAGGAAGACGGCGTGTACATCGATTCCGACCTCCAGAACGACCGCCAGCGGGTCGTCTTCTAAGCCCGACTACCACCGAAACCAGATCGGACCGACGAGAGCAGCACAGAGCGAGAGTTCCATGCCCATAGCCTCCAACGACCGCAGCTACGCAAGCGACGACGATCCCCGGCGTACCGGCGCCGCAGGAGCCGGTGCGGCGTCTGCGGCGGGAGGAGCGACGGCCGGCGAGCTGGCGGCTACCAGGGTCGCCGAGCGAGTCCAGGCGGTGCCCAGCTCGGGCATCAGGCGATTCTTCGACATCATCGCCACCATGGACCATGTGATCTCGCTTGGCGTGGGCGAGCCCGACTTCGTCACACCCTGGCCGATCAGCGAAGCGGCGATCCGCGCGATCGAGCGCGGGCACACGCACTACACGTCCAATCTCGGATTGATCGAACTGCGCGAAGCAATCGCCGCCGATCTCGAGCGACGCTACGGCGTCGAGTGGGATCCGCTCAACGAGATGTTGATCACGACCGGTGTCTCCGAGGGACTCGATCTCGCGGCGCGAGCGATCATCAATCCCGGCGACGAGGTGATCGTCGCCGATCCGAGCTATGCCGCGCACGCGCCGGCGATCATGCTGGCCGGCGGCACGCCGGTTCCCGTCACCACTCGCGCGTCGCAGGGCTTCGCCCTGGATCCGCCCGAGGTCGAGGCCGCCATCACTCCGCGGACCAAGGCGCTGATGCTCGGCTATCCGTCCAATCCCACCGGCGCGGTGCTCGACCGTCCGGCGCTGGAAGCGCTCTCCGAGATTGCGCAGCGGCGCGACCTGCTCGTGATCTCGGACGAGATCTACGACCGCCTCGTGTACGGCGGAGCGGAACATACGCCGATTGCGGCGTTGCCGGGGATGAAGCAGCGCACGATCACGTTGGGCGGATTCTCGAAATCGCACGCGATGACCGGCTGGCGGGTCGCCTGGGCGGCGGCACCGCCCGACCTGTTTGGCGGGATGCTCAAGATTCACCAGTACGCGATGATGTCGGCCCCGACGATTGCGCAACACGCCGCATTGGAGGCGGTTCGCGCCGGGGAGGAGTACGTCGTCTCGATGCGCGAGGAGTACGACCGCCGCCGGCAACTGATGTGGCGCGGATTCAATGATCTGGGACTCGCCTGCGCCGAGCCGCGGGGCGCGTTCTACGCGTTTCCCTCGGTCGCGCAGACCGGCTACGACGACGAGACGTTCGCCGAGCAACTCTTGCTGCGCGAACAGGTCGCGGTCGTCCCAGGCTCCGCATTCGGCGCCGCCGGCGCAGGACACGTGCGAGCCTGTTACGCGACCAGCTACCAGGACATCGAAGAAGCCCTCGAGCGAATCCGCCGCTTCCTCCACCAAGCGCCAATGGCCAAGTAGTCGGGGTCGCCGGGTTTGACCACCACCGATTCACACCGAGCGCTAGCCTGCGGGCATGACATTCCGACTGACGCCGCCGGCTGGCGACTCCGACCCTGAAGACTTGACGCTGCGGATCACAGGGGTGCAGGCTCGTCCACGGCCGATGGACGATGGCGCTCCCGATTCGTCGAAGCTTGAAATGCGCCTGGCGACGACTCGGGGGGAGATTTCGGCTCTGCTCGATGTGAGCGAGGGACAGACCGGCGCGCTGATCACCTGCTCGGGCGCGATGGGCGGAGACCACGAAACTCGCGGTCCGGCCGACAACGTGTATCAGCGGTTGGCCGAGCGTCTGCCGGCCGAGGGCATTTCCACGTTGCGTATCCACTACCGAATCGCCGGCGAGTTCGAGGAGTGCGTGCTCGATCTGCTCGGCGCGTGTTCGTTCCTGTCCGGCATCGGTGCGGAACGGATTGTGCTGGCCGGACACTCGTTCGGCGGCGCGGTCGTGATCAAGACCGGGCAGATTCTGCCCCAGGTCCGAGGCGTGATTTCGCTCTCGCCGCAGCTCTTCGGCACGCGGCAGGTCGACGAGATGCAGAAGCCGCTGCTGCTGATCCACGGCACCGCCGACGGCATCCTGCACCACCAGGCGTCGCAAGACATCTACGAACGCGCCAACGAGCCGAAGAAGCTGGTCCTGATTCCCGACGGCGGTCACGGCCTCGCGGAAGACCCGGAGACCGTCATGTCGGAGATGCACGAGTTCGTGCATCAGCATGCAGGTCCGAGTCGCTAATCGTCCGCGTACCTACGGATGGTTGACGGGCTCTCACCCCATCTCTCTGGAGACCTGCGCGTAATCCCATTCCGGTCCCCTCTCCCAGAGGGAGAGGGGACCCGAGGTCGGCGATTAGCTGCCGCCGGCGTTGCCGTTGCCTGCGTTGCTGGAGCCGACGCCGAGGCGTTCGATGATTGAGCGGGCTGCGTTGGTCAGTTCCATCGGCACAATCCACTTGGTGCTCTCGCTGGTGGCGAGGGTGCGGATCGCGTCGAGGTACTGCAGACCCATGGTGTTGCCGTGCGCGTCTTGCGCCGCCTCGTTGATCTTCGAGAGGGCGCTGGCGTACCCCTCGGCATCGAGCAACTGGGCCTCCTTGTGTCCCTCGGCTCGCAGGATCGCGGCCTGCTTTTCACCCTCGGCTGCCAGGATGGCGGCGCGGCGCTCACCCTCAGCGGTGTTGATCTGCGCGTCGCGCGTACCTTCCGACTCGGTGATCTGAGCGCGTCGGGTCCGCTCCGCCGACATCTGCCGGGTCATCGCTTCGGCGATCGCAGGCGGCGGCTCGATCTCGCGGATTTCCACGGCTGTGACCTTGACGCCCCAGCGGTTGGTCACTTCGTCGAGCTTGACTTGCATGATGTCGTTGATGTCGTCGCGTCGAGAGAGGACCTCGTCCAGCGCCATCTCACCGACGACCGCGCGCAACGTCGTCGTCGCGAGCTGTCGGGCCGCGCCGTGGTAGTCCCGGACCTCGAGTACGGTGCGCTCCGGTTCCATCACGCGCAGGTAGACCACGAAGTCGACATCGACGCCGGCGTTGTCCCTGGTGATGTTGCGCTGCGGCGGCACGTCGAAGTACTGCTCGCGCATATCGACCTTCGTGCCGGCCTGGAGGATGGGAATGATCCAGACCAGTCCGGGACCCTTCATTCCAACGTACCGGCCGAGCTGGAACTTGGCGATCTTCTCGTAATCGCGCACCATGTTGATGATGGCCATCGGGGGCTCCTGTCTGCGCTGGCGGTGTCCGCACTGGGGCGGTTCGCAGCGAGTATACGAAGACGCGGCATTGCGCCCTTCACATCAAAGGTACAGAAGGTACAGAGCGTCCCATGGCCGCGAGGACGATTAAGCTGTCTGAGTGACTGAAGAGCAACCAGACTGGCGCATCCGGTTCGTGCGCAGCCGGCTCTTCGCCGTGATCGAACTGTGTCGGCCCCAGACCGGCACGTGGTTGATGATCTCGTCGGCGCTCATGGTCATTGCCGCCGCTCACGGCAAGCTGGATTGGGCGCTGCCCATCCAGTACGGCGCGATGGTCGTCGCTTACGCCTACTGCGCCGGCATCGTCAACAACATCCTCGACGCCGAGATCGACGGCCGCAGCCGGCTCTGGAGGCCGCTACCGGCGGGCCACATTTCAGTTCGCGCCGCGTTGCTGGGTTTGGCGTTCTTTCTCGCGCTCGGATCGCTGGTCGGCTTCCTGGTCGACTGGCGCGCCGGTGTGATCGGCCTGGCGATGCTCGGCGCGGCGATCCTGTACAGCTACGCCTGGCGCGGTTCGGTGTTCAGCATCGCTCCCTTCGCCTTGATCGGCATCCTGTTGCCGGTCGGCGCGATCCAGATCATCGACACGCCATTTCCTAACGATCACCTCTACTGGGTCCTGCCGATCGGCGCGCTCACGGGGATCGCCACATTCCTGATCTACAAGCTGCCGTACTTCGAGCTGGACGACGAGGACGGCGCGCGTTCGATCCTGCACTGGCTGGGCATCGACATGGCGATCCCGACGACCTGGGCCGTGGTGACGGCGGCGCTGGCGCTGGCCGCCGCGTCGATCAACCTGTCCGGCGGCAACCTGGTCTGGCTGATTGCGCCGCTGCTGTATTTCATTCTCGCCGGACTCTTCTGCATCTGGATGATGATGCGCCGGGTGACCGAGGCCCGCCTGCTGATCCAGCGTCTGCTGATCGTGCCGATGCTGCCGCTGCTGATCATCTGCTGGCTGGGCGCGGCCGCATCGGCGTGATTGACGAGGAGCCAGGTCGGTCTCAACGGTTGAGCCGATATCGAGGCGCAACCCTACAATCGAAGCGACCCGACAGAACCAGAAAGAGAGCCAGCATGACCGACATCTTCAGCGTCGACCCCAATCTCCCCGACTGGATCCGCGAGCACACCGAGCAATACCTCAGCTCGGGCGGAGCGGAAGGGCACATGTGGGACCGTCCCGACGGCTCGGGATCGATTCCCTGCTTGCTGCTCGCCGCAAAGGGCCGACGATCGGGCGAGTGGCGCACGCTGCCGTTGATCTACGGCGAGTCGGATGACGCCTACGTGATCGTCGCCAGCAAAGGCGGCGCCAGGTCGCATCCGGCCTGGTACCTCAACCTCGAGGCGAATCCCGATGTCCAGCTCATGGTCGGAACCGAGCAGTTCGAGGCCACCGCCCGCACCGCCGAAGGCGCCGAGCGAGACAAGCTCTTCGCGCTCATGGCCCAGGACTTCGCCCCCTACCTCGACTACGCCATCCGAGCCGGCGGAGCAGGTCGGCAGATTCCCGTCGTGGTGCTCGAGCGGAAGTAGTCGCGCCCCACCGTCACACCCACGCTTGCCTCCGTATCAAGTACGGGGGAAGGCTGCGGCTATCTCGCTGTCTCCGGGAAGGGCACCCGATCGCTAGTCGACGTCATTGCCCCCGATCGAGTCGGAGGGCAATGACGAGTGATAGCGGAGCCTGTCCTACTATTCAGCGAGCGACAAACACAACGAAAGCCAGCGACCATGCCAACCATCGTCCAGGCCGTGCCGATTGAAGATGAACTCCACGACATGCTGGCCGAGGCGGGCGATGTCCGAGTGGTCGACGGCCGCGACCGCGGCGCCTTCCTTGAGGCGGTCAAGGACGCCGACGGCGTGCTGCTCAGTCCGCTGGTCAAGATTGATCAGCAGGTTGTGGATCTCGCGCCTAATCTCAAGGTGGTCGCTACGACGTCTGTGGGGTTCGATGCGTTCGACGTTCCTTTCCTGACCGCCAACGGCATTGCCCTGTGCAACACGCCCGGCGTGCTCAGCGCGGCGGTCGCCGATCTGACCATGGCCTTTCTGCTGATGCTCTCGCGCCACCTGATGGAGTTCGAGGCCTACAACCGCTCGGGCGGCTGGGGTCGCCGTGAGCCCTATCCGGCGCTGGCCAACGATCCGTTGGGCAAGACGATCGGCATCGTCGGTTTCGGCCGGATCGGCCAGGAAGTCGCGCGGCGGGCGAACTTCGCCGGTATGAAGGTGCTCTGGTACGACATCTACGACAACTCGCCCGCCGACGCGCCGCCGGCCGAGAAACGCACGCTGGACGAGCTGCTGGCCGAGTCCGACTTCGTCAGCGTCCACACCGATCTGAACCAGTCCTCGCGCCACATGATCGGCGCGCGCGAGATTGCGCTGATGAAACCGACCGCCTACCTAATCAACACCTCACGCGGCCCGGCCGTCGACCAGGTCGCCCTGCACGACGCTCTCGTCGCCAACCGGATCGCCGGCGCCGGACTCGACGTCCTCGAACAGGAACCGCCCGATCCCGACGAGCCCATCGTCAAGCTGCCCAACGTGATTTCGTTCCCCCACATCGGCACCGCGACCGAGGAAACCCGCTACGCCATGCGCGCCCTTGCGACGCGCAATGTGGTCAACGTGGTCAGCGGAAACCGCCCCGAGGCAATCGTCAATCCCGAAGTGCTCGGCTGATCTGCGGGATTTCAGTCCCCACTCTCCCGGGGCGCGCTTGCGCAGGAATCGTCTGGATCCAGTCCCTGCCTTGTGCGGAGCCTGCCTCCGACTTAATCGGGGGACCCCGTTCCCTGTCTCAACCACCGGCGTTCCACCAGAAACGGGACGGAGAGCCGAGCGGGTCCCCGCATGGAGCGGGGACTGGGAGTGCGGCGAGATGGCCGCGGCCGCGAAGGCCGTCTAGCGCTCTTCCGGCACCAGCTTGAGGATGGGGCCGTTGAAGGTGAGGACGTGGATTTCGCCGTCGTTGTCTACGGCGAAGGAGGCGATGTTCCGATCGCTCTCGAGGAGCGTCACCCGCCACCAACCGGTGTCGGCGCTGTGATCGGGCCAGAGCGCCCAGATGGTGCCGGAACAATAGTCGCCGAAGACGTAAGCGCCGACGAGATGCTGAAGCGCCTCACCCTGGTAATGGATGCCGCCCGTGACCGAACAGCCTTCGTCGTGCCCGTAGACGGCGACCGGCGCCACAGCATCGTGCAATGCCTCGCACTCCTCGTCGCTGCGGAAGCACTGGTCGCCCTCGAAGACGTTCCAACCGTGATTTTGGCCTGCCTGCACAATGGCGATTTCCTCGACCTGGTTCTGGCCGACATCGCCGACCCAGAGCAGTTCAGTCTGCGGATCGAACGCCATCCGCCAAGGATTGCGCAGACCGTAGGCCCAGATCTCGGGCCGGAATCCTGACCGTCCGAGGAATGGATTGTCGGTGGGAATCCGGTACGGAGTCGTGGCGCTGATGTCGTCGACATCGATGCGGATGATGGCGCCGAGTAGCGTCTGCGTGTTCTGACCGTGTCCCAGCGGATCGTTGGCGGCGCCGCCGTCGCCGAGACCGAGATAGAGCATTCCGTCGGGACCGAAACGCACCGCGCCGCCATTGTGATTGGCGAACGGCTGCTCGAACTCGATGATGGTCAACTCTGAATCGGGCAGCGCCGCTCCATTTTGCATTTCAAAGCGCGAGAGCCGCGAGAGATCAGCGCCGCGCGGAGAGTGATAGACGTAGAGATACGGCTTGGTCTCAAAGTCCGGATCGAGCGCCATACTGAGCAGTCCGCGCTCGCCGCCGAACGTGACGCTGTCACTCAGGTCAAGCACGCCAAACTGCTGCAGCTCTCCGTCCTGCTCGACAAACCGTGTGATCGATCCACGCTGCTCGGCGACCAGGAACGAGCCGTCGGGAAGGGCGATCATCTCGATCGGCTGCTCGAACTGGTAGCCGCCCAGAATTGGCTCGACGGCCAGCGGCGGAATGCCCTCGTCCACATCCTCGTCCACATCCTCGGCCCGGACTTCCTCGGCGGGTTGAGGCTTCGATTCCTGCTCGGCCTGGACCTGGAGCGTCCCCTGCTGATCACCCGACTGGTCCTGGGCCCGCTGAGGAGCGGCTTGCGATTGCTCTGCGACGGGTTGCGTCGCCTCCGCGTCGGGTGTGATCGGTTGTTCCTGCTCTGAGGCCGTTTGGCGTTGCTCGACGCCAGGCGACGGCGGCGACGGGTCGTCGCTGCCGCAAGCGGCGATCAACGCGCCTGCCGTCAGGACGGTCAGCAATGTCGTCAGGGTGATGACGCTACGAAGCAGGTTCATAGCGCAGCAGCGTCGTCTCCGTGCCGGGAACATCCTCGAACACCGGACGGACGCGCATCCCGACGCTAATCGCGTCTTCCTCCACGTTGACCAGCGTCGAGGTCAGGCGCGGACCCTCGTCCAACTCAACGACCGCGATGATCTGCGGTTCCTCGCCGGCGAAGTCGGGCGCAGTCGGGCGGCGTGCGATGGTGTAGGTGTAGAGCGTGCCCTCGCCTGAGATATCGCGCCACTCAAGGTCGTCGGCCAGCGTCAACGGCGCGTGCGAGCGGGGATAGAAGACCCAGGTGTCGCTCGACGGCGAATACTGGATGCGCACCTTGCGCTCGCGCAGGCCGTCCCAGAACGGCTGCGTCCGATCAATCGGCGTCGGCAGCGGGCGCGGGATTGCTTGATCCACCATTAGTCGCCCTCCAGGATCAGCGCGACCTGCTCGGACATCAATCCGCCGTTGCCGGTGATGAAGGCGACATCGGCGTCGGGCACCTGGTGGTCTTCGCCGCGACGCATCACCTGCCGCGCGCCCTCGGTGATGTGCGACATCCCGCCGGCGAGTCCCGCCTGACCGAAGCCGAGCTGTCCGCCGTGCGTGTTGCAGGGGAAGTCGCCCTTGAACGACAGGTCGTGCTCGCGGACGAAGGGCTGACCCTCGCCGCGGGGACAGAAGCCTGCGTCCTCGATCGTCATCAGCACCGTGATTGTGTAGCAGTCGTAGACCGAGATCAGGTCCACTTCCTCGCGCGAGCGTCCGGCCATATTGAAGGCCTGGTCGGCGGCGGGAATCAGCGCGGTCGAGAGCAGGTCCTCGGCGTAGGTCGGCGTCTTGTGCAGCACGCGCTCGCCAAAGCCGGAAATCCAGGCCGGCCGGTGCTTCGAGCGTCGGGCCACATCCTTGCCGGCCACAACGATCGCCGCGCCGCCGGAACAGGGCATCACGATCTCGAGCATGTGGATGGGATCGGCGATCATCGGCGAGTTGAGCACATCCTCGACCGTGATCGGCACGTTGTGGAACACCGCCGCGGGGTTGTGGTTGGCCGAGACCCTCTGGTCCACAGCAATCTTGGCCAATGCCTCAGCGTCGTACCCATACTCAGCGCCGTACTTCATCGCGATCTGCGCATAGCCGCAATTCTGGGCCACGTTGCCATAAGGAATGTCGAACTCGGCCTGCGGCGATCCGTAGTTCGCCGACGACGCGCCATAGCGCCAACTGCTGGGTCCGCTGGGCGGATTCGGCGGTCGCGGCGAGGGCCACGACGGCGCCGCAATCACGACCACGTTGCAGAGTCCGAGCTCAATCGCCGCCGCCGCCCGCCAGACCATGGCCGCACAGGACGCGCCGCCCAGATCGACAACCTCGGCGAAGTTGACCTGCATACCGAGGTACTCGGTGATTGTCGAAGGCACGAACGAGTCCGACTCGCGGATGTTGGTCGCGCAGATGCCGTCGACCTCGGATGGGTCGATGCCTGCGTCGTCCAGCGCCTCGCGGGTCAGTTGGGCCCACTGCTCCAACGTAAACATCGGGGGCCGAGAAGGCCGCCGCTCCGGAGTCCACTCGGCAATCCCAACAATCGCCGCCTCGCCTCTGAGTCCCATGGGTCTGCTCCTATTCAATCAACAGGAGCAGTGTACGGCGGCGGCAGCGGTCCACGCCGGAGCTAATGGAAGCCGCTGCCACGGGATTGCGATCGAGTAGCGCAATCTTAACTGGTGTTGAACGTCCGCAGATGAGGCCCAATGTACCCGACATGGACCTGGCCGGTCGCCCCCAAGATGTCGTCGAGAAAGTAGATGCGCAGGCCGTTTCGCCTGCGCTTGACGTGAGCAAGCATTCTCGTTCGGCCTTGGCTATCTCGAGGCACCTGACGCGACTCGACATCGCCGGTCACCCAGAACCAGCGGCTCCAGTCGCCTTTGGGCGCTCGCTTCCGGTTCCTGTCGGCGACGCGCTTGGACTCGGTTGGCGCGAAGGTGACGCCGTGTCCGTCGAGTTCCGAAAACGTGTTCTTTGATATACTGCACTTCGCCCTGGCAGATTCCTCGGCTCGACGAGCGAACTCCCAAATGAGTTCCAGGTCTGCGGACCCCAGTTGCATGCGTGCGAAACCCTCGGCCGATTTGGGAATCACGACCCGGGGAAAGCGGTCGCGTACAACGTCCAGGAGCTGGTCGGCACAATGCACCTCTTCAGGGAACTGATCCAGATCTGTGCCATCAGCAATGTGTGAAGTGGAGCCCAAAGCTTCGTGGGGCGGCCTGTGCTCTAGGTGCACAATCCGGGCCTTGAGCCGCAGATTCTCGCCCTCCAGCTCTGCTGCGTCGCGCTTCTCCATCTTCGCCTCCCGCGCGTCTCGTTCGGCCTTTGCCAGGGCTGAGCTGAGACGTTCGTTGTCACGCCTGAGGGAGCGGATTTCGGAGTAGCGTCGAGCAGCCAGCTCGCCTCGCCGATAACTCTCAGCCTCTAGCGTGCGAAGCTCAGCTCCCTTCTCGGCTAACTCTTTCTGCTGACGAAGGACCTGCTGATTTAGCTGCTCGCGGTCTTCTTCGCTGAAACAGAGTTGACACGAATTCGGGGTGTTCTCCGTTTCAGATTGCTCAAGCAGCGCTCCGCGCTCGGCAAACAGAAGTTCGAACAAGGTTGCGAACTCCGAGAACTGGACACACAAGCCGCAGCCGCAGCCGGGGATCGGCAGTCGTTCGGCCAATAGACAGGACAGCTCGAGCGGAGTGAGGCGGTCAGAAGGCGCTGTCCAGAACCGCCCGAACTGATTCGACCTGTCTTGCAGCTCCGGCGGGATTCTTGCGAAACAGGCGCTTCCATCGAGACCAGACTCCTGGTCCTCGGGAACGATGCTCAGCAGTTCCTCTGAGAGGAGAGGCTGCCCGGCCAACTCACTCAAGACTTGCGCGACGAGCTTCTGATCGTGGTTCAGTTCCTCCAGCTGTCGCCTGAGGAACTCGGGGTCGGGAGTGGAGAAGTGGTGCGTCATGGCGTTGCCTTTCTGAGACGCTCGGAACGCTTGAGACTCCGCAGACAGGGACTGGAGGCCGCGGGAACTTCCGGCGGATAACGACGACCTCCTGGTCGCCAAAGTCAGTGGCTGCTTGGGTGACAAGCGCTGCGTAGGCGAGGAGTTGAGTGACTGCCTCAGCGGACCGAAGAAGTCAAGATGGAACAGCTGTCCCATGTCCAATTTCCTTCCGCGAGATGCGGAAGGCTCATCGCTGCGTCCGATCGTGCGTGCAGCGGCCAGGACCGCGCACTCCATGTCGCTCTTGTGATACTGCTTTGCCCCCGCGGCGATGAGCCTCTGGGCTCGGAAGCGAGCCCAGTCTCGCGGCTTCCGGTCGGCCGGCGAGTTTGGATCTTGGGGCTATTCGCGACATCGCCGAATCCGTGTCCAAGAGCTGGACGGGACTTCGACGTCTCGATATTCTGTTTGGTGAACTTTGGTGAGATTCTCGGTGTCACTTCGTAAAGGCTGCTGTTAAGGATTATGCGCTTTGACTTGACAAGACGCTTAAAATCTGTTCGTGGTGTCTTGTTATACTCAATTGTCGATTCGAATTGTTCGCCAGTCTTCATCTGCTCGGCGGCATCCGAGACCAAACTCTCCTCGCCTGGAGAAGAGCTAGAGGTCTTCGGGGAAGCGCGCCATTGGTCCATCGCGTTCTCCTGAGCTACTGTCGGCCTGCTGCGGGCCGTCGCCTCCGATGATACCAACTGCCGATGGGGCCTGCAGTTCGCGTCATGTACTCCAGTCAACAGGCGACCCGCCGTCGTCGGTTGTTCTACTCATTACACCTTTGCCATCTTCATCAAGGCGAGTCCGTTGATACAGCGTCAACCTGTCAGCACAGCTCGACCGGCTCCGACCAGACCACTCCCTGGGACCTGAGACGCTTGATGTCGCCGCCTCGGCCGATCTCCGAGAGAATCTCGTCCGTCTCCTGGCCGGCGAGGACTCCCGGGCCGTAGTCGTCCCGACCGCCGGCCATCTTGGTCAGCGGACCCCAACGACGCACATCGCCCATTCTTTGGTGAGTTGCGACCGGGCTGAAGTCGTTGGCGAGCACGTGCTCGTCTTTGGAGAAGAACTCCCCGCAGTTGCCGGCGTCGGCGTGCACGCAGCCGACGCCGACAGCTGTGAGGCGTCGTTCCCATTCCTCGGCCGGAGCCTGCGCGAATACTTCACCGAGCGCAGAAGCGAGAATGTCTTCGTCCTGTCCTCGAGCTTCGGCCAGTTGCGGAGCTGCCTCGCGGCAGAATGCAGACCACTCGTCGTCGGTCAGCGCCGCGAAGAACACCCAGCCCTCCGACGCCTCGTAGAGCCGGTACCAGGGCGCGGTGCCGTAGAGCTCGCCGTCGACCTGGCGGCGCGGCGGCTTGCCTTCGTACTGGAGGAAGTCGTCGCTGTTGGCGTAGGCGTTGGCCGTCAGCATGTTGACGTAGATTTCCTGCCCGATCCCGTAGCGTCGCTGCGCGTAGAGACCGAGCAGCGTCGCCGAGGCGACGAGCACGCCTGTGTTGGGGTCGGGATTCGCTTCATTGGCGCGCATCAACTGACGCGACGCCTCGCGGATTTCTTCAATCGTCTCGCAGCCCTGAGGCGGCATCGCCGAACCCGCCTGGAACAGCGCTCCACCGATGACTGCTCCGGGAATCGGGTGCGCCGAGGGTCGGCGTGCGCCTGGCGAGTCGGGACCATAGCCATTGGCCGACACCCATACGATGTCCGGCTTGATTGCTTTGGCCGTTTCATAGCCGATACCCAAGCGGTCGGGGACACCGGGCCGGTAGTTGTGCACGATGGCGTCGGCGTTGACGATCAGCTCGGCGACGATCGCCTGTCCCTCGGCGGACTTGAGGTCGATGCAGATTGATTCCTTGGCCGCGTTGGTCTTCGAAGCGAGCAAGCCTCGCAACGGACCGCCGCCCATGCCGCGGAATGGATCGCCGCCGATGGGCTCGACTTTGATCACCCGCGCACCGAGGTCGGCCAGCATCGAGACGCCGATTGGCGTGGCGATGATCGTGGCAAACTCCAGCACGGTGAACCCGTCCAGCGGCTTGCCCGAAGGTGAAGCGCCGTTCGGAGTCGTGCTCATCGGAACATCGCCATTCCGGGAGGTCCAGGAGAAGCCGTTGGCCTCACCGACCGCCGGCGCCGGTCGCGAGACATCGGCCGGCGTCTCGCGCAGATGCGCGATGGGACCGAGCTGCTGGATCGGACCAAGTTGCGGATCGTCAATCGTGACGGTGTCGCCGTTGGCTGCCATATCGAGGTTGTCGACCGCGTCGTGGGTTGGCGTGAACGGCTCCGCGGCGACGTTGCCCTGGGCGCGGAAGATCTCCATCCACTCGTCGGTGGTCTTCTCCTGCATCCGTTCGAGAATGCGGTCGCGCATTTCCTCGGTCGCTTCTGGCGTCCATTCGGCCTGACCGCCCTGCCACTGCTCTTCGGCGAACAGCAACGTGAGATCGGCGGCGTCCATGAAGGCGTAGAAGAGATGCTCGAGCAGGTTGCCGAGCTGGATCCAGCCGCCGTCGCGCGTCATCACCGGGTGATAGTTGAGCGTCGGCATGCCGCCGCCGATGTTGAAGAGTTGCGGATAGACCTCGGGCTCGCGCTCGGAAAGCTGAGTCAGGAGCAGGAGGAGCAAGTCGAACGGCATCAGGCCCTGGAGCAGCGATGTCTCGACGATCTGTCCGCGACCGCAACGCTGCCGCTCGATCAGCGCTGCCAGGATTCCCTGCACTGCGCCCTGTGATGCGCCGTGCGATCCAACCGGCACCGCCGCGAATCCGGGGCCCTCACGCAGGCGTTGGCCCGCGAATGACATCATCCGTCCCGACTTGGCCGAGACGACGCCTTCATAGGCCGGATACTCGGCATACGGCCCGGTCGGACCAAAGCCAGTAATCGAGCAGAACACCGCCGACTCGTTCAACGCCCGGATGTCCGAGTACTCCAGCTTGCGAGCCTGGGCCTGGGCCGGAGAATCGGTGGAGACGACCACATCCGCCTCACGGATCAACTCCTCCAACCGTGTCCGATCAGTCAGCACATCCAGCTCCACCGACCGCTTCCCGCGCAGCCACATCGGAGCCGCCGCCAGCGACCGCCATGGATCGCCGCCGATTGGCTCGATCTTGACCACCTCAGCCCCGAAGTCGGCGAGGACCATGGTGGCGATACCGCCGACTGCGCCGGAAGACAGGTCAAGGACTCGGGTGTCGGTGAGCGGTGGCGTGGGCATTAGGGATTCTCCATGGGGGCGTCTGGAGGCGAGTATATTGCCGTGTCCGGGCGCTCCTGCTGAGGAGCCATGGTCATCGTGATTGACGGCGACTGCTCATGTAGCTACATTTTCGTTGTGACGAGAGGAGTAGCCGAGATTGGAATGGACCTGGGATCAGGCGAAGAACGATGCCAACCTTCGCAAGCACCGGCTCAGCTTCGAGGCCGCGCTCTTAGTGTTCGACGATCCGTTGGCTTACTCAGTTCCGGATCCGTATCCCTTCGAAGATCGCTGGAGGACCATCGGGGTAGTCGGCAACCGATTCCTGACAGTCGTCCATACTGCTCCGGAGGATGAACCAGCCGAACCCGGACGAATCATCTCCGCTCGCAAATCGAATCGGGCCGAAAGGAAGGCATATGAAGAAGGAGTTTGATGAGCTGCCGCCTGAGATACAGCAGCAACTGCTCGCTTTGGACGAGTTGGCCGAAGAGGACATCGAATTGAGCGACATACCGGAGACGACGGATTGGACCGGCGCCGTGCGCGGGAAGTTCTACCGGCCCGTCAAGCAGCAGATCACGCTGAGGATCGACGCCGACGTGATCGCCTGGTTCAAGGCGCAAGCGCCGAATGGTCGGGGCTATCAGACCAACATCAACCAGGCCCTCCGCGAACACGTGCAGCGGTCGGCCCGTTCGTAGCGGGAGACGCACCGGTCGGATCCTCTCCCTGCGGGAGAGGGGATCGGAAGGATGGGAGCGAAGCGGCTGTAGAGTGCCGACATGACCACCTGGACCAATCAACTCTACTTCGGCGACAACCTCTCCGTCCTCCGCGAACACATCGCCGACGAGTCCGTCGACCTGATCTACCTCGACCCGCCCTTCAACTCCAACGCCACCTACAACGTCCTCTTCAAGGAGCGCTCCGGCGAGGACTCCGCCGCCCAGATCACCGCCTTCGACGACACCTGGCACTGGACCATGGACTCGGAGCGCGCCTACCAGGAAGTCGTCACCGACGGCCCCGACAAGCTGGGCAAGCTGCTCCAGGCGATGCGCGACTTCCTGGGCCAGAACGACATGATGGCCTACCTGACGATGATGGCGCAGCGCATCGCCGAGCTGCACCGGGTTCTCAAGCCGACGGGCAGTATCTACCTGCACTGCGACCCGACGGCGAGTCACTATCTGAAGCTGTTGTTGGACAGCGTGTTCGGCCCCGCGAACTACCGAACGGAGATCACTTGGAAGCGGACCAGCGCCCATAACGATACCAAACAAGGTCGTCGGCAACATGGTCGAATTCACGACGTCATTCTCTTTTTCACGAAAACCAACGAGTGGGTATGGAATCCCGAGTACACGGAGTATGAGCAAGAGTATGTTGAATCGAACTACAATCTCATCGAACTGGAGACAGGCCGACGCTATGCGAAGGAAAACCTAACAGCTGCTAAACCAGGCGGCGACACTTCATATGAATGGCGTGTAAAGCGCCCGAACAATGGAGAATGGGAAGCTGATCTTGACAATGAGTGGGTGAGTCCTCAAGAGGGATGGGAATACAAAGGGATACCGCCGTACCGAGGGCGCTATTGGGCTTACTCACAGGAGAACATGAGGCAGTTTGCGGTCGAAGGACGACTAGCTTATTCACGAAGTGGGATGCCCCGATACAAGCAGTATCTCGACGAAATGCCTGGTGTCGCGCTTCAAGATCTCTGGACTGACATTTCTCCTCTTACTGCTCGGTCGAAGAAGTCTCTTGGCTTTAGGACCCAGAAACCAGATGGACTCTTGGAACGGATCATTCGGTCTTCGACTAATGAGGGTGACGTTTTGCTCGATCCGTTCTGCGGATGCGGTACAGCTATTGCGATGGCTGAGGGTCTCAATCGGCGCTGGATCGGTATCGACATTACGCACCTCGCGGTCTCGCTGATGAAGCATCGGCTCCACGACACGTTCGGCTCCGAGCTGTCCGAGTACTCGGTGATCGGCCTGCCGGAGGATGTTGAGAGCGCTCGGGCGTTGGCGACGGAGTCGGAGCATGACGGCCGATACCAGTTCGAGTACTGGGCGCTGGGCCTGGTCGACGCGCGGCCGGCGACGGGCAAGAAGGGGGCGGATTCGGGGGTGGACGGGTACATTAACTTTTTCGACGACAACTCTGGCAAGGCGAAGCGGATCATCGTGCAGGTCAAGAGCGGACATGTGAACCGCGGCATGATCGCCACACTGAAGGGCGACATAGACGCGCAAGGCGCCGCGATCGGCATCTTCATCACGCTGGAGGAGCCGACCAAGCCCATGCAACAAGCTGCGATCAGTGCCGGCTTCTACGAATCCGAGGGCCTGTCCAACAACAAGCATCCCAAGGTCCAGATACTCACTGTAGAGCAACTCCTCAGCGGAGAAGAACCCCAGTACCCCCGCTTCGCCACACCTCAGACGTTCCGCAGGGCACCGCGTCGGAGGCGGCAAGAAGGATTGCAACAATCCTTGGGAACTTAATCGCAGTCCCTGGGTGACCGAGTGCTTGCTCGCCGAGGTCCGTGTCTACCAACTGCACACTTTGGCCCGTGCTGCAACAGTTAGCATAGATCACGAGTCCAGCAACGTCATGAAATGGTCGAAAGCCGCAGCTTTAGCATCTTCTTCGGTACCAAATCTGAAAGCGGGCCAGAATTCCTCGGTTTCTCGATCGGTGATTCGGTACGCCCAGCCATCGAATCTAGAGAACAACACGATGTTGAATCCTTGCCTATTGATGTAGTGATTTCCTTTCATGGATTCGTTCCACTCGGTTGACATCCAATTGGCTCGACGCTTAGCTCGATTGGCTGCTTTCTTTTCGCGGTTTCGAGCTGCCGTGTAGTCCTCTTCCATGTTCGATGCGCACACCTGACCAACACCGAGTACCTCGGGATAACATAGATGCTCCATATAATGAACGTATCGAATGGACATCGATTCGCACATTTGGCACGTTTCATCAGGACTCCCAAGGTCCTCAAAGTCCACTAGATACCAACCCTTGTGCGGAACGCCTGGTTGGGCCCACTTTCCTCGACTCATGGCGATTCCTTGACATTGCGTGCGGACCCTTATTTCACCGTTGGGTGCCACGACTACCATTCTTCGAATGTTTCTTCAAGGTAACAGCAGAAACCCCATTGCGTTCGGGATAGGATAGCGATGTCACGGCGCAAACCCAGGTCGCGGCAAGCGGCTCCCCTACTCCGGACGCACCGGCAGCCAGCGGGTGTCCCATTCGGGGGCGAAGCTGAGGGCTCCGAGGTCGGTGTGGTCGGCGCGGTCGTAGGTTCGGATCTCCTCGGTGCTGAGCAGGTGGATTTGCTCGCCGATGGGGATTGCGCGGCTTGCTTCTCCGTGGACTCTGAGTGTCGACTCGTGGGTCAGGCCTTCGCCGGTCACTCGCACGCCGAGGAATGCGCCGTCGTGATCCTGGCGTAGATGCCAGTCGTTGGGTCCGACGGGGATCCAGGCGACGCCGTCGTGGTAGCGGAAGGCGCGGTGGTCGGATTCGACCGGGCTGAAGGCGTCGTCGCCCAGCGGCAGCACGGTGAGTTGGGTCGGATTGGCCGGATCGGAGACATCGAACAGCGACGCTTGCAGTCCGCGCTCCCAGCCGGTCTCGGGATCGGCGTCACGTCCGATTCCGAGCAGCAGCCCACCGCGCAAGGGATGCAGATACTTCGAGAAGCCCGGGATTTTCAGTTCGCCCAGCGTCTGCGGGTTGGTCGGGTCGGAGAGGTCGAGGACGTAGAGCGGATCGGTCAGCCGGAATGTGACCACATAGCCGACAGGGCCGGCGAAGCGGACTGCCTTGATCTCCTCGGTCACGCCGAGTCCGCTGACCAGGCCGACCTGCTCCAACGACCCGTCATTGCCCTCGCCGACGGCCTCGAGCACGAAGACGTTGCCGACGGTGGGCCAACGGTCCTGGATCGTGGTGGCGACCCGCAGGTAGCCGTCGTGCTCGGACATTGACCATTGCGAGAGCAGTCGGCCGCGCACCGCGCCGCTGCCGAAGTAGGTCGGCTGGAGCGGATCGGAGATGTCGAAGCGGTGGATGTTCGTGTTCCACCACTCGCGGTCGGGCGTGGCCAGGTAGAGCGAACCGATCGAGGCGTAGACCGTGGGCTGGTCGCTCATCACGCCCACGCTGCCGCGCTCGGCGAGTCCCGTGTCCAGGTCGAAGGAGAGCATGTAGTTGACGCCCTGCCGCCAGGGCGGCGCGTCGGAGCCGTCGGGCGCGAAGGTCTTCCGGCAGTCCAGCGCGTAGTCGGCCTGGAACTCACCACTGACGTGGTCCCGTAGGCCGAACAATGGATGCCACAGACTGAGTTCGCTGTTGTCGATGACGGCCTCGTTGTACGCTCGCGCGTCGCGCTCGGCGTTGCGGTTCCAGCCGAAATCCCACGGTCCGACCCAGTGGTGATACGACTGGTACCGCATCACGACTCGCGCGGCGCCGTCGACCAGTCGCGCCGATACGAACGTGCCGTCCAGGTCCAGCTCGCGCAGCAGCTGGGGAGAGGCGGCGTTCCCGATGTCGATCTCCAGGATTTCGGACTGCGGCCGAACCCGTTCCGGGACCCACGACGGACGGGCAATGTCGCCGACCTCGGGAAGGAACCGCGACACGGCGTCCTCGAGCTGTCGCACGACGATGGCCTTGCCGGCGCCAATCAGCAGTTCCTGGCGGTACGCCCAGTCCTGAAAGTCGCGGCGACCGACTTCCACCGGCGGTCCGTCCTCGGCAAGCTCGGCGATCAGCAGCGATTGCGGTCGCAGTACGTAGAGATACTTGCCGTCGGTCTTGACGATGTCCGACTCGTCGACGCCGCGCTCCTGGACGTTGGTGCCGGTCTCGGAGACTTCGCCCTGGTCGGCAGGCGCGGAGGACTGCGTCGCAGCGGCGGAATCGGCCGATGCCACGTCCTCGGCCGCCTGTTCCTGAGCTTCCAGCTCGACTTCGATGCCGTCGTCGTAGTAGCGCTCCTGCGTCTGTGAGCGGCGCGCCTGGTCCTGGTAATGCGCCAGCAGCTCGTCGCAGGACGCGAATCCGCGCAGCGCCCGCGCCTGCGCGGATCCGTGAAGACAAGCAGGTTGGCGGCGACCAGCGCGGCGGCAAGGATCGACGTTGTGAGTAGCAGCCAGCGTCGGCGGGAGATGGGGAAGCGTGACACACGCGGCTCCGTTCCGGGAGAGAGCGATTCTCGCTCACTCTAGGATGACGAAGCCTCGCGCGCGTTTGTTCCCTATTGGTCAGCGTTCGGCATAGTGGCCGCAGTGGTCGATGTTGCCCTGCACCGGTGTGTCGAACATCCCGCGCAGGTCGAATTCCAGCGGGCCAATCCCCAGGAGTGGAATCGAAAGGCTCATGTGGTCGGCCAGGAGCAGGGCCGGCAGCAATGGAATCCCCCCTGGAGCAGCCGTCATGCGTTCGCCGGCGTTGAGAAACCACCAATCATCGGTGGACGTCGCCGATTGATCGATGGTGATCGAGACCGGGATGCTCCCCGACGGGGAATCGTCGGGCAGTCCTTCCAGCAGAATCCCAAGCCTCCCCGAGTCGTTGCAGGAGATCACCAGCCCCACATCGCTTACCGTCTCGTCCTCCGTGTAGGAGGCCAGCCTCACCGTGGTCGTGAGAACGGTCCGGCTGCCAAATGTCTCTTCGAGCGACTCGTATGTCAGGTGCGGTCCCGCAGCGCCGGTCAGGCCGACGACCGGTACGTACTCAGGCTCAACAACCCGGCGTTCCGTAGGGTGATAATCGCCGCAGTAGTCGAGATTGCCAATGATCGGACTTCTGGACAGCTCGCCGATTGGCATCGAAGTTGGGCCCAGTTGGAGTTCCGGGACCGCCAGCTCAAGCAGTTTTGCGCCGCGCAGACTCTCGTACATCGCTCGGGCGGGTTCTCTTCCGAGACTCAGACCAAGCACGCCGTCTCCCTGCCAGCTCTGCGTGTGGCGCTCGTTGAGGTCCATTCTGAGAACCACATCGACCTCGCCGCCGCCCACGTCAGGGGTGCCCGCCAGATACACGGACAGTTCTCCTTCGGAACAAGCAATCGCCAAGCGCAGCGCCCCATATCTCGCGACCGGATCCGGCACGACCAGGACGAAGCTTGATCCGACGTCGTGATGCCAGAGCCACGAGGCAAAGTGAACTGACCCACGGTTCGGGGAGTATGCATCGACGAGCGGTATGTACGTGTTGGGCGGGAGGCGTTCCACCGCCGCTTGTGAAGTGGTCTCTGCGGGATCCACCTCCTCATCGCACGCGGCAGCGCCCATACAGAACAGCAGCGCACAGAAACAGAGCAAGACCGCCCTGTGGATCGTTCCCGACCTGTTGCCGGCAACCGGCGCCACGACCATAACCGGTATCGCGGCTGGCAGCCGGCACCGGCGTCTCATCGGCATCTCCCATCGGCGGTCGGCGAACACTTGCTCGTCACTATGTCAGACGACGGGGCGACGGGTGATGTTCCCACTCGGTCATCCGCGTATCTTGAGAGAGGTTGATTGGAGTGGCAATGGCCTCCGCAAGCACTGCGACCGCGGTCGCGCCCGAACCAACAGTTGAGCCGCAGCCCCCTGCGTCGGCAGCGCATCCGATGAGCCCGATGATCGTGCGTCTGCCGGACGGCTGGGACTTCAGCGACGCGGCGATGCTGGAACTGTGGAAGCTCAATCCGCAGTGGGACATCGAGGTGACGGAAGCGGGGGAGTTGTCGATCATGGCTGGTACCGGTTGGACGAACAGTGCGGCTGCGATGCGGATCGGGGCGGTGATCGTCGTATGGAGCGATGCGAACGGCGGTACGGTTGCCGGCGAGGCGGGCATGGTACGGTTCCCGCCGCCGAGTCGGGCGATGATGGCTCCTGATGTCTCGTGGGTCTCCGATCAGCGTCAGGCCGCAGAGGGCGAGCGACACGACACCGTGCTGATCCCCGTCTGTCCCGACTTCGTCGTCGAGATTCGCTCGGAGAGCGATGATCCGGCTGATCAGCGGACGAAGATGGAGCATTGGATCGAGTATGGAGCGCGGCTGGGTTGGTTGATTGATCGGTATGAGGGCCAAGTCTGGATCTACCGAGCCGGCCAGGCGGAGGCGGAAACGCTGGAGCGACCGGCGCAGTTGTCGGGAGAAGATGTGTTGGAGGGCTTGGTCGTGGACTTGGCCTGGCTCTGGGAATCGGACTAACGCTGCCAAACGAGAGCGACCGCCTGACGGCGGCCGCTCGGCTGTGTCCGCTGACGTTGTCGCCGGCTAGCCGCGAGGCAGACCGAGGCCTCGGGTGGCGATGATGTTGCGCTGGATCTCGCTGGTGCCGGCGGCGATGGTGCCGCTGACGCTGCTGACGTAGCTGCGGCTGAGCCGGCCCTGGAGCGCGGCGTAGGGGCCGTCGGACCAGATGTTGCCCGTGAGACCGAGCAGGTCCATGCCGGTGCGCGAGATGCGCTGGCCCAGCTCGGAGCCGAACAGCTTCGACATCGAGGCCTCGTGGTTGGCGACCACGCCGTGCTCCTGCATGTAGGCGATGCGGTAGGCCATGTAGGTGCCGACCTCAACCTCGATGGCGCGCTCGGCCAGCTCATAGCGGGCGTTGGGGCGCTCGTCGAGCAGATGCCGGTTGTCGCGCGCGAACTGGGTGATCTCCTCGATCGTGCGTCGGCCGCCGGCAAACGCGCCGATGCCGCTGCGCTCGAAGTCGAGCGCGACGGCCAGGTGGTACCAGCCGCGGTTGACCTCGCCCACGACGTTGGTCTGCGGGATGCGCACGTCCTCGAAGAAGACCTCGTTGAAGCCGTGGCCGTCGGCCATGTTGATTAGCGGGCGGACGGTAATGCCGGGCGTGTCCATGCGCATCATGAACATCGTGATGCCCTTGTGCTTGGGCGCGTCGGGATCGGTGCGTGCGGCGAGCCAGCCCCAGTCCGAGACGTGCGCGCCGGAGGTCCAGATCTTCTGGCCATTGATCACGTAGTCGTCGCCGTCCTTGACCGCGCGGGTCTGCAGCGAGGCGAGGTCGGAGCCCGAGCCGGGCTCGGAGTAGAGCGTGCACCACCAGGTCTCGGCGTCGGAGATGCCGGGAAGGTGCTCCTGCTTCTGTTCGTCGGTGCCGTAGAGCATCAACGACGGACCAACCCACTGGACGCCCATGTTGCCGCCCGCGCCTGGCGCGCGGTGGTAGGCCATCTCCTCGGACATGATCATCTGCTGCGAGTGCGGCGCGTCGAGTCCGCCGTGCTCCTCGGGCCAGGCCATGGTCAGCCAGCGCCGCTTGGCCATCTCCGACTGGAAGGCGCGGGTGACTTCCATGACTTGCGGGTCGTAGCCCTCGCCCTGCGCTCGACTGCCCCAGTCGTCGGGCAGATTGTCAGAAATGAAGGTCTGCACTTCGTTGCGGAAGTCGACGATTGTCTGGTCTTCGCGATAGTCCATCTGCTGAATCCCCTCTGCGAAACGCGGCTCATCGTCAGTCTAGCGGCTGATCCCGAGCGCTCGGCAATACCGCACCTGACGTTCACTGGTAGTGTTGAGGTCAGCGGGGTTTGAGGACAGATCGGGCATGCGGGACGTGCCACGATTGCCCGACGTACGGTGCAGGACGATCCTGACGGCGCTGGCGTTGCTGGCCGTGTTGCTGGCGACGCTGTTGTTCAGTGGTTGCGTGTTCGGCGGCGAGTCGGAGCGCGACCTGTCGGAGTACTTCCCGCCCCCACCCGAAGAACAGTCCGCAGACGACCAGGCGGGAGCGGCCGCGGTCGCGACCTCCGGCGAATCGGGAGCCCGACCTGGAACGGCGGGCTACATTCCGCCGGCTGAAGACCTCGAAGACCTTGATGTGGCGCCGACGTCGGCGCGATTCGCCGTCCAGAGCTTTTTCCATCTGGTCGCGACCGGACAGCTGCGCAGCGCCTACGAACGCACCTCAACCGAGACGCGTGAGCGCATCTCGGCCGAGGCGTTCGAGCAGCGCTACAACGACATCTGGGCGGAAGCGACGATCGGCGGCTTCACCTGGGAAGTCGTGCCGCAGGAGGACGAGAACGCGTCGTCGCACGAGGTTGTCCTGCGCTACCAGACCACGTTCTTCGGCGAGATCGAGGAGTTCGTCCAGGCGCGCACGTTGCGTCAGCCGCACTGGGTCGTCGACTGGACGCCCGATCTGATCTTCAGCGGACTGGGCTCGCCGGGTTACCTGATCTACTCGCAGATCGAGACCCCGTCACGCGGCAAGATTCTGGATCGCAACGGCGTCACGCTCGCCGGCGAGACGGAAGTCGTGATTGTCGGGGTCAGTTGGGATTCGATTGACGATGAGGAAGCGGTGCTGGACTTCTTCATCAACCGTCTGGGAGCGGACGAGGAAGAGGTTCGCGCCCGCATCTATCAGGACGTGCCCTCATACCAGTACATCAAGGTGGCCGAACTGCCGCTGGATACTGCGCCGGAAGTGATTGCCGAGTTCGAACGGCTCGCCGACATGGGCATCCTGCTGACCCGCGAGACGCGGCGCTTTTATCCCTTTGGCGACACTGCAGCGCACGTGGTCGGATACGTGCAGGAGATCAATCCCGAGGAACTGGCCGAGTTGTATGTCGAGGGCTACCGCGCCGGAGACATGGTCGGCCGCGACGGCGTCGAGCAGACGTTCGAGCGCATCTTGGCCGGCCGCCGCGGCGGGATCCTGCTCATCATCGATCCCGTTGGCAGTCCAGTCCGCGAAATCACCACTCGAGCCTCTACGGCGGGAGCCGACATCCGACTGACGGTGGATGTGCGTGTCCAGCAACTGGCCGAGACTGCGTTGGGCGAGCAGCCCGGGGCCGTCGTCGCCATCGATCCGCGCAGCGGACATGTGTTGGCGATGGCCTCATGGCCGCGCATCAACTACAACACGATCGTCGACATCGTTACCCAGGAAGAGTATGAGACGTACTTCTTCGACGAGCGTCAGCCGTTCATCAATCGAGCAGTGGAACAGCTCTATGCGCCGGCGTCGACGTTCAAGACCGTCACGCTGGCGGCGGCGCTGGAGGGCGGCGAGTACGAGATCAGCGATCGCGTCTCCTGCCCCGCCGAGTGGATGGAGGTCGGCGACCAACCGCTGCGCAACTGGAAGGACACGGATCAGGGGCGGATCACGCTCTCTCAGGCGCTCGCCGAGTCCTGTAACACCGTGTTCTACGACATCGGACTACGCCTCGACCGGATCGACGAGGACTTACTGCCCAACACGGCTGCGGCCTTCGGCTTCGGGCAGCAGACCGGCATCATCGGCCTGAACGAAGAGAGCGGGGTCAATCCGGGACCCGACTGGAAGACCAGAGAGGTCAACGAGGCCTGGTACACGGGCGACACTTTGAACATGAGCATCGGACAGGGATTCGTCTCCGTCACCGTCCTGCAGATGGCCAACGCCTACTCGGCAGTCGCGACCAACGGCGTCGTGGGTACGCCGATCATCGTCCAGTCAATCGAACCCGCTGGTTCGCCGCCGCAGGTGATCGAGCGCCGGTCGATTAGCGTCTTGCCGGTGTCGGCCGACTCATTGGAGCAACTCCAGGCGGCGTTGCGCACGACCATTTCGCAGCCGTACGGCACGGGCTTCCACGTGTTCCGCGGCAGCGTGCTACGGGTCGCGGGCAAGTCGGGTACCTCTGAGGACGTGATTCTGGATCCGGAAGCCCTTGATGAAGATGAAGCAATCCAGCAGGCAGATGACGAAATCGAAGTGTCCTTGAACAGCGATGAGAGCGAGGAACCGCAGGCCGGTGCAGAGGGAGACGCCGAGGCGCAAACGAACCGTTCTACCAACCACGTCTGGTTCACAGGATGGGCGAACTTCGATGACCCTCGCCTGGTCGTCACCGTCGTTCTGGACGACGCCGCATCCGGCTCCGACGATGCGGGACCGATTGTGCGTCGCATCCTGGAAGGCGCGATTCTCAATAACTGGGTACCGTAGTCCAATGCGACGTTCACGATTCCGCCGCCTGGTCGAGCGTGCGCTTGACGAGATTCCCGATGAACTCGCCGAGCGGATGGATAACGTTGTCATCCTGGTGCGCAACCAGCCGACGGAGGAAGAGCTGGAATCGCTGGGCCTGGGTCCGCGCGAGACGTTGCTGGGTCTGTACGTCGGGCGGCCGCTGACCAGCCGCGGCTGGTACGGCGAGACCCTGCCCGACCGGATCATGATCTACCAGCAGCCGATCGAGAGCATCTGCCGCAGTGAGGACGAGGTGGTGGAGCAGGTGCGGGAGACGGTCCTGCATGAGGTCGCCCACCATTTCGGGATTGACGACGACCGGCTCGACGAGATTGGTATCGCGCCGCCGCCCAGGCATCATCACCGAGCGTCCATCAATCTGACCGAGCGCCGAATTCCTTACCTCGAATAGCGTTGCAGCAGCCGTTCGACCGCATCGGGAATCAGCTCGCCGGAGCGCGACATCGCCTCCTCCACCGACATACCCGCAGGCGCTGACGCTTCGGCATCGGTCAGGCCGGGAAGCGCCGCCGATCCCTCGATCAGCCCCGCGACGGCGAAGCAGGGGACATTGGCCGCGTCGGCCAGCGACGCCACGCCGGCGACCGTCTTGCCATAGGCCGACTGCGTGTCGAGCCGGCCCTCGCCGGTGATCGCGAGATCAGCCTGCGCGATCCGTTCTGCGAGCCGGACCGCCTCGGCGACGGCGCCGAAACCTGATTGCAGGGTCGCGCCGCAGAAGGCCATCAGCCCGGCTGCGAGACCTCCCGCTGCGCCGGAACCGGGGATGTCGGAGACACTGGCGTTGAGGTCGCGCTCCAGCACGCCGGCGTAGTTGGCGAGCGCTCGATCGAGTTCCCCAACACAAGCGGCGTCGGCACCTTTCTGAGGCCCATAAACCGCGCTCGCGCCCTCGGGTCCGAGCAGCGGATTCTGTACGTCGCACAGCACGCTGACGGCGACTCGGTCGAGTCGCGGATCAAGCCCGCTGATGTCGATCCGGGCCAGGCCCGCCAGCGCCGCGCCTCCTGGAGGCAGGCGATGCCCCGTGTCGTCGAGCAGGACCGCGCCGAGCGCCTCGGCCATCCCGGCGCCGCCGTCGTTGGTGGCGCTGCCGCCGACGCCGATGAGCATCTGTTCGACGCCGGCGTCGAGCGCGTGTTCGATCAGTCGGCCGGTGCCGAACGTGGAAGCGCGTCGAGGATCCAACTCGTCGGGCCGCAACAACGTCAGGCCGGAAGCGGCGGCCATCTCGATGACCGCGCAGCGGCCATCGTCAATGCGACCCCAGCGAGCGTCGACCGGCGCGCCCAGCGGTCCGTCGACGCGGGCGATCGACGTGCGACCGCCCGCCGCGTGGACGATCGCATCAACGGTGCCCGGTCCCCCGTCGGCGACCGGCGCGCTGTCGATCTCGGCGTCGGGGAAGACTCGCAGGCAGCCGGCGCGGATGGCCTCGGCTGCTTGCACGGCGGTCAGGCTGCCCTTGAACTCCTGTGGCGCGATCAGGACGCGCATGGCACTAGAAGCCTTCACCGCCAACGCCGAAGATTCTCAGCAATCCGATCGCGAGAATGACGGCGGCCCAGAGCAACGCGGCAAGTCGGATGCGTCGATAGAGAGACATCACGCCCCCGAACGACACAAAGCCCTTAAGCCACAGAGCCGTAATCACGGCGAGCACGATGAAGAGGAGGGCGACGCTGCTCACGCTGTTTACTGTATTGCGGCCCAACCTTCCTGCGGAGACCCGCGGGTAAAACCGCTCCGGTCCCCTCTCCCGGCGGGAGAGGGTTAGGGTGCGGGCCCTCCGCGACCCAGGCAGTCCCCACGACCAGAGAACGAGCGGCGGCCGGACCCTCACTCCATCCCTCTCCCAGAGGGAGAGGGGGTCAGAAGCGGCGATTTACGTGCAGGATTCCAGAGGGAGAGGGGGTCGACTTCGGCGGCTTACGCGGCGCGACTCGCGACTCGTCGGCGGCGGATGGGGCGACGGCGGGTGAAGGCGGCGGGACGGGAGCCGAAGCCGCAGACGACGCAGGCGCGCAGACGTCCGTGGCGACCCATGGGGCCGGCGCAATGCGGACAGGTTTCGCTCGTGGAGCGGTCGCTCGGGATCGACGCCGAGATTGCGGATGCGGTGTCCAGCAGCAGCGGGAGCTGTGCGCCTCGGGCGATGGGAGCGGGTTGTGTGGAACTGGAATAGGTTGGGCGGGACATATTCAACACCTGCACGTACGTTCTGTCTAGTGACAATGTAGGACGCACGTACTGGGATGTCAACCGAACAACGCTAGTACCGGAACTGTGCCACTTGACACAAATCGCATGGGTGGTGTCCGGTGGGATTACGAACAGCGGGTGCGCGGCTACTCCTCGGGCCGGTCGAGCCAGTCGACGAAGTCGCGCATCTTCTCGTTAAGCGTGTCGTAGCGACCTCGGTCGGCGGCGACCAGGATGCTGACGAACAGAATGGCCAGACCGATCTCCACCATGTTGAGCCTCCGATACCACTTCCTGTCAGTATCGTAGTTTGGCATGGAGCGCAACGCACCCCCCCAGGCGAAATCCGATACGCCGCTGGTCGCGACGCTGACGCTGGGCTGCAAGTTGAATCAGGCGGAAACGCAGCAGGCTGCGCGCGAACTGCAGCAGCACGGCTGCGTGACCGTGGATCGACCGACCCGCGCCGACGCCTTCCTGATCAACACCTGCACGATCACGCACGTCGCCGATCGCAAGGCGCGACGCCTGATCCGTCTGGCGCGCAAACTCTCGCCCGACGCGCCCATCGTCGTGACCGGCTGCTACGCCGAACGGGCCGGCGAAGAGCTCGCCCGCGACGAACCGATCCAGGTGCTGCCTAACGTGCGTAAAGGGGAAGCCGCCGGCGCGGTCCTGACCGCATTGAACGGCGCGAGCGGCTCTACGACGCAACACACGAGCTCAATGGTGCGCACCCGCGCGTTCATCAAGATTCAAGAAGGTTGCGACGATGTCTGCGCCTTCTGCATCGTGCCCCATGTCAGGGGCCGCGAACGCGCGATCCCCATTGATCGGATCGTGGCCGCCGCACAGGAGCGAGTCGCCGAGGGCGTCCAGGAGATCGTGCTGACCGGCACGCAACCGGGCGCGTACGGACGCGATCGGTCGGATGGATCGTCGGCGGCACGATTGATCGAGGCGCTGCTCGCGCATACCGACGCGCCGCGGATTCGCTACTCGTCAATCCAACCCCAGGACATCACGCCGGAACTGCTCGCCTGTTGGGACGACTCGCGCATGTGCCGGCACGTTCACCTCGCGCTGCAGAGCGGGTCCGACGTGGTGCTCGCCCGGATGCGCCGGCGCTACTCGTCGGCGACGTTCCGGGAAGCGGTCGGCGCGTTCCGAGCGGCGGCGCCGGGCATCTCGGTCACGACCGACATCATCGCGGGCTTTCCGGGAGAATCCGACGACGATCACCAGGCCACGCTGTCCCTAATGCGCGAGGTGCAGTTCACCGATGTGCATGTCTTTCCCTATTCGAGCCGGCCCCGGACCTCGGCCGCGTTGCTAGATGACGACGTGACGCCTGAACTCAAGCGCTCGCGCGCGGCGGAGCTTCGGGAAGTCGGCGCTTCGCATCGGCTTGAGGCGTTGGAAGCGGAGATCGGCTCGCTGCACACGGTCCTCTTCGAGAACCGGACGTCGGGACTCACGGACACGTACCTGTCGGTGCGCGTCGAGTCGGACGCTGACCTGACCAACCAGATTCGCAGCGTGCGCGTGACAGGGGCCGACACCTCGGGACTAGTCGGTGAGTTGGCAAGATGACCGCAGACGGACCCGCGCCGCCTTCGCCGCCCGACGATCTGCGGATGACGCTGGAGGCGCTGTTGCTGGTCGCGGAGACGCCGCCGACCGCGCGTCAGCTCGCCCAGGTGACCGGAGTCTCGACCAACGACGTCGAAGCCGTATTGACTGAGCTGGAGTCGGACAGCTCGCGCGGCATCCGCCTGCGTCGTCACGACGGGAAGGTCGCGCTGGTCTCCGCGCCCGAGGCCGCGCCGTACGTCGAGCGGCTGTTGGGGTTGGACTCGCCGCCGCGACTATCCAAGGCGGCGCTGGAAACGCTGGCGATCATCGCCTATCACCAGCCGGTGACACGCGATCAGATCGAGCAGGTGCGCGGCGTCGGAGCGTCGGGTGTGATTCGATCGTTGCGGGCGCGCGATCTGATCGCGCCCAGCGGTCGACTCGATACGATTGGGCAACCGTTGCTCTGGAGCGTGACGCCGCGCTTCCTGGATCACTTCGGCCTCAGCGCGCTGGATCAACTCCCGCCGCTTGAGGGACTGGAACCGCCCGCGCAGCAGGCCGTGCTGCCACTCGAGGCGACAGACGAATGACCTTCATCACCGTGCTGACCGTCGAGCTGCTGATCTTCGAGTCGGCGTCGCTCAAGGACAAGCGATCGGTCGTGCGCCAGGTCACGCAGCGCGCGCGCAACCAGTTCGCTGTCGCCGCGGCAGAGGTCGGCGACCAGGACGATCGGTCTCGGGCGACGCTGGCCCTTGCCGCCCTCTCGTCGGACTCGCAAGTCTCCCACGCCATGGCGCAGAAGCTGCTCGCTTACATCGAAGAGCTGCGCCTGGACTGCCGGATCGGCGAGACCTCGACCGAGACGATCGCGCTCTAGTCGATGACTTCGGCCCAGAGGTCGTGACCGAGCGACTCGCTGATCCGCACGTCAACCAGCTCGCCCGGACCTGCTTCGCCCAGGGCGAAGACCAGACCGTCTACTTCGGCGGCTTCGCGGTAGGTGCGACCGGCGATGATTAGCTCGCCGTCCTCTGTGGTCTGCCCGGGTTCCGACTCGACCAGCATGCGCAAGCTGCGGCCGACCTGACGCTCGTTCTTCCCCGCCGACACGTCGGCGAGCAGCGTCATCAGCTCGCCGTACCTGTCCTGCTTAACCGGCTCGGGTATCTGTTCCAACATCTCAGCCGCCGGCGTACCCGTTTGCGGTGAGTAGATGAACGCGCCGGCGCGATCGAACTCGGCCTCTGCGGCGAAATCGAGCAGTTCCACAAACTCGGCATCGGTCTCTCCGGGGAAGCCGACGATGAACGTGGTGCGGATCGCGATGTCCGGCATGGCCTGGCGCAGACGTTCGAGCGTGCCTCGAACCATGCGCATGTTGTGAGGACGCTTCATTCGTCGCAGGACGTCTGGCGAGCCGTGCTGGAGCGGGATGTCGAGGTAGTTGCAGACCTGCGGGGTCTGAGCCATGACCTCGACCAGCGACGGCGTGACAAATCCGGGATAGGCGTACATCAGACGCAGCCAGTCCGCGCCCGACTCCGCCGCCAAACGCTCGATTAACCGTGCCAGACCGTCGGGATCGCCCCACTCCGCGCCGTAGGCGGTGCTGTCCTGGGCGACGAGCACGACCTCTCGCGCGCCTCTCGACACCAGGTCGCGCGCTTCTGCTACCAGCGCCTCCGGCTGCGCGCTGCGGAACTGCCGGCCCTTGATCCCGGGGATGTTGCAGAACGTGCAGGGTCGAGCGCAGCCGTCGGAAATCTTCAGGTATGCAGACGGCCCGGTCGTAATCGAGGTTTCGGGAATGTCGCGTTCGGCCTCGATCTGTCCGGCGTGATCCGCGATCTCGTTCCAGGCCTCGATGCCGAATGCGGTGTCGATGCCGTCGATTGCGATCACCTGCTCGCGCTCGATCTGCGACCAACAGCCGGTGACGACGACCTGCTGGCCTCCGGTACGTTCGGCGGCGAGGATCTCGGCGGCCTGCCGCGACTCCTCTCGTGCGTCGTCGATGAATCCGCAGGTGTTGAGGATCACGAGGTCGGCGTCGTGCCGACTCTCCACGACGCGGTGTCCCGAGGCTTCCAGCGTCCGCGCGATGCGATCCGAGTCGGTGGTGTTCTTGGGACAACCAAGCGTGACGATCTGGTAGCGCATTTAGTTGCCGCCGGTCAATTCGCTGTCGCTGCTTGAAGTCTCGGTTCCGCCGTCGTTCGCCAGCCCCGGTCTCGGTCCACGGCTGACCACGAGCGTCACCACTGCGTCGTCATCCGGCTCGGCGCCTGCGGCGGGCGACTGTTCCAGAACGGTACCAACCTCCGAGTCGTCATAGACCCGAACCACCACGTAGGGAACGTTGAGCAGCTTGACGTGGTTGATCGCCTGCCGTGATGGAAACAGGGTCAGGTCCGGAAGCGGCTCGAAGTCGGAGTCGACCGGCGCGGAGGACGCCGCCGATTCCAGTTCCGCCGAGACGTTGTCGATGCCGGGTACGTCGCGCGTAGTCTCGACCGGTTCCACTTCGTCGCGCAGATTCACGACCGCGACCACGCCGATGATGATCACCAGGATCACCACGGCGGCGGCCAGCCAGGGTCCCAGGTGAACTCGGGACGGCCGAATCTCCTCGCCCGGCGCGCCGCTGCGTTCGAGCGATTGATACGACTCAATCGTCTCGTCGGACATTTGCAGACCGTCGCCCGGCGCGGTTGCTGCGAGCGGAAAGCGCTCGAGCAGCGGGCCGTCGTCGAGGCCGAGATATTGCGCGTATGAGCTGAGGAATCCGCGCGCAAAGGGCGCGGCCGGCAGCCGCGACCAATCCTCGTCCTCGAAGGCCTCCAGATAGTGCCGGGCGATGCGCGTGGCCTGGTTCGCCTGCGCGATCGAGCGCCCGCGGCGGATTCTCGCCTGACGCAGTTCTTCACCGATCCCGGTGAGATTGCCGCTGTCTCGCCGCATCATGATCAGTCGTCCGGGAGTACGGCGGTTTTGAGCACGGACGGGTCCTCGCGCGAGGTGTAGGCCTGGTCGGCCGATGAGAGCGCGAAGCGGTGCGAGACGATGCGATCCACCGCATCGAGCGACGGCAACAGCGCCGCGGTACGGCGGAACTGGTCCGGCGTGGCGTTCTGGGTGCCGGTCAGGGAGACTTCCCGGTAGTGGAGATCGTTGACATCGACGAGCGCCGTCGATTCGGGCGGGAATCCGGCGAACAGGTTGACGCTGCTCTGCCGACCGGCGACTTGCAGGGCCGTCTCGGTGAGGCCGTTGAGACCGACCGAGACGATCACGATGTCGCAGCCGTTGCCGTCGGTCGCCTCGTCGACGACGGCGCGCAGTTCGTCGGGATTTCCGTCGCAGACGACGCTCGCGCCAATGTCCGAGGCGGCCTCGCGCCGGACCTCGACCGGTTCCGCGACGATGATCTCGCCTGCGCCGAGCGCTCGCGCGAGCAGGACGTGCAGCAGACCCATCGGTCCCGCACCCAGCACCGCCACGCTGACTCCGGCTCGAAAGCGGCACGATTCAAGCGAGTTGAGTACGCAAGCCGTCGGCTCGGTCAGCGCGGCGCGGCCCCAGTCTGCGCCCTCGGCGAGTTTGACCGCGTGACCCTGGGCCACCAGCGACGCCGGCAACAGCACCTGCTCGGCGAGTCCGCCGTTGGCGTCGTAACCCAGCGTCCGGCGCGAGGTGCAGCGGTTGCGCAGCCCGCGGCGGCAGAAATCGCAGCCGCCGCAGGCGATGATCGGATAGACCGCGACCCCGTCGCCGAGACTCAAGCTCTCGACGCCGTCGCCAAGCGCGACGACCGTGCCGGCGAACTCGTGCCCGGGCACGACGCCCGGCTTGGCGTACTTCTCGCCTCGGTAGACGCGCAGGTCGGACGCGCACACGCTGGCCGCACTGACTTCAATGACGACCTCGCCCGGACCGGGATCCGGCGTCGGCACGTCGTCGACGCGGATATCGCCGGGACGGTCGAAGATCAGAGCTCGCATGTGTGCGCCTGTCGGAACATGCGCGGGATCGGTCGCCTCAGCCTACGGGGTGCGGGCCGGCTCGGGCGGACGACTGCGCGGTCGGCGCACATCGTCGGGGTTGCGCGACGCGTGATACTGACGCAACAGGCGAGACTTCTTGCGCGCCGCGGTGTTGGCGTGAATCACGCCGCGCTGCGCAGCGCGGTCGAGCGCGCTCACCGCTTGCTGAATCGCCGTGTCGGCATCGGTCCACTCTTGCGTGTCGACGGCGTCGTCAATCGCATCGAGGGCCGCGCGGACAGAACCGCGGGCAAAGGTACGAACGGGCTTGTTGCGCATTCGCCGCTTCTGGCTCTGGCGCAGGTATTTGATGGCGGCAGCCTTGTTGGCCACGATGACTCCTCTTCCACAATCCGACTCAGCGTATCAGCGGATCGGCATGTGTCTAGCGCGTGCGATCCAGCGACGCGTTGGGCTGGTTCGCCCGATGCGCAGGACGTGAATGTTCCCCCGCATGGTGTCAGAGTGCAGTCATGAGCATCGAAGCGCCGTCGTCCCTGAGCGGACGCCTGTTGAGCAGCCGGAGCGGCGTCATCGGCGCGGTGTTGCTGATTGGGCTGTCGTTCCTCGGCTCGCGACTGCTGGGCGCGGGCCGCGCCGTGGTGATCGCCGATCAATACGGGGCCACGGTCGAGTTGGACGCCTTCTGGGTCGCGATGCGCCTGCCCGACCTGGTCTTCCAGCTCTTGGCCGGGGCGACGCTGGCCTCGGCCTTCATTCCCGTCTACGCGAGAGTGCTGCAGAACCGAGGCGAGCGCGCCGCCTGGCGGCTGGCCAGCATCGTGCTCAACTGGATCTTGCTGGGCACCATCGCGCTCGCCGCCATCGTGTTCTTCGCGGCCGAGTGGATCGTGCCCGCCCTGGCTCCGGGTTTGGGCGAAGACTCCGGCATTCAGGACGCGGTCATCGACGACGCCATCTTCCTGACCCGCGTCCTGTTGCTCTCGCCAATCCTCTTCGCGGTCAGCGGGATGCTGACCGGAATGCTCCATGCGCGCCGGCATTTCCTGCTGCCGGCGATCTCGCCGATGTTGTACAACCTCGCGATCATCCTGGGAGCCCTGCTGCTGCCAGAGGACCTTGGCGTCGAGGCGTTGGTGATCGGCGTGATCGCCGGATCGGGAATGCACCTCATGATCCAGTTGCCGGCCCTGTCGTCGGCGCTGTCGAGATCGGGAGGTGGGCTCGGGCCCTACTTCAGTCTGGGCGATGTCGAAGTGCGCGAGGTGCTGCGCTTGATGGGGCCGCGCACGCTGGGCTTGGCCGCCGCGCAGATCAATCTGATCGTGCTGACGTTCTTCGGATCGCTGGTCGGCGATTCATCGATCTCGGCCCTGAACTTTGCCTGGCTGCTCCTCATGTTCCCGGTCGGCGTTTTCGGAATCTCGCTGGCGACCGCCGTGTTTCCCAGTCTGGCCGAACAGGCGGCGTCGGGCGGACCGTCGGCCGTGCGCGGGATGGTCTCGCGGACCTTGCGCTTCACCCTGTTCCTCGCCGTGCCCGCGACCGTGGGCATGTTGCTATTGCGCGAGTCGATCGTGGCGACGCTGCTTGAACACGGCGCGTTCGACGCCGCCGCGTCCGAACTGGTCAGCGATGCGCTGCTGTTCTACTCCATCGGCCTGTTCGCGCACGCGGCGATCGAGATCGTCTCGCGAGGCTTCTACGTCCTCGGCGACACGCGCACGCCGGTCGCCCTGGCGGTCTCGTCGATGCTGCTCAACATCATCCTCTCGGCGCTGCTGGTCGGCTCATTGGAGTTGAAGGGATTGGCGCTGGCGCTGTCGGTCTCGGCGATCGCCGAGTTCGTCTTTCTCTTCCTGCTGCTGCACCGCGCGCTGGCCTGGCAGTTGCTGTCCCGCGAGCTGTGGACCTCGACGCTGAAGACGGTCGCGGCGACGGCGGTCATGGGGCAACTGGTCTGGTTGCTGGTCGAAATGCTGGCGCAAATCGACGTGGCGCGGGACTCGTGGATGACGCTCGCCCTGGGCGTCAGTGGCGGTGGGGTGGTCTACCTGGCCCTGAGCCTGTTGGCGCGTCAGGAGGAGGCCGAGTTGCTCTTCCTGCGCCTGGAGACTGTCATCTCCCGCGCACTGCGACGCTCGGAGCACAGGCGCGGAGACACGCTCTGATAGAGTTGGACGTGTTCCAGGGCTGACCGGCGTGAGCCTGTCCGGTCGGCGAGTCCATTGCGAGAGACCATGGCATTGCAGGATCGACAGATCGTCTGCCGCGATTGCGGACGCGATTTCATCTTCACGACCGGCGAGCAGGAGTTCTACCAGTCCAAGGGGCTGCAGAACGATCCGGTGCGCTGCAACGAGTGCCGCTCGGCGCGCAAGTCGGTCCGCACCTCGCCCGAGGCCGAGGCCGGCTATGTCCGCTACGGCGGCGCCGCCTCGTTCGGCGGCCGCACGCCGCGACAGATGCATCCGGCCGCCTGCGCCATGTGCGGCGACATGATCGAAGTGCCGTTCCTGCCTCGCGGTGATCGCCCGGTCTTCTGCACGACCGTCAAGCGGATCATGACACTGGGCTACCAGATGGATGAGATTCAGCAGCGCTGGGGAGTTCGCCCGTGCCAGGTCGAGGGGATCAACCAAGACCTGCGGCGCGGGTTGATTCCGCCCAAGCCGGGAGTTGAGATTCCCGACTTCGAACGCACCCGCTCGTAGACCGCTTCATCGCTTCATCCGCTCAGAAGGACGACATGGCAGACAGCACGGCGCAACGCTGGATGCGCCTGATCGGCGGTCAGGGCCGGCCGACGGCGCGACCGCCCGCCGACGCCGAAGTGGCCGAGACCGTCGCTCGCTATCCCGAACGCGCCGCGCAAGCGCTCGTCGATCAGTCCCGCGTCCGCGGACAGGCCGCATCGGCCCGACAGGCCCGCGGCTGGATTAGCGAGCAGCTCGACGAAGCTGCCGACCTGCTCGACCAGACCACACGCGACCGCATCGCCGAACTGTCCGATGCGCTGATCGCCAGACGATTTCCCGAGGATGCATCCGACGATGGCCCACACCGCTAATCAGTCAGCACCGCAGACCACCACCCAGGCAGCAGTATCCGCCGCCACATCCGACCCGGACTCCGCCGACCATTCGGACGCCGGTCAGTCGTTCCGTCCGGTTGGGACGATGATGCCGCACCGCGAACTCGAAGCGCGCATCCGCGACTTCTGGCGCGAGCGCGACATCTTCCGCCGCTCCGTTGAGGAGCGTCCGGCGGACGACGTCTACTCGTTCTACGAGGGTCCGCCGACAGCCAACGGCACGCCGGGTGTGCATCACGTGCTCTCCCGAGTGTTCAAGGACCTGTTTCCTCGCTACCAGACGATGCGCGGCAAGCGCGTGCCTCGTAAGGGTGGTTGGGACACGCATGGTCTGCCGGTTGAGATTGAAGTCGAAAAGACGCTCGGCCTCGACAGCAAACCGGCGATCGAGGAGTACGGCATCGCCGAGTTCAATCGCCAGTGCCGCGAGTCGGTCATGCAGTACGTCCAGCAATGGGAGGACATGACCGAACGGGTGGCGTTCTGGATCGACATGTCCGACGCCTATCGAACCTACACGCCCGAATACGTGGAGTCCTGCTGGTGGATCTTCAAGACGCTCTGGGACGCCGGCCTGATCTACGAGGCCCGGCGTACGACGCCACACTGTCCCCGCTGCGAGTCGTCGCTCTCCAGTCACGAGCTCTCGCAGGGCATGAAAGACGGTGTCCGCGATCAGGCCGTGACGGTCCGTTTCCGCGCCCACAACGATTCCTTGCCCGAGCGACTCCGCTGGGACGGAACCACCGACTTCCTCGCCTGGACGACGACACCCTGGACGCTGCCGGCCAACTCGGGTCTGGCGCTGAACGGGAATGAGACCTACACAGTCGTCGAGGTCGCGCCGGGAGAACGAGTGATCCTGGCGCGGTCGCTGCTCGATGCGTCGCTCGACGGCGTGGTCGAAGAGCCGACCGTGGTTGGCCTGGTTCCAGGGTCGGAGTTGGTCGGCGTGACCTACGACGGCCTCTACGAACCGTCCGACTGGGGCGTGCCGATGTTCCGCTTCGACGGCGCACGTCTGGTCGAATGGCAGGATGACGACGGTGTACTCCCAGCCCGCAAAGTGAGCGCCGCAGGCTTCGTCGAGATGGAGAGCGGAACGGGGATTGTGCACATCGCGCCGGCGTTCGGCGAGGATGACTACCTGCTCGGCCGCGACGTGGGGCTGCTGTTCAGACAACCGGTCGACCTGGGTGGACGGATCATCGGAGATGCACAGGCGCAGGGCGCGCCATCGTTCGTCGGCGAGTGGGTTAAAGACGCCGATCCGATGATCATGGACGACCTCGAATCTCGCGGCCTCCTGCTGCGCAAGGACGTCTACGAGCACACCTATCCGTACTGCTGGCGTTGCGACACACCGCTGCTGTACTACGCCAAGCCGAGTTGGTACATCGCGACCTCGCAGGCGAAAGACCTGCTGACCATTTCTAACGCTGAACAGATTCATTGGCATCCCGAACACACCGGGACCGGACGCTATGGCGACTGGCTGGCCAATAACGTCGACTGGGCGGTCAGCCGCGAGCGCTATTGGGGCACGCCGCTCCCGTTCTGGCGCTGCGAGCCTTGCAACGAGGTCATCTGCATCGGCTCCTTCGACGAGCTGCGCGAGCGGGCCAAGGCATTCAGCGGCGTCGAGCCGGACCTCTCCGATCCGCACCGGCCCTATGTGGACGAGATTGAGATCGGCTGCGAGTCGTGCGACGGCCCAGCTCGCCGCTGTCCCGAAGTGGCCGACGCCTGGTTCGACTCGGGCGCGATGCCCTACGCGCAGTGGCACTACCCGTTCGAGAACCAGGACCGCTTCGACGAGCGCTTCCCCGCCGACTTCATTTGCGAGGCCGTTGATCAGACGCGCGGCTGGTTCTATTCGCTCCATGCCGAGGCTGCGATGCTGCATCGCGCCGAGGCCGTGCCCGAGCCGATCTCGTTCCGCAACGTGATCTCGCTGGGACACATCCTCGACGAGGGCGGCGAGAAGATGTCGAAGTCGAAGGGCAACGTCGTCGATCCCTGGGCGGTGCTCGATCAGAGCGGCGCCGACGCGTTGCGCTGGTATTGCTACGTCGCGTCGCCGGCCGGCAACCCTCGCCGATTCTCGGAGAGACTGGTCGGCGAGGCGCAACGCCGCTTCCTGCACACGCTCTGGAACACCTACTCGTTCTTCGTCACCTACGCCAACATCGACGGCTGGACGCCCTCGAGTCGCGACGGCGCGCCGACGGTCGAACTGGACCGCTGGATCCTGAGCGAGTTGCACAGCCTGATCAGTCGGGTGACCGGGGCGTTGGACGACTACGACCCCACTACCGCCGCTCGCGAGATCGATGGCTTTGTCGATTCGCTCTCCAACTGGTACGTGCGCCGCAGCCGGCGGCGATTCTGGTCGTCGGCGAGGAGCGGCGCGTCGGCCGACCTCGGCGCCAAGGAGAGCGCCTACCGCACGCTCTATGAAGTGTTGACGACGTTGGCTCGCCTGCTGGCGCCGATGACGCCCTATCTGGCCGAAGACATCTGGCGCAATCTTGTCGCCGAGCTGCATGGACAGGCAGCGGAGTCGGTCCATCTGGCCGATTGGCCCGTGGCCGACGCGTCGCTGATCGACGAGTCGCTGAACCAGGACATGGAACTCGTGCAGCGAGTAGCGTCGCTGGGCCGGTCGGCGCGCAGCGCGGAGGGGATCCGGGTCCGCCAGCCGCTGGCGTCCGTCTCGGTCGCCGTGCGCAGCGCCCGCGACGCTGAGACCGTGGAGAGGCATCGCGAGACGATCGCCGAGGAACTCAACGTCAAGGCGGTGACGCTCGCCGACGCTGCGTCGGACTCACGGCGATACACGATCAAACCGAACCTGCGCGTGCTCGGTCCGCGAATCGGCCCCAAGCTGCCCGCGCTGCGCGCGGCCTTGAGCGATCTGCCGCCGGAGCTGGCGTCGCACATCGCGCAGGCTGCCGAGTCGGGCCAGACCATCGAGATCGAGGGCATCGAGCTGCGCCCCGGCGATCTGTTGATTGAAGTCGACACGGAAGCGGCCGCCAGCGCGGCCTCGGCTGAGGACGAGCGCTGCGCCGTGCAGCTCTCGACCGACCTGACCCCGGAGTTAGTCGCCGAAGGCAAGGCTCGCGAGGTGATCAACCGCATCCAGGGCCTGCGCCGCGACTCGGGACTTGATCCCGACGACCGCATCGCCCTGCAACTCGCCTCGGGAGACGACGATCTGCGTTCGGCGCTATCCGCGTTTGAGTCGTTGATCGCCGCCGAAACGCTGGCGACCTCCGTATCCGTCAACGGCGCGGACTTGCAAGCCGCGCAACATCGCGCGGAGGCGGACATCGATGGCGCCGAGATCGTCCTGGCGCTCGAGCGCGCCTGAACCTGCTGCTACGGAGCGCGTCAGCGTGAGATTTGTCAGAGTGTGACTAGTGATCGCCGAGACGCCGGCTCCGCTCCGATGCTCTGCGCTGTTGACGGGCATCGCGCGTCTCGGCGGCGGGAAGATTGGCTGGAATCTCTTGCTCGTGCCTGAGCTGTCGTACCGCGGCATCCCGCAATCGCTCGCGCAACGTGGTCGATTTGGCCGGTTCGTCCGGCTCGGCCGTGTCGGGCGGATCTTCTTCGTCGTAGTGCCCATGCATGACCCTGGGCCATTCGGCCGCGATCTCCGCGCCGAAGAGCAGCACGCACGCGCCGAGGTAGACGAAGAACAGCAGCGCGATCGCGGCGCCCAGCGATCCGTACACCGCGTCGTAGTTCGAGAAGTTGCGCAGGTACACCGAGAAGCCGAACTTGAGCACCTCGAACAGCAGCGCGCCGACCAGCGCGCCGGCGATCACATCGCGTTTGCGCACGGACACGCTGGGCACAATGACATAGACGATGCCGAACGTCAGCCAGGTCAGCAGGAACGGCAGCAGCACGGCGATCACGTTGAAGAAACCGGTTGCCTCTGCGCCGAACGGACCCAGGCTGTCGGCGACCGAGTCGGACACCTCGCGCCCGACCTGCAGCACGGCGGTCGCGCTGATCGACATGGCGAGCAAGCCGCCGACGCCCAACACGAGCGCCAGATCGACCAGCTTGCCGCGCACGAACGGCCGGCGGAACTCCAGGTCCCAAACGGTGTCGAGACTGAAACGCAGCGCCGACATCATCCCGGTGGCGGCCCAAAGCAGGCCGAGAATGGAGACGATGCCGATCGCCGAGCTGCCGCTGGCGATCGGGTCGATCAGCGATTCCAGGTCCTCCTTGCCTGCCCCGGACTGCAACGGCAGCAGATCGAACAGGCCGTCCACTACCTCCTCCCGCAGACTGTCGTCGGTCAGCAACACGCCGGCGATCGAGACCACGAGGATCGCCAGCGGAAACAGCGAGAAGAAGATGTAGTACGACATCGACGCGGCAAGCTGCGCGCAGTGATCGTCGAGGAACTCCTGCACCGACCGCTTCGCCAGCAGCCAGAGGTCGCTGCGCCACCAGCGCAGATGCAACGCCCACCATCGACGCCAGCGCGCCGCTCGCGGACGAGCCCCGTCAATCACGAGCTTGAGACGGGCGATCAGATCGGCTCTCATTCCGCCATTATCCGCCGATCCTCGGCCGAACGTGGACGAGCGAGGGCGGCCGCATGACCAATGCACAGCCTCGCCGGATCATCTGCAAACTGGGCACCAACCTGCTGACGTCCGGTTCCGACCGTCTGGACCCCGGGGTGCTGGAGTCGGTCGTGCGCCAGGTGGCCGAGTTGCGGCTGGCCGGCGACCAGATCGCAGTGGTGACTTCGGGCGCGGTCACGGCAGGTCGCGCCCGCGTCGGCGTGACCAGGACACGAGACTCGGTCGGCGCGAGACAGGCGCTGGCCGCCATTGGACAGGCGCAACTGGTGCAGCGCTACGACTCGCTGCTCCAGCGCTACGGCCTGACCGCCGCGCAGGCGTTGATCACACGCGGCGATGTGACCGAACGTCGCGGCTACCTCAATGTGCGCAACACCTTGCTCCGGCTGCTGCAGTACGGTGTCGTGCCGATCATCAACGAAAACGACGTCGTCGCCGACGAAGAACTGCGCGGCGGCGCGTTTGGCGAGAACGATGCGCTGTCCGCCTTGATAGCCAACCTGATCGACGCCGACTTGCTCATTCTGCTCAGCGATGTCGCGGGCGTCTACGAGCGGGACCCGCGAAGCTGTCCCGACGCGAGTCTGATTCCGGTGCTGCGTAACCCACTCTCGATGATGGACGCCGCCGGCGACGTCGACGAACGCAGCCGAGGCGGGATGCGAGCCAAGCTCGAGGCGGCGCGGCGCGCGTCGGCCGGAGGCACCAATGTCGTGATTGCATCGGGCAAGGAGGCCGACGTGATCACGCGCGTGGTCGGCGGTGAGCGGCTGGGCACCCTGATTCCCGCAGACACGACCGTCCGCGACAGCCGCGAGCGCTGGCTGCTGGCCGGCTTGCACAACGGCGAAGGTCTCGACCTCGATCCCGGCGCCGTGCGAGCGCTGACCGAGCAGGGCCGCAGCCTGCTCCCGGCAGGCGTCGTCGGCGTGCGCGGCGAGTTCGACCGCGGCGACGTGATCCAGCTCTACGACCCGCAGTGCCGGCCGATTGCTGTGGGCATCAGCAACTACTCCTCCACCGAGGCCGCCGCTATCCAGGGCAAACGATCCACGGAGATCGTCGAGGCGCTGGGCTACTACTACGGCTCCTCAATCGTGCATCGCAACAACCTGGCTCTGCTGCCGGTGTCCGATTGATCGCATACTCGTAACCGTCCGCTTCTCGCCGCTCGCGGGATCGGCGGATACGCTTCAGCCATGACAGAACTCACCGACTATCCCGCATCGCAGATCTACTTCTCGCAGCGGCTCCGGCTGCACTATGTCGACTGGGGCAATCCGACGGCTCCGCCGCTGATCCTGGTCCACGGCGGGCGCGACCATTGCCGCTCCTGGGACTGGGTCGCGCTGGCGCTCAAGGATCGCTACCACGTGATCGCCCCCGACCTGCGCGGCCACGGCGACTCCGAGTGGGTCAACGGCTCGGGTTACGCGATGATCGACTACGTCTACGACCTGGCGCAACTGATCCGGCAGAAGCATCTCGCGCCGGTCACGCTGCTCGGACATTCGTTGGGCGGACGCATCTGCATCGAGTACTCGGGCGTCTATCCCGAGCGAGTGGCGAGGCTGATCGCGATTGAAGGTTTGGGACCGTCACGCCGCGAGACCGACATGCACTCGTCGGTCCCGGCGCACCGGCGGATGACCGAGTGGATCTCCGAGCGGCACCGCTTCGCCGATCGCCTGCCGCGCCGCTATCCCACCCTGGAGGACGCCGTCGATCGGATGCAGGAGGCGAATCCGCGGCTCACGGACGACCAGGCGCTGCACCTGACGACGCATGCCGTGCAGCAGAACGAAGACGGCACCTTCGTCTGGAAGTTCGACAACTACGCCCGCGCCCACTCGCCCTATCCCTTCAACGAGCTGGACGCCGAGGAGATCTGGGAGCGGGTATCGATGCCGACCCTGCTGATTAGCGGCCTGGAGTCGGCCGGCGACCCGAACCAGGACGAACGCACGCAGACATTCCCGACCGCGCGCAAGGTCGGCGTCGCCGACGCCGGCCACTGGGTCCACCACGACCAGTTGGGCACGTTCCTCAAGCACGTCAACGCCTTCCTCGAGGGATAACTGCGGCACACTCGCCCACAATCCCGTCATACCCGCGCTTGCCGCGGGTATCTCGCCGATTCGATCACCGGCGGTCAGTGCGTCGAGATTGCCGCGACGGAGCGCGGCAATGACGAGCTTGGGAACGCCCACGACGACGTAGAATGCCCGCCATGAGCGAGCGACCCCAGCCCCGGTTCAGTTGGTTCGTGCCTATTGACGGCGACGGCGACCGGATCGGTTCGCTGCGCGCGCAGCGGTCGCCGACCTTCGAGTACCTGCGCGATGTCGTCCTCAACGCCGAGCGGCTGGGTTATCACTCGCTGCTGATCCCGACCCGCTTCGCCAACGGATCGTTTGAGCACTCTGCTCCGCTGGCCGAGACCTGGACGACGGCCACGGCGCTGTGCGCGGTGTCGTCGCGGATTCGCTTGCTGATCGCCGTGCGGCCGGGCGTCACGCCGGTCGGACTGTTCGCGCAGCAGGCGGCGACACTGCACGAGATTTCGGGAGGGCGGATCGACATCAACATCGTGCCGGGCGGCATCCAGGGCGACAACGAGCGGCTGGGCATCTCCGGCTCGCACGACGACCGCTATGCGCAGGCCGACGAGTTCATCGACGCCTGCGCGCAGCTCTGGCAGACCGGCGGACCGCTGCAATTCGATGGCGAGTCGGTCCGCCTCAACGGGGCGATCGTCTCGCCCACGCCGACGCCGCCCGCGCCGGAGTGGTATCTGGGCGGGGCCTCGGACGCGGCGCTGCGCTTGGCCGCGAATCGAGCCGACGTGCTGCTCTGCTGGATTCAACCGCCTGAGCCGATGCAGGGCTTGCTCGACCGCGCGCGCGACGCGTTCGCTCACGCAGGACGCGTGCCGCGCTTCGGTCTGCGCACGCACCTGGTCGTGCGCGATTCGGAGGCGGAGGCCTGGGACGCTGCGGCGGAGCTGCTCTCGGAGGCGCACCCCGACGTGCTCGCCCAACGCGCGGCGGCCGTGCGCTCGACCGCGATGGTCGGCGCGGCGGCGCAGGCTCGGCGAGTCGAGGACGACCGCCTGGGCGAGCGGCTCTGGAACGGCATTTCGCGGGTGCGGGTCAACCTCGGCACGGCGATCGTCGGCACGCCGCAGCAGGCGGCCGACGAACTCTCGGCCTATTGGCGGATGGGCTTCGACGAGTTCATCCTCTCCGGCTATCCGCACCTGGAGGAAGCGGAGCGGATCGCGCGGGACGTGATCCCGCTGGTCGCAGCGTCGGAGCGCGCGCCCGAACAAATCGGGGACTGGAATCTACGGGACTAGAGGCATGGGTTGGCCGATTGATCGACCGGTGGGGTTGACGCATCACGAGCCGTCGCGCTCGTGCAAGGGCTACACGCTGATGTGCGGCCTGGGCGGCCAGGACGCCGTGCTGCTGGACATGCAAGGCCGCGTCGCGCATCGCTGGCACTTCTCCGACCGACGGCTGTTCAACGTCGAGCTGCTGCCCAGCGGCAACCTGCTGGCGATGGTCTCGCCGCTGACACCGCCGCCGCCTCGCACCGGTGCGAATGTCACCCGCTTCTCGCTCGACCCCGGCGCGCCGCCCGACACGTTCAACTTTCTCGGCGGCCGCGGCGTCGGACTGCGCGAACTGGATTGGGATGGCGAGGTCGTCTGGGACTACGAGAACGAGGCAATCCATCACGACTTCCATCGCTGCGAGAACGGCCACACGATCTTCCTCGAATGGGTGTCGATGCCTGAGTCTGTCAGCGACGCCGTGCTGGGCGGCGGCCAGCTGCCCGACCAGCCCGGGCCGCCGACGATGATCGGCGACGACTTCGTCGAGGTCGATACGTCGGGCGAAGAGGTCTCGCGGATTCATCTCTGGGAGGCGCTGACGCCCGAGGATGCGCCCAAGTGTCCGCTCGAGCACCGCTGGGAGTGGACGCACACCAACAGCATCGAGCAGTTGCCCGACGGCGGGCTGCTCTTCTCCTCGCGCGATACGAGCATCGTCGGCATCGTCGATCCACCGGGCGAGGATCGTCCGGCCGCGCTGCGCTGGAAATTCGGCTGGCCCGAGATCTCGCATCAACATCACGCCAGTCAGCTCAAGGACGGCCGCATCCTGATCTACGACAACGGCATGCACCGGCTGCAGGACTTGAGCTATTCGCGGATCGTGGCTGTTGACCCCGAGACCGACAAGGTTGATGTGATCTACCAGGGCGTGCCGCGCGAGCAGTTCTTCTCGGCCCATATCTCGGGCGTGTCGCAACTGCCCAACGGCAATTTCCTCGTCACCGAGGGCGCGGCGGGGCGGCTGTTCGAGATCGACGGGCGCGGTCAGGTGGTCTGGGAGTGGGTCTCGCCGTTCCAGGTCAAGCAGCGCGGCGACACATGCAACTGGGTCTTCCGTGCCTGGCGCTACGACCCGGAGTACACGGGGCTAGCCGGTCGGCAGTTGAACGCCGACCGGTATGCGGCGTTCAATCGTCTGCACGGGCTGGTTGAGTAGGTTACGAACCGGAGCGCGGGGACTTCATCCGGCGAGTGGCGATCAACAGGTCGTGGGTCTTGCCGTCGGCGTCGATCACGTAGTCCCAGAGGACCGCTTCGCGCTGGAAGCCGAGCCGCCGGAAGACGGACTGTGCGGCCGCCTGGTCGAGCACCATGCGCGCGGTCAGGAGCTGCAGTTCGAGCAGTTGGGCGATGGCGTAGATTTCCTCGGCCAGCACACGCCCGAGGCCGCGACCGCGGGCGGCGGGCGAGAGCAGCAGGCGAATCTCGCCGAGATGGCGGGTCCAGTCGGCGGACGAGTAGTTGAGGTCGCCCTCGCCGAGCAGTTCGTCGCCGTCGAAGCCGAGCACGGTGAAGGTGCGCTGCGTCTCAACTTCGCGCATCCACTCGTCCACCGACGCGCGCTGGGTGATGTCGCGGCGCAGGAAGAGCAGGTCGTCGGCTGGCAACGAGCGGGCGAAGTCGAGGATCAGGTCTTCGTCTCCGGGCGCCATCAGCCGCAGGTTGATGCGGTGTCCGTCGCGCAGGGATGCGGAGCGAGGGTAACGAACGGCGATCTGCTGCTGGGCGTCGGAGGATGAGTCAGCCATGCTGGCGAGCCTCTCACTGTGGTCGGAGTGTGTGAATTTCTGAACGAACTACGAGGAGTTGACGGGAACAGGATATAGAGGCGGATCGCCACACACAGCGAAAGAGCGCCCCGTTCCAAGGGGCGCTCAATCGCGTGGTTTACGTTCGGCCCGCGGCAGGCAGCCCTACGCGCGGTCGCCGGGGAAGTCGGGGTGCTCGTTGTCCATCCAGACCTCACGTCGCCAGTGCCAGCCCTCGCGCTCCCAGACTTGCAGGCTTCGTGGGGGCACGTTGAGGTACGGCCAGTAGATGCCGGTGTCGATGCCGTTGCCCATCACCGAAGATGGGGCGAAGCCGTCAAGCCCGTAGCGGTCGTCTTCGCCCAGCAGGATCCACGACACCTCGCGCGCCATCTCGCGCCGCGCCTCGGCATCGAGCGTGACTCTCATCTTCGTGACGATGTCGGTGACCGGCTGGAAGTCGTACTTTTCCCAGTTCTCGCCGCCGCCCGGCACGTACCGCGAGTTCCAGGCGGAGGTCGGGTCCCCGGTGCCCGCGCCCACCCAGATCGGCATCTGACCGGGGAAGGTACCGGTCGCGAGTTGGCCGAAGATCGAGTCGTAGGGATCGATCTGAATGTTGATCGTGACGCCGAGCGAGTTCTCGTACATGTTGCGGTACAGCTCCGAGGAACCCGGGTAGGCGCCCTCGAAGATGTCGGCGACGATCATCGTGTACTCAGTACCCTCTTCCACGCCGGCCGCGCTCAGCAGTTCGCGGGCCATCTGAATGTCTTCGTCCTTGTTCGGCCGATATCCAGGCAGTGTCCGCGTCGTGTCCTGGTCAATGGCCCAGCCGTGATACCAGTTGAGATGCTGGATCGTCGACGGGTTGCCCCTGCCCAGATAGACGGCATCGATGATCGCGTCGCGGTCCATTGCCACATGGAATGCGTAGCACACGCGGCGGTCGAGCCAGGGATTGTCGGCCCACTCCTGGTTGTAGTTGAACCGCATCATCAGCGGCAGCACGACGCCGCGGTCGTAGCGGATGTGGTCGGGGAAGTCGGCTTCGACTCCCTCGATCGCCACGGCGTTCAAACTGATCGTGTCGAGGTCGCCGTTGCGATACGCGGTTTCAGCCGCGGTCTGGTCGCTCAGAATCACCCAGGTAAACGAATCGAGGAAAGGCAACTGTTGGCCGTCGAGTGACATCCAGAAGTCGGGATTCCGCTCGAGATGCAGGCGCGTCTCCGGCTCGAAGATCGTGGGAATGAACGGGCCGCAACCCGAGACCAGCTCGACATTTGTCTGTTCATCCATCCAGGTGCGTTCCCACAGCTCCATCGCCTCGAGCGAGGTCATGAACGACCACTGCATGTGGACTGCCTCGAGGTAGGTCGCATCAGGTCCGGCAGTCCTGCAAATCAAGGTCTCATCGTCGGGTACGTCCATCGAGGCGGTCGTTGCGTAAATCGTCTGTCGCGGGAATCTGGCGTCGGGCACTCCGTCGGCGTCCAGGGCATCGATCTGTCGCTGGATGTTGGCCTGCGCATCATGCGCGGTAAACACCCGGCCACCCTCGGTCGGATAGCGGTCCCAGAAGCGGGCGCCTTGATCCATCCGGAAGATGTACGTCTCGTCGTCGGGAACCTCCGGCAGTGAGGAGAGATACGGGCCATAGACGGGACCGGCGTTGTCATAGATCTCGACGAGGCGGCCCATAGAGTCGTTGAAGACCTGGAAGGGGTGGGCCAGGTTGGTGCGATGGGGGTCGAAGCCGTCCCAGTTGGGCAGCGTGTAGGCGGAGTAGTTGCCCCCGTACTGGCGATTGCCGACCATGGCCTGTTGCTGCTGAGGCTGTTCGGCTTGCTCCTGGGCGTCCGCTTCCTGCTGGACTTGCTGCTGTGCCTGTTGCTCGGCTTGCTGTTCGGCCTGCTCTTGCTGCATCGACTGCTGTTGGGCCTGCTGCTGAGGCTGAGCCTGCGCCTGTTGCTGCTGCGCTTGATCCTCCTGCTGGACCTGGGCGGCGGCCTGCTGCTGCGCGTCGTCGTCATCGTCGCCGCAGCCGACCAGGGCCAGACCGGCCGCGCCGACGCCGGCGCGACCCGAGGCTCGCAGGAGGGCGCGGCGGCTCATTCTCGATCGGCGCATGCGCTGCCAGTAACTCCTGCGTTCCATGGGTCGCTCCTTTGCGTGGCAATCCTGATCGACTCGCGGCGTTGCGAGCTGATTAAGCACTTAGTCGCCGCCGGCCGCGGCGAGCAGCCCGACTTCTTCGACCGCCTCGAAATCCGGCAGGCGCGTCAGCGGAGCCTTCTCGGGCTCCTCAAAGGCGGGCATCACCTCCGCGGCGAAGCGGCGCAGCGATTCGAGAATCTTCTGGTGCGGCACGACCTGGTCGAAGTTGATCAGGAAGACCATCCGGTCGACGCCGATCGCCTCCCACTGGCGCAGCGCGCCGATGACGGTTTCGGGATTGCCGATCGGCGTGCCTTGCTGGAGCGGATTGATCACGTCTCCGGGCCGGTTGCGGAGCTGGATCGCGCTGGCCTGCGAGCTGTACGCAGGGGACGGGTAGATGCTGCCCACGCCGACGAGGTGCGCGGCGGCGTTCATGAACGCGCCCGCTCCCGCGCCGCCCAGCGCCATCGCCTCTTCGTCGGTGTCGCCGCAGAACATCCAGCCGACGCCGTTGACCTGGTTGTTGACGAACTTGCCCACTGGGTCGGCGTTGCGAATCACGCGGCGGTAGTCGGCAATCCGCTGCTCGTACTGGTCGGGCGTGCCGATCGAGACGCCGAGCAGGCCCATGCCGCGCTCGGCGGCCTGGATCGCGGTTTCGGGGCTGGAGACGGCGACCCACATGGGAGGGTGCGGTTGCTGAACCGGCTTCGGCAGCACGGCGCGCTCGGGCATCGAGAAGTACTTGCCGTCCCAGCCGGCGACCTCGTTGGTCCACATGTGGGGAATCGCGCGGATTACTTCGTCCCACATGTCCTTGGTGTCGTCGGGTTCGACCTGGAAGCCGCCCAGCTCGGTCCAGGTCGCGGCGCGGCCGGTGCCGAATTCCAGGCGTCCGTTGGAGATGATGTCCAGCGCGGCTGCGCGCTCGGCGACTCGCGCCGGATGGTTGACCTGCGGCAGGCAGAGCGCGATGCCCTGGCCGATGTGGATGTTCTCGGTCATCGCCGCGGCGGCCGAGAGGAACACCTCGGGCGCGGACGAGTGGCTGTACTCCTCGAGGAAGTGGTGCTCGACCTCCCAGACCTGGTCGAAACCGAGCTCGTCGGCGAGGCAGATCTGTTCCAGCGCCTGGTGGTAGGCGCGCCACTCGGAGATCTCGCTCCAGGGCCGCTGGACGGAGTGTTCGTAGAAGATGCCGAATTTCATGCCAGACTCGCAGCGCTGCTCGCGGGGACACTTGGGTGGTCCCACGTCGTTCGTTCGCCATCCGAATCGGATAGGCGGCGTGCGAAGATGCTAGCATTCTGACCGCGCCGCCGTGCTCACGTGCAAGTGACACGTGTGAGTGAACAGCGAGAGACGAGATGTCGGTCGCCATCGTTTGCGATTCATCGGTTGATCTGCCTCCAGACGTGCTGGCGTCGCACGGCCTGCGCACCGCGCCGGTCGGCTACAGCCTCGGCTCACACATGTACATCCAGGGCGAGCAGTCTCACCAGGAGTTCTACGACGCGCTGGCCGGCGGAGAGTCGTTGATCATCAACGGCGTCACCTCGGAACACTGGGAAGCCGTCTACAAAGCCGCAGCAGCGGATCACGAAGACGGCGTCATCTGTCTCTGTCAGGCGTTCGGCTCCAACAGTCCATCATTCGACTTCGCCGAGTACGCGTCGCGGCGGATGAACCACTTCGAGAACCTCAACGTCCGCGTACACCAGACGCCGCGCTCGACCGCCGGGCAAGCCGCGATCGCGCTGGCAATGGCCAACGTCGCGCGAGCGGGCGGCGACCTCGCGGCGGTCGAACAGGCGCTGGACGAGGTCACATCGAGCGCCGACATCTTCATGATCACCCCGGACGTCGACGGACTCGATCGCGCCGGCGAGCTGCCGTTGGTGACGTCCTCAAGCGGCATCGGACCGCTGGATTACGGCGTTCCCGTGTTCCGCGCTCGCGACCGGATCAAGGCGGTCGATCTCGCCGACGACGCGGAAGAGGCCGAGGACATGCTGCTCAACCGAGCGGCCGAGATCCTCGGCGACGCGCCCTCGATTCTCGTGATCACGCACGCGCTCGCTCCCGAGGCGGCGTCGCGATTGCGCGACAAGGCGGCGGCGCGGCTGAATGCCGAGCAGATTCAGATCACCGAGTTGGGCCCGACGGTCGGCGGCATGTTGGGCGCGGGTGCGTGGGGCATGGGCTTCTGCCAGGCGCCGCCCTCGTGATACCGGGAAGGAATCATCATGCCAGAATCCGGTCTGATTGAGAGCGCCAGTCTGCCCCTCGTGAGCGCGGAGACGGACGCGTCGGAACCGCCCTGGCAGATCAGCGAAGCGGTCTTTCACCAGATCACCTTCGAGGTGCCGGTGCCCAACGCGCGCCGCAACCTGCCCGACGCCGTCACGCGCTCGGCCCCGACCTACGGCCGCATCCTGGTCACCGATCGCGCCGACAGCCCGGTCGGTCCGTACCGCGAGGCCGTGCTAATGGTCGGCTGTCGGGTCGGCATGCTGCCGGCCAACTACGTGGTTGCGGCGGTGGTCAACACGGAAGCGGCCCGCGATGCCATCGCGGCGTACTGGAAGTACCAGCCCAGCGTCGCCGAGATTGGCTTCGAACGCTCGGACGACGCAATCCGCTCGACGATCGACGCGGGCGAGGGCCTGACCGTTGAGCTGCACTCGCCGATCGGCGAGGCGGCGGCGGCGACGATTCTGCGTTGGGACCCGCTGCTCGTGGTGCAGCCCGAAAACGGTCGCGGCGCCGCCTCGGAGATTCCCTGCGAGCACGACGTGCAACTGGCCTGGCTGGCGCGAGGCAGCAGCCTGAGCTACTCCGGCGGCTCGCGCTCGAATCCCTGGATCCAGTTGCGATCCTCGAACCCGATCACCGCCGTCGCGGCGGTCGAGGCGCAGACGATCGAGGCGGCAGCGGCGGTCGCGTTGCCCGGAATGTGACGCCTGCAACGTCCGCCACGTCCGCGATAGTGGGTTTGGGCCGGCAAGTCGGCACGGGGCGATACCCTACAGACGTTCGCCCATCCCGCGGGCATGACCAACGCAGTCGAATCGCCAACGGCGCGGCCATGGGCTGTCTGAGACCCCTGTGATCACCAAACTCCGCAACGCCTACTACGGCTGGTACCTGCTGGTTGCTGCCGTGATCGGCATGGCGATCGCGTCGGGCGTCTCGTTCTGGGTGCTGGGCTACTACGTCACGCCGCTGGAGGAAGAGTTCGGCTGGTCGCGGACTCTGCTGCAGACCGGCATCTCGGTTTCGCTGTTGGTGAGCGGTCTCGCGTCACCGCTCGCTGGGAAAGTGGTCGACCGCTACGGACCTCGACGGTCGATCATCTGGGGCACGATCTTCACCTGCGGCACCTATGTCCTGCTCGCCACGACCTCGTCGATCTTCGAGTGGTATCTCTACTTCTCGATCAACTCGTTCTTCCGCGGGTTCATGTTCTACATCCCCTTCCAGGTGTTGATCTCGCGCTGGTTCGACCGCAAACGGGGCCGCGCCGTCGGGATTATGGCAATGGGATTCTCGCTAGGCGGCTTCCTGACCACGCCGATGCAGCGGATCATCGACAACATCGGCTGGGATGTCTCGTTCCTGTTCGCCGCCGCCATCCTGGCGATCGTGTTTCTGCCTCTGGGCCTATTCATCATTCGCAATCACCCGCATGAAAAGGGACTTGAGGTTGACGGCGAGCGACGGCCGGCCGGTTCCGAGTCTCGCGGCCCGCGTTTGTACAGCGGTCTCACCGTGAGGCATGCGGTCCGGACGTGGAACTTCTGGGTGATCGCGTTCGCGTTTGCGACCTTTTTCTTCGCCATGTTCGGCTGGATGTTCAACGGGACACCCGTCTATGAGTCGATGGGGATCAGCCGCGAAACGATTTCATTGCTGCTCACGCTGCAAGCCCTCGGCGGGCTGATATCGCGGCCCACCTTCGGGCTCCTGGCCGAACGAATTCCATCGATCGAACTCGCCTCGGTGGGTCTCGGCGGGATCATGGCCGTGGGTATGTTGATCCTGCTGCTGCTCCACGACGCCAATCTTACGCTGGCGATCGTGCTGTTCCTCTGCTGCTGGCTGGTCGGCTCAGCCGGCGGACCGGTGCTGGAACCACTGATCCTGCCGAAGACGTTTGGCCTGGCGCACTTCGGCGCGATCATGGGCACCCTGTTCATGATCGAGACGATTGGTCAATTTCTGGTCCCGACCGTGGGCGGCGCGATCTTCGAAATCACCGGGGCTTACGACTTACTGCTCGTCGTCAACATCGGCTGCCTGATGGCGTCAATGATGTTCTTCGCTCTGGCCCACTACATCCCAAACCCACGCATACCCAGTCCGCCGATGCGAATTCTGCGACCGCTGGTCGAGAGCCTCGTCGCTCGGACGGAGCCGCAGCATCAAGCAGCGAATGGCGTGCGGGCGGTCTCAGCCAATGGACTGGGTACGACGGAGCCGAGCGGGTCCCCGCGTGAAGCGGGGACTGGGAGCGGGGACTAGAAGATGCCGAGCTCGAACTTGGCTTCGTCGGAGCACATTTCGCGCGGATCCCAGGGCGGGGAGAACACGATCTCCGACTCGACGTGGTCGACGCCTTCGACGGTCGAGGCGGCCTGCTCGACCTGGGCCTTGATCATCGGGCCGACAGGGCAGGCCGGCGAGGTGAGCGTGAACTCGACCTTGACGCTGTCATCGGTCGGGGTTTCGATCGCGTAGACGAGCCCGAGGTCGACGATGTTGATCCCGATCTCCGGATCGAAGACGGTCTTCAGGGCTTCGAGGACTTCCTGTTCGCTGGCCATGTCGAGCTCCAATGCTGTGTGGTGTGTCTGTCGCTGAGCTAGCTGCTGGTGACGCGGGTCGGGATGTCGCTATCGTCGGTGACGGCCTCGCCGGTGGCGTTGGCGAGCGCCTGGTCGAGCACCTTCCAGGCGAGCAGGCCGCATTTGATCCGCACAGGGAACCTGGCCACGCCGGAGAGCGCCTCGAGGTCGCCCAGATCGACGGCGTCGAGGTCGAAGCCGTCATCGGTCAGCATTTGCTGCACGTGGCCCGACATCTCGCGCGCCGATTCGAGGCTGCGGCCGGTCATCGCTTCGGTCATCATCGAGGCCGAGCTCTGCGAGATCGAGCAGCCGCTGCCGCCGAAGCCGAGACCGCTGAGTTCGCCGTTGACGATGGCGACCGAGAGCTGAATCTCGTCGCCGCAGGAGGGATTGAATCCCTCCGCCGTTACGGTCGCGTCGTCGCGCGAACCGCGATTCCGGGGGCTGCGGTAATGGTCGAGGATGACGTCGCGGTAGAGGTCGTCGAGGTCGACCGGGTTCTGAGCTTCGCGATTGCTGGCCACGTTCAGGTGCTCTCCAGGCTGCTTGACTGGTTGACTGCTTGACTGATTGAGTAGTTGACTCGTTCACTGTCTAGCGTGCAAAGCCGAAGCGTTCGCCGGCCTCGAGCAGGCCGTCAACTAGCGCATCGACCTCGGTGCGTTCGTTGTAGAGGTAGAAAGACGCCCGCGCGGTCGCCGGTACGCCCAGCGTCCGCATCAGCGGCTGCGCGCAGTGGTGTCCGGCGCGAACCGCGATACCGGAGCGATCCAGAATCGTCGCGATGTCGTGCGAGTGGATGTCGCGATAGTTGAAGGCGATCACGGCGGAGCGGTCGGCCGGATCGGACGGGCCGTAGATGTCCAGACCCTCAAGCCGCGAGAGCCGCTCGACCGCGTAGTGGGTGAGTTCGGCATCGTGCGCGGCGACGGCGTCCATGCCGATCCCGTTGAGGTAATCCAGCGCGGCCCCAAAGGCGATCACGTCGGCGATGTTGGGCGTGCCCGCCTCGAACTTGTGCGGCAACTTCGCCCAGGACGACTCCTCGCGGGTCACGACGCTGATCATTTCGCCGCCGCCAAGGAATGGGTCAAGGTCATCGAGCAGATCTTGCCGTCCCCAGAGCACGCCGACGCCGGTCGGTCCGAGCATCTTGTGCGCGGAAAACGCGACGTAATCGGCGCCGAGGTCGTTCACGTCGACCGGAATGTGCGGAGCGCTCTGCGCCGCGTCGACGATCATCGTCGCGCCGACTGAGCGAGCCATCTCGGCAATCTCGGCCACCGGCGCGATGCTGCCGAGCACATTGGACATGTGCACAATCGAGACGATGCGCGTGTTGGCGTTGATCGCGGCTCGGGCGGTATCGACGTCGATCTGCTGGTCGTCGTTGAGTTCGATGAATCGCAGGACCGCGCCCGTGCGCTGGGTCACGAGTTGCCAGGGCACGAGGTTGGAGTGATGCTCGGCAGCCGTGAGCACGATCTCGTCGCCCGGTCGCAGCCGAGCGCCGAGCGTGTAGGCGAGCAGGTTGAGCGACTCGGTGGTGTTGCGCGTGAACACGACCTCGCGATGGCTGGGCGCGCCGATGAAGGCGGCGACCTGCTTGCGCACATCCTCGTAGGCCAGCGTCGCCTCTTCGGCGAGCGTGTGCAGCCCACGGTGAATGTTGGCGTTCATCGTCGAGTAGTAGTTGCTCAGCGCGTCGATCACCGACTGCGGCTTCTGCGTCGTAGCGGCGTTGTCGAGATAGACGAGCGGCTGCCCGTGCACCTCGCGCGCGAGGATCGGGAACTGTTCCCTGATAGCGGTGGTGTCCAGCGGCGTTGCAGTGGTCATGCGTGAGGAGTCAATCGACTTCGATCTGGACCTGACCATCGTCAACCGAGACGGCGAAACAGCGGACCTTGCCAATCGCGGGCAATGTCACCGCTCGTCCGGTGGTCACGTCGAACAGGGCGCCGTGGCGGGGACACTCGATCCGGTCGCCTTCGAGCTCGCCTTCGCCCAACGGACCGTCGTCGTGGGTGCATCGATTCTCGATCGCGTACAGCTCGCCGTCTTCGACCCGGCAGAGGGCGATGCTCTGGCCGTCCACTTCAACGACGCGGGCAGTGCCCGGTTCGATGTCATCGAGGCTGGCGACACGCTCGGTGGTCATGAGGACGACCTCGCAGGCTCAAGCTGGATTTCGACCAGTTCGTCGATCACGTCGCGCATGTGCTCGTCGGGCACGCCGTCGGCGATTTCGGCGAGGAATCCGCGCACGACCATGCGCTCGGCGATCGTGGGCGGAATGCCGCGCGCCTGGAGGTAGAAGAGCTGGTCGGGATCGACGGGTCCGACGGCGGCGGCGTGCGAGCACTTGACGTCGTCGGCTTCGATTTCCAGCATCGGAATCGGATCTGCGCCTGCGCCATCGTCGATGAGCAGATTGCGCATGGTCTGGTGCGCGCTGGTCTTCTGCGCTTCGGGTTCAATCCGGATTAGGCCGTACTGGACGGCCTGCGACTCGTCGGTCAGGACGCCGCGGATCAGCAGGTCGCTCGACGCGCCGACGCCGGTGTGGTGTTGCCGAGTGACGTGCTCGATATGTTGTCTGCCGTCGCCGACGAACAGGCCGCGGATATCGGCGTAGCCGCCGCTCTGCGCCATGTCGATGTCGATCCGTTGCTTGTCCAGGTCCGCCCCGAAGGCGGCCGTCGTCACTCGGATGGTCGCGTCCCGACCGACCCGACCACGGGTGGTTGAGATCGCCGCGGTCTGTCGATGCCAGCGCTGGACCGAGGCGAACTGCAGATTGGCTCCGTCCTCGGCGATCAGCTCAACCGTGGCGTGAATGAGCGGCGTCTCTTCAAGTTCGGCGCGGCGATCGTTAGCGTCGCCGGCGTCGATCAACGAGACCTGCGACTCCCGCTCGGCGACAACCAGCGTGTAGTGCCAGTGGTCGCCCTGGAGGACATCCTGCGTAATGAGATAGAAGAGGGATTCATCCAGGACGGCGCCTCGAGGCGCGTAGACGAAGACGCCCTGGGTCCACAGCGCGCGGCCGAACGCCTCGTAGCGATCGGCCGGCGGCCCAACGGCGCCGAGCCACTCCTGGATCAGGTCGGGATTCTCTCTCGCGGCGACCGCGAGCGGCTTGATGATCACACCCTGGGCACGGGCCTGGTCGGCCAAATCGGAGGCCGCGACTCGACCGTCGATCTGGTGGATCATGCCGGCATGGGCATCCGGCGCGAACGCGTGCGCCGGGACTTCGATCGGCGTCCCGTTGGAACCGCCCGCCACTCGGCCGACGCGGGCGCGACGCGGCAGCCGCTCGCGCGGCGTGCGCCGCCAGGATTCCTCCTGGCCGGTCCACCATTCCATCGACAGCGCCTGCTCGAGACTCGCCAAGCGGAAGGCGAGCAGCCAACCGGGTTCGCTCTTGGCGCGGCTCAGCGCCGAGACCTGCGCTCGCAGCTCATCCGGTTTGATCTCCGACTCCGGCGGCGCTTCCAGCGTTGCTGTGGTCATCGCGGGTCTTTCGTTGGGGTTGCAATGCGCGGCGGCTAGCCGATCGCGCCTTCCATCTGCAGTTCAATCAGGCGGTTCATCTCAACCGCGTACTCGAGCGGCAGCGACTTGATGATCGGCTCGACAAAGCCATTGACGATCATCTTGGTCGCTTCCGCCTCGGAAAGGCCGCGAGCCATGAGGTAGAAGAGTTGCTCGTCGCCGACCTTGGAGACGGTCGCCTCGTGGCCGATGTCGACCTGCTTCTCGTCGATCTCCATCACCGGGTAGGTGTCGGAGCGTGAGTGCTCGTCGAGCATGAGAGCGTCGCAGCGGACGTTGGAGCGGCAGCCGTCGGCGCCGTCGTAGACCTTGAGCAGGCCTCGGTAGCTGGATCGGCCGCCGTCCATCGAGAGTGATTTCGAGGTGATGACCGAGGTGGTGTTCGGCGCGGCATGAACGATCTTCGCGCCGGCGTCCAACTGCTGCCCCTGTCCCGCCGATGCGATTGAGAGGACCTCGCCGTGCGCGCCCGGTTCCATCAGGTAGACGGCCGGGTACTTCATCGTCAGCTTCGAGCCGAGGTTGCCGTCGACCCAGGTCATGACCGCGTCCTGGTAGGCGGTGGCCCGCTTGGTCACCAGGTTGTAGACGTTGTTCGACCAGTTCTGAATCGTCGTGTAGCGGACGTTGGAACCGGCCTTGCAGATGATCTCGACCACGGCAGAGTGGAGCGAATCGGACGAGTAGATCGGCGCGGTGCAACCCTCGACGTAGTGAATCTCGGATCCCTCGTCGGCGATGATCAGCGTGCGCTCGAACTGGCCCATGTCCTCGGAGTTGATCCGGAAGTAGGCCTGCAGCGGGATGTCGACCTTGACGCCGGGCGGCACGTAGATGAACGAGCCACCGGACCAGACGGCCGTGTTGAGCGCGGCGAACTTGTTGTCGTTGGGCGGGATGACGGTGGTGAAGTACTCCTTGACCAGGTCGGGGTACTCACGCAGCGCCTGGTCGGTGCCGAGGAAGAGCACGCCCTTCTCTTCAAGGTCTTCACGGATGTTGTGATAGACGACCTCGGAGTCGTACTGCGCGCCGACGCCGGCCAGCAGACCCTGCTTCTCGGCCTCGGGAATGCCCAGCTTGTCGTAGGTGTCTTTGATGTAGTCGGGGACATCCTCCCAGGCCGATTCGTCGCGGTCTGTGGCGCGGACGTAATAATGGATGTCATCGAAGTCGATGTCGCCAAGCTCGCCGCCCCACTCGGGCATCGGGCGCGCGTTGAAGTGGTCGAGCGCCTTGAGTCGGAGCTTGCGCATCCATTCGGGCTCGTCCTTGATATCGGAGATCGTGTTGACGACCTCGTGCGAGAGACCCTTGGGCAGCTTGACCAGCGCCTCCACGTCGTCGTGGAAACCGAACTCGTACTCGCTGCGCGGGGAGACGGGAGCGTCTGCGGTTGGGGTGGTCATGAGGTCAGTACCTCTTCCTTGGCTCGCGCCATGAATGGTTCGTAGCCGTCGCGCTCGAGTACCTCGGCGAGACTGGCGTCGCCCGATTCGACGATTCGGCCGTCGATCAGGACGTGCACGTGGTCGGGCTGGACGTAGCGCAGGATGCGCTGGTAGTGGGTGATCAGCAGAATGGCGTTCTCGTCGGAGTGGAAGGTGTTGATGCCCTCACTGACGATGCGCAGCGCGTCAATGTCGAGGCCCGAGTCGGTCTCGTCCATCACCGCGACCTTGGGCTCGAGCAAGCCAAGCTGAAGAATCTCGGCGCGCTTCTTCTCGCCGCCGGAAAAGCCGTCGTTGACATAGCGTCGGACGAACTGCTCGTCAATCTGCAAGCGTCCGAGCACCTCGTTGAGCACCTGGCGGAACTCGCGGACGGGAATCTCTTCGCCGCGCCGGGCGGTCATCGCGCGGCGCAGGAAGTTGATCATCGAGACGCCGGGAATGTCGGTCGGGTACTGGAAGGCGAGGAACAGACCACGCCGGGCGCGCTCGTCCGGCGCGAGGTCGATCAGGCTCTCGCCGTCGAGACGGATATCGCCGCCGGTGATCGTGTAGCGCGGATGGCCCATCAGCGAGTTGGCCAGCGTGCTCTTGCCGGACCCGTTGGGCCCCATGATCGCGTGGACCTCGCCGGGCCGCAGGGTCAACGAGAGCGCGTTGACGATCTGCTTGTCCTCGACGGCAACCTGTAGCCCGTCGATGTCGAAGAGTGGCGGTGTCATTCACCGAGTGCTTTCTGTTGCCCGCGCGCAGTTGCGACCGCGTGTCGGGGAGCGGCTAGACAGCCTGCTTGAATTGGGCGTCGAGCGAGATTGGTTGCAGCGGGATGATGTAGACGCAGCCGTCATCGCCCTTGGCCAGGCGCTCGGTCTGTTCGACCTCGACACCGAGCAGCTTCTCGATCGTCAGGCGGTCCGCGTCGCAGACGCAGGAACTGGTAGTCGCGGCGCCGATGTACGGGCACGCATTGTTGACGAGCTTCAGTTCGTGTTCGGTGCGCTGCCAATGGTCGAGGATGCCTTCCGGACGGAGTGCGTCGACCACGGCATTAACGCGTTGCTCGATTGAACCGGTCGGCACTTCGGAACGGTGGGCATCGGCGACCTGATCGGACAGCGCCTCGGAAATCGCGCGTTGCTCAACCTCGAGACGGACCATCTCCGACAGCAGGCGCTCGGCGAGCTCGGGCGTGTGGTCGCGCACGGCGCGCACGCCGACGTCGGTTGCGCGATAGAGGTAGGAGGGACGCCCCGGGCCGCGGCGCAGCGCCTCGATCTGTAGCAGGCCCTCCGCTTCGAGACGGTCAAGGTGCCGGCGCACGGTCGCGTCGGAGATCTCATGCTCCTGAGAGAGCTGTGCGACAGTAGCGCCGCCCAGCTCGACAACGCGTTCTAGCAGGCTGGTTCGGGTTTCGCGAGGTCGCATCAGGATCTCCCGCCTGAATCGTCCTGACGCCTACGCCACTGGCCAGGCATCTCGGGTCGGACGTGGTACTTGTGAGTTTATCTCCAACGAAGCGCAAATATGCAAGAAATGCATCAAAACACCCAGATTCGCCAAAAGCGAACACTGAACCGAATCCGAATATACAGACCCAACCGATTCGATCCCCCTGGCGCGGATCCCGATCACTCCCGCTCCCGTGAGACCGAGGCCGGCAGCGGCACCAGCAAGGGGCGATCGAGGTCGGGATGCGGTTGCAGCGCGAATTGCATCCCGAACACCGGGGCCAGCAGGTCCGGATGGAGCGCCTCCGCCACCGGTCCGCAGGCCACCGGTTCGCCTCGATGCAGTACCAGGGCAGTGTCGGCGTAGGTCGCGGCGAGGTTGAGATCGTGCAGCACCGCAACGACCGCGGCGCCCTCGGATGCGAGTTCCCTGGCGAGCTGCAAGACAAGATGCTGGTGGCGCAGATCGAGGTGCGCGGTCGGCTCGTCGATCAGCAGGATTGGCGTCTCCTGCGCCAGCACCCGAGCCAGCGTGACCCGCGACTGCTCGCCGCCCGAGAGCGTGGGATACTCGCGCACCGCGTAGTCGCGCGTATCGGTGAGACCCATCGCGTAGTCGGTGAGCTTTGCGCCGTGTTCACGTTCGCCGCGCTCACCCTCCCAGGGGGCGCGACCCATGCGCACGACTTCGCGCGCCGTAAACAGAAACGGCAGGTATGAACTCTGCGGCATCACTGCGCGACGACGCGCCAGCTCGCGCGGGGTGAACTCGGCGAGCGGTCGTTCGTCGAGGTATACCGTTCCCTCATCCAGCGGCAGATCGCCCGAAAGCGCCTTGAGCAGCGTCGTCTTGCCGGCGCCGTTTGGACCAACCACACCGACCAGTTCGCCGCCGCTCACGCTCAGACTGACGCCGTCGATCAGCGTCTTGTCTTCCACGCGGACGGTCAGTCGTTCGCCGCGGATCGCGGGTTCCCGGGATTGCACGCGTTCAGCTTACCTGTGCATCCGCTCTGCCGACTACCAGCCGGCGGAGGCCAGACTGCGTCGCGCTCGATGGATGAGGTAGAGGAAGACCGGACCGCCGATCACCGCCGTGACGACGCCGAGCGGCAGCTCGGCGGGGTTGACGATCGTGCGCGCGCCCAGGTCGGCGCCGAGCACCAGGATCGCACCCGACAGGGCGCTGCCGGGAATCAGCCGCCGATGATCCGGTCCAACCACCAGCCGGACCAAGTGCGGCGCGACCAGTCCAACGAAGCCGACGACTCCGGCTACCGCCACGCCTGCGCCGGTGGCCAGGGCGGCCGAACTGACGATGATGAACTGCGAGCGCTCGACCCGCAGGCCAAGATGCCGCGCCTCGGCGTCACCGAGAGTCAGCAGGTTGAGCGCCTTCGACTGCCGAACCAGGATCGCGATCGCGATCAGGATCAACGGTCCGGCGCTGACCGCATACTCCCAGACCGAACCGCCCAGCGACCCCAGGATCCAATAGACGATGTCGCGCAACGCGCCGTCGTCGGAGAGTGAAAGGATGAACGAGATCGCGGATGCGAGCAGCGCGTTCACGGCGATGCCGACGAGCAGCATCGTCGCCATCTGCACGCGACCCGCCGATCGCGAGAAGGCGTAGATGGCGAGCGTGAAGATGAGCCCGCCGACGAATGCGACCAGGGGCTGAATGAACAGCGCCGTCGAGGTCAGGCCAAGCAGCACGGCCAGCGCCACCGCGAAGGCGGCCCCGGAGGAGACGCCGATCAGACTGGGATCGGCGAGCGGATTGCGGAAGATGCCTTGCAGCGCCGCCCCGGAGACGCCGAGTCCTGCGCCGACCAGCGCCGCCAGGATCATTCGTGGCACGCGAATCACCCAGACCACAGCTTCCTCGGCCGCCGTGTACTGGACACCGATATCGATGCCGATCTTGCCGAACAGGATCGCGACAATTCGGTCGACGCCGACCTCAAACGCGCCCAACGCCAGGTTGGCGAGAATGAAGCCGACCAGCAGCGTGAGCAGAAATCCCCAGGACAGCGGCCCGCGGACGCGAGGCAGCGCGGCAATGGGATCAACGTTCGGGGGGCGGCGCTCGCGAAGCTGCGCCAGCGGTCGTGTGGCCATGAGCTCACTGATCCGGATCGGCCGAATCCTGCGTTGAATCCTGTAACGAGTCCTGGACCTCGGCCAGGTAATCCCTGAGCTGCACGATAGACTCCGCCATGCGCGGACCGAAGCCGAGCAGCAGGATGTCCTCCATCACGATCACGCGCCGGTGCTTGCCGGCTTCGGTTTCGGCCATGCCCGGAATCTCGAGCAGCCCTGCAAGTTCGCCGACTGCGTCGTAGCCCAGTTGCATCACCAGGTAGACATCGGGATTGATCGCCAGCAGCGCCTCGGGGCTCAGCGGTTGCCAGCCTTCGATACCGGCCGCGGCCCCGGCGTCGATCCCGCCGGCGGCGGTGATAATCGTCTCCGCCTCGCGTCCCGCCCCGGATACGAGCTGAATGCCGCCGCGCCGGAGATAGACGAACAGCACGCTGAGCCGATCGGACGAGGACCCCTCGAGCTCGGGCCGGGCCGTCTCGATCTCGGCTTCCACGCGCTGCGCAAGTTGCTCGGCGCGCCGGGGAATGCCCAGCGCGTCGCCGATCGCGCGAATCTTGATGCCCGGCGAATCCAGCCCGATCAACTCCGGCAAGACCAGGACCTCGACGCCGGCCTGCTCCAACTGGTCGAGCACGCCCGGCGGTCCGGGGACCACGATGCTGCCGCCGATCACGATGGTCGGACTCAGTGCCAGGACGCCTTCGGCATTGAGGGCGCCGGCGAATCCGACATCGGGCAGTTCTTGCGCCGCCTCGGGAAAGACCGACGATACGTCGACGCCGACGATATGGTCTTCAACACCGAGCGCGAAGAGAATCTCGGTCACGTCTCCAAACAGACTGACGATCCGCGTGCCTTCCGGCACCGGCTCGATCTGCGGCTGCTCCGACTCGGTCCGACCGGCCTGTTGAGACCCCTGTTGCGGTTGCTCCTGCTGCGGATGAGCTTGTTGCGGCTGAGCGGGCGCTTCGGCCGATTCGGTCGCAACGGATTCCTGAGCCTCCTGCTCCGGCTCGGCGACGGTCGTGTCCTGGTCCTGAGTTGGCGCAGCCGCGTGTTGCTGTTGCGCGCCTATGGCGGTCTGTGCGGTCCGTGCGTCCTCTGCGGTCTGAGCGGCTTGAACGTTCTGGTCGACCTGCTGCGTCGGCTCAGAGTCGGCGCAGCCGAAGCTACCGATCGCCAGAGCGACCAGTATTGCGGCGATTGCCTTGCGCATGGCTGCTAGAACTCCACGACTGCGCCGTCGGTCGCGACCAGGACCTCGGTCTCAAGCCAGCGCCGCGCTTCCTCGGCGGCGGCCTCGCGATCGGCATCGTGCCAGAAGTGCGTGAGCATGAGCACACCGACGCCGGCCGACGCGGCCAGCTCCGCCGCCTGATGCGCCGTAAGATGGCCGCGCACCGGACCGCACTCGGGTTCATCCAGGGTCGCCTCGGCCAGTAGCAAGTCGCTGCCCATGGCCAGGTCGCGCACGTCGTCCGACGGCGCAGTATCGCCCGAATAGGTCAGGCTTGACGAGCCGTCGATCCGCACGGCCCAGCCGGGGATGTAATGGATGCCGCCGGCGAATCGGATGCGCATGCCCGCGCCCAGGTCGAGCGTCTCGCCGGGCTGATACTCGCGGACCTGCCAGACGGTCTCGAAGAAATCGCGCGGAAAGGAAACGGCGTCGAGCAGCCGGTCGAGCGACTGCCTGCCGCCGGGCGGCAGATGCAGCCGTCCGCGGGGCTCCGGCAAGCCGGCCATATCCTTGGTCATGGCGAAACGGAGCGGCAGTAGATCGATGAAGTGATCGGCGTGCATATGCGAGATGAAGATGTGATCGATGGTCTCCGGCTGCGTCATCGATACCAGGGTGCTGGCGACGCCATGACCGCAATCAAGCAGGATGCGAACGCCGGCGTCCTCCACGAGATAGCCGGAACTGTTGCCGCCCATCCCCGCACATGCCGCCCCAGAACCCAGAACAGTCAGTCTCATGCTGATCCGAATTCCCCGCCTGATTGCCGGTCCGCCGGACTGATCCGGAGGTTCAGTGCTAGCCCATCGCTCGATCAATGCTACGCACGATTTCCAACCATCATCAAGCAATGATCTGGCAAAGAGCGCTACCTGTGACACTCTCCGAGGCTCGCTGGGGACTGTGCGCAAGTTGCCAATGGGCGCGAGTGGTGCGTACCAGGCGGGGATCGACATTCGTGCGCTGCGCTCAATCCGAACGCGACGCCCGGTTCCCCAAGTATCCGCCGATCCCTGTACGTCGTTGCGATGGTTATGCCAAGCAATCGCAGCCGTCATCCGGCGAAGCCGACTTATGATCGACGCACGCCCGAAACCAGGGCGTCTGAGTTGCGCATATCCGCCATGAGCTCGCTCACACCAGTCTGGCTGCAGCGGATCTCCGAGTTCGCCTTCCGCGCGATCGTCGTGGCGGGCTTCCTGATCCTGCTGGGACTGGCGATCGACCGCCTCCGCCTGATCTTCCTGCCGCTGCTGGCGGCGCTGATCATTACCTCTGCCTTGCTGCCCGCTAAACACATCCTGATGCGGCGCGGCGTGCCCAACACGGTCGCCGCGATTGCGGTCGTGATCGGCGGGCTCGCCGCGCTGGGCGCGCTCGGCTACTTCACCGTCAGCACCTTGACCTCGGAGTTCGACGAGCTGGAAGTCGACATCGAAGCGGGCTTCAGCGAGGTGGTTCACTCGGTCGGGAACTGGGCCGGAGCGTCGGACGAGGAAGTCGACCAGGCGATCGACGACGTGCTCAACAGCGTGCGAGGCAACGCCGACACGATCGCCGGAGGCGTGTTCTCCGGCGTGCGCCTGGCGACCGAGGTGCTAGCCGGCGTCATCCTGCTGGCCGTGCTGACCTTCCTGCTGGTGCATGACGCGGAGTCCATTCAGCGAGGCCTCGCACGTCGGATTGGCCGCCGGCATCGGCGAGACTTTCTGCTGCTCAGTTCGGGATTAGTCGACATGCTGGGCAAGTACTTTCGCGGCGTCACGATCGTCGCCTTCATGGATGCGATCCTGATCGGGCTTGGTCTGATTATCATCGGCATTCCGTTTGCGCTGCCGCTGGCGGTGCTGACGTTCTTTGGCGCGTTCATTCCCGTGATCGGGGCGGTGCTCGCCGGACTGGCCGCCTTCCTGATCGCGCTTGCGACGGAAGGCGTGACAGCGGCGCTAATCGTCGGCGCTCTGGTGCTCGCCGTTCAGCAGATCGAGGGCAACCTGATGGCGCCGTTCATCCTCGGACGATCAATCTCGCTGCACCCGATGCTGGTCATCCTCGCCGTCGCGACCGGCGGCGCGCTCTGGGGCATCATGGGCGCGTTCGTCGCCGTGCCGATCACGGCGATCGCAATCGCGCTGCTCGACTTCTTCACCAGGTCGGGCCGATTCGCCGAGCGGCGTCCAACAACGCGGGAGCCATCATCGGCGGAACCCTGATGTCGGCCGATCCGGTCAAGCCAGCAGGTAGAGCAACGCACTCGCGCCGGCGTATCCGCCGACCAACAGCGCGCCGTCGGGCGTCCAGAATCTGAGCCGTCCCCGCGGACGGGTCATGATCCCCACGATCACCACCATCGTCATCAGCACCGCGATCAGGCCGGAAATCACGTGCACCGACGACACGACCTCCCAGATGGAGCCGTCGACGAATGCCACGTCGTCGAAGAACAGCACGATACCCATATTGAACACGTTGCTGCCCAGCACGTTGCTGATCGCCAGGTCTGGCGCGCCGATGCGCAGCGCCGCGAACGACGTGCCGATCTCGGGCAGCGACGTACTGATCGCAAGGAACTGCGTGCCGACAAAGCTCTGCTCCCAGTGCATGTCCTCGGCGATGCGCTCGCCGACGTTGGACAGCCAGATCGCCGCGCCGACGATGACTGCGGCGGAGACGGCGTAGATCAGCAGCGCACGAGTCAGCGACGGACCCTCGGTCGCCACTGCTTCGGGAGGATGCTCAGCCTCTTCCTCCTGTTCCTCCTGGATTTGCTGCGAGTGGCGATAGATCAGGAACATCGCGGCGATGAAGACGAGCAGCAAGATGATCGTCATGGGGCTCAGCGGCCAGTCCGCGGTAACGTCCGTCTGGGAGTAGATGAAGATGGCCAGGACGGCGAGGGTGATCAGTCCCGCGCCTAAGCCGGCGGTCATCACCGACGTCCGCGTGACCGCATTCAGCACCGGCCCGTTCTGCCAGTAGATATCGGCCAGGCCGATGATCATCAGGTTGAAGAGGTTGCTGCCGAAGGCGTCGCCGATGGCCAGGTCGGGCGCATCGAACAGGGTGATCGAGCTGATCCCCGTCGCCAGCTCGGGCAGGGAGGTGGCCGTCGCCAGCATCACGACGCCGATGAATGTCCGCCCGAGGCCAGTGCGCTCGGCGACGTCATCGGCGGAGTTGGCCAGGAAGTGAGCGGCCAGCAGAATGATCACCGCTGAAGCGGCAAACTGAACCCAGAGCAATGCCATCGGCGTCGGTCCTGCCTTCGCTCAACACACTCTCCCGTTGGAGACCCGCGCGTAACCAACACCTTCGTCATTCCAGGCTTCGCCTGGAATCTCGCTCCCTCACCCGTTCCATCCGCTCGAACGAGATTCCCAGACAAGCTGGGAATGACGGACACTAGAGACGGGATGGGAACAGGTCAGTCCCAGCTTGGCTTCTCCGAGCCGGATGCGCCCTTCATCAACTCCCGGTCGTGCGGGGCGTTGGTTCGGGCGCCGCGGAAGTCGCGGAATGGACCGTCGCGCCACTCGAGCGCCGACTTGAGGCCATCGCGGCGGACTCGTTCGCCCCACTCGCCGGCTTCCGGTCGGTGCTTCGACATCGCCTCGACATCAGTGCCCGAGATCATGGCGGTCTTGTAGCCCTGGATCTCATAGGCGCGGTTGACCGAGCGCTTCGAGTACATCAACAGATGGTTGTCGATGTGACCCATGCGCTGGGCGAAGTCCATCGTGAACTCGTCCAGGTCGTCGGCCGGAAGCGCGTAGTTGGCCCAGCCCCAGCGGTACATGTCAGCGCCCGAGTGCGGGTCGCCGAGATAGGCGAACTCGCGAGCCTTGGCCTGGGGCAGATGCCATGGCGCCCACATCGCGTCCATGGTGCCCATCGCGCGGACCGGCGGGTAGCCGACCTGGCAGTCCTCGGCGATGATCCGCAGGTCACAGGCCGAGGCGAGCTCGGTCGCGCCGGCCAGGCAGTAGCCGTGAATCTGACCGATCACCGGCTTGGCCAGCTCCCAGATGATGAAGTTGCCCATCACGGCGTGGCGCGACCAGTCGTAGTGCTGCGGGTGGGTCGTGCCGGTGTCGGGCAGACCGGTCCACTCGTTGGTGTGCGGGTTGGAGAGGTCGGGCGAGGGTTGCAGGTCGTAGCCGGCGGAGAAGGCGCGGCCAGCGCCCTTGATGATGATCACGCCGATCGAAGAATCGGCTTCGGCCGCCTTGAGGGCGTGGAACATCTCGCCGCGCAGCTCGTTGGAGAGCGCGTTGAGCTTTTCCGGCCGGTTCAGGGTCACGGTCGCGACGCGGTCGTTGGTGTCGTAGAGGATGTTGTCGTAGGTCATGGGTCGGTCCTTCGAGCTGAGTGGGAATCGGAACCGAGTATACGGGCGAGTTTCGGAGGAGAATTCCGGGCCGATAGTGCGGATATGGCGCTGTGGGCTGGGAATTCATGCGTAGTCATGTCAGATTTGGTCAGATCCGGTCAGATTTTGTCTGAGTCAGGTCAGATGCGGGCGAGAATTGTCGAGTGAGGGCAGGTGATGGTAGGTGAGGTCAGGTGGTGGTTGCAGGTCATGTTGGGTTCCCTTGCCGGTGGTGTCTTCGTTCCAGGCGTCTGATCATACCAGAACATGATATCTATCGGAGACGGCAACAAGCGTGTGCTCAAGAGGTCACATGGGGCGGGCTAGTCGGCGACTTCGATCAGGATGCGGCAGTGATCGGATGGGCCCCAGAATGCCGCCGAGTTCTCGTCAGGATCATTCAGCGCGGTCGCAGTGACGCGATCGGCGATCTCATCACTGACGAAGACATG
>DAOUKQ010000047.1:0-12117 GCA_034421135.1 Dehalococcoidia bacterium
CCGATCGCCCAGGAAAAGGGCTGCACCCTCTCACAGCTCGCCCTCGCCTGGTGCGAGCAACAGCCCGGCGTCACCAGCCCGATCATCGGACCGCGCACCATGGAACAGCTCGAGGACAATCTCGATTCAGCCGACGTCGTCATCACCGACGAGGACCGAGAGCGAATCGACGCCGTCAACCCACCCGGCTGGACCGTCACCCCCTACTACGAACTCCTCAGACGCCCGCACGAACACCGAGTCCTCTAGCCGTCTCCCGACTCCGTGGTCCCTGCGCAGGCAGGGACCGCGAGCCGCCTAACACTATTCGAGACACAGGACCTCGCCGTACCCCGACTCCTCGTGCGCGAGGCATCTCCCTCGCCACCCCCCCCCCCGGACCTCCGATGCTCCGTCGTCCCTGCGGAGGCAGGGACCACGAGCCGCCCAACTCTGTTCGCGGCACAGCACTTCGCCGTACCCCGAATCTTCGTGCGCGACGCATCTCCTACGCCACTGCCTTCCTCCGACGCTCCGTCGTCCCTGAGGAGGCAGGGACCACGAGCCGCCCAACTCTGTTCGCGGCACAGCACTTCGTCGTACCCCGACTCGTCGTACGCAGACTTCGGGGTACGGCGGGAGGTTGGTGATCTTGCGAAGTTGGGAGGTTCGTGATTCCTGCCTGCGCAGGAATGACGGGAGAGTGGCGCAGGAATGACGGGAGAGTGGCGTAAGTACGACGGAAGGAGGACGGCACCGATCGATCGCAGCTGTCGTCCCCAACCGGCTCAGTAGTGAATCCCCCGACCGACACCACCGCCGGCGGCGATGGTATCTCCCGTGATCGCAATCGACTTCGGCGAGGCCAGGAACGCCACGATGTTGGCGATGTCGTCGGAATCGATGATCGTCCGTACCGAGTTGCCGGCTGCCATCCGCGCCTCAGCCTCGTCGAGTGAGATGCTGTTCGACTCGGCAATCTGCGCGATCCGATCAGGAGTTGCCTCGGTCCGGGTCAACCCCGGATGCACGACGGTCACGTTGATGCCATCGGGCCCGAGTTCGTCGGCCAGATTCTTGGTCATCGCAGCAACCGAGACGTTGCGAATCGAGCCGACCGTGTTGCCGCTGCCTCGTGCTGCAAGTCCGGACACATTGACAATCCGACCCCATCCCTGCGCCTGCATGTACGGCGCCGCTGCTCGCGAGCAGCGCAGGTAGCCCAGGACCTTGACCTGCAGGTCGGCCAGGGCGTGGTCGGCGGTCAGATCGGCCAGCTTCATTGGTCCATGTACGCTGCCCGGTGAGGCCGCGTTGTTGACCAGGATGTCCAACCCGCCCAGCGCTTCCGCTGCACCCCTGACCATCGCTTCGACGGAGTCGTCGTCCGACATCTCGCACGTGAACCACGACGACGCGCCGACCTCAGCCGCAGCGGCGGCCAATCGCTCGGGATCGCGCGCGGAGATGGCAACTGCGCATCCTTCTTCGACCAGCACCCGCGCAATCGCCTTGCCGATCCCCCGGCTGCCGCCGGTGACCAACGCTCGCTTGCCCTGGAGTTGCAGGTCCATCTCAGGCTCCATTCAGAACGACGCGCTCGTGAGGCGCCTTCAGGAATTCGTCAGGTGCGATCGACTGTCCGTCGAGCGATGCCTCGACGACATGCCCGTATTCAATCACGACATGCTGCGGACGAGACGGATTGCGATGGCCCTCGGTCGGACCCAGCGCGATGATCTCCGCCTCCAACCGATGCGGCGTCACGGTCAGTATCCCGATCGCGCCCAGCCGTGTCGACAGGTGATGCGGCAACGAGGGACTGCCGGGATTGATCAGCAGCACGTCGTCGCGGTACTCCAGCCGTTCGACATGCGTGTCGCCGCCGATCAGGACATCGACCCACTCGTCGTCCAGCGACGATGCCAGGATCTCGCCAATCGGTCGGGACTCCGGCCGCAGTTCATGCGCGAGACCGATGCGGAAGCCCTCGATGTCCAGGAACTGGTGCTCTGCCAGGCGCGGATCGTCGAAGATGTCGTTGTTGCCGCGCACAGCCAGCACCGGAGCAAACTGCTCGCACCAGTCCAGCACCGCCGGCACCGTGATGTCGCCGCCGTGCATAATCAGGTCCACGCCGGTCAGCGCTTCGCCGGTCTGCGGTCCAAGTTCGTCCATCGAGTGCAGGAGCTGAGGCAGGTGAGTGTCGGAGATCAAGCCAATGCGCATGCAGGCAGGCTACGCCTGAGGCGGGATCGGCGCTAGCCTGTGCCCGCTTGCGTCTGCATGACAACATGCTTGCGTCTCAACGACGATGAAAGGCTGTGAGATGGCACAGGAACGATTGGCGGCGATCGCCGGCATCCACGAATACCCACTGCGAGTCGCCCCCGGCGTCTCGTCGATGCAAATCAAGGCCGACTCGATGAAGAAGGCGCTTGAGGACGCCGGACTCGACTGGGGCGACGTCGACGGGCTCTACGACGCGCTCGACGGCGAGGGCGGCGGCGGCCTCGGCTTGGCCGCGTACCTGGGGATCAAGCCGCGACTGCTCGACACCACCCAGGTCGGCGGCTCGTCCTACGAGTTCCACGCCTCGCACGCGCTGCGCGACATTGCAGCCGGTCGCTGCAACGTCGCCGTGACGACGTACGGTTCGACCGCCGCGTCGCTGCGGGTGCCGATCGGCACCGGCGGCATGGGCCGCGGCGGCGCATCGTGGCAGCAGAACATGGAAACGCCCTACGGCGGCACCCTGATCAGCAACTACGCGATGGTTGCTCATCGTCACATGCACGAGTACGGCACGACCACCGAACAACTCGCCCAGATCTCGGTCGCCACGCGTAAGCACGCGATGCGCAACCCGGAAGCGGTCAAGGCGATGACCGACCTGCAATTCGTCAAGGTCGATGAGATCACCGTCGAAGACGTGCTCGAGTCGCGAATCATCGCCGACCCGCTGCACCTGCTCGAGTGCTGCATGATCTCCGACGGCGGCGGCGCGGCCGTCTTCGTCTCGCCCGAGATCGCGCGCGACATCAAGAAGAAGCCGGTCTGGATCATCGGCGCCGGCGAAGCGACCAAGTACCGCGAGAACGGCGGCGACATCACCACGTCGGCCGGCGCGCAGAGCGCCCCTGCGGCGTTCGCACAGGCCGGTGTCACGCCGGACGAGATCGACATCGCCATGATCTACGACTCGTTCAGCATCACCGTCGCGGTCATGCTGGAAGACCTCGGATTCTGCGCCAAGGGCGAAGTCGGCCAGTTCATCGACGACGGCCACCTTGCCTTCGACCAGCCCGGCCTGACGCTCAACACCGACGGCGGCGGACTGTCCTCCAACCACCCCGGCATGCGCGGACTGTTCCTGCTGCTCGAATCCGTACGCCAGCTTCGCGGTGAATCCACCAGTCAGGTCGACGGCGCCAAGCTCGCCGTCGCCCACGGCAACGGCGGACTCCTCGGTGGCACCCACACCGGCGGCACCGTCATCCTCGCAGCCGACTAACCGCGATCCGTCGATCCCCTCTCCCTCTGGGAGAGGGCAAGGGTGAGGGCACTCCCTCAAAGGAAAGGCATTTCGACATGGCCAACCGACCCCAACCTAGCTTCCCCGAGCCGGACACCCAGCACTTCTGGGAGGGCTGCAAGGCCGGCGAGCTTCGCTACCAGACCGACTCCGACGGCAACGTCGTCTTCTACCCGCGCGGACACTCGACCGTGACCGGCGACCGCGACCTGACCTGGAACGTCTCGTCCGGTCTGGGCACCGTCTACACCTACTCCGTGGTGCGCCAGAACCGGATGCCCGGCTTCCAGGAACTCGGCGCGTACGCGGTCGCCTATATCGACCTCGACGAGGGCTTCCGCATGATGAGCACCGTTGTCGGCGTCGACAATCCGGTGACCGACATCCACATCGGGCAGCGAGTCCAGGTCGAGTTCGAGGAGCAGTCGGGCGAGGACGCCTACCCGATTCCCGTGTTCCGGCCTGTCTGATACTGTACTGTTATCCAGTACACACGTTCTCTGCTGCGCGGGCAGGTATCGGGCGACGCCTCCGGCCTGAGTCGATAGGCTCACATGGATGTCTCAACGCCCAACCTCATTGGCCGACCGCTGGAGCGCCGACATTGTGGCCGCGGCGCCGCAGCATGCGCGCGACCGCCAACTGGCGATCGAGGCCTACGGTCTGGTCAAACACTTCGGCGACATCCACGCCGTGAACGGCATCGACCTGCGGGTCCGTCCGGGTCAGATCTTCGGCTTCCTGGGACAGAACGGCAGCGGCAAGACCACCACGGTCCGCATGTTGACCACCTTGCTGCGGCCTACGGCGGGGTCGGCGCGCGTCGCCGGTTTCGATGTGCTCACGCAGGACCGCCAGATCCGCCGGGCGATCGGCGTCGCCCTGCAAGAGGCCGGACTCGACATTCTCCAGACCGGACGCGAACTGCTGCGCCTGCAGTCGAGGCTCTACAACATGCCGCGCGGAGAGATCGAGGGGAAGGTCGCCCATCTGCTCGATGTCGTCGACCTGACCGAGGATGCCGACCGCCGCATCGGCGGATACTCCGGCGGGATGCAGCGACGCCTCGATCTCGCCTCTGCCCTCGTCCATTCGCCCTCGATCATCTTCCTCGACGAACCGACCACGGGGCTCGACCCGGTCTCGCGACAGAACCTCTGGGAGTACATCGTCAGGCTCAACCGCGAGGACGGCGTCACGTTCTTCCTGACTACGCAGTACCTCGAGGAAGCCGATCAACTCTGCGACGAGATCGCCATCCTCGACGCCGGCGAGATTGTCCAGCAAGGCACGCCGGACGAACTCAAAGCGACCGTCTCGGCCGACGTGATCTACGTGCAGGTCGAGGGTGACGAACAGTCCCAGTTGCGCGCCGTGTCCGCCTTGCTGCCGCTGCCCAACGTCGAGGACGCCAACTGGGATTTCAACGAGGGCATCGCCGTCTATAGCAAGAGCGGTCACGACACCCTGCCCCGCGTGGTCCGCACGCTGGACGAGGAAGGTCTGCCCTTCAGCAACCTCAGACTCGCCAGGGCCACACTCGACGATGTGTTCTTCAAGGCCACCGGTCACCGCATCGAACCGGGCGACGGCGCCGGACAACAGGGACAGCAGGTGCCGGGAGGTCCGGCATGACCACCGCGCAGACCCCGGCCGAACTGCCATCCTCGTCCTCGCGCGATGCCGGACCGCTGCGCGTCCTGACCGACGCCCGCTACCTCGCCATGCGCGCGATCCGCGAATCGGTGCGTCAGCCCGGCGTCGAGATCACCAACGTCTTCATCCCGCTGTTCTTCCTCGCCGTCTCGACCGGCGCAATCGCCAACTTCTCCGAGCGCGGCTTCGGGGTCGATAACTATCTGGCCTTTCAACTGCCCGTCGCCGTGCTCCAGGCGGTGGCAGGATCTTCCGCCGCCTCCGGGATCGCGATCGTGCTCGACATGGAGCGCGGCTACTTCGACAAGCTGCTGCTCACCCCGGCGTCGCGCTGGGCGCTGATTATTGGGCGCGTCTGGGCCGACGCGGTGCGCGCCGTGTTCTTCGCCACGATCATGCTTGTCGCTGCCCTGGTCGCCGGCTCCGGCATGGCGACCGGCGTCGGCGGCGCGGTGCTAATCCTGATCATCGCCGGACTCTTCGGCGGCGCATATAGCGGGATCGGCATCTTCATCGCGATGCGCACCGGCAACGCTCAGGCTGCCCAGGCCGGATTCCTGCTGTTCTTCCCGCTGCTCTTCATGGCGCCGGCCTTCGCGCCGCTCGCCGTGTTCGACGACTGGCTGCGGATCATCGCCACGATCAACCCGGTCACGTACATCATGGAGGGCATGCGAGGCCTGGTCATGGAGGGCTACGCCTGGCCGGTGACCGAGGGAGGGCAGATCGTGTTCGGCCCCGACGGCGTGCCGCTGACCAAGGATCCGCCCGCCCTGCACTGGGCGTTCGTCTCCCTGGCCGGATTCAGCGTCTTCACGCTGACCATCGCCTCCCTCGCCCTCCGAGCCAGAACCCGCGCCGACTGACGTCCCCTCTCCCTGAGGGAGAGGGTTAGGGTGAGGGTCCCGGCTTCAATCTAGGAGAGAATCTCATGTTTGGTCTCAATATCGTCAGAGGAAACCCGAAACTGGTCGCTGTGGTTGTCATGGCAGTGCTTGCAGCCGTGGTTGCCGCCGTCGTCACGGCGGGAGAATCGGGCGGCGACTCGCAGGATGTCCGCATCGTCGCCCGCCAGACCGGCGACGGCCGCGCCGAGGTCGCGCTGCAGGTTCGCGCCGACAACCACACCTGGGGCGAGCGCATCCTGCCGCGCGAGCGCTTCCTCGCAGCCGACTCCGAGGCCGGCACCTGGCGATCCAGCACGCCGATTCAGCTCGAACCCGAGCCTGGCGTCGACCCCGCCGCGGTCGGTTTGACGGCGACCGCCGAGATGCGTAGCGCGAACGGCGAGTCCATGGGAAGCGTCAGCTTCACTCAGGGACCGCGCGGCCTGCTGATCCAGGCTCGGCTGGCAAACGTGCCCGAAGGCTGGCACGGATTCCACATCCACGAGACCGGCTCCTGCGAGCCGGACTTCGCCGCCGCCGGTGGACACTACAACCCCGACGGCATCGGCCACGGTGTGCTCCATCCGGACGGACACCATCCCGGCGACACCGTCAACGTCTACGCACACACCGACGGCATCGCCAACGCCGACCAGTACACGGTTGACGCCACCCTCGGCGAGGCGGCGTCCGGCGGGCCGGCCACGCTGTTCGACGCCGACGGCTCCGCCATCATCGTCCACGAGGGCCCGGACAGCTACGGCGCAGACCCCGGCGCGGGCACTCGCATCGCCTGCGGCGTGATCGTCCTCGATAACCCGGACAGCTAGTACACTCTCAGCGGAACCAACCGCACCACTGAAGGAGCACCGCATGTCCTTGTTCGAGACCGCTTCCGCCCACTGCGACCTGCCCTGCGGCGTCTACGACCCGGCCCAGGCCAAGATCGAGGCGATGTCCGTCCTCAAGTCGATGGAGAAGTACAACGACTCCGACGACCACGACTTCAAAGCCCGGTGCACGATCGTCAAGGAACAGCGCGCCGAGGAAGTCAAGCACCACCTCTGGGTGCTCTGGACCGACTTCTTCAAGCCGCACCACCTCGAGGCCGACGCCTCAATCCACGAGCTCATGTGGAACGCGACCAAGGTCGCCGGCGAAGCCAAGAAGACCAACGACATCGCCAAGGGCCAGGAACTGATCGACCTGATCGACCAGATCAGCGAAAAGTTCTGGGCCACCGCCGAAGGCCCCGGAGCCGGCGTCTACGCGCAGTAGGCAGCCAAACAGAGGACTCCTCAGCCGCCTGCCAAATCGGCGGGCGGCTGTTGCATGTCCACTTGTTGGGGTGACTGGGAAGATGGTCGGCAATGGTTCAGGTATTCAAGGCAAGCGAGTTTGTGCTCAGAGCGGTGTTTGACGACACCTATCTGTTCAAGATTCCCACCTACCAGAGGCCGTATGCGTGGACCACTGACGAGGCGGACGAGCTACTGAACGACCTGATGGAGGCCCAACGCAAAGACCCTGATGATCCTTATTTTCTCGGTAGCATCATCCTGATCAAGCAGGATGGCTCCCCCCAGAGTGATGTCGTGGATGGTCAACAACGACTGACAACGCTGACCATGCTGCTATGTGTACTACGTGAACTCAGTAATGATGACAACCACAAGGGCGAGATAAACCGGTTCATCTGGCAAGAAGGGAGCGAAGTGAACGAGACTCAAGATGAGCTTCGCTTGACCTTGAGGGAACGAGATCGTGACTTCTTCAGAGAACACATTCAGAACGGTGGCAGCATAGCCTCTCTGTTGGACGCAGATCGTGCGGCACTCTCTGACAGCCGAACGCGAATCGTCGAGAACGTGGCCCACATGCACAAGAAGCTCGTTTCCCTGACTGAGGCCCAGCTATGGGAGTTCACGCTTTTCGTACTTCGGGGTTGCTTTCTTGTGGTCGTGGCTGCAACAAATCGCGACTCCGCCTACCGGATCTTCTCGGTGATGAATACTCGCGGGCTAGACCTTTCGCCGACGGACATCCTGAAGGCGGAGGCGATTGGCGATCTGGAAGAACGACTGCAGAGCCAGTACGCGGCGAAGTGGGAAGAACTGGAAGAGGAGTTGGGCCGGGACAAATTTAGAGAACTCTTCGCGCACATTCGGATGATCTACGGCAAAGACAAGCTCAGGGTGACGTTGCAGGAGGGATTTCGCGAGCATGTGCTGAGCGAAGTGAGCGGCCCCGCGTTCATCGACGATGTCCTCGTGCCCTATGCCAAGCTCTACGAAGTGATTGAAGACGCGGCGTATGTGAGTACTGAGAACGCTGAGGCAATCAACCGCTATCTAGGATTCCTTGGCTTCTTGGACAATTTCGACTGGATTCCCCCCGCGATGGAGTACTTCCGATTGCACGGCAATGCGAGTGACGAGCTCTTGGATTTCCTCAAGAGGCTGGATCGGCTTGCGTATGGCCTATTCATTCGAAGGGCCGATACGTATGAGCGAATCGAACGGTACGGAGATGTTCTCGCCGAGTTCGGGCGGAGCGAAGACGACGAGCGAGGGGATTCGGCGTTAGACATCTCTGAAGCGGAAAAGATGGAGATCAGGGAACGTCTGGCTGGTAACGTTTACCTTGTGACGCGTGCTCGATTGCCGCTGCTGCTGCGGCTCGATGGCATGCTTGCCGACGCGGGCGCCTCCTACGACCATAAGATCATCACCGTTGAGCACGTGCTTCCTCAGAATCCAACCACAGACTCAGAGTGGTTACGGACGTTCCCCGACGAAGACACGCGCGAGTCTTGGACGCACAAGCTGGCAAATCTGGTCCTCCTGTCCCGACGCAAGAATTCAGCTGCCTCAAACTGGGATTTCCAGCGCAAGAAACGCGAGTACTTCCAGCGAAAGGGAGTGTCCACAACATTCGCCTTGACGACCGGTGTGCTTGATGAGGATGAGTGGACGCCCGAAGTATTGCGGCGGCGACAACGTGAACTGGTGCAGCGACTGATAGCCGAGTGGCAGCTCGTGTAAATGGCTGGTGCCCCACGCTACCCCTTGCCTACCGATTAAACTCGCCATCCCTATCCTCTTCAGCCACTTGAGCCGTCATCGTCGACGACGCTGGATAGCCGCTCGCTGTGACCTCCAGGTGGACGCCCTCGTGATCCTGCAGGCAGGCGATCACCTCGAACAGGTTGCGGGCCTGTGGATTGCCCGTTGGGCTGAACATCCGCATCAGTCCCTTTGGCTGCCGCTCGGTCAGTGACCCCAGCTGCTCGAAGCCCACCGTCGCGTTGATGTAGTCGCGAATCACCACCTTCCCTGTGTCCAGGTCCCCGCTCAGCAGGCACTCGACCCCCTCCTGGAGCAGCGCCCGACGAAACGCCGGGTCGCGCTGCGCCCGAGCCCGCACCGTTTCCTTGAAGTCGCGAGTCAGTGGCATCGGTCATTCCTCTCGCCGTTTGCGCTCTCGGTAGTCATTCCATAGAGCATGCGCGTGCTCAATGTCCTGTCGCTGCCGCCGTTTAGTCCCGCCGCCCAGCAGGATGATCAACCGTTCCCCGTCGCGTCCGAGGTAGATTCGGTACCCCGGACCGGAGTGGATCCGGTGCTCCAGCACACCACCGCCGACGGTCTTGAGGTTGGAGAGATTGCCCAACTCCATTCGTGCCAGCGCCGTGCGCATTTTGGCTGCTGCGCCCGCGTCGAGACCGTCGAACCAGCGACCGAAAGGAGACCGCCCTCTCTCGTCGATGTACTCTCTGACCTCGATCACCTGACTATAGTAACGCATCCGTTACCACACCCGCGCGTCCTTCCGCCCGAGCCAACCACCCTCCGCAAACTTCGACACAACGCCTCTGCCGTGTACGAACTGACGTACGAATAGAACGAGAGTGGCAACCATGTCCATCTCTCCCCGTCCACGCCGACCTCTGCGAGCTACCTGGCGAGGCGCCCAACGCCGGACGTAACAAACCCTGTCCCTGCGGCAGCGGACAGAAGCGCAAGCATTGCCATCCGCAGAGCGCGCAATCGCCGGAAATGACGCCCGACACCGAAGCCGAGGTCTTACGCCTCACCAGGCAGTTTGAGACCGCGGAACGTAACGACGATCAACTTGCCCAGGCCAGGACCCTGGAACAGCTAGCGGCGCTCCCCGGGTAGTCACGAACTGATGGCGACGGAAGTGGCCTGCACCTCAGGGAGGATTCGAACCTCCGGCCAACGATCCCTACCGCGCTCGCCTGGCTCTTGAGCGGTTTCCGGCGGCTTTGGCTTCGTTCCAGGGTTGACGGGTGAAGCGGACTCCCAGGTTTCGGTCGATCTCTCGCCACTTCGACTCTTCCTCGCGGGTGACGAATGTGATCGCTTCGCCCTCGCGGCCCATCCGACCGGTGCGGCCGACCCGATGGGTGAAGAGCTGTGGCGACTCGGGCAGGTCGTAGTTGATCACCTGTCCGACGCCCTCGACGTCAAGCCCGCGCGCGGCCACGTTCGTCGCGACCAGGATCGGCGTCTCGCCGGAGCGGAAGTCTCGCATCACCCGCTCGCGAGCGTTCTGGCGCAGGTTGCCTTGCAGCGCGCCCACCGGGTACCCCATCGCGTCGAGCTGACGGGCGAGTTTCTTGACCCCGTGCTTGGTCTTGCCGAAGACAATCACCGCCTCGTCGTCGCGCTCGTCCAGCAGTGTCCTCAATGCGTCGATCTTCTGGTCGCGCTGAATCGTGTAGATCAGATGCATGACGCTGGGCAGCGTTTGCAGGTCTGCGTCGACCTCTGCCGTGGCGGGCTGGCGCAAGTGCTTGGCTGCGGTCTTCGCCACCCAGTCGGGCAGGGTCGCCGAGAACATCGCGGTCTGCCGATCGGACGGTGTGTGATCAAGGATCGCCTCGACATCGCGAGCGAAGCCGCGGTCCAGCATCTCGTCGGCCTCATCCAGCACCAGGAAGTGCACGGATCGGAGGTCGAGCGTGCCTTGCCGGATGTGATCCAGGGTGCGTCCCGGAGTGCCGATCACGATCTGAGGGCCGCGCCTGAGCGCCTTCTGTTCGGTGCGCGCTGAGCGGCCGCCATAGAGCAAGGTCGTGTGCATCCCGTTTGCGTTGGCCACGGCGTCAGTGACCTCGCTCACCTGGATCGCCAGCTCCCGAGTCGGCGTAAGTACCAGGGCCTGGACCTGGTCAACGGAGGGATCGCAGCGTTCGACCAATGGGATCGCGAACGCCAGGGTCTTGCCCGAGCCGGTCCGCGCCTGCCCGATCACGTCCCGACCGCCGAGCAGCAGGGGAATCGTCTGCTCCTGGATTGGCGTGGGCTCTGAGATGTCCATCGCGGCCAGCGCTGCCATGGTCGAGCGGCTGAGCCCAATCTCGGAGAAGGCCGAGACCGAACCGATTGCTGTTGGACCGTCGCCCATCGGCTCGTCGGCTCGATCTGGCGCTTCCGGCCTCACTTCCGGCCTCACTGCCGGCCTCGCTCGTTGGACGTTGTCAGTCGGTAGTGCCGAACTGGTGCCGCCCTGGCGACCTGCGTAGCACGACTTGCAATAGACAGGCCGGTCCGCGCGAGGACGGAATGGAACACTCGCCGAAGCGCCACAGTCTGCGCAAGTGACAGAGTGTCGAGGTTTGCGCGCCCGCGATCGTCGTCGAGCGGCTACGGATGCTGTAGGCATGTGTCAGGAGACTCCTCGGAGGATGGTGTGAGTGGTGTGAATCGGGGCCGCTGAGCGGGCCAATCGAAGCAAGAGTGAAAGTCGGATCCTGAGTGGGGATTCAAAGTTGATTCATGCGTCTGGCTCGACGCTATCAGTGAACGCTCATTCGCAATATCGCGTAGTTACCGCCGGGAACCTCCCCGCATCGGTGAACTCAGCATGCAAACGTCGATCCCTGCCTCCGCACCCCTGAGAAGCCAGGTTCGGCGCGTGGTCCACCAACGTGTACCGTACTCATAACTCCCCGGTCGAGTGCGATTTCCGCTGCGTCTGACGGCCCGATGGGGCTGTCTTCGGGCATGGGGATGGAGTAGTGGATCACGGCGC
>DAOUKQ010000048.1:0-45312 GCA_034421135.1 Dehalococcoidia bacterium
GCGAGTAAGGGCGGCGCGAACGGGGCATGTCTAAGTGAGGGAAGGCGCATGTCACTAGACGAGGGGACGGTTCACACGTGATCTCTTGCCCTGTAGAGGGTCACTCGGTGATCCCTTCAGTCATTGGTGGCACAGGGCTGGAATTCACCGGTTGACAGGCGTTGGTCTGCCACCCCTTCTCGCCATCATCATGGCACAATCGATTCAATGCCCTCACTCGGTTGCGAATCGATCGCGTCTCGAGACCAGACCCTGCGAAGATCGCCGAAAGCGGCAATGAGAGATCGAACTAAGGGAGAACTTGCATGACGCCTCGCCTTCAAATCGACCACCCCGTTAGGTCGTACTCGGGTGATCGGTGGGACGAGTTCATCGCACGCATGAATCGGTGGCAGGTCATCAGCGTCGACAACTTTCGCTGCCACCTGACCCTTGGGGAGCGGGATCTGTTGCCTGAGCTTCAGGAGATCATGGAGCGGATGAAGGCCGATGCGCTCTGGCAGTTCGACCCTCGGATCACCGAAGCGAATCCGCCATTGCTGCTGAGCCAGGAATGGCACGACTCCTGGCATCAAGAGCGATGGCGAGAGGTTGAAACACTCGTAGACCAGTGTTTCGAGGAGCACTTTTTCTCGATGGTTCGCGAATGGCCGCTGGAGATGTCGCGGAATGGAGAGCCTGACGTGGAGTTCAGCGCCACGATCGACCTGCAGTCCGGCTGTCGAAGGCGGACCTACGTAATGCGGAAATCCGGGAGGTTCGACCTGACAGCTGAGCGTCTGCCCACGTTGACTCTGGACACCTCGGTGCTGTTCGAGTTGTGGAAGAGCGGGAGCAAGGTCAGGGTCGTCCGCAGGTTGCTCGAACTGGCCAAGCGCCAACGCGCCTCGGTGCGCGCAACCGGCCGAATCTACGAGGATGTTCCAAGGCCTCCGCTGGCCGACGAAATCGCGAACCTGCCGGCCCTGGGCGTTGACCTCATGAGTTCGGTCGTCCGTCCCCACTATTGGCGAGTGGGCGTCGACACAGCGGGAAGCATTGAATTCGACGACGCCCACGAAGCCCTGACTAGCCGAGAGGACCGAGCGTTGCATCGGGACTGGAGGGACTGGGATCACCTCCACGCTCACTTCGTCAACAAGCGAGACGTCTTCCTTACCTGGGACAAGAAGCTCCGGCGTTACGGCGGCGGCCTCAAGGAGATCCTCGACATCACCGTGATGTCGCCTGAGGAATACATCCTCCACGCCGATCCGGCCCTCATCGGCCAGCCGCTGTGATCGCGACCTGTATGCAAAAGTCCTGGTCGTAGGCTCTGTCCCCGCACCTCATTGGCATATGCCCTGACAGGAGCGAATGACCTCCACGGTACAAGGCGGCCAGCCGATATCTGTTGAGCGGGTTGGTTCGCTGCGAACTCTGCGACAAGGCCTTGACCGCCGCAGAGGCGAAGGGCGGCAGGTACAGCTACTACGTCTGTCAGTCGATCCTCAACGGCGGCAGCAAGAGCTGCAAGACGCCTAGGTTGAACGCAGATCGCTTCGAACGATTGATCATCGAGCAGATCAGGGACCACATCCTCACTGAGAGCAACATCCGCGAGCTGGTGAAGATGCTGGACGAAGAGATGGATGGCGTCGCCCGGGAAGAGCGAGAACGGATGGAGACAATCGAGGCAGAACTGGAAGAAGTGCGCCGGAAGATGGATCGGCTCTGGCACATCGTCGAGAGCTCGGACATGGAAGTCAACGACATTCTGCAGCGGTTGCGCGTGCATCAGGAGCGTCAAGCGCAACTGGAGGAAACAGCGGAGGAAGCACGTTCGATCCTGGCCGAGCGCCGGGAGTTGCTGGACAGCGCCGACGTGGTCGCCAGCTTCGCCGCCGAGATGAGCGAGTTCCTCAAAACCAGCGATGTAACCGAGACGAAGGCGTTCATCCGGTCGTTCGTGAAGCGAATCTCCGTCCGGCCTGGCCGAGCTGTGATCCGCTACACGATTCCGACTCCGCAGGACGGCCCACTTCGGGGAGCGGATGTGGCGGAAGTGGAGTTGAGCGAAGGAGTTCGCAGTATGGTGCCGTTTGGTAGGGCATAGGGGATTCGAACCCCTGATCTCCGCCTTGAGAGGGCGGTGTCCTTGGCCGCTAGACGAATGCCCCACGCATGTGGACGACTTTGATTGGCTGGGGATGGAGGATTCGAACCCCCGCTAACTGATCCAGAGTCAGCCGTCCTACCACTAGACCAATCCCCAACGAGAATCCAGTTTATCACCTTAGTCGTCGGGTCGGGCCAGCCGTTCGGCTGCCGCGTTGAGCCGCTCGATGGTTTTCGGCTGGCCCAGTGTTTCCAGCGTTTCAAAGAGCGGCGGCGCGATGCGCTTGCCGGTCGTGGCCACGCGGATCGGCGTGAATAGCGCGCCCGGTTTCTCGCCTCGTTCGACGGCGAGGTCTCGCAGCGCCGCCTCGAGACCGGGCGTGGTCCATTCCGACTCGTCGACCGCCCGTAGCGCCTTGAGCGACGCCTCAACAGACTCCAGCGCGGCCCAGGGCTTGTTCTTGTAGGCGCGACCCATCAGGTCGGCGTTGGGATAGTCGAGCGTGCCTTCGGTGAAGAAGAAGTCGGTGTAGTCGGCGAACTCGGGCATCAGCTTGACCCGCTCCTGGATCGCCGGGGCAATCGTGAGCAGGCGATCGAGGGCGTCGTCGTCTACCGATCGATCGATTCGCGCCTCCAGGTGGGGACGGCCTCGACGCAGGAAGTCCGATGGGCCCAGGTCGCGGATGTAGCGGGCGTTCATCTCGCCCAGGCGCTCGATGTCGAACATGGCCGAGGCGAGGCCGAGGCCATCGAGGCTGAAGGCTTCCGTGATCTCGTCCCGCGACATGATGGTTGTCGTCTCGTCCCTGGACCAGCCGAGCAGGGCGAGGAAGTTGAGCAGCGCTTCGGGCAGGTAGCCCTCGCCTGCGTACTGGCGGACCGAGGTCGCGCCGTGACGTTTGGAGAGCTTGGCTTTGTCCGGTCCGCGGATGATTGGCAGGTGTACCCAGATCGGCTCGTCCCAACCGAGCGCGGCGTATGTCTGCACATGTCGCGGCGCGGACGACAACCACTCGTCGCCGCGAATCACGTGGCTGATCTCCATGTGATGATCGTCGACGACCGAGGCGAGATGGTAGGTGGGGAATCCGTCGCGCTTAAGCAGCACGTGATCGTCGAGCAGCGCGTTCTGGAACGTGACCTCGCCGCGCAGGTAGTCGTTGACGACCGTGTCGCCGCTTCTCGGCATGGCGAGCCGGACGACATGCGGCTCGTCGGCCGCGACTTCACGCTCGCGGCAGTGACGGTCGTAGCCAGGCGGCTGCTTGGCTTTCTGCTGCGCTTTACGCAGCGCAGCGAGGCGCTCGGACGAGCAGGCGCAGCGGTAGGCGCTGCCTTCGTCCAGCAGTCGTGAGGCGGCCTCGGCGTACAGCGGCAATCGCTCGGACTGTCGATACGGCCCGAACGGTCCGCCGATGTCGGGACCTTCGTCCCAATCGATGCCGAGCCAGGTCAGCGCGTCGAGAATGAGTTGCTCGGCGCCTTCCACGGCGCGGGATCGGTCGGTGTCCTCAATGCGGACGATGAACTGTCCTCCGAACCGACGGGCGAGGAACCAGTCGAATAGTGCGGTACGGATATTGCCCACATGCGGCTCGCCGGTGGGGGAGGGTCCGTAGCGAACGCGGACGCTCATGGTGTGTATCTCCAGGACGGATCTGGTCAGCGGATTCGTTGCGTGCGGCGGCGGCGATTGCGTCGAGCCGAGCGCGCTTGCCGTTTCACGGTATCAGCCGGTTGATTGCGGGACTGTCGCATCGGCTGGTCGCCGAGCAGGAGTTCGCCTTCGCGCAAGTGACTCAGCAGGCTGCGGAAGTCGGCGGGCGGATCGGCCGTGACGGACAGCGGCTCGCCGGTCGCCGGATGCTGAATCGTGAGTCTGTGGGCGTGCAGGGCCTGCCGGTCGATCAAGGGCGTGGCGAGTCCGTACATCGTGTCACCGGCGATCGGATGGCCGATCGCGGCCAGGTGAACGCGGATCTGATGTGTGCGGCCGGTGATCAGTTGGCACTCGAGCAGCGCGGCGTCCGGGAATCGCTCGCCGGTTTCATAGCCGGTCTGGGACGGGCGGCCGCGATCGAGGATTGCCATCCGTCGAGGATCGGCCGGATCGCGGCCAATTGGCGCGTCGATCAATCCGGCGGGCGGGTCGGGCGCGCCGACGACCACCGCCGAGTAACGCTTGTCCATGCTCCGTTCGCGAAGCTGATCGCGTAACGAGCGCAGAGATTGAACGGTCTTGGCGATCATCAGCAGACCGGTGGTGTCGCGGTCGAGCCGGTGGACCAGGCCGGGGCGGAGCGGATCGACGTCGGGATCCTCATCCGTCAGACCGGCAATCTCAGGCCAGCGGTTGAGGATGGCGGCGATCAGGGTCGGCTGGGTCTCGCCCGGCGCCGGATGAACCGTGAGGTTGGCTTGCTTGTTGATCACGGCAAGGTGCTCGTCCTCGTAGACGGCTTCCAGATCGATCTCGACCGGAGCCTCGATCGGTCCTGCCTCGCGGGCATGGATCGTCACGAGTTCGCCAAAGCTGAGCTTGTAGGCGGGACGCTCGAGACTGCCGTCCACCTGGACGAGTCCGTCGTCGATCAGATGTCGCGCCTGGCTGCGGGATGCGCCGTCGAGTCGTCGGGCGACGAACTGGTCGAGGCGTTCTCCGGACTGGTCGGCCATCAACTCAAGTGCGGGTTTGGCAGGATCGTTCATCGTGTATCGGGCTCGTTCGGGGCTTACATGGGCTTTGTCAGCGGCTCGCTCAGGGCGATCTGGGGTTGCGTTTCAATACGTCGTTGAAGAGCAGGGCGATCACGATGGCAGCCACTCCGACGTTGATCGCCGCATCGGCCACGTTGAAGGCTGGAAAGTGGATGAAGTCGATGAAGTCTGTCACGTGGCCCTGGTAGAGGCGGTCGAGCAGATTGCCGATCGCGCCGCCGAGGATCAGGGCGAGTCCGCTGCGGATCAGCCAATGCTCCATCGGTGGGAAGAAGTAGTAGATCGCGACGACGCCAATCGCCACGACCGCCGAGACAGCGAAGACCGTGTTCTGTCCGCCGAAGAAGCCGAAGGCGCCGCCGTCGTTGGCGATGTGCGAAAAGGCGAAAAACTCGGCTAACCATTCGCGGTCGCCCAGGGCGAGAGATTCGCGCAGAATCACCTTGGTGATCTGATCGAAGGCGATCACGAACAGCGCAAGGGCCAAGAACCGGCGGTGAGATCGTCTTCGTGAACGGGAGGGGCTCGACGCCTGCTGCGGAGCGGCGACGGTCGCGACCGGCGGGTCGGGCATGTCGGGCGAGGATTCGACCATATGTCGAGATTACACGCGAAGTCGGATCTTTCCGATAATCTGGACGGGTGTTGCGTCGTGAATCGGTGTTTTGGAGAGCAAGGCTGTGAGCGAGATTCTGACTGGGTCGCCATTTTCCGAGTTGCAGCGTCGACGCAAGGAGACCGGGCACGACCGTCTGCCTCCGGGCCAGCGCCTGATCCGCGAGTGGCCGGTCCTGACCTACGGCGGCACGCCTCGGGTCGAGACGAAGGACTGGAATCTGCAGGTCTGGGGCGAGGTCGAGCAGGAGCGCATCCTCTCCTACGAGCAGTTCCTCGAGATCGGCGTGTCGGAAAAGCACAACGACATCCACTGTGTCACCCACTGGTCGCGCTACGACAACACCTGGGAAGGCGTGCTGCTCTCGACGCTGTTCGAGGCGCTGGGCGTCAACGACTCGGCAACGCACGTCATGTTCCACTGCTACGGCGGCTATACGACCAACGTGCCGATGTCCGATTTGTGCGCCGACGATCACGCGATGCTCGCCATCGCCCACGACGGCAAACCGCTCGACGCGATGCACGGCGGTCCGGTGCGCGGCGTGATTCCGTCGCTCTACTTCTGGAAGTCGGCCAAGTGGGTCGGCGGCATGGAGTTCATGAACCGCGACGCTCCCGGTTTCTGGGAGATGTACGGCTACCACATGCACGGAGACCCCTGGCGCGAAGAGCGCTACGGGTAGTCCCAATCGGCTAGCCTCTGTGGACTCCACCACGACTCAAGTGCATGACCGATGACCACACTTCGCGAAGCCGCTGTCGTCTCGCAATGGATGCCGACGATCCCGTCGGACTTTGACGGCCAACTGTTCATCGAACTGCCACAGGACTTCGAAGTCACGGAGGCTTGGTGGGAGGACACCCGCGAGGCTAATCGTCACGCGCGCATCGAGCTGATGCCGAACAGAACGCTGCGCTGCGCCATGGTTTCCTGGGAAGGCTCCGCGTCCACGTTCAGACTGTCCATTGAACTCGGTCTCTGGGTTCGAGGCAGTGGCGGGGGTCAGGGGTTCGATAGCGCCGGGGGGTTCGATCTGCCGGCAGGTTTCCGCAAGTTTCCCGACGGATCTTGGGTGTCGCCACAGCGGATGCCTGAGGCAGATCGACCCTATCGTGGCCCGTACGACGTGAGTCCCGACCTGATCTGGGAAGTTCGCTCACCAGGTCAATCTCTGAGTCAGCAGCAAGAGAAGATGCTCGAGTGGATTGCCGCCGATGTCCGCCTTGGTTGGTGGATCGACCCCTTCCAGCGCACCGTGTGGATCTACCGCGCCAATGGTGAGATTCAGAAGCTGGATGATCCCGCCGAGCTCTCAGGCGAAGACGTCTGTCCTGGGCTTGTCATCGATATGTCTCTGGTCTGGGACTAACCGTTTCGACTGTTGTACGATTTGCGTGATGACCTACCGACCGACCGTTGATGTGACGATGCTGGGCCGCATGGCGATGCCCGGGGCCCTGCTCCGATAGGCGCGAATGCGCCTGAGGGGCACGGGCCGGACCGACACACCCAGCTGCCTCTATCGCTCAGCGAAAGCCCAGACCCGATGACCTACGCAACCTCCCTCGCCTGTCGTGAGTGCAGTCGCGAGTTCCCGCTCGACCCGCTGCACGTCTGCGATTTCTGCTTCGGACCGCTCGAAGTCGCCTATGACCACGACGGCATCCAATCCAAGATTTCCCGAGAGCGGATCGAATCCGGTCCCCCTTCGATCTGGCGCTACAAGGATCTGTTGCCGGTCGACGACGAGTTCATCGTCGACCTCAATGTCGGCTGGACCCCGCTGCTCAAGGCCGACCGCCTGGCCGAGCGGCTGGGGATGCGCGAACTCTGGATCAAGAACGACACCTGCAATCCCTCGTGGTCGTTCAAGGATCGCGTCGTGGCGGTCGCGTCTTCGAGAGCCCGCCAGATGGGCTTCAAGACCCTCGCCTGCGCTTCGACCGGCAATCTGGCCAATTCCGTCTCCGCCCACGCCGCTCGTGCGGGGATGGAGGCGATTGTCTTCATTCCGCATGACCTCGAGGCAGGTAAGGTGCTGGGCTCGGCCGTCTACAACCCAACCATCGTCGCGGTCAACGGCTCCTACGATGACGTCAACCGGCTCTGCTCCGAGCTGGCCGACGACCGTCACTGGGCATTCGTCAACATCAATGTCCGTCCCTACTACGCCGAAGGCTCGCGCACGCTGGCCTATGAAGTGGCCGAGCAGCTTGGCTGGCGCGCTCCAAGACAGGTCGTCGCGCCGATGGCGTCGGGCTCGCTCTTCACCAAGATTCACAAAGGCTTCCAGGAGTTCCAGCGTTACGGCCTGATTGAAGAAACACCGATCCGCATGATCGGCGCGCAGGCCGAGGGCTGCTCGCCGATCACGACCGCCTGGCGCAGCGACACGACCAACATCAGACCGGTCAAGCCGAACACGATCGCCAAGTCGCTCGCCATCGGCAATCCGGCCGACGGCTACTACGCGATCAAGACGATGAGGCGGACCGATGGCGGAGCCACCGCCGTGACCGACCCGGAGGTCGTCGAGGGCATCCGGATGCTGGCCGAGTGCGAGGGCGTCTTCGCCGAAACGGCGGGCGGCGTCACAGTCGCGGGACTGCGCCAGGCGATTGCCAACGAACAGATCGATCCCGAGGAATCGACCGTCGTGTACATCACCGGCGGCGGACTAAAGACCTCCGACGCCGTCGTCGACCATGTCACCCGACCGATTCCGGTCGAAGGCACGCTGCAATCATTCGAAGCGGCATTCGCCGAGGCGCCCGTCGGCGCCGGGGTAGGAGGCTGACCATGTCCGCACGACGAGTCCGCTTCACCTTCGAGGGCGATTCCGTCAAGGAACCCGTGATCTACCTCGTCGGCCACGAGTTCGAGGTCGTCACCAACATCCGCATGGCCGCGGTCGAGCACGACTTCGGCTGGGTCATCCTCGAGCTTGATGGGAATCACGACGAGATTGACCGCGCACTGTCCTGGGTCGAAGCCAAGGGCGTCCGCGTCGACCCCGTCGCCGGAGACGTGGTCGAGAGCTAGGTTCCCGCAGTGCGAATCCAGCTACGCTAATCGCATCGCGGCAGTGTTCCGCGACAGGATTCCAAATGGTCGCCGAACCGCAGCCTGCCCCCTTCGCCGCTCTGCTCGATCAACTCGCGAACAGCGATCCGCTGCCACTGCGTCTACCGGCCGACTGGATCATTACGCACGAGCGATTCGAGGAGATTGGTCGACTCAATCCCGATGTGCTCTTCGAGACCACTGCGGACGGAAGACTGATCATCATGACGTTTCCGGATGCCTTGAGCGAGCGTACGAGTTCACGGATTCAGACCTTTGTCGGCGTCTGGGCGTTGAGTGCAGGCGGAGATGTGCGGGGCGAGGCCGGCGGCTACTACCTCTCTGAACTCGAACGACGCGCGCCCGACGTATCCTGGGTTCCGTCCGATCAGGTCCAGGAGCGAGGACAACTCCACTTCGCGCCCGCGTTCGTGGTCGAAGTGCGTTCCCCTACTCAGTCGGTGAACGCCCAGATCGACAAGATGCGGATGTGGATGTCGTACGGCGTCCGCCTGGGCTGGCTGGTCGATCCGTACGAGCAGACCGCGCGCATCTTCCGCGCCGACGGCTCGGAAGAACTCCTCCAGTCTCCACTCGAGCTCTCCGGCGAGGACGTTTGCAGCGGCCTCAGCATCGACATGAACCAGATCTGGGGCCAACGCTGACGCTCACGCAGCGGGTCTGAGCCCGATCCTCGACAGGAGCCAGGCGTCATGCCCGAGCCGTTCACGATTGACATTCCCGACGCCGAAATCCGCGACCTCAAGCGCCGTCTCTTGCAGACTCGCTGGCCGTCGGAGGTCGAAGACTCCGGCTGGCAGTACGGCTCCAACCTCGGATACATCCGCGAGCTGTGCAACTACTGGCTCAACCACTTCGACTGGCCGGCACAGCAGGCTGCCCTCAACCAAATGCCGCAGTTCACTACCCAGGTCTCGGCCGACGGCGTTGAGGACTACACCGTCCATTTCGTTCACCAGGAAGGCATCGGGCCGGATCCGTTCCCGATCATCTTTACCCACGGCTGGCCCGGTTCGTTCTACGAGGTCTCGAAGGTTATCGGCCCGCTGACCGATCCCGCAGCGTACGGCGGCGACCCCGCCGACGCATTCACGGTGGTCGCCCCGTCGCTGCCGGGATACGGATTCTCTGAGATTCCGACATCGGGCGGCTTCGGCCACATGCGCGCGGCTCGCATGTGGGTCGCGCTGATGGCGCAGCTCGGCTACGAGCGATACGGAACCCAGGGAGGCGACATCGGCGCCCGGGTGTCGGCGCTGACCGCCTATGAGGACCCGGAGCACTGCATCGGCGCGCAGATCAACATGCCCAACGGTCAGCCGCCCGCCGATCATCCCCCGGAAGCCTGGAGCGATGAGGAACGCGCGATCATCGCGCGGATGCGCGATTGGCAGACCAACGAGGCCGCCTATCAGTGGATCCAGGGCACGCGACCACAGACGCTGTCCTACGGCCTGACCGACTCGCCGGCGGGCCTCGCCGCCTGGATCGTGGAGAAATGGCGGTCCTGGTCGGACTGCGGCGGCGACATCGAGTCGCGCTTCAGCAAGGACGAGATTCTGACCAACATCTCGATCTATTGGTTCACCAGGACCATGAACTCGGCGACGCGCTACTACTATGAGCGTCGCCAGCACGACGCGGCCAACGCGCTGCCGGGCAGGCTCGACGCGCCGGCAGGATTCTCGGTGTTCCCGAAGGAGATCTTTGGTCCGCCGCGGCACTGGGTTGAGGCCGAATACAACGTGCAGCAGTGGTCGGTACACGATCGCGGAGGACACTTCGCCGCGCTGGAAGAGCCGGAACTACTGGTTGGCGATATCCGCGACTTCTTCCGCCCGCTGCGTTGAGGTCCTGCGTCCCCATTCGAGCCCCGTTCAAGCTCGCAACAGCGCCCAGACCTGTATCGTGTGACGACAGGCCGGAACGTCATGACCAGCAATGAACCAGCCGTCGCCCAGACGATCGCCCGCTACCGACTGCCGGACCCCCCAGAGCGGGAGCCGGACGAGGTGACGGCGTTCGACTTCGTCTACGAGGGCGGCGCGCCACTCCATCTGTCGCGACACCTCGGTCGCCTGGAAACGACGCTGGTCAAGGCTGACCGCTGGATCGCCGCTCGCCCCGGCTCCCGTCCGCTGCTGCGACCGGATCTCATGATTGCCTTCGACGTCGATCCGAAGCTGTACGAGGAGCAGCGAGGCTATGTGATCTCCGATCAGGGCAAGCCGCCCGATTTCGTCCTCGAGGTCGCGTCGCCAAGCACCGCCGATCGCGACACCGTCTTGAAGCGGGTCGAGTACGCGCGGATGGGGATCCCGGAGTACTGGCGCTTCGACCACACGGGCGAATGGCACGGCGCGCGGCTGGCGGGGGATCGGCTGGTTGGCGGGCGGTACGAGCCGATCCTGATCGTGGAGCTGTCGGGGGAGGTGCTGGAGGGGCACAGCGAGGCCATCGGTCTGCGGCTGCGCTGGCGGGAGGGCGAACTGGAGTGGATCGATCCGGCTACCGATCAACCGATTCCCAGTTTCGACGACGAACGCGCCGCTCGCATTGCCCAGGAGCAGGCCCACGCCGCCGAACGAGAGGCGCGTCTGGCCGAACGTGAGGCGCGAACGGCCGAGCGCGAGGCGCGGCTAGCGGCCGAGACCCGAGTGCGCGAGTTGGAGCAGGAGCTGCGCCGAATTCGGCGGTCGCAGTGAGAACCCGACCTCTTCGTCGGCGACATCCGCGACATCTTCCGCCTGCTGCGCTAGCAAGTGGCTGCGCCAGTTAATCAGCCCACTGCGGACCTTCGAGCCGCCGGATGTCGTCCTGCGAGACCGTCGTTAACAGCTCGCCGACCAACGATCCGTCCGGGAGGGTCAACCCCGCCGCCAGATCGGCCAGCGGGTGCAGCACGAAGCTGCGCTGGGACAGGTACGGGTGCGGGACCGTGAGCCGGGGCTGTTCGATCACTTCCGAGCCATAGAGCAGGATGTCGATATCGATCACGCGCGGACCCCAGTGTTGCGCGCGGACACGCCCGAGGTCGTTCTCAATGCCCTGCGTTGCGTCCAGCAGCTCCAGCGGCGGTAGATCGGTGAGACCGCGGACCACGGCGTTGAGAAACGCCGGTTGATCGGTGACGCCCCAGGCCGCCGATTCGTATAGCGACGAGACGCGCACCTTCTCGATCGCGCTGCGAATGTGCTCGACAGCCGATCGCATGTTGGCGCGTCGGTCGCCAAGGTTGCCGCCCAGGCCGAGGAAGACGTTGACCTGCTCGCTCATCGCTGCACATTTCGGGCAATGTGGTCGGCCATTCGCGCCACACGTGACATCTGGGCGACATCGTGGACGCGTACGAGGTCGGCGCCGTTGGCGATGGCAAGCGCCGTGACTGCCGCCGATCCCTCAATGCGCTGCTCAACGCCCCAGCCGAACTGTTCGCCCGTCATCCGCTTGCGCGACATACCGACCAGGATTGGCCTTCCCAACGAGCGCAGTTCGCACAGCCGCCGGAGGATTTCGGCGTTTTCGTTCAGACTCCAGCCAAAGCCGAACCCCGGATCCAGAATCAATCGCTCCTCGCGCAGCCCATGACGACAGGCAATATGCATGGACGCCCGCCATCCCGCCAGCACCGCGTCGATCGGATCGGCGACCGAGGGGCGGTCGCGCTGATTGTGCATCGCGATCACCCAGGCGTCGTGCGCGGCGGCGGTCGTCGCGAGCTGTGCGTCGCTCCGCAGACCATTGATGTCGTTCAGCATGGTCGCTCCGGCGTCGAAGGCGGCCCGCGCTACTGTCGATCGGGTTGTATCGACCGAGATCGGCATGGCCGGAAGTCGCGCTGCCAGACGTTCGATGACCGGGACGACCCGTTCGCACTCCACCTCGGGGACGACGGGGTGAAATCCGGGCCGGGTCGATTGACCACCGACGTCGAGGATGTCCGCGCCTTCACTGGCCAGTTGCTCACCGCGCGCGACGGCGGCGTGGAGGTCGAGCAATCCATCCCCGGAGAACGAGTCCGGCGTCACGTTCACGATGCCGACGATCAGCGTGCGCGAACCCCAGGCGAAATCGTTCAGCTCCACTACAACGTCGTTTCTCTCACTCGTGGCCGGCCGTCGACCTCGGTCATCTCCAGGCGCTTCCGCGCCGCCTGAGCATCGCTGATGACGAGTTCGATCTCCGTCGGCGTCACACTGTCCGGCTGGTCGCCCTCGTCGATCCGCCAGGCCCGCACGGAGGGCGGCTCGTCGGCGAGCGAGACCAAGACCCAGTAAGGCCACTCGGCGGCGCCTTTGTGCAACCGCGCGATCCGCAGGTCGGTAGGTGAAGGACGAGCCTCGGATGCGACGTGCGAGTGGTAGATGACCAGCCAATCGCCCTCGTCGATCGCGCGATCCATGTGCATGACCTGTTGCGGAGGGATGTTGAAGCGCCAGGGCGACGCCTCGTCATTCGTCGCCCGCCAGAGCGTCAGCGCGCCGTCCGGGGCGCGGCCAATGACGCCGCAGCACTCGTTCGGCAGGTCCTCGCGCGAGTGCGCGACCATCTCGTCAATCAACACCTGCGGCAACTCCAGAACGTTCATGTGTCCGCCGTCTCCTGTGTCTCGCGCCAGAATCCCCGCTGCGTCTGGGGATGAGGAATCTCCTCGCCCCAGGTATCCCAGCCGGGGAGATTGACATCCCGCGCGAACAGCTCGATCTTTCGCTGATCGGGGAACATCGCTTCGATCCTACGACGAACTTCCGCCGGTTTGCGCGAGTGCTCCGAGCGTCGCTCGGAAACAAGTTGTCGCACGTTACGCGCCCCGCGCGGCGCCGGGATGCGCCCGCGCTTGAAGACCAGGCAGAGTTCGCACTGCGACATCGTGTAGAAGCCCGGATTAACGCGTTGCTTGTCCCAGACGAACGCCACCGTCGCCCACTCGAAGCCCCAGGCCTTGCCCAGGCCGATCGCCTGATCGAGGTGCGGAGAGGTCGCCCAGAGGAACAGCAGCGAGTCGTCGGCTGCGATCGATGCAACCTCAAGCTGCATCAGATCGGCCAGTCGCACGGTCGAATAGTGTCGAATCGCCCCGCCCGAGTCGCCGCTGCCCGGACCGGCGTGCTGAAGTTGCCCCTTGTAGTCCCAGGGAGGATCGGCGTAGATGATCTCGTAGCGATCGCTCGGCAACGGCGGAAACACCACGGTCGGCCGTTCACGGGTTTGCAGTTGGATCAAGCAGCGGCACGAGCTCGTCGACTGGTACCTCGACCTGTTTGAGACAAGCCGCTGCGGTGACCCGCCCCTTCCCCGAAACCTGGACAAGGTCGCCTTCGGCCAGATGCCCGTGCGCTTTGCGTAGGTGCAGGTCGTGCAGGTCGTGCAGGTCGTTCAAGTCGTTCAAGTCGTTCAAGTCGCTCAAGTCGCTGTACAAACCAACTGTCGCGGTGGCCATCCTGCTGCCTCCCGCTCCCAGCCTAAGACCTGTTCGCTGCGGCCGTCCCCAGAATCCGAATGTCGCCATTACTGTGCTTGCCCCGCAGTCGATGCGAGGGCAAGCGCGGGTATGACGGTGCTCGCGGACTGCATTGCGACAAGAGAGGCTGCCCTGGCGCCTTCGATACCCTTGTCTCCGGGACCGTCCGACGCAAACGTAGGTGGACACCCTCAGTGCCTCCGTGAGCGGCGCAGTGGTCGGACTCGATTCGGCCAACCTGCTCATCCTCGCGGTGCACGACCTCGTTGGAGCGATCTGATCTCGTATGGCGCCGGTTGAACTCGTGCTCTGGGTCAAATCCGATTGCTCCGCCTGCGATGGGGCAAGGGAACTGATGGCGTCGCTGTCGGCAGCGATGCTGTTCGACTGGTCGATCCGGGAAGGCGAGTACGGCGACGCCGTGCCGGTCGTGGCGACGAGCGATGGTCGGGTCCTGGCCGAAGCGCCAATCATGCCCGGAGCATTGGTCGACGCGATCTTGGCGCTCAGTCCTCAAGATTGATCGCATGCAGGCCGCATTCCTTCTGGGTCGCCTCTTCCCACCACCAGCGTCCGGCGCGCTCGTGCTCGCCCGGATGGGTCGCCCGAGTGCAGGGTGCGCAGCCGATTGACTTGAAGCCCTGATCGTGCAGTGGGTTGTAGGGCGCCTGGTAGGCCATAATGTGCTGCCAGACCTGCGCCGAGGTCCAGTTGGCCAGCGGATTGAACTTGATCAGCGGGTTGTCGGCGCGTCCGAATCCGGGGTCGAGCTGGACGACCGGAATCTCAGCCCGCGTGCCGGGCGATTGATCGCGGCGTTGTCCCGTGATGTAGGCGTCGACATCGGCGAGCGCCCGACCGAGCGGCTCAACCTTGCGAACGCCGCAACACTCCTGGTGTCCGTCGATGCGGAAGCTGAACAAACCCTTCTCGCGGACCAGCGCCTCCACCGCATCGGCCTGCGGCGAGTACGCCTCGATCGCGACGCCATAGTGGTTGCGGACTTGCTCGATGAACTCCAGCGTCTCCGGATGGAGACGGCCGGTGTCGAGCGTGAAGACCGAAAAGTCACGACCCAACCGGGCCGATTCGCGGGCGGCGAGTTCGATGAGCACGACATCCTCAGCGCCGCTGAAGGAGATCGTGACTCGCTCGAAGTTGCTCAGCGCTTCGGCGATGATGTCGCCGGGGTGCGCGGTGGCCAATCGTCGGGCCGTGGCCTCGATTTCTGTCGCGTTGAATGCACTGGTGGTCGTCGTCACGCCATTACTCCGCTGCCTCATTGCTTGGCCTGTGTGGTTGGTCGCGGGGAAATGTTACTATTTTGGTCAAGATTACCGGTGTCGTCCGAATGACGAACCGGCGGGGTGAACTCCTGATGATGAAGCTCTCGTCCACCAGCGACTACGGGATTCGCGCCCTGGTCGACCTCGCTCAGCACGACGAAGGGACGCCCATCCCTTCGGCTGAGATTGCCGAGCGGCAGGGCATCCCCGGATCCCTGGCCGGTCAAGTGCTTGGCCGGCTGAGAGCGGCCGGGTTTATCTCGTCCGCACGCGGCGCGCAGGGTGGACATCAGCTCGCCATGGCGCCGGACGAGATTCGCCTCGATCGTGTCGTGGAAGCGCTCGAAGGACCGCTGACGCTGGCCGATTGCCTGGAGCGCGGCGCGCAGTCGGGTCGCGCCTCCGAGCGCTGTACCGGGGCGGCCGCGCAAGTCCGCCTGTGGGACGATGTGCGCGCCGCCATTCTGGAGGTCTTGGCCGACCGTTCGATCGCCGACCTCGCCGCCGAATCCGCCCTGATTGGCTCTCCGGCCGGCGGGCGCTACCAGATCTGATCACACTCCCACGAGAAGACACCCACCTTGAGCCTGACTCGACCGCAGTTGGCAGATTCCGTGCTGGACCTGATCGGCGGCACGCCGTTGGTCCCCCTGCGCCGCGTCGTACCCGACGGCGCGGCTGAAGTTGTGGTCAAGCTGGAGTCGCTCAATCCCGGCGGTTCGGTCAAGGACCGGATCGCGAAGTCGATGATCGAGGACGCCGAGTGCTCGGGCGCGCTCAAGCCCGGCGACGTGATCGTCGAGCCGACCTCGGGCAACACCGGCGTCGGGCTGGCGCTCGTCGCCGCGGTCAAGGGCTACCGGCTGATGCTGACCATGCCCGAGGACATGTCGCACGAGCGTCGACGACTGCTGGAACGGTTCGGAGCTGAAGTCATCCTGACGCCGGCGATCGAGGGCATGACCGGCGCGGTCTTCGCCGCCGAGGAGTTGGCCTCCGAGGACGGCTACTTCATGCCGCAGCAGTTCCAGAACCTGTCCAATCCCGAAGTCCACCGTCGGACGACGGCGCTGGAAATCTGGGCCGCACTGGAAGGCTGCGACATGCCGGACGGCGAGCGCCTGCACGCGTTCGTCACCGGCGTCGGCACGGGCGGCACCATCACCGGCGTCGGCGAAGTCTTACGAGATCGCGTCCCCGCGCTGACGGTTGCCGCCGTGGAACCGGAGCGATCCCCGGTGCTGCAAGGCGGCCGCTTTTCCGTCCACGCGATCCAGGGCATTGGCGCGTCGTTTGTGCCCGGCGTGTTGAACCGCGAGATCTACGACGAGGTGATCGGCGTGTCGGATCGCGATGCCGAGCAGATGATGCTTCGGCTGACCCGTGAAGAGGGCATCTTGTGCGGGATTTCCTCGGGCGCGAACGTATACGCGTCGATAGTCGTCGCCAAACGGCTCGGTCCGCAGTGCAGGATCGTGACGACCATTTGCGACACCGGCGAGCGCTACCTGTCGCTGCCGCTGTCGGAGAGCTGACAGGACCGGACAGTCTGAAGGACTGAGAGGACGAACCATGAGCGTGAAGGTCTACATCCCGACCCCATTCCGCAAGATCACGGGCAATCGCACCTTCGTCGACGCGGAGGGCATCGACGTCAACGGCGTGCTGCGCGACCTCGACCAGCGCTTCCCGGGCTTCGGCGAGATGGTCTTCGACGGCGAGCAGGAACTGCTCGAGCACGTCAACGTCTACGTCAACAACCACGAGATCACTTCGCTGCAGGGTCCCGAGACCCCGGTTGCCGACGGCGACGAGATGGCCGTGATTCCGGCGCTCGCCGGAGGCGCGGGCGCGGCGATGACGCCGGAAATGGTTGAGCGCTACTCGCGGCACCTGATCATGGACCAGGTCGGACCGCTCGGTCAGCGCAAGCTGATCGACGGCAAGATTCTCGCAGTCGGCGCGGGCGGCCTCGGCTCGCCGGTGCTCGTCTATCTCGCGGCGGCGGGGATTGGCACGATTGGGATCGCGGACTTCGATGTCGTCGATCGCTCCAACCTGCAGCGCCAGATCATCCACGGCACGTCGGACATCGGACGGCTCAAGGTTGACTCGGCCAAGGACCGGATTCTGGACATGAATCCGAACATCAACGTGATCACGCACACGTCGCCGTTGACCTCCGACAACGCGATGGAGATCATCCCCGAGTACGACGTGATCATCAACGGCGCGGACAACTTCGCCACGCGCTACCTGGTCAACGACGCCGCATTCCTGGCCGAGAAGATTCTCGTCGACGGCTCGATCTTCCTGTTCGAGGGTCAGGTCACGACCTTCTTCCCGGGCGAGGGTTGCTACCGCTGCCTGTATCCGTCGCCGCCGCCTCCGGGCATGGTGCCGTCCTGCTCCGAGGCCGGCGTGCTGGGCGTGCTGCCCGGTACGGTCGGCGCGATTCAGGCGACTGAGGCGATCAAGGTGCTGCTCGAACAGGGCGAGCCGCTCAAGAACCGGCTGCTGCTCTACGACGCGCTGGCCATGGATTTCCGCACGGTCAAGATTCGCCGCGACCCTGGCTGCCCGCTCTGCGGCGACGCGCCGACGGTCACCGAGCTGATCGACTACGAAGAGTTCTGCGGCTCGCCGTTCCACGAGAACTAGGCCGCTCACCCTGCGCACGAGCGAGAGGAATCACCGCATGGCTGTTGAAGTACGGGTTCCGTCAATGCTGCAGAAGTTCACCGACGGTGAAAAACACGTGCAGGTGGAATCCGCCAACATCGGCGAGCTGCTGGTCTCGTTGGAGACGTCCTATCCGGGCATCGGCAACCAGCTCATGGAAGACGGCGAACTGCGTCGCTTCGTCAACATCTACCTGAACGACGAGGACATCCGCTTCCTCGACGGCATGGAGACCGAGTTGTCGGATGGCGACGTGCTGGCAATCCTGCCGGCCCTAGCCGGGGGCATGGCCTGATGGTCACCGCCGCGCCGGCCCGCTATCAGTCGCTGCTTGACACGATCGGCGACACGCCGCTGGTCAGGTTGCAGCGGATGTCGCCCAACCCCGATGTGGCGATCTGGGTCAAGCTTGAGGGTCAGAACCCGACCGGTTCGGTCAAGGACCGGATCGCCAGGGCCATGATCGACGCCGCGCACGCAGACGGATCGCTGAAACCAGGCCAGACCATCCTTGAGCCGACCTCGGGCAACACCGGGTTGGCGATCGCGCTGATCGGCCGTCTGACCGGGCATCCGGTGCGCTGCGTGATGCCGGAATCGGTCTCCGTGGAACGCCGAGACTTGCTCTCCTTCTTCGGCGCCGAGGTCGTGCTTTCACCGGGCGAAACGGGCTCCAACGGAGCGGTCCGCATGGCCAAGGAGATGTACGAGGCCGATCCTTCGGTCTTCATGCCGATGCAGTACGAGAACCCCGCCAATCCCGGCGCGCACTACGAGACCACCGGGCCGGAGATTTACCGCGACTGCCCGGAGATCACACACTTCGTTGCAGGACTTGGCACCGGGGGCACGCTGACCGGCGTCGGCCGCTATCTCAAAGAGCGAGACCCCAACATCAGAATCGTCGCCGCCGCTCCTCATCCGGGAGACCTGGTGCAGGGGCTGCGCTCGCTTGAAGAGGGCTACATCCCGCCGGTGCTGGACGAGTCGGTGCTTGACGGTCGGATCATGATCGACTCCCGAACCTCGTTCGCGGTCGTCAAGCGGCTGCTGGAGGAAGAGGGCATCTTCGCCGGCATCTCTTGCGGGGCAGCCATCCGAGCCGCGCAGCGAGCGGCCGAACGGATCGAATCGGGCAGCATCGTCGTCCTGTTGGCCGACGGCGGCTGGAAGTACCTCTCAACCGGCCTCTGGAACCGCGAGTACGAGGACCTCGCCGGCGACGAGGAGATCGAAGGCAAGATCTGGTGGTGATTGGCCACCATCCAACGAAAGGACACTGACATGGCAGACTTCGCACACCCCGAGAAGCTCGTCTCGACCGACTGGGTCGCGAGCAACCTCGACAACCCGGACGTCGTCCTGATCGAGGTCGACGTCGACACCTCGGCCTACGACGAAGGACACCCTCCCGGAGCGGTCGCCTGGAACTGGACCTCCCAGCTCCAGGATCAGATCTCCCGCGATGTCGCCTCTCGCGACGTCGTCACCGATCTGTTGCGCGGCGCGGGAGCGAACGACGACTCGCAGATCGTGCTCTTTGGCGACAACAACAACTGGTTCGCCGCCTACGCGCTGTGGATGCTCGAGCTCTACGGCGTGACCAATACCGCGCTGATGGACGGCGGCCGCGTTAAGTGGGAGGCCGAAGGCCGCGCGACCACAACCGACGCGCCGGCGTCGGCGAATGGCAACATCAGCGTCGCCGAGCGCGATGAAGCCCTGCGCGCCAAGCTGCCCGACGTGCTCGCCCACGTTGAGGCCGGCGGTCAGCTCGTCGATGTCCGCTCGCCCGACGAATTCAACGGCGTGATCATGGCGCCGCCCGGCCTCTCCGAGACCGCGCAGCGCAAGGGTCACGTGCCTGGCGCCTCGAACATCCCCTGGGTCACGGCAGTCGCCGAGGACGGCACCTTCAAGTCGGCCGACGAGCTCACAGAGATTTACCGGTCGCAGGGCATCACCGGCGACGAGCCGGTGATCGCTTACTGCCGGATCGGGGAGCGCTCCTCGCATAGCTGGTTCGCGCTGCGTTACCTGCTCGGCATCGACAACACCTCAAACTACGACGGTTCCTGGACCGAGTACGGCTCAGTCGTCGGCGTGCCAATCGAGAATCCGTCTGCGTAGCAAGGGTTCCCCCACCCTCCGGGGACTTGCGCGCACCCCTCCCGGTCCCCTCTCCCTCTGGGAGAAGCCTGCCCCGTGCTTGACACGGGGGCCTAGGGCGAGGGTCCGGCGATTCGCGCGCAGGTCTCCTTGGGGAGAGGGTTAGATCGAGGATTCGCCCGCTCATGCCCGCAAGTCCCGTCTGGAAGCGCACGATCGCCAGGGCGGTCAGCTCGGGCGATGCGTCCAAGCTGCCCGTCCACTTCAACGCCTCGGTGCTGACCTACTACACCGACCGCGGCGCGAAGATTCTGCGTTCCGACACGGTTGGCCGGCTGATGCAACCGGGCAAGGCGGTGATCGATTTTGGCATCGTCGAGGACGACACGGTGATCCATCTGCGATTCGGCGACATCGGGTCGCTGATCCCTGAGGCGGAGCGAGACCACTGGCTCGATCATCTCGTGCCTCCCAGCGCCAGTCGCGCCTATCTGCAGATGACGCTTCAACCCAACTCCTGCCACGATGACGGTCCGTTGCGGGAGTGGGATCCACCGAGGCCGGCCGGCGCTGACTGATACCCTGAAGACGGGAGTGTTGCGATGTCAACGGCGACCGAGGATCGCATTCACGCGTGTCTGGTTCGCGAGGGTCTTTGCGAGGACGAGGCCGCGCAACGCATTGCCGCCGTGATTGCGGCGGAGATCGTCTCCGGCGATGAGACGAAGGTCGGTCACGATCAGTTCGAGGCTCGGCTTGCTCAGATCGACGCGCGAATCGCGCGGATTGATTCCAATGTCGCTCAACTCGGCAAGGAGTTTGCCGAACGCGACGCGCGCCACGCCCGAGAAATGCGCGAATTCGTCATGTCAATGCAGGAGATCGAGCGTCAACGGGACGAACGCGAACGCCAGCGCGATGAACGCGAACGTCAGCGCGACGAACGGGAACGCGAACGCGAGGAGAAGTGGGAAAAGCGCTACGAACGCTTCCAGCGCGTGGTCTACGCGGCCCTGGGCGCAGGCGTCACCGCACTGGGTATTCTCATCGCAGTGCTTGGCCTGGTCGCGTAGCCGACACTCCTCCGACCAGCAAAGCAAAACAGGGTAATGACGACGTACCGCGTGGTGTGGTGGTCGATTTGACTTGAGCCTAACCACGACCGAGGCCGCCGCGGCGACTGCCGCGATGCGTGTGGCGCTCCAGCGGCCGGCCGGTCTCCACGGGCGACTGGCGATGGCGTCGCAGGTGGAAGGCCATCCAAATCGCCGCTGCGCCGGTGAGGATCGCCAGAAGCTGCGGTACCGAGAGCGCGCCGGCGATCGCCGCCTCGTCCGTGCGCAGCAAGGAGAGCAGACCCCGCACGGCCGCGTAGGCGAAGACGTAGAACGTGAATCCCCAACCTGCGCCGACACCCATCCGGCGCAGGAAGAAGAGGCCGCCGAGAATCATGAAGTCGAGGATCGGCTCGTACCCGCCCGCGACCGGATGAACCGCGACCGCCTCCTCCCCCTCGATCCCGCGCGAGCCTCGGAACCAGCCGTCAACGCTGGGCGCTTGCCATGGGCCGTCGGTCAGCGGATGCGTGTAACGGAAGGCCCAGGGCAAGTCCGAGGCGTTGGCGAAGTGCTCGCCGTTGATGAAATCGCCGAACCGCCCAACCGCTTGGCCGAGGATCATCCCCGGCGCAGCGACATCGAGCGCCACCCACTTGGGGAAGTCCCGCTTGAAGAACGTGACGTAGAGGAATCCGCCCAGCACGCCGCCGATCATCGCGCCGTAGATCGAGATGCCGCCATCGGTCAGGGCGAAGATGTCACCCAGCGAGCCGATCTGATCGGTGTGCTCGATCACCCAGAGCAAACGCGCGCCGATGATGCCGGAAAGGACCGACACGACGGCGATCGACATGGCGTCGTCCTCGGAGATGCGCGCCCGTCGCGCCAGTCGGACAGCAAGCCAGACGCCGAGCGCGATGCCGACGGCAGTGAACAGCCCGTGCCAGGTCAGCTCGAAGCCGCCCGTGTCGATCAACACGGGGTTGATATTGATGTTGATGATGCCAACCAGCTCAAGCATCGTCCCGCCTCCCGTCATCCCGTTGAGCGTAATCGCCGCCGAACAGTTCGCGTCGCGGTCCCAGCCGGAAGCGTCGCCTGGCTCGTGGCTCAGGACTCAGAAGCTGCTCCAGTTCCCCGGTCATGTCGACGCCGTGGCCTGCCTGTCCGGCCAGTTGGACTCGATCCGCGGTCACACGCGCCCAGATGCGCCGGCGCGGGGCGAAGAAGGTGGTCGACATGCCGACGATGCCAAGTCCAATCCCGATCCAGAACGCCGTCCCCCCTGGATCGCGGCGGACGTTGAGTCCGGTGAACTCGCGCGGCCCGGCGAACTGGTAGCGCAGCCCGCCCTGGACGATCTCTTGTCCCTCGTCCAGCTCGATCCGGCCCGCCTCGCCGCCCAGTCCGAGCACGAGTCGCGACGGTCGCCCCACTTGTCCGCCGGCCGACGTGACATTCGTAGCGCCGACGGCCAGCTCGACACCCTCGCCCCCGAGCGCGTTGAACTGACCTGCTGTGCGAGCCTCGCCGAAGCGTTCCAGCGCGACCAGCGCGTCATCGGCTGAGCCGGGCAGGTCGGGAGCAATCTCGAAGAACACCGACTCCGCGCCGAGCCAGGTCAGCTCAATCGATCCGACCGCGCGCGTCTCGCCAACATCGAGCGATCCCTGCAAGCCGCTGTCCGCCTCGGGTCCCAGGTAGCTCAGCCTGACGCCGCTGGTCAGCTCAACCGAGCCGTCGGGAGACAGCTCGCCTCGATCAGCCTCTCGTTGGGGCGAGTAGTAGAAGAATCCCTGTCCGCTCGCACCGTCGCGGAATCCGATCCAGAGCGCGTCGGACTCGCTCAGCGGTAGAACAGCGAGCCGAGCCTCGCCTTCCGACTGATCAAGTGAGACCACATCGTCGAGCACGGTCTCGCCCTCGAATTCCAGCACCACGCGCGCGCCCAACGGCGGCTCCTGGCCGACGCCCAGATCAGCGAACGTCATGCCAGATGCGTCAGCGGGCGTGAGCATGACCCGGTACCAGAACTCGTAGCCCTCAGCGCCGGGAATCATGGTCAGCGCCAGCGAGCGAACGCCGTCAAGCGGGATCAAGGTGTAGCCGGATATCAGCGGAGTTTCGTCGTCGGGATCGACGACCTGATTGGCAACCTCATGCTGGAGCGAGATCACTTCTTCGGAAACCGAGATACCGCTGCGGTCCACGCGGATTCGCGGCCCGACGATCTGTTGGTCGAGAAAGTGGGTCTCGGCGTAGAGCAACTGTCCCGAGGAGTGGTCGAACACGCGCAACTCCGCGCCGTGTTCCCAGTAAGCCGCCTGGTGGACGCGATAACCGGCGGCGTGAACCGGACCGTTGACCGTGACCTCGCCGCCGCCGACCTCGGAGCCGCCTTGCGCGACGCGCACCTGGCTGCGGAAGTCGAGCGCCTGGCCGTCGTCGGCGAACCGCGCCACGGCGTCGTCGACGATGACCTGGACCTGCGCCCGGTCGTCGCCGGGCGGGAAGAGGATGTGCGATTCGCCCTCCGCCACCCAGAACTGGTACTCCTCGCCGGCGAACTTGGTCACCAGCGTCGCGCCGAGCAGGAGCAGGAGCGCCAAATGCGTGACGAAGGTCGCCAGTTGCGCCCAGCCGAAGCGGTCGGCGAAGAGCATGGTCTCGCCATCGTCCGTCGGTACCGCTTCGACTCGGTAGCGCGCCGAACGCAGCCGGCCAATGAGGCGCTCGCGCGCCGTCTCGATCTGCTCGCCGCCGCCAATCTCGGCGGACGCTCGATGACGTGCCCGCTCGAAGTAGGCGACGTTGACTCGCTTCGGCGGCCGGCGCACCGTCCGCCAGATCGGCGGCGCACGGCTCACCGTGCAGACCGAGATCGCCAGCGCCACCAGGGCCACCACCGCATACCAGTACGGCTGCTTGTAGAGATTGAAGACGCCGCCGTTGGTCTCGTAGAACCAGGGGAACTCGGCCAGCACGTCGGTGAATCCGCCCCAGGTCGGACGCTGTAACTCGATGTGCTGCTCGACCTGCTCGGGGATGTCGGCCAGCTGCGGCGGCACCTGCGGAATCACCACGCCGATGGCCGAAAACAGCGCCGCCGCCAGGATCAGGCCGATCGCCCACTTGACCGACGTCAGCCGACGCCAGATCCACCAGGCAGGGTCGGGCCACGTCCGAGCTCGCATGAATCTCAGCGTATCGGCGGACTCTTCAATCCCGATCCCGTGAGCGGGACCAGCACTCGCTCGTCGTCGGTGAGGTGGCCTCGTTCGGTGAGGCGGCGGAGCGCGGCGAGCGGGACGGCTGCGGTTGGCTCGACGTAGAGGCCGCGCTGGGCGATGGTCTGTCGGGCCGACTCGATCTCCATCTCGGTGACGGCGACGGCTGCTCCGTTGCTCACGCGGACCGCGTCGAGCATCTGCCTGAGTCGCGGCGGCTTCGAGACGGCGATGCCGTCGGCGATGGTCGCTTGGACCGGTTGCGGCTCATGGTTGCGGAAGGCGGCGGCGAGCGGGCTGACGTTTGCGGCCTGGATGGCGTAGAGGCGGGGCATCCGATCAATCTCGCCCAGCGCCACCAGCTCCTGGAAGCCTCGGTGCAAGCCGATAAGCAGCGATCCGTTGCCGACCGGCAGGACAATCGCGTCGGGCAGGCCGTGATCGACGATCTCTTCGGCGGCCGATTTCATCCCCTCGCTGAAGTAGGGGCTTCGGTTGTGGGAGAGGTAGGGGATGCTGCGCTCTCGCGCGAACTGCGCGGCGGCGTCCGCGACCGCCTCGCGGTCGCCGTCCACGGCGTGGATCGTGCCGCCGACGGCCGTGATCTGGTCCTGCTTGACCTGCGGGGCGTCGGCGGGAACGAAGATCTCGGCAGACATCTGCGCGGCGGCGGCGTAGGCGGCCAGGGCAGCGCCGGCGTTGCCCGACGAATCCTCAACGAACGCCGTCGCGCCGGCGCTCCAGGCGGCAGAGATCAACGTTGCCGCGCCGCGATCCTTGAACGAACCGGTCGGCGACAGGTACTCCAGCTTCAGTTCGAGCCTGAGCCGCCGCGCGTCGGGCCAGTCGAAACTGATCGTCGGCGTGTCGCCCTGGCCCAGCGGCAGTGGAGTCAGCGGCAAGCGCAGCCCACCTTCGGGCAGACGCGGATACGCGATCTCGAAGAGTCCGCCGCAGTCTGCGCAGGACAGATCGAGCGAGGCGCCGATCTCAGTCTCACAATCAAGACAGCGGAGGTGGTGTCGGACGACGGGCATCAGGCGAAGAACCGTCGCAGGTCGGCGAGCAGCAGATCGGGAACCTCCATCGCGGGAAAGTGGCCGCCTTCGGGGAACTCGCTCCAGTGCACGACGTTGCACGCGCGCTCACACCAGGAGCGCGGCGGCAGCGGCGTACCGCGCCGCAACTTGACGAATCCGGCGGGCACATCGGACCGCTCTCCGTCTCGCAACCGGACCTGGCCGCCAACTTCGGCTTCGACCTCCGTCGGCGGCCGCATGGCTTCGTGATAGATGCGCATCGCCGAGGATTGCGTGCGGGTGAACCAATAGATCGCGACGGTGGCGAGCAATTCGTCCTTCGTGAAGCGGCGGTAGAGATCGCCGCCGCGGGGACGCTCATCCTCGCGCATGATGTCGGCCAGCAGCCACCACTTGTCCACGATCCAGGCCATCAGCCCGACGGGCGAATCTTCGAGATGGAACGCCATCGTCTGGAACTTGGTCCCGTGGATGCCGCGATGCGCCGCGTCGTCGCGGACGTAGGGCGCTTGCTCCTCAACGAAGAACCGTTGCTCTTGCTCGGACTGCGGTCGCGCTGCGGAGCCGCCCGGCGGCAACGCCGCCATCGTCAGATGGATGCGCGGCAAGCGTTGCGGATGACGCAGCGTGAGCTGTCCGCCGATAGCCGCGCCCCAATCGCCGCCGTGGTAGAGGAACTCGTCATAGCCCAACCTCGACATCAGCTCGGCCCACATATCGGCGATGGCGGCAGGCCCGTAGCCGGGGCGCCTGGGAATGTCCGACCAACCGTATCCGGGCAGGGACGGCGCGATGACGTGGAATGCAGGCGCATCGGGGACGGACGGCTCGGCCAGTTCGTCGATGATCTTGTGGAAGTCGTAGACCGTCGAGGGCCAGCCGTGCTGGATCATCAGCGGCCGCGCATCCGGGCGAGAGCTGCGCCGGTGGATGAAATGGATGCCCGGCGCTTCGCCGGTCCACGCGGTCAACGAGGTGCGGAACTGCGGGAATCCGTTGAGCAGCGATTCAATTGCGCGCCAGTCAAACTCGTCGGCCCAGTACGAGACCAGGTCCCTCGTGAAGCCGAGATCGATGCCGTACAGCCAGCCGGAATCGGGGACTTCCGACAACCAGCGGGTGTCGCGCAGGCGACGGCGGAGCTCGTCAATCTCCGTTTGGGGAACGGCGATCCGGAACGGCTCGATCGGCGACGACATGGTCCTATCGCAGCGGGCGGAAGAAGTCGCGGATGTCCTGGACGAGCAGATCCGGTTCCTCCAGCGCGGCAAAGTGGCCTCCGCGATCATGCACCGACCAGTGCGTGATGTTGTAGGTCTGCTCGCACCAGCTTCGCGGGGCGGTAATGATCTCGCCGGGGAAGACCGAGACGCCGACCGGCGACTCGACGCGGCCGGGGACGAAGTTCTCGGCCTGGTTCTGGCGCATCTCGTAGTAGTAGCGCGTGGACGAGTTGATCGTCTGGCCGAACCAGTAGATCGAAATGTTGGTCAGGATTTCGTCCTTGCTGAATCGCTTCTCGATGTCGCCGTCGCAGTCCGACCAGGAGCGCCACTTCTCCGTGATCCAGGCGGCGAGACCGGCGGGCGAGTCGGTCAGGCCGTAGGCCAGCGTCTGCGGCTTGGTCCCCTGGATCGCCTGGTAGCCGGTCTCCTGTTCCTGCCACTCGCCCATCTTGGCCGCGACGGCTTTCTCTTCGTCGCTGTAGTCCTCGGGCGAGACATCGGCCGGCGGACGGCCGATCGGCATATTGACGTGCGAGCCGATGCAATTGTCGGGATGCTGATAAGCGACCTGCGAGGTCACGATTGAGCCCCAGTCGCCGCCCTGCGCGCCGTACTGCTCATAGCCAAGCTGTTCCATCAGTGCGCCCCACAGCAGCGCCGTGCGCTTCTGGCCGAAGCCGCCCGATGTCGGGATCTGCGAGAAGCCGTAGCCCGGCAGCGAGGGCGCGACGACGGTGAAGGCGTCCGCCGGGTCGCCTCCGTGCGCGGCCGGATCGGTCAACGGTCCAAGCACTTTGACGACCTCATAGAAGGTGCCCGGCCATCCGTGGGTGAAGACCAACGGCATCGGATTGGGGCCGTTGCCCTCCTGGTGCACATAATGGACTGTGTAGTCCTCGACGCCGTCGGCCGAGACCTGGGTCGTGAACTGGGGAATGCGGTTCAGGTACGTCTCCTGGACGCGCCAGTCGTAATCGGTGCGCCAGTACTCGCAGAGCTCTTGCATGTAGGCGAGGTTGGAGCCGTACTGCCAGCCGGAGTCCGAAACCTCGGAGGGCCAGCGAGTCTGCGCCAGTCGGCGCTTGAGGTCGCGAATCTCGGTGTCGGGCACGGCGATCGTGAATGGTTCGGGCATCTTGCGTCTCTCCGCTCGAAGTCGGTGTCTTCGTCTTCGGTTCCACCACTCAGTATCGCACGAGGCCTGGTTGCGCTCGCAAGCCCACAGCGGTTCCCAGTCCCCGATTTATTCGGGGACCCGCTTCCTGTCCGCGCCTCCGCTGTTCCATCAGACTCAGGACGGGCCGCCGAGCAGGTCTCCGAGTAAATCGGGGACTGGAGCCAGGCGATGTACGCGCATGTCTCCGGCGGGAAGCGACGGGCGTTCCTACACGTCGTCGAGCGGCTCGGGGCGGAAGTTCAAGCCTTCGAGGTCGTCTTCGAGTTCGTAGGTGGTCCAGCCGATCCAGAAGAGCAGGACGGCGGCGGTCAGCGTGATGGCGGCCGCGGGGATCGCGACGGCGGCGTAGCTCCGACGCCGCACGCCGAGTAGGAACCAGAGCGCCTGGCAGGCCGCGGCGATCATCAAGGTGAGGCCGGTGAGACGGGTTCTATCCATGCAGCGAGCATATCGCCGATGACCGCGTTGGTAGGCTGACATCGTGACGACCGAGACCACCGACCACTCGCCGCTGATCGAACTGGACGATGCCCGGAGCGACGCTGAACCGCGCCCTCTGGAGCGTCCCGACGCCGTCGCCGAGCCGCTGGCTCAGCGCACGCTCTTCCTGCATCGCCGCGTGGTGACGATCACGCCCGAGCGCATCGAGATCCGGCCGCCTCGCTCGGCCGTGGTGGTGCCGCTGCTTGGCGTCGCCCTGACCGCCGGATTGCTGGCGTTGATGGGTACATCGGTTGACTCGTTCCCCTTCTGGCTGATGGGTATCTTGCTGCTCTTCGCCGTCGTCCTGCTGCCGTTATCCGGCCTTTCGTTGGTCTATGCGCTGCTGGGAGCGAACATCGTCGCCGACCGCGGCGGTCAGAACGTCTCGATGAAGCAGCGATTCCTCGGACTCGGCATCGGCACCAATGAGCTGATTCCCTTCTGGAAGATTCGCGAGCTGCTGGTCGAGGACGAAGGGCGCGAGATCGCCCGAGCCGGCGGTGCGCTTCCGGCTGAGGAGATTGCGCAATGGCAGCTCGTGCTGGTCAAGAAAAGCGGCACGCGGCACGTACTCGGTTCGGTATCGGCGCCGCGCCAGCACGAGGAAGAGGGACTCCAGCAAATCTTCGAGGTCGCAGAGGCCTTTGCCGCACTGACCGAAGCGCCGATCCGAGGACCAATCTGGTAGGAGCAACCATGGCGAGCCAGCAAGACCAACACCAGCAAGATCAAGACCAGTGGGACGCGCAGATCGACGCTGATGTCGAAGCGTCGCTGGCATCCATGTCGACGATTGCCGTGATCGGCCTCTCGCCGAATCCCGAGCGGACATCGCACCGTGTGACCGAGTACATGCAACGGCACGGCTATCGGATCGTGCCGATCAACCCGGTTGCCGCCGGACAGGAGATTCTCGGCGAGCACGTATACGCGTCGGTCGGCGAGGCGCAAGCGGCGCTGCCGGACGTGGCGATCGACACCGTCAACGTCTTCCGACGTTCGGTCGATACCGACCGGCCGATCGCCGACGCGATCGCCGCTCGCGAGGGCGGTGTCCGTACCGTCTGGCTGCAGTTGGACATCGTCAATCCCGATGGCCTGCGCGCGGCGCGGGAGGCGGGACTGCTCGCCGTCGAGAACCGATGCCTGATGGTTGAGCATCGGCGGCTGGTATCGACGGATCGCGTGCGATAACGTGAACGCACCCAATGTGATCGACTAACCCGAGGCGCACGCGTGGTACAGCCGATTGCCAACGCCGACAGCGCGTTTTCGCATATGCATGCGCCTGTCTCCGGACCCAGCGACGACGACCGACCCCGCGAAGCATGCGGGGTTTTTGGTATCTGGGCGCCCGAGGTCGATGTGGCGGTCGAGACCTTCTACGGCATCCACACGCTGCAGCATCGCGGCCAGGAGAGCGCCGGCATCTGCACGACCGACGGTCGCCGACTCAACGTCAAGACGGGCATGGGCCTGGTCGCGCAGGTCTTTGACGAGCAGACCGCCGCCGAGCTTGAGGGCATCGCGGCGATCGGCCACACCCGCTATTCGACCACCGGCGCGAGCCGCTTCCGCAATGCTCAACCGATCCTGCTTGACGATCCGTTGACCAGCGACACCGTTGCGATCGCCCATAACGGCAACGTGGTCAACGCGGCCCAGGTCCGCGCCGAACTGACGGAAGCGGGCGACAGCTTCGAGACCTCCACCGACACCGAGGTCCTGGCCAAGTACATGCTGCGCCAGGGCGAAGGCGCAATCGACGAAGACGCCATGTGGCAGGAGCGCTTCACCGCGCTGATGCACCATATTAAGGTCGCGTACTCGCTCGTCCTGCTCACTCCCGATCGCTTGATGGCTGCTCGCGACCCCTATGGCGTGCGGCCGCTCTGCATCGGACGCGTCGGCGGACGCTATGTCGTGGCCTCAGAGTCCTGCGCGCTCGATCAACTCGGGGCTGAGTTCCTGCGCGAAATCGCGCCCGGCGAGCTGGTCACAATCGACGAGAGCGGGATGCGCTCATACCAGGCCGTCGAGCCGGCCCAGCCCGCAGGTTGCGTCTTCGAGCACATCTACTTCGCACGTCCCGACTCGATCCTCGACGGCCAGGCCGCGTGGCAATCGCGCACCCAGCTCGGTGTCGAGCTCGCGCGCGAGCACCCGGTCGATGCCGATGTGGTGATCGGCGTGCCCGACTCGGCCACGGCGCATGCAATCGGCTACTCCTCCGAGTCGGGAATCCCGTACTCCGAGGGCTTGGTCAAGAACCGCTACGTCGGGCGGACCTTCATCTCGCCCGATCAGCGTCTGCGCAACCTCGGCGCGCACCTGAAGTACAACCCGATGCCATCGGTGCTCGCCGGACGCCGCGTCGTGGTGGTCGACGACACCATCGTCCGCGGGACGACCACGCCCCGGATCGTCAAGCTGCTGCGCGAAGCGGGCGCGGCCGAAGTGCATCTGCGCGTCGCCGCGCCGCCGATTCGCCATCCATGCCATTTCGGCGTCGACATGGCGACGCGCCAGGAACTGATCGCTGCGCGACAGTCGGTCGAAGAGATCCGTGAGCATCTCGGCGCGGACTCGCTGGGCTACCTCAGCCTCGACGGGCTGCAGAAGGCGCTCGACCTGGGCAAAACCACGTGCCTGGCCTGCTTCAACGGCGACTATCCCGTCTCGGTCCAGACCGACTTCGAGGTCGACACGCTCACCGTCCCGCTGATCACGGCTCCGGTGCCGACATCGACGAACGGCAACGGTTCAATGAATGGCAATGGCGGCAGTCACGGCAACGGTCACGGGTTACGCAGAGGCGCGCGCTCGGACGAGACGATGGTCGCGCTGGCTCCGGAGCGCCGCTGAGCGATGTCGCAGGCCCAAGCCACACAACCACCAGAGCAATCCGCCACGGCCTACGCCGCCGTCGGCGTTGATGTCGACGCCAACGACCGGTTGATCCCTCGCTACCGAGATCTGGCGTTGAGCGCCTCGCGCCCCGAGCAGTTGGGCAGCGTCGGCGCGTTCAACGGTCTGTTCGACCTGTCGGGCTACCGGCAACCGGTGCTGGCGGCGTCCACCGACGGCGTCGGCACGAAAGTCATGATCGCCAGCCTCGCGGGACGGCTCGAGGGCGTCGGACGCGATCTGGTCAACCACTGCATCAACGACATCCTCTGCGCCGGTGCGGCGCCGCTCTTCTTCCTCGACTATCTGGCCGCTCATGAACTGTCCGAGGACGACAAAGTCGCGGTCGTCTCCGGCGTCGCCGCCGCCTGCCGCGAAAGCGGCGTCGCCCTGCTCGGCGGCGAGACGGCCGACATGCCGGACCTCTACCCCAGCGGCCACTTCGACCTGGCCGGCACGATCATCGGCGTGCTCGAGCGCGGCCGCGAGATCACCGGCGAGCGGATCGAACCGGGCGACGTCGTCCTGGGACTGCCTAGCAATGGTCTGCATACCAACGGCTACTCGTTGGCTCGCGCGGTGTTCGGATTGCGTCCCCAGGACGGCTCGTGGGAAGAACGGCAGGCGCGGCTTGCATCGCACGAATCCGCGCTCGGCGAGACACTCGCCGACGCGCTGCTGCGTCCGCATCGTTCGTACTGGCCTCACTTGCGAGACGTGCTGGAGCGCGTGAACGGTATCGCGCACATCACCGGCGGCGGCATCGGGGGCAATCTGGAACGGGTGCTGCCCGACGGCGTCAGCGCCCGGCTCGACGCGAGCGCGTGGGCGGTTCCGCCAATCTTCAACCTGGTTGCCGAGCGCGGCAACCTGTCGCGCGACGAGATGCATCGCGTGTTCAACATGGGGCTGGGGATGGCGGTGGTCGTGTCCGCGTCCGACGCGGACGGCGTGCTGGCCGAGACGCCCGAAGCGAGGCGGATTGGGGAAATCGAGGCTCAGGACTCGCGCGTATCAGGTCGAGTGGCGATAATGAACAGCGAGCGAGCGATCTAGTGGGGGGCCGATTCTTGGTGGAGCAACCGGCGGCGGACGCGGCGATGTCGGCTCTGATCTTGACCACATTTCCGAGCGGTCGTACATTTCTTGAGCGCGCCACAGAGGCCGCGCCGTGCAATCGTGGGAAGAGGTAGCTGGTGGACCTGCTGACAGCCGCCCTCGTGACGATCCCGTTCCGCTCCGAGATCATGGAGTTGCCGTTGGTCGGGCTGACGATGCTCTTCTGCTTCGGCGCGCTGGTGATCCTCGGGCGTTGGTGGGAGCGGTAACCGTCCATGGCAAACCTGGAGCGCGCGCCGCGCAAGTCGTTCAACGACCTGATCTACGACCTGATCTTCAAGAACTACATCTGGCAGTCGATCTTCCGGACCGGCTACCCGAACACGCCGCGCAACCAGATGCTCGCCGTGGCAACGAACGTCTTCCTGCACCTGCACCCCACGCGGATCCACCGCACGCACGTCAAGATCACCCACACCTACTGCCTGGGCGGTCTCTCCTTCTTCATGTTCCTGGGACTGACCGTGACCGGCGTGCTGCTGATGTTCTACTACGTGCCCTCAATCGAGCGCGCCTATCAGGACATCCAGGAGCTCGAAGCCAACGTGCGCTTCGGTCAGTTGCTGCGCAACATGCACCGCTGGATGGCGCACGCGATGATCATCCTCGTGCTCTTGCACATGATGCGCGTCTTCTACACCGGCGCCTACAAGCCGCCGCGTGAGTTCAACTGGATCGTTGGCGTGGTGCTCTTCATCCTCACGCTGCTGCTCTCCTTCACTGGATACCTGCTGCCCTGGGACCAGCTCGCGTTCTGGGCGATCACCGTCGGCACGACGATGGTCGGCTCGGCCCCGGTCCTGGGCGACGAATCCAAATTCCTCCTGCTCGGCGGCTTCTCGGTTGGGCCGAACGCTCTGATTCGGTTCTACACACTGCATGTCATTGGACTGCCGCTGGTGATATCGATCTTCATGGCCGTGCACTTCTGGCGAGTCCGTCGTGACGGCGGCCTCGCACGGCCGCTGTAGCGGGGGAGGACGTTTCGATGGTCAGCCGCGCCGCTGCCGCAATCCGAACACGCCCGCGTCGAGAACGCGAGGCCGAGGTCCTCGTCTGGCCCGACCTCGTCTTCATTGAGTTCATCTCGGCCCTGATTTTCTCGATCGCGCTGTTGGTGCTCTCGGCGATGGTCAACGCGCCGTTGCTCAACCGCGCCGACCCCGACACCACGCCCAACCCGTCCAAGGCGCCGTGGTACTTCCTCAACTTGCAGGAACTGCTGCTGCACATGGAGCCGGCCTGGGCCGGCGTGATCGTGCCGACGATCGCACTCGTCCTGCTTGCCGCGATTCCCTACTGGGACCGCGATCAAGAGGGTCAGGGCGTCTGGTTCGGGACCAAGTTCGCCGGTCGCCTGACCATCTTTGGATTCACCGCGGCGACCTTGATTACCAGCCTGCTGATCATCTGGGACGGCTCGCTGCACGTGGTCTGGACCGAGAACGTGATTCGCGGCCTGGGACTGAACAGCGACTTCTCCTGGCCGGGCGGCCTCGACTGGTTCCGCAACCTGCGAGGCTTCGACACCGGCATTCCCTGGGATTCGTTAGGCTTCACCATCGGCGGGTTCACCATGTTCGAGGACTGGCGCGCCATCCCGTTAGGGATCCCGGGCACGACGACCGATCCATGGCTGCTTAATCTCAACTTCCCCTCGTTCCTCTCGCAGCAGCTCATTCCCGTCGCGACCATGGTCGGCCTGCCGGTGCTGTTCGTGCTGTTCTGCAAGGGTCTGGGCTGGATTCACTCCCGCCGCGACATCGCACTCTTGATCTTCTCGGCCTTCATCGGCGTCTACCTGACGACGACGATCGTCGGTACCGCCTTCCGTGGCCAGGGGCAGGACCTCAAGCCGCCCTGGGACATCGTGGTGCTGGAGGAGTAAACCGGTGGCCAACGGCAACGAACAACCAACAGGAGAAGGCGGCAGGCAGCGGCGTCTGCCGCAGGCGGCCGAGCCCTCCGGCGGCTCGCGCCCGCAACGCGCGCCGCACCTGCGCTCCGAATCCCGACCGGGCGTCGTGCAGGGCGGCGACGGTGCGCGAGCCATGGTCACCCGCGCACAGCGACGCCGCGCGCGTCAGGGTCAGGTCACGCGCCGCCAACTGCTGCGCGTGTCCTTCTGGGGCTTCTTCACCTTCGGACTCACCGGAGGTCTGGGCGCCTTCCTCTCCAATTTCTGGCCGCGAGGCGTCACCGGTTTCGGCGGACGCATTCCCGTGGCCGCCTCGGCGGTCCCGTCGGCCGGCGCCGACCCTCAGCCGATCCAGATCGGCAAGTTCTACCTCACGCACCTCCGTGCCGGCGACGGCACGCATGCCGGGTTCGGCCAAGAGGGGGACGAGGGTCTGTTGGCGCTGTGGTGGAAGTGTCCGCATCTGGGCTGCACCATTCCCTGGCGTCCGGGCTTCCCCTTCGAAGGCGTTACGGGCTGGTTCCGCTGTCCGTGTCACGGCTCGACCTACACCAAGGGCGGCATTCGCGTCTTCGGCCCCGCGCCGCGACCGATGGACACCATGGAGATCACCGTCAACAGCGATGGCTCGCTGACGGTCAACACAGGCAACATTCGCAAGGGCGGTGAGGATAATCCTCAGCGCACTACGTCTTACGGCTAACCGGCAAACCAACCGTTCGCCTCGAGATCGAATGGCAGATCGGGCGAGGAACGGACATATGGGGGTCAGAGGGCGATGAGCGGACAGAACACCGAGAAGCAGATTCTCGCCATGGTGCTCCTGTTGGTGCTTGCCGTGGCCTCACTGGGCGCGTACACGTGGTACGACAACGGGCGACGCACCGAAGCGCGCTCGGAGATCCTGACCAAAGATGCCGAGCGGGCAGCGTGGACATTCGCCAACAACTGCCGCGAGTGCCATGGCAACGACGGACGCGGTTCCGAGTCCGATGCGTCGCTCGTCGGCCCAGCGTTGAATACCCCGAACAACACCTATGCGTTCCTGACGGACAATCAAGGTCAACTTGAGGCCTTGAAGAACACGTTCCGCTACACCATTGCCTGCGGCCGAAACGGCACGCCGATGCCCCCGTGGAGCATCGATCAGGGCGGTTCGCTCGACGGCTTCAAGATTGACAACCTCGTCACGCTGATCACCACCGACGCGGGAAACGCCTGGGAGAAGGCCGTGGAGCACGCGGTCCACTTGGACGAGGTCACGATCGAGAACCTGCACATCGGGCTCGATGGGGCCAAGCAGACGCTTGAGGCTTCCGGCTGGTTCGCCGACCGCGAGGCGGCCGAGGGCGCCGTGACGCGCAGTGAGTCCGGTGATGCTGAGCTCCAGGCGCTGCGGGAGGCTGTTGCAGCCGCAGAGGAGTCGGAAGAGGGGTTGGAGGAGGCGCAGGACGCTCTGGCCGCGTACGAGAAGAACTACACAGCCCTCGTCTTGGCCGTGGTGACACTGAGAACGTCGGATGACCCCGCAGCCGTCGCCGAAGCGCAGGCAACCCTCGACGCCGCCTCCAGCGTGCAACAGGAAGTCGCCACCAACCGCGCCTGGCTCAAGGTGGTCAGCGACTACCAGACCGCAGTCTCCGACTTGGACACGGCCGAGGAGCGATTCGCCGCCGGCTTGCCGATCCCGGTGCCGGCGACCCAGGTCACCGCGGACACGTGCGGCCAGATATCAGCCGACCTGGCCGGTTGGTTGGGCACGCACAGCGGGTCGTCATAACTCAACGAGGCCGGCCGCCCGACACGGCGGACGGCGCTGAACGAATCGAACGTCATTGGTACGCTGATTTGCAGTCCAGCTTCAGCGTTATGGCTTCCCCGCCGAACCCTCGGTGGGGAGAGGAGAGAGCTTGATGGCAGCAGCACAGACCGGGAAGCGTTACTTTTGCCCGAGCTGCGGCGCGGAGTTCATCGTGACCCGCGGCGGCGAGGCGGAACTCAAGTGCGGCGACACCCCGCTTGAGGAAAAGAAGTAGCGCCGATTCCGCGTTCGGCGCATTCCTGATTCGGTTCAGGACGTCGGCCAGGAACCACACACGGAGCGAAGTCGGGAGAAGCGAAGATGGCGGTCCAACTGGGCAAGCGATACCGAGACGAAGAGTCGGGCATTGAGGTGCTCTGCATCAAGCCGGGCGAATGCGACCTCAAGGTCGACGAGCGCGAGATGGAACTGATGCAGCCGAAGGTATTGCCCTCGGCTGACTAGCCGTCGATTCAACTCCAGGCGATCAGAATGGGGCGCAACCGTGCGCCGCTGTTGAACACGTGCTCACATGGCCGGCGTGCGAGAACAACTCAGGTCCGATCTCCGAGATGCGATGCGAGCCAGGGACGCCCTGCGCCGCGACACGATCCGCATGGTCGAAGCCGCGATCAAGAACGCCGAGATCGACAAGCGCGGCTCCGAACTCGCTGAGGCCGACGTGCTCGCGATTCTGCAACGCCAGGTGAAGCAGCGCCGCGAGTCGATTGATCAGTTCCGTCAGGGCGGACGCGAAGACCTGGCCGAGAAAGAACAGCAGGAAATCACGGTCATCGAGCAGTACCTGCCCGCCCAGCTCTCCCGCGACGAGATCGAAGCGAGAGCGCAAGCCGTGATCGACCAGGTCGGCGCATCGGGACCCGGAGATCGCGGCAAGGTGATGGGCATGCTCATGCGCGAGCTACGCGGCGAGGCCGACGGAGCCGTAGTCAACGCAGTCGTCAGCGACCTCCTCGGCAGCTAACCCTCTCTGCCCCCCTCCCAGTGCAGACCTGCGCATAAGTCCCGTTTAGGTCCCCTCTCCCAGGGGAGTCCTGCGCGTGAACCGCCGGGCTTTACTCCCTCTCCCTTGGGAGACCTGCGCATAATCCCTCGGGGCTTGCCCCCTCTCCCTCTGGGAGAAGGCTGGGGTGAGGGTCCGGCCGCCGCTCCTTATCTGGTCATCGCGTTTCATAGGATCGCCGAAGGCCCTCACCCTAACCCTCTCCCTCGGGGAGAGGGGACCAGAAAGGGATTTGCGCACAAGTCTCAAAGGGGGAGGGCTTAACTCCAGGGGGTACCCGCAGCACTCCAGAAGCGGCGGCAACTGCCGAGAGAGGGCCTTGGTGACGTAACGGCGACTGTATGCTTGAAACGGCGACGCGCAGGGCGAGTTCTTGCGCCGATCCGCCTTGATCCTGCTTCAATGATTCAGAGATGAGCCAAGAGACATATTTCACCCCGTGGCGATTGAGTCTGTTCGGGGTCGTGTTGGCCATTGGCATTGCGCTGGCGCTGACCCCTTTCCATCCCGCCGAGCAGTTTCCCGCCGTGGGCGCCGTCGCCGAGCGCGATGTCGTTGCCGAGGAAGCGGTCACTTACGTCAGCGAGTCACGCACCGCCGAGGCGCGCGTCGCGGCTCGGGCAGAGGTTCAGCCCCAGTTCGAGTTCAATCCCGACATCCGTCCGGCCCAGCTTGAAGGCTTGCGCCTGTATCTGGAAGCCGTCGCGCTTGAGCGCGAGGCGCGCAATGCACCGATCGTCACCGAGGGGCAGTCGACCTCCGCTGCCGGTTCGAGTTCGGATGATGCGGAACCGGTCGAACCCGCTCCGGTCCCGGGATCCCGGTTAGCCCAGCGCGACGAGGCGTTCTTGATCGCCGTCTCCGATCCACTGTTCAACAGCATCCGCCGATTGTCGCCGGCAGTGCTTGAGTCGCTATTGCTCGAAGAGGTGTTCGAGGCGGACCTCGATACGGTTCGCCTGACGCTTCACGACCGGGTCGATCCCGCGCTGTCGCTGACCGAGACCACGCTGATCTCATCCCTGGTCGCCGCCTACCTGCGACCGACCATGGTCGAGTCGGCGACCCTGACGGCTGAAGCGCAGGACCGCGCGGCGGCAGCGGTCTCCGCTGTTTCCATAACGGTTGCCGCCGGGGAACGGGTGGTTGCCGCCGGCGAAGTGGTTGATGTCGGCGCGGCTGAGGCGCTGAGTAATCTGACGCCGCGATCGGCCGGAATCGAGCTGCAGTCGCTCGGCGCGATCGTGATCGTCGCCGTGAGCGCTTCGGTGGCGTTCGCCGTGTGTCTCGTGCTCTGGCGGCCGACCGAGGCTGCGAGCGATCGACGATTACTCCTCCTGGCGCTCCTCGTGCTGCTCTCCATCGGGGCGGCGCGATTCTGGTTTGAGTTGGCATTGCCCGAGGGCGTTGAGGAGTCGCTCGACCTGATGCTGCCGCTGGCAGCCGGACCGGTGCTGGTCGCCGCCCTGCTCAGTACAGGATTGGGCGTGACGACCGGCGTGCTGATCTCCGTGCTGGTTGGACTCGCGGCCATCGCCCTGCCCGATTATCCGGCAGCGCCCGAGGGTGCGCAGGCGCTGCGGCCGCTGGCATTCTTCCTGGCCAGTTCCCTGGGCGGCGTCTTCGCCGCCAGCCGCGCGCAGGCGCTGGCCCAATATGGACTGGCCGGTCTCGCCGCCGGACTATCGGGATTCCTCGCCGGAGCCGCAATCTGGCTGCTCGATCCGTCGGGCGTCACCGATCAACTCGGCTGGCTCGCGCTCGCGGCGCTGGTCACGGCGGCGCTGGTCTCGGTGATTACGATCGGCGCCTTCTCCCTGCTTGGCGCGCTGTTCGGCATCACCACGCCGATGCGGCTCCTGGAGCTTGCGCAGCTTCAGCGACCGCTGCTGCGGCGGCTGCAGGAAGAAGCGCCGGGAACCTTCCACCATTCGCTGCTGGTCGCCACGTTGTCCGAGCGGGCGGCGTCGCTGATCGGCGCCGATCCGCTGCTCGTGCGCGTCGGCGCGTACTACCACGACATCGGCAAGCTGCATCGTCCGGCGATGTTCATCGAGAACCAGGACGGGGCCAATCCGCACGACGAACTGGACCCCAGCGAGAGCGCGCGGATCATCATGTCGCATGTGACCGGCGGCGACGATCTCGCGAAACGCGACCGGCTGCCGCCGCGGATTCGCGACTTCATCCTCCAGCACCACGGATCGCGCCGCGTGGCGTTCTTCTACCGCAAAGCGGCGATGTCCGATCCGCGCGTCGACCCGCATGACTACACCTATCCGGGTCCGCCGCCGCAGTCGCGGGAGACGGCGATTGTGATGCTGGCCGACAGTTGCGAAGCGGTCGTGCGGGCGAGCGGCGAACACGAGGCGGAGCGAATCGGCCTGCTCGTCGACGGCGTCTTCGACGAGCGGCTGCGCGAGCGGCAGCTCGATCACTGCGATCTGACACTGAGCGAGCTTCGCATCATCTCGGCCAGCTTCAAGCAGACCCTGATCGGCGTGCATCATCAGCGGATCGAGTATCCGCCGGCGGCCAAGGATGAACTCCGGGCTGCGCCGCGCGAGCAATCACCGCCCGAGCCGGCGCTCTAGCTCCGGCGCGACTGGCCATAACGATCCCTGCCGATAGCATCGCCTTATGCGATTCGCCGTGCTCGTCTTTCCCGGCACCTGGAGCGATTGGGACTGCGTCTACGCCCTGCAAGACCAGGGTCAGACGGCCGAGCGAGTCTGGCACCGTGAGGCTGACCTCGACGGGTTCGACGGTGTGATCCTGCCCGGTGGCTTCTCCTACGGCGACCATCTGCGTTGCGGCGCGATCGCGCGATTCTCGCCGGTGATGTCGGCGCTCGAGCGCTTCGCTGCGACGGGTAAGCCTGTCTTCGGTTCGTGCAATGGATTCCAGATCCTCTGCGAGGCGGGACTCCTACCTGGCGTGCTGCTGCGCAACGAGACGTTGCAGTTTCGCTGCCAACCACAGGAACTGACCGTGCAACGCGCCGACACCGGCTTCACCAACGTCTGCGATGATGGACAAGTGGTGCAACTGCCGATCTCGCATGGCGAGGGTCAGTACTTCGCCGAGCCGTCGGTGCTGGACGAACTGGAAGATGCAGGTCGCGTCCTGTTCCGATACCGCGGTGCGAATCCGAACGGGTCACTGCGCGACATCGCCGGGATTATGAATCCGATGGGCAATGTGCTGGGCATGATGCCGCACCCGGAGCGCGCCTCCGACGAACTGCTCGGCGGGACCGACGGCAACTACATCTGGCGATCAATCATCGAGCACTGGGGCTGACATGACCCGCTATCCGCCGCCCGCAGATGCTCAGCCGGCCAAGGTTGACGACGAAGTGCTGGCGCAGATCGCGCTCAGTCAGGACGAGTATGAGTTAGCCAGTGAGATGCTGGGCCGAGCGCCGTCAGATGTCGAGCTGGGCATGATCGGCGCGCTCTGGAGCGAGCACTGCGGCTACAAGCACTCGCGTCCCCTGTTTCACCACTTCCCGACCGAGGACGAGCGCATCCTCACCACCCTCGGCGAAGAGAATGCCGGAGCGATCTCAATCGGCGGCGGCTGGGTCGCGGTGATGAAGATCGAATCGCACAATCACCCATCCGCGATCGAGCCGTATGAGGGTGCGGCGACCGGTGTCGGTGGGATCGTGCGCGATATCTTCGCGATGGGCGCGCAACCGATCGCGTTGCTCGACTCCTTGCGATTCGGCCCGTTGGAGGATCGACGCAACCGACGGCTCTGCACCGGGGTCGTCGCCGGCATCGGCGGCTACGGCAACTGCCTCGGTGTACCGACCGTGGGCGGCGAGCTGGTGATCGGCGAGTCCTACAGCGGCAATCCGCTGGTCAACGCGATGTGCCTGGGAATTGCGCCGCAGGGCTCGTTGATCTCAGCGACCGCTGGTCCGCCGGGCACGCTGCTGATGATCGTCGGCGCCGACACCGGCCGCGACGGTCTGCACGGAGCGACCTTTGCCTCGGTTGAACTGGATGAGGCTTCGGCCGAGCGTCGGCCTGCTGTGCAGGTCGGCAATCCGTTCCTCGAGAAATCCTTGATGGACGCCTGCGTCGGACTGGTCCGAGACCATCGCGACTGGCTTGAAGGCCTGCAAGATTGCGGCGCGGCAGGTATCACATCGTCGACGGTGGAAATGGCTGAGCGCGCAGGGTCGGGGATCAGGATTCAGACGCAGAACGTGCCCCGACGCGAGTCGGGCATGACTCCATATGAAGTGATGCTCTCGGAGTCGCAGGAGCGGATGATCGCCGCGGTCAAGCCGGAACACGTTGGCGACGTAGAAGCCTGGTTCGAGCACTGGGATCTTCATGCAGAAGTGATCGGCGAGGTGACCGACGATGGCATTGCCAGAGTCTTCGACGGCGAAGACGAAGTCGCCGCGGCGCCGGTCTCGGTGATGACCAACCCGCCCGCGTACACGCCCGAAGCCGAGCGAGACTCCGATGCCGCCGCACGCGCTGCCTGGGATCCGTCTGAGTTGGACGACCTGACGCCGTCCGAAGCCAACGAGGCGTTGCTCCAACTGCTTGCCTCACCCAACATCGCATCGAAGCGCTGGGTCTATCGACAGTACGACCACATGGTCGGCACGAACACGGTCGTGACGCCAGGCGCAGATGCCGCCGTGCTGCGCGTGCGAGGTCTCAAGCAGGGCCTTGCGGTTTGCACCGATGGTCCTGGACGTGCCGTCGAGCTCGACCCCTACGTCGGCGCGGCCCGAGCAGTCGCCGAGGCGGCACGCAACGTCGCCTGTAGCGGCGCGCGTCCGGTCGCGGTCACCGACTGTCTCAACTTCGCCAATCCCGAGCGAGCGCCGATCTACTTCCAGCTCAGCGAGTCGATCCGCGGCATGGCCGATGCCTGCCGAGCCTTCAACACACCCGTCGTTTCCGGCAACGCCAGCCTCTACAACGAGTCCGAGGACGGCCCGGTCACACCAACGCCGGTCGTGGGAATGCTCGGCATCATCTCGGATGTCAGGCAGGCCGTGCGCATGGCCTTCCAGGACGAAGGAGACGAAGTCTGGCTGCTGGGAGCGGGTCTGGAACAGAGCGCCGCGTCGCTAGGCGGCAGCGAGTACCTGTCAGTGATCCACGGCAAAGAGGCTGGCCCTGTCGAAGTCGATCTGAAAGCCGAGGCCGCGCTGGTCAACGTGCTGGTCGAAGCAGCCGAGTCCGGCCTGCTCAAGTCCGCCCACGACTGCTCCGACGGCGGTCTCGCCGTCGCCATCTGCGAATCGGCAATCGCCGGAGAAATCGGAGCCATCGTGGAGGGCGAGTTCACCGGTCGCCTCGACGCAGCCCTGTTCGGAGAGTCAGGCGGCCGAGCGGTGGTCAGCGTCGCCGCCGATCAGAGCGAGGCTCTCGCAGGTATGGCGTCCCAGGCAGGCGTCGCCGCGACGAGGATCGGGCGAGTCGGCCGAGGGCGAATCGAACTCGGACCGATCAGCGCGCCGCTGAGCGAGGTCTCTCAAGTATGGAACGCCGCGTTGTCCGAGCTGCTCAACTCCTAGCAGCGACCCGACCGTCAGCTCAGCTCGCATCGCTTTTCGCTGGTTGGTAGCGGTCCCGATCAGGGATGGCCGCCCCTCGCGTGAGCGGCGGCATGCCGAGCATGTGTCTCGTGCCGGCGTCCCAATTGAAATCGAGGCCGGCGTTATGCCGGCGTGCCACCTGCAAGTCGCGGAACCGACGCTCGAGGGTCCAGCGTCGATGGATGGCGTTGGTTCCGGCTGCGGGAAACAGCATCTCGACCGCCTCCGTTGCGGCGTGAACGGCGTTGACGTTCGCCAGTCGCCACTGTCCGACCGCATCGAGATCGGGCTTGCCCGCCACCACGGAGTCCCAGGCGCGAGTCCCCATCTCGCGGACATACGACCGGGCCGAGCCGACTCGGGCCTGGGCGCGACCGAGCGCGACGCGGAACGCCTCCCGCTCGGCAAGGGCGCGGGAATCGCTCTTGCTGGATGCGCTGTTCGAGTGCCGGATCACTTCATTGATGGCCCCCTGCGCTGCGCCTAACGCCTGACCGCCATTCTGCAGCCAGCTGGCAATGCCGTTGTCGGGAATCCGCCAGTTGGGTCCTCGCGCGTGCGGGCGTGAGCCGACCTTGACCGTCCGCTGATCGGGCGCGAACACGTGCTCCGAGCGGAAATCGTGCGAGCCGGTTCCGCGCAGACCCATCGTGTCCCAGGTGTCGAGGATTTCGCCGTCCTCCGGCTTGACGAATGACATGTATGAGCTGGCCGGATCGTCGACGTCGCGGAATGCCGCCACGACGTGGGTCGCCTGCAGAATCCCGCTCGCCAGCGTCGCGTCGCCGCTGATCGACCAGCCGCCATCAACCCGCGTACCCCAATTGGTGGGCCTGCTTGACCCGGCAATCCGGCAACGAGGACCGCCGGGCTCGTCCGATCCGAGCATGTCGCGCAAGTGATTCGTCTCGATGAATCCCGTGACCAGCGATAGCTCGGTGGCCAGCATCACGACCCAGCCGCTGGATGGGTCGGCTTCCGACAACGCCTCGACAGCGTGGAATGCCACCAGCGGCGGTACTTCCTCGCCGCCGGCCGCGCCCGGGATGAACATCCGGTAGAGGCCGGCGTCGGTGAACGCCTCGATCAGGTGGTCGGGCGGCGCGCCGTTGGCCTCGGTCTCGTCAGCGCAGGCGGCGATCAGCGGCTGTAGATCCCGGGCACGCTGGACCATCACATGGTCGGCGGGGTCTTCTTGCATGGCGACAGGCTAGAGCCTGTCCGCGACTAGTCCCCCGCCGCCGCTGCGCCTTGTTGGCGGACCGACGTGATGCCGGAGTCGTGCAGGCGCTCGATGTCCGACCAGTCGTAGCCGAGATTGAGCAGCTCGAGCTCGGTGTCCTGGCCGAGCTCGGGGGCGGAAGAGCGGACCTCCGTCTTGGTCTCGCTGAAGCTGACCGGAATGCCGACGACCTTGTGATCGTCGAAGTGCGGATGCGGCGGTTGTTGCAGGTAGCCGTTGAGCCAGAAGTGGTTGTCCTCGGCGACTTGCTGGTAGTCGTAGACCGGTCCGCAGGGGATGCGCTGCTCGATCAGGCGAGTAATCCACTCATCGCGCGGTCGGGTCGCAAAGGCCGCCTCCAACTCGGAGCGGAGCCATTCTTCGTTGTCTCGCCGAGCGAACGGATCAATGGAACGCGAGTCCTCCAGCAGGTCGGGACGTTCCAGCGCGACGCACAGGCCTGCCCAACTCTTCGGATCGAGGATGCCGAGAGTCAACCACTCGCCGTCGCTGGCCTGGTACCAACTAAAGGTGGCCGAGAAGGAGCGCCCCGGCTTGAGCACCGGCTGGAATCCGCTGTGCAGATAGGCCTGCAGTGAGAGCGCCTGCATGGTGAGCATCGCGCCGAGTTGGGACACGTCAATTTTCTGTCCCACGCCGTGCTGGGCCCGTGCGAACAGCGCCGTCACGATGCCGTAGGCGAAGAGCAGCGAGCCGGTCTGGTCGGCCAGTCCCCAGGGCGCGGTGATCGGCCGCTCGCCCGGGCCGCCGCCCAGCGCGACCATCGCGCCCGACATGCCCTGCGCGACCACATCGAACGATCCGCGTGTGGCCCACTCGCCTTCCGGCCCGAAGCCTGAGTTGGTGGCGTAGATCAGTTGCGGATTGACATGCTTGAGGTCGTCATAACCAAGGCCGATCGAGTCGAGATAACCGGGCCGGAAGTTCTCCGCGAGTACGTCGGCGTCCTGGATCAGCTTGTGGACGACCTCGATCGCGCCCTCCGCTCGCAGGTCGAGCGTCATCGAGCGCTTGCCGCGATTGAGCGCCTCGAAGTAGGAGCAGAAGCCGTCGGCGCCGACGCCGAGCTGTCGTCCCGGATCGCCGTTTCCGGGCATCTCGACCTTGAGCACGTCTGCGCCCATGTCGGCCAGCATCGCGGTCGCGTGGGGGCCGTTCTGGTAGCGGGTGAAATCGACAACGCGGATTCCTTCGAGCGGCGCGGGCATGATCAAGTCTCCTTCGGGCGCGGATGCGCAAACGTGCGCAGATGCAGCCAAGATATCGGATTGCCGCCTCTTGTACCCATGGAGACTTGCACGTCATCTCCCCGCCCGGTCCCCTCTCCCACAGGAGACCTGTGCGTAAACCCGAGCTTCAATGCGATGGCGCACTCCTCCCAGTCCCCGACTTGTTCGGGGACCCGCTCGGCTCCCCGTCTCGTACCTGGTAGATCCCCGGTAGTGCCGAACGGGA
>DAOUKQ010000049.1:0-4027 GCA_034421135.1 Dehalococcoidia bacterium
TCTGCGCCGGCGATGTGGTCGAAGTGCGAGTGTCCCACGAGCACTGCATCGGCACGGGAAATGTCGGCGGCGGTCAGTCCCACATCGGGCGCCAGCGGGACGCGGTCGATGTATGCGTCGAGCATGATCACGGTGTCATCAACCTGAAGCCGAAAGGTCGCGCAACCAAGCCAGTCGAGGGTGACGGTCATGGGAAGCCTCCGATGGTTGTGGTCGGAGGGTAACGGGTGGGTTAGACAGGCAGGTGCTCAAGGGGGACGAGGCGTTGGCCTTTAGGATCGACGGCGAGCTCCAGGCCCTCCAGCGTGAACGCGCCAATGAGGAGCTGTCCAACATTGCTGCCAAACGCCACAGTGGTGATCCGGCGACGACCTCCGAGCGTAATCCACGCGTGACCGATGTCCATCTCGATCGGCTGATTGTCTGCCAGTCGAAACGTGATTCGGTCGATTGGCTCGACACCCAACTCCTGAAGCAGATAGCTGGGCAGAATTGAATAGAACGCGCCTGTATCGACCACGGCGTCAATTTCAACCGAGTGTTGCCCGTTGAGGTTGCTAATCACGATCGGCTGACTGAAGATTCCCATGGTGATCCCTATCTTGGCACAATCCGATACCACTTCCGACGGCCGACTCGCAACACCGCTCCGTTGCGAATCTCGACGGCCTGTTCTTTGACCACTTCGTCGTTGACGCGGACGGCGCCCTGGGCGACCAGGCGTTTGGCCTCGGCTCGGCTGGCGGCGGCTCCGATGTCGTGGAGCAGCACCGGCAGCGCGACCTCGATGGCGTTTGCTCCGCCGAAGTCGATGGCGGCATCGGGAATGTCTTCGGGTACGTTGCCCTGCGACACCGTGCGCGTCCATTGCGCCTCAGCCTCAGGGGCCGCGTCATCGCCGTGCCATTCGGCGACGATGGAGCGCGCGAGCCGCCGCTTGGCGTCCATCGGCTTGAGTTCGCCAGCCTTGATAGCCGTCTCGATCCGGTCGACTTCGTCATCCGGCAGGTTGGTGCCGTAGTCGAAGAAGCGGACGATCGCGTCGTCGGGGATCGACATGGTCTTGGCGTACTGGATGTGCGCCGGTTCGTCGATGCCGATGTAGTTGCCGGTGCTCTTGGACATGCGCTGCTTGCCGTCGGTGCCGACAAGGATCGGCGTGAGCACGGCGATCTGCGGCGCCTGCTCCTCGCGTTCCTGCAGCGTGCGGCCGCACATGATGTTGAAGGTCTGGTCGGTCCCGCCGAGCTGGACATCGGCCTCCAACGCAACGGCGTCGTGGCCCTGCATCAGTCCGTACATGAACTCGTGCACGTATACCGGCTGCTCTGAGTCGATTCGCCGCTTGAACGTGTCGCGGCTGGTGAACTGTTGCACGGTGAAGTTGGATGCCAGGTGGACCACGTCGCCGAACGACATCTCGCCCAGCCACTCGCTGTTGCGCCGGACCTCAGTGCGGACGGGATCGAGCAACTTGAAGGCTTGGTCCTGGTAAGTCTCGGCGTTGCGGTTGAGGATCTCGGCCGCCTGCATCGGGCGCAGCGAGTCCTTATCCGACGGATCTCCGACCAGTCCTGTGAAGTCGCCGATCAGCAGGATCGACTGGTGGCCAAGCTGCTGGAACAGGGCGAGCTTGCGCAGCGTGACGCAGTGGCCGATGTGCAGATCGGGCGAGGTCGGGTCGACGCCGAGGTAGACGCGCAGCGGTCGGTCCTCGATCAGCGACTCGGTCAGGCGGGCGCGCAGTTCGCGATCCATCACCCGGCGCGTGCCTTCGTCGCCGTAGGCGGTACCGCGCATGATCAGCGCGTGCTGGCGCTCGACTTCCACGGCGATCTCTTGGGGGACCTGCTGGCTCCTCTGACTCATGTGCTCCTACGCCTGCGTTCCCAGCGACATGCCGGCCAGCAACTCGCGGGCGGCGTCGCGATCCTTGCCGATTTGCTCGACCAACGCGTCGATGCCGTCGAACTTACGCTCGCCGCGTAGTCGTTGAACGAACTCGACCCGCAGATCGGTTCCGTAGATGTCCTCGTCGAAGTCGATGATGTGACACTCAATCGAGAGTCCGCCCCCGTCGTCGAAGGTCGGTCGCACCCCGATGTTGGTGACCGACGGCGCGGGACCTGACGCGAGATGCGCAATCGTCGCGTAGACGCCCGGCGCCGGAATCGAGCGGTCGTTGCCGATTGCTACGTTGGCCGTGGCGAAGCCGATCGTGCGTCCGCGCTCGAAGCCGTAGATCACGGGTCCGTGCAGCGAGTACCGACGCCCCAGCAAGTCGGCCACGCGCTCGACCGCGCCCTGGACGAGCCCGTCCCGGATTTCGGTTGACGACACCTTGTCGGTCGAATCGTCGGTGAGCAGTTCGATCACCTCAACCTCGAAGCCCAGCTCTCGTCCCAGTTCCTTGAGCGTGTCCGGGTCGCCGCCGCGCTGACGACCGAGAGCGAAGTCCTCGCCGATGATCAGGCGCGCCAGTTGAAACTCGTCGACCAGCATGCGCACGAAATCTCCGGCGTCGGTCAGCGAGAACTCGGAGGTGAAGGAAACGGTCGCGACGGCGTCGAGGCCGGTTTGCATGATCAAGGAGAGTCGATCTTCGAGCGACGTCACGTACTCGGTCGTCAGGTCTGGACGCAGCACCTGCCTGGGATGCGGATGAAAGGTGATCGCGGCCGATGCCAGATCGTGCGCCTGGGCGCTCTCGACGACATGCTTGAGCACAGTCTGGTGACCGCGGTGGACGCCGTCGAAGACGCCGATCGTGAGCGCGGTCGGCCGGCCCAGCGCCGCTCGGCGCAGCTCCCAGCGAGCCAGCTCAGTGACCACGAACCTCAACCCTTCAACCGACCCTGAACGCCTCAAAGCATGTGTGTCGAGGCGGAAGATCAGCGTATCAGCAGGCCGGCGCTATGCCGGCTCGTCTTCGCCCAGCGAGCTCGCCTGCGCGGCCGCCCAGGCGGACTCGGGAGCGTCCGGCAACTCGGTAATCAGGATGTCCTCAAAGTCGGCGTCCTGTTCAATCTCGATGGCCAGCGACTTGTGCAACTCCAGCACCGCCATGAACGACACGATCAGCTCCAGCCGCGACTGCGCCTCGGCGATCCACTGCCGGAACGAGACCGCATGACTGCCGAACAGGCGAGCCCGAAGGTCGGCGGCGCGATCGCGGACCGTGATCCGCTGTCGTTCGATTGCCGCGTCGTGCGCGATCTCAGCCTGGGCCAGCCGATCAGACGCTCGATCCAATGCATCCTGGGCGATGCGCGCGAGCATCTGGATCGTGAGCTCCTCGGACATGCCGGCGGGAAGCGGCTGTTCGATCGGCGGCGCCGCAATCGGGGTGTACGAACGCAACTGCTCGCGCTCGCGTTCGCTGAGTTGGGCAATGCCGTCGCGATACCGCTTGTAGGCGATCGCCATGGCGACGAGCTCGCTCGCTTCGCTCATCTCCTCATCGTGATCGGTAGTCTCCGGCGGCGGCAACAGTTGTCGAGCCTTGAGTAGCACCAGCCGTCCGCCGATGCTGATGAACGCCGCCAGCGCATCCGCCTGCTCGGCCGTGAGTGCGTCCTCAGCCGGAGTCATCGCCTCGACCTGAGCCAGATACTGATCCGCCACCTGCGCCAGCGACAGCTCGGAGATGTCCAGCCGATGGGACTCGATCAATTCGAGCAGGAGGTCCAGCGGACCCTCATACGCCGGCAGTCGGAGTTGGACCATGATGTTGCCTGGCTCTTGACTCCCGCACCCTGTGGAGACCTTCGCGTCAATCGCTGCTTCTGACCCCCTCTCCCTCTGGGAGAGGGCTGTGGTGAGGGTCGGGCGGCCTCAGCCTATCTGGTCATCGTCACTGATCGGGGCCACCGAAGGCCCTCACCCTCTCCCAGAGGAGACCTGTGCGTAAACCCGAGCTTCAATGCGATGGCGCACTCCTCCCAGTCCCCGACTTGTTCGGGGACCCGCTCGGCTCCCCGTCTCGTACCTGGTAGAGCCCCGGTAGTGCCGAACGGGAACGGGTCCC
>DAOUKQ010000050.1:0-2596 GCA_034421135.1 Dehalococcoidia bacterium
CCAGATCGAGTTCGCTGTCATCGACCTCAGGATTGATGGACGCCATTGCCGCCTCCGCGGCGACCTGCGGGCTCCCACCCTGCGCGGCCCAGCGGTTCGCCGCCTCAACGACCGCAATGCGCTCAGCAACGGATGTTGTTCGACTTGACAGGCGTCTGCGGATTATCGCCAGGGGACGGTCCGAGTCTGCGTCCTGCCGGGAAGTACCGCCCTCGGCTGCTTCGAACAGAACCTTGAGCAGTCTCTCACGCAGCCCGTGCGCGCGGATCGCGGCCCGCGCAATCTCTGGGAGATGCTGCGGCGCCCTCGCTGCGGATTGTTCGAACTCGTCGAGTCCAAGCTCCGCGAACGCTGACGCTGGTTCAGCGTCACTCCAGTCGATCAGTTCGACAATCAAACTGCGATCAAGGCGAGGATCCTGTGCCGCCACAACGATCAGAGGCAGTGCGGCGGCTGACCGTGTCTCGAACTTGTCAAGAACTCGTTCCAAGTCCAGTGACCCAGCGCCCCCAAAGAACGCCTCGCGAACCAGGCCGAATCTTAGGCTCCTGGGCTGCACCCGCAACCGCCGGTCGTATGGCGAGATGGTCTCAATGGTGCCACTTGAGGCGACTCGCCGAATCGCGGTTGCGACCGCAAGATGATCTCGTCCAAGCGCCTGCTCGACCTGTTGTTGGCTGAGACCATGTTCGTCGGCGAGCGCGATCACCCCCAACTCGTACAGGAACTCCTCAGAGAAGAGACGATTGTTGAACGCCAGCGCCTGCTTGGTCAACATGCGCCCAGTCACGACATCCCAACCTTTGCTTTCCTGAGATGCCCGGGCCAACGTGACGGCAAGGCCCACCCGTCCTTGCGCCTGATCGATGATCTCCGCGACGAGGCGAGGCGGGCCGTGCACCTCCATTTCTCGAAGCACGGCGCCGATGTCCGTTCGCTCCAATTGCGGGACATGCACCGCGCGAGCCGCAGGCAGGCACTCGGCAACTTCATCCTTCCAGCTTTCCCAACAGCAGGCGACGATGTCGAACGAACTGCCCATCTCTCGTCGTAGCTGGTCCAATCGAGCCGCCGACTGAACATCGAAATGCGCATCATCGACGATGATCCGCGCTGGCTTCTTCTCAAGGATCTCGTCCGACAGGTCAGAAATCGACTGCTCGTGGTCACGAACCAACCAACCCCAGTCACGGTTCAGGCAAAGATGCTCCAGCAAGAATGATTTGCCCACTCCGGGCAAACCGAAGACGATCAGGTCGCCGCTCGCTTCGCTGAGTGCCTGGAGTTCGTCTTCCCGACCTATCAAGCCGAGTGCGAGATCAGCATGATCCCGCTGAAACTGGCGGGTGAGCGCGCTCGCCGGTCCGCTGGTCAGGCCCAGCAACTCCCTGCGCCACGACGGATGATCAGCGAGCAAGTCGACGAACGCTTCCCGCTCGTGGATCTCAATCAGGTCGACACCGAACTCCTCTTTGATCTTGGCCGGCAACTCCAATTGAGTCCGTCCAGGGACCACGCGACTGGTGGCAAGGACGACCGCCTGACGGTTACCGCCGGCATCCTGATAGCTCGTGATGTTGTCGCGCAGGTTTCGGGTGAAGTTCTCGGCCGTCGTGACGACGAGCAGGAACTCGGTTCCTTCGAGGGTCTTTCCGAGGCCGTCCTGTCCAGCGTCATTCGGGCCCGGCACCCACGTCAACGACTCGTACTTGGGCCGGAGCAAGTCGACGGCACAAGTCTCAAAACGATCCGGGTCCAAAGGCTTGCCAATGGCGTCCCTGATCCGGTCACGGAGGCTGTTAGCCATGCCCTCAGCCTACGGGACAGACGCGCGGAGATTTCGTTTGACCGCCTCTGTGAAACAGAACCTCCAAGCACAGGAGGGCCGGGACGAGGCGGCTGAGCGGCTGGGCCTGAGCGAGCGGACCATCCGCCGCACCCTGACGGACCGGCACCTGAGCCGGCGCATGACCGAGGCGCTGCTGAAGGAGCGGAACCGGCGGCATCGTGAGCAACCGGCGGGGGCGGACGAAGACGAACAAGGGGAGCGGGAGCTACAGCAGCAACCGGAGGAGCGGGTGCAGACGGGGACGGAGGCTGTGCAACAACTGGCTGCCCGGGTCGGCGTGCTGGAGACCGAGTTCAAGGACCGGAGCGGCTGCCTGGACGAAGCCATGGACCTGGTCGAGCTACAGCTCAGGTCCCTGGCGGGGCAGCTGGGGCTGGCCCTGCGCTCGGAAGTGGGGGTGCGCTGGGAGCGCCGCCTCCCCCCCAGAGCCTTTCCAGCGCTGGTGGTGGTCGAGCCCGCGCCCGACGACGCCCAGAACTACCTTGAGGCCTTGCCCCTGGTCGCCGAGTGGCGGCGGACGCTGGCCGAGCTGGAGGAACCCCCGCACACCCTGGCCTGGCTCAGGCTGCAAGAGCGGCTGCTGGTCGCGGAGGTCGAGCTGATCGACGACCACCGCCGGACCCTGCCCCCGGCCGAGCTCCCCTGGGACGAGGTGCGGCGGGGCGACGAACTGCGGCTGCGCCGGCGCGAGCTGGCGGACGTGCGCCGGCAGCGCGCCTGGACCCAGGTCCTGCACATGCTGGCGCG
>DAOUKQ010000051.1:0-4729 GCA_034421135.1 Dehalococcoidia bacterium
ATCAGCGGCAGATGGAACGTATCGCAGAGCTGGATCAGGCGGATCACCTTGCTCCCGCCCTTGACGTCCGTCGAGCCGCCCTCATGCATCGGATTGTTCGCCATCACGCCGACTGGATAGCCGTTGATCCGCGCCAGCCCCGTAATCCGCGAGCTGCCGTAAAACGGCGCGATCTCGAAGAACGAGCCCTGGTCGACGCACCAGTTGATCGCTCGGTGTCCGTCATACGCCCGCCGCCGATCGCGCGGCACCAGACGGCGCAGCCGCTCCTCGCGGCGATTCGGATCGTCGCTCGGCTCAATCCGCTCCGGCATCTCATAGACGTTCTGCGGCAGATAGCTCAGGAACTGCCGGATCTGCCGGAACGCGTCCTCTTCGTCCTCGGCCAGGTTGTCCACCGACCCCGACTGGTAGACGTGGACGCGCTCGTCGCCCAGGTCCTCCTTCGTGATGTCGTAGCCCAGCGCCGCCTTGACCACCGGCGGACCGCCCGGGAAGAGCTGCGAGATCCCCTTCACCATGATCGTGAAGTGAGCCATGCAGGCATTCACCGCCGGCAGACCCGCGACCGATCCCATCACAGCCGAGACAACCGGCACCGTCCGCAACAGATCGGTGTCGAAGGTCGACCACATGTTGCCGTCGGGCAGGTACGTGCGGCCCAGCGTCTCGAAGCCGCGCACCGATCCGCCCGCCGCGTCGAGCAGCCGCACATACGGCACGCGCCACTCCAGCGCCCGCTGGTTGGAGCGCTTCTCCGACCCCAGCCCGTCCGATCCGTCGCCGCCGCCCGAGCCGCCCCGCACCGTGAAGTCCCCCGCCGAGACGACGACTTTGCGCCCGTTGACCTTGCCAAAGCCCTCGATCGCCCCTTTGGGCGTAAACCCGACCAACTCCCCGGACTCGTCATAATCCGGCCGCCCCACCAGCGACATGAACTCCTGCAGCGAGTCCGCGTCCAGCAGCCCGTCGATCCGCTCGTTGACCAGCAACTTCCCCCGCCGCCGCTGCCGAGCCACACCCTCAGGCCCGCCGCGCGCCTTGGCGAGTTCCTTGCGCTTGGCGATTTCGGCAATCTCTGATTCCCAGGTCATGCTCGGCTCCATCTACCAGACTCTGTGATGTGGATATCGTATTCGCAGGGCGTTGAGAGACCCGGAGCAATCACAGCGCGGGAACCTTGGTTGCGCCGTGTTAGACAGCTACAGCGGAGCCGGCAAAACAACGGCCGTGAGAACGATTCCCGAATCCCTCGCTGCACAGCATCATTCCGGCCGGAGCCGGGAATACTCACTCCCGTTGCACGCTCGCCTGCTCCTCGTCGTCGTTGGCGTCATGGCGCTGTCCGGCGCCGCCTGTAGAGGCGGGCAAGACGGCCAAACGGACAAGCATGATTCTCCCTCTGAGATCGAAACCGGCGCGCTGCCGATCCTGCTGGAAGAGGCATTCGCTGGTGAGCATTTCGCAGCGCGGGCTTACTTGGACCAGGAGATTGGTTTTCGGACATATCTGTCTGTGGCGTCCTTCGCGGATGACCTTGAGGTTGAGTGGGTCACGCTCTCGTTCTTCTGCGACACTCACCGCCTGCCGCAAACCGTCCACGTCGGCGTCCAGGCGTTTCGCCGGCATCCGGAGACCGATCAACGCGTGGTGGTAACGCTTAGTCCTGCCCATGAGCCGGAGGCGAGGGCAAGTTTCCGATCCTCGTCCCAAAGAAACTCACGGAGATGGGGCTTTGATGTCTACGAGCCGCAGATGGAAATCTACGACGGGACAGGCTTCCTGAGGGAAGCCAAGCGGCACGAGGAAGTCTGGATTCGTATTCCCTTGCCGGGTCGAGTCGCCGAGATGAGATTCGATCTCGAGGGAGTCTTCGACACGCCGATCCAACCAAACCTCGACTGGTGCGGCGCGTACTAGACAGCCTCGCTGCTGTTACGGTTGCGCTTGCGTCCCGAAGTCGGGATATGCGGACTGGTTCTGAAGGGCCGGACGGTGGCGCTCTCTGATTTGCTCATCTCCACGATCGCGCCGATTTACATTCGCGCCCGGTTTCTGCAGGAACGGATCCAGTCTGGAGTCGTCTGGAATCTGCTCGACCCCAGCTTCATCGCCGACCCATATCCCACCTACCGCGCGCTGCGCGAGCGTGATCCGTATCACTACAGCCCCTTGACGAGCATGATCACCGTCGTCCCATACGACGACGTCGACGCAATCCTCCGCGATTACCGCCGCTTCAGCAGCGTCATTCGCGGCGCCGAGCCCTTCCCCGTGGCTGAGGAGCAGGCTCGCCGCCAACTCTCACCGTCGATGCAGTTTCGCGACCCGCCCGATCACACGCGTCTGCGTGGACTGGTCAATCGTGCATTCACGCCACCGCAGATCGCGAAGATGGAAGACCAGATCCGAGCGACCGCGCACGCTCTCCTCGATGAAGTCGCCGACAGCAACGACTTCGAACTCATGGCCAACTTCGCCAACTTGCTGCCGATGCTCGTGATCGCCGAGATGATCGGCGTGCCGACCGAAGATCGGCAGCAGTTCAAGGCATGGTCGGATCAGATCATCCGAGGTCTCGAGCCGAATCTGAGCGAGGCGGAGCTATCAGAATTGCTCGACAACGCCGAGGCGCTGGCCGGCTACTTTGCGCCGATCATCGAAGATCGCCGCCGCGAACCGAAAGACGACCTGGTTTCGCGCCTGATGATCGCCGAGGAAGCAGGCCAGACGCTGAGCCACGACGAGACGCAGATCACCCTGCGCCTCTTGCTCGTCGCCGGTAACGAGACCACGACCAACCTGATCGGCAACGGTCTCAAGGCGCTGCTCGAACACCCGGAGCAGTTGGAGCTGTTACGCCAGCAGCCGGAACGAATCCCGTCTGCGATCGAGGAGCTGCTGCGCTACGACTCGCCAGTGCAGGTCGATGTCCGACGTCTGGTTGAAGACACGGAGATCGGAGATAAGCAGGGCAAGAAGGGTTCACTGGTCACGCCATTGATCGGGGCGGCGAACCGGGATCCGCAGGTGTTTCGCGACCCTGACCGACTGGATATCACCCGCGAGGACACCGGAAACATCGCGTTCGGACGAGGCATTCATCACTGCCTCGGCGCGCCGTTGGCGAGGCTGGAGGCGAAGGTTGCGTTCGAGGTGCTGTTGGAACGGTTCGACGAAATCAAGTTCGGTTCGCGAGAGCCCGAATACCGGCACAACATCGTGCTACGCGGACTCGAGCACCTGGATGTTCGCGTGCAACCCCGCAACGGCCGTGGCTAGAGCGGGCTGCGCAACAGATCGGTGGAATTTCGTCTGCCCAGGCACCTAGCGCACCTAGCGCGCGGCTGCGATTGCGTTCTGCGCTCGTTCGGCCAGTTCTGGTTGCGGTGACCATTCAGCATCGACCTGAGCTCGGATATTGGCCGACTTCGTCGCGATCGCAAACTCGTTCAGTGCCAGTTCCTGCAGCGACTCGGTCAAAGTCTGCTCCGGATCCTGGGCCAGACGCTTCGCTCTGGTCCACCACGACTGCGACATGGTCTCGTCGGTGGCCTGCATCAGGATCTCTTCGGTGACGGCTCGATGACGGACGAGCGCGTACATGAACTGCACCGGCGTCTGCGGTGGGTCGAGTTGCGCGGGCGGCAGGTCTTCCGGCCAGATCAGGTTGACCTCTGCGGTGCAGGCTTCAGTTGCGCAGCCGGCGAGCGAACCGAGCGGCGTCGGTTGGTGGAGTTGAACCTCGGTCGCGCCGGCCAGCGCCGTCGTCAGCACACGGCGCGTGAGTAACAGGGCATAGCCCCAGGCCTCGGCCGAGTCGCACTTCATTCTTGAACGCGACCGGCTAGATCAGGTCCTGGCCGCCCGCGACCTCGAGGGCCGAGCGGATCGTGTTCTGGATGCCTTCGTCGGGATCGACCAGCGGCGATCGCAGCGGGCCGGCGTTGAAACCGATGTCGTTGAGCGCCCACTTGACCGGCGCGGGATTGCCGATCAGGAAGAGTGCCTTGACGAGCGGCGCGAGCTTGACCTGCAGGCGTCCCGCCTCGGCAGTGTCGCCGCGCTCCCAAGCGTCGTACATCGCTTTGATCTGTCCGCCGACGAGATGCGACAGCACAGACACGGCACCGTAGCCGCCCATTGCGAGCATCGCGAGATTGTCACCGTCGTTGCCGCTCCACATGCGGAAGCCTGGCGGTGCGGTGCGGATGATCTCCGCAATCTGCTCGAGATCACCCGACGCCTCTTTGACGCCAACGATGTTGGCGCAGTCTTCGGCCAGACGCACGACGGTCTGCGCCGTCATGTTCAGCCCGGTCCGCCCGGGCACGTTGTAGAGCATGATCGGAGTCTCGGGCACGGCGTCCGCCACCGCCTTGAAGTGCTGGTACAGACCCTCCTGCGACGGCTTGTTGTAGTACGGCACCACCTGCAGCAGACCGTCGACATCCAGGCTCGCCGCCTGCTCCGACGCGTCGACAGCCGTATCAGTGCTGTTCGAGCCCGTCCCCGCGATCAGCGTGCCGCCCGCCTCGTGGACGACCGGAGCCAACTCGCGGAACAGAACCCGCTCCTCCTCGTGCGTCAGCGTTGGCGACTCGCCGGTCGTCCCGGCCACGACAACCCCGTCGGAGCCCGACTTCAACAGAGCCGCCGCCAGGTGCTGCGCCTGCTCGATGTCAACGCCGCCGGCCTCGGTCATCGGCGTCACCATCGCGGTATAGAG
>DAOUKQ010000052.1:0-10231 GCA_034421135.1 Dehalococcoidia bacterium
GCCGCCTCCACCGGCGGCTCGACCAACGTCGTCCTCCACCTGCTCGCCCTCGCCCGCGAGGCCGGCGTCGAGCTAAACATCGACGACTTCGACGAAATCTCCGAGCGCACCCCCCTGATCGGCGACCTCCGCCCCGGCGGTCGCTACGTCGCCCTTGACATGGACCGAGCCGGCGGCACCCCGCTGCTGGCCAAGCGACTGCTCGAAGGCGGCAAGATCCACGGCGACGCCATGACCGTCACCGGACAGACCATCGCCGAGGCTGCTGACACCGCCCAGGAAACCCCCGGTCAGGACGTCATCCTCCCCGTCGACCAGGCGCTCAAGGAAACCGGCGGCCTCGTCATCCTCAAGGGCTCGCTCGCGCCCGACGGCTGCGTCGTCAAGGTCGCCGGCTACGAGCGCCAGCTCCAGACCGGCCCCGCCCGAGTCTTCGAGCGCGAAGAAGACGCCATGGACGCCGTCACCCACAACCAGATCAACGCCGGCGACATCGTCGTGATCCGCTACGAAGGCCCCAAGGGAGGCCCCGGCATGAGAGAAATGCTGGGAGTCACCGCCGCCATCGTCGGAGCCGGCCTGGGAGAGTCCGTCGCCCTGCTCACCGACGGCCGCTTCTCCGGAGCCACCCGCGGCCTGATGGCCGGCCACGTCGCCCCCGAAGCCTACGTCGGAGGCCCTATCGCCCTCGTGCAGGAGGGCGACGAGATCACGCTCGACATCGCCAACCGACAACTCAACCTCAACGTCGATGAAGCCGAGCTCGCCCGCCGCAGAGCCAACTGGTCAGCCCCAAGTCCAAACTACGAAAACGGAGTCTTCGCCAAATACGCCACCCTCGTCAGCGGAGCCGAACGCGGAGCCGTCACCAGCTAGGTAACCTAATCCCATGCCAGTCATGGAAAGCGTCACCCTCGAAAACTTCCGCTGCTTCCGAGAGAAGCAAACGGTCAAGCTCGCCCCGCTGACGCTGCTCGTCGGGGAGAACTCGACGGGCAAGACTTCGTTCTTGGCGTTGATTCAGGTATTGGCTGAGTTGGTGACTGGGAAAGCACGTGCGGCTGTCCCCGACTTCAAACAAGCGCCTTTCGATTTGGGTGCTTTCGACGACATCGTCCATGATCGAGGGCGCGGGGGACGCCCAGATTGCTTTTCGGCTGGATTTTCTGGTCCATTAGACTCAAATGGCTCGCAGATTGGCATACATCTCCATCATACTTTTGCGAAACGAGAAGCATCAACCATCGTCGCAAATCGGCGCATCACTGTTGGTGAGGCATGGGCAGAAGATCGACTCGAAGAACGGGACTCTTACAGCTTACGTGTTGGCATAGGAAATGATCGAGCCGTTTGGCATATTCGAGCCGTCAATCCGCAGACGCCGCGGTTACCGGCAATCCAATGGCTTACTGGAATTGTCTATGAATGGCAAGAGGCTGGAGGATGGTATGATGATGTAACTGTTACTTCAACTCACGACGAGATGTTTGAGTTGACTGATGGCGAAGAGCAACAGCTTAGCGACTTAGCATCTCTTGCCTTCGCTCGAGACAAGAGCCTGCCGTTCGCAAGTGCACCGATTAGAGCAAAACCTCGACGTACCTATGATCCGGGTCGAATGGAGCCTGAACCCGAAGGAGATAACGTCCCTATGTATCTAGCAGAACGCGCCCGTCGTGACGACGAAGAATGGGTGGTTCTGAAGCGATCACTCGACACATTCGGACGCGATTCTGGACTGTTCGATGAGATCAGCGTGCGCCTGTTGGGAGAAGGCGACAGCGATCCATTCCAACTCCAGGTACGCAAGGCGAGTAAAGATAAGGAGGGGTCATTCCGCAATCTGATTGATGTCGGTTACGGTGTCAGTCAAGTATTGCCGTTAGCCACTGAGTTGCTCCGAACCGACGGCGCAAGCCAGTATCTGCTCCAGCAGCCCGAGGTTCACATGCACCCTAGCGCGCAAGCCGCCTTTGGGAGTCTCCTGTGCCAAGTTGCATCCCAGGACAAGCAACTAATCGTCGAAACGCACAGCGACCACCTGTTAGACCGCATCCGTATGGATGTCCGTGACGGGAGAACGTCGCTTACACCAGATGATGTACGCATTCTCTACTTCGAGCGGGACGGCCTGGATGTCAAGATCCACGAGATTTGGTGGGACAAGATGGGCAATGTCATGAACTCGCCGCTTGGCTATCGGTCGTTCTTCATGAAGGAAATCGAGAGGTCCTTGTGGCCTCCCGATTAGGCTGCGCCATTATCGACGCAAACGTGGCGGCGGAGATGTGCGGTGATAGCCCGACGCCCGCAGGCGCTGGCGTGCGTCGCTGGGTGAGTGAGGGTCAAGGTCGACTCGTCTCCGGTGGACTTCTGCAACGGGAACTGGAGCAAGCATCCAGCGAGTTTCGTCAATGGGCGTTCATCGCTCAGGGAACCGCTCAGTTTCGGCTAGTCGGTGACGAGGAGCTAATGGACGCCGTGAACAGCTTCGAGATTCATCCAGATCGGGAATCTGATGATCCTCATGTTCTCGCGCTTGCCTCTGTGAGCGGCGCTCGGTTGCTCTACACGAACGACGTTGCCCTACAGCGGGATTTCAGGAATCGACGATTGATACAGAATCCGCGAGGTCGCGTGTATTCGACAGGAGTGAATGCAGCGTTCGACAGAAGCAAAGAGAACCTGTTACGAAACGCCCCGGCATGTTGAGTGCCCTACCACCGCCGACGCCGACGTCTTCTCCTCCGACTGCCGGAACTCGACGCTGACGCCTTCAGCAGCGCGACCAGGATTGCGCCGACCAGCTTAAACACCCCGCCGATCAGGATGATCCACGGGGACTCCGCCGCCTCGCGACGCGCCTTGGACTCGGCGCGCTTCGCCCGCCGATGATCCCACGGCTTGACGGAACCCTGCTGTCCCCAAACCCCGGCCCGCTCGCGCTTGGCATAACGTTCCGAGTCGTCGAAGCCCAGCTCCGCGCCGCCGTACTCCCGATACCAATAGGCCAGCCCCGACTCCACCATCGCGTGATTGGCCGAGTCGCGGACCGATCCGCCCTCGGGATACAGCACCCCAACCAGCCGCTGATACCGATCCACGTCGACCACACGCAATCGCCACTCGCGTCGAGTCTGAACCACACGGCGCAGGTAATCGTGCGAGTCGCGTCCTGCCCGCTGGTCCTTTTCCGGCGCATCGATCCCGTACATCCGCACCGAGTACTCGTCGCCGTTGGTCAGACGCGCCTTGACCGAGTCGCCGTCGATCACTCGCACCACATGGACTGCATAGTCGTCGGCCATGTGCGGATGATACCTGCGGTACCCTCGTCGGCATGACGCGTCTACAGGTTGCGCCCGACCTCTCCCTCGATGTCGCCGACCAGGGCGGCGGCCCGTTGGTCATCCTCATCGCTGGCGGCATGATGGACATGGACCAGTGGGCGCTGGTCGCCGACGCCTTGCCCGACTCGTACCGCGTCGTCCGCTACGACCAGCGCGGGATCGGCGAGTCCGACCAACCGACCGAGGGCTACACCGTAGACCAGTTCGCCGAGGACGCCGTCAAGCTGATCCGCACACTCGACGCGGGACCGGCCGTGCTGGTCGGCAACTCGCTCGGCGGCACCGTCGCCATGGCGGTCGCCTTCGCCGCGCCCGAGCTGGTGCGCGGGATCGTCACCTGCGCGACCTCGGCCGGTCCCTCGGGCCCGCCCACGCCGCCGGAGTCGATGCAGCACATGATGCGCGGCGCGCAACTGCCCGTGCCTCAGGCCGCCGCTGCAATGATGGACATCCTCTTCGCGACCGACTTCATCGACGAGCACCCCGACATGCTCGACGAGGCGGTCGAGAAGCGAAGCAAGGGCGCGCCGATGATCGCAACTCTGGGGCCGCTCCAGTCCGCCCTGATCTTCGACCCGATCGAACGGCTCAAAGCGCTCGGCATTCCCATGCTCGTCCTGCACGGTGAAGAAGACCTGCTTGTCCTCCCCGACCATGCCCAACTCCTCGCCGACGCCTCCGGCGCAGAAGTCAGGTTGGTCCCCGACGCAGGGCATGCTCTCGTGGTCGAGCAGTCGCAGGCGGTCGCCGAGGAGCTGTCCGCGTTCCTGGGCACCATTGACTGATCGCCCCGCGGCGGTTGGCTACACCTCGAGCTCAGGACGCTGAAGGATCCAGTCTGTCGACTGCTCATATGCGTGCGCCACCCGACAAACTGTCGCCTCGTCAAAGTGACGACCGCCAATCATCAGACCAATCGGCATCCCGTTGCGGTCATAACCGCAAGGGATCGAGATCGCCGGAATCCCGGTCACGTCATACGGAGCCGTGATACGGGCCAGCTCTGCGGTCGGATCGCCGTCCTCGATCAGCGGCGCCGTCCGCGAGCAAGTTGGCGAGATCAACACATCGACATCTTGCAACACATTGACCGTCTCGTCGATGAACTTGCGCCGCAGGCGCTGATCGTTGATGTACTCGACCGCCGTCACTCCCAGCCCAGCCTCGACTCGCTCCAGGATGTCGCCGTACTCGTCGCGGCGCTCTCTCAGCCACTTCGCGTGATAGGCGGCTGCCTCGGCGATGATCGTCAGTCCCCGCGGTCGACCCTCCTGCAATGGCATCTCGACCTCGGTCACCGTCGCACCCATGCTGCGCAGATGATCGACTGCAATCTCACAGTGCTCAACGACATCATCCTCGCAGCCCTGCCAGAGCATCTTGCGAGGAACACCAATCCGAATCCCGTCCACGCCTTCGACCAGCGTCTCCGTGCAATCGCCGACCGGAACATCGGCGCTACCGGGATCCTGGGGGTCGTATCCAGCCAACGCGTTCAGCACCAGTCCCGCGTCCTCAACCGTCTTGGTCAACGGACCGACATGGTCGAGTGTCCACGACAGCGGCAGGACCCCCGTCCGCGACACCCGACCATACGTCCCCATCAATCCAGTCACCCCGCACAGACTCGCCGGAATCCGGATGCTGCCGCCCGTGTCCGAGCCCAACGCGCCCAGCGATGATCCGATCGCCACCGACGCTCCCGAACCGCCGCTGCTGCCGCCAGGCGACTTCGTCACATCCCACGGATTACACACTGCTCCGTAGTGCGGATTCCGGCTGGTCGTGCCAAAGGCAAACTCATGCAGATTGAGCTTGCCCGGCATCACTGCGCCGGCTGCCTTGAGCTTCGTGTAGACCGTCGCATCCCGGTCCGGAATCCGGTCGCGCAGAAATCCACCGCCGCCGGTCGTCGGAATCCCGGCCGTGTCGACAAGGTCCTTGAGCGCAATCGGAATGCCATGCAGCGGACCCAGGTCACGGCCATCGCGCAATGCGTCATCCGCTGCCGATGCCTGCTCCCGAGCCAGGTCCGCCGTCACCGTGATGTACGCGTTCAACAGCGGCTCCGTCGCATCCAACCGCGATAGCACCGACTCCGTCAGCCCCAACGCAGTCAGCAACCCATCTCTGAGCGCCGCCCCTGCTTCCACAATCGACAGATCATACGGTTCACGATGTTCCATCGGGACCCTCGCTTCCCCGACGCAGCTCGCCCACGTCGTAGCGCAGACCGAGTGCCGGCTCGGTTTCGCCCAGATCGGGCAAGGTGTCGTTGCCAAGCACGTACTTCAGTATGCGAGTCACAGTCGGCAGCGCGCGCTCAAGCTGCGCCTCTGACGCCTCCGCGCCCAGAGACTCGGCCAACGCGCCCAGCGCTTCAAGTGGTGTTCCAGCCATGCCTGCTCCTCTCGCGTTCGCTCACCCGTCCGCGTTGGCCGCCATTCTAGGCTGGCTGCGACCTGCCCTTATCCTGCCTATTGCAGGAAACTGCGTGAACTGCACACCAGGAATCCCCCTCGAGGAAACACCACCATGGCCGATGAAGTCCTGTTCGATGTGTCCGAGCGAGTCGCCACGATCACCCTCAATCGCCCCGACAAGATGAACACCATCAACAGCGCGCTCGGATCGCAACTGATCGAAGCGTTGGTCGAAGTCCGCAACAACGACGAGATCCGCAGCGCCGTCATCACCGGCGCCGGAGAGCGCGCCTTCTGCGCCGGCGCAGACCTCACCCAGGGCGACGGTCCCGCAGCCTCGGCCGGTCCGGCCGGACACTTCCCAACCAATGCCGCTGACCGCTTCGACGAGTTCGACGCCAAGAAGCCGCTGATCGCCGCGATCAACGGCCATGCGCTCGGCGGCGGATTCGAAATCGCCCTCATCTGCGACATGCGCATCGGCGCCGAGAACGCCCGCGCCCGTCTCGGCCTGCCCGAGATTACGCTCGGCTTCTTTCCCCTCGCCGGCGGCCCCATGCGCCTGCCCCGAGCCATCCCACAGGCCTACGCCAACGAGATGCTCTACCTCGGCCGTCGCCTGAGCATGGAGGAGGCACTGCAGTGGGGTCTGATCTCCCGCCTCGTGCCCCAGGACGAACTGCTCGGCACCGCACAGGAAATGGCCGGTCAGGTCGCCGGCTACGCGCCCATCGCCGTCCGCGCGATGAAGGAACTCATCAACGCCCAGGGAGACATGACCCTCGCCCAGGCCAACCGCTTCGGAGGCTCCCTCCGCTGGATCGTCGGCCAAACTGCCGACTCCAAAGAAGGCCCGCGCGCGTTTGCGGAGGGTCGGACACCCGAGTTCAAGGGCGAGTGACGCCGCGGCTGAGTGATCCTTGTTACGCTGGCAACAGACTGGTTCGTTGAGGTGAGTATGTCTGAATTCGACTCCAGATCTGTAACCATCAAGCTTGACGCCGTGACGCACAGACGTCTCTGCCAAGTCGCCGAGCGGGAAGACATGGACCTGCCAACGTACTGCCGCAATCTCGTTGTGCGTGAACTCCAGACCGCGAGAGATGATCGGGCGGTCAAGACAGGCCCGCCTTACGACTTTGAGGGGCTAGCCGACTATTCACGGAAGCTCTTGGGTGATCGTCGGCTCAGGAAGACCGGCTTGGAGTACCGTGACGACGCTCGGAAGATTCGCGAAGTACAGATGAAAGAATGGTGATCCACGACGTTGTGGTCGTTGACACCAGCCTGGCATTCAAGTGGTTCGTAGATGAGGCAGATTCGGGAGCAGCCAGAGCACTCGGCACTCAGTGGTCGAGACAGGGAGTCCGGATCGTCGCGCCGATTCTGATGCTGGCGGAGACCGCCAATGCACTCCACCGAGCAGTGGTCGATCGCGATATCGAAGCTGCAACGGCGCTCGACCTGGTCGAGCACATCTTGGCATTCGGCATCGAGCTTTACGGCGCGGTCCCATTGCACAGCCGTGCAGTCGAGCTTGCTTCAGAGCTGAGTCAGGGCGCCGTCTACGACTGCATCTTTCTGGCGCTCGCCGAATCCCTCGATTCCGAACTCTGGACCGCCGATGCCCGATTCCATGGCGCCGCCCGCGGCCGATACCCTCGCGTCCGCCTGCTCGCTGAGTTCGACGCTCTAACCTGAGTCCCGCACGACAGGATCCGACCCATGAGAAGCCAGGAATCACTCAACGAACTCCGCTACCTCCGGCGCATCCAGGAGGAAGTCGAAGACCAGTGGCGCGCGCCGCGCCCCGACCTCGACCGACTCCACAGGCTTATGGCTCTGCTCTACACCAGCCACGGCCTGGTCTGGAAGTCGCACGGATGCTCCGGCGCAGGAGAGCACGACCCGTACGCCGGCGAGATCGTCGAACTCGCCCTGCGGATCGAAAGTTCCAGTCAACGAGGGGCTCACCGAGCGTTCCGTCTCTTTGAGGAGTGGCGCTGCGAGGCCTGTAGCTGGAATTGCAACGCGCTCTATACCCTCTGGGCCACGACCGCCGAACCCGGCGCCAACTTCCAACCCCTCGACGCCATCGCCGACCACCGCGCCATGCACGAGCGAGCCAAACAGGGCCTCGACCAACCCCTGCCCGAAGCCCTCGACATCCGCAACAACGCCGCCAGCATCCGCCTCGAAGCCAACGCCCGAATCGCCGAGCGCCTCGACCACTGGACCGCCGAAGGCCGCCTCAGCAACGACATCGACGAGCGATATCGAACCGGCCTCACTGAGCCTGCCTCCGTTCCAGCGTGACAGACCAAGGTCCTTGAGAGCAACAAGTTCGCTCCGGGCTGGGTTGCTCGGAGCGAACTCGTCGCGGATTCTTCAATCAGCCGCCAAGACCGGTCCCGCTGCCATCCCTGGGATCAATGTTGTACTTGCGGTGTTCGAACCACCACCCGTGGAATCGACGCCCCCAACGTCGTAACTCACGCAGCTTCGGACGAGCCCAAGCCAATGCGGTCTGAATCTTGGGGCGTATCACGGTCGGACCCTGCTTTCGCCTGCTTGGCCTGAAAGGTGACTTTCAATCCGTTGCTATCGAGAAAAGGTACCGGCTCTCTCAATCAATTGGCACGTCCGACAGGACATGCAGCCCAACTCCCGCGAATGAGATTGCTTTCCTCAGTTGTTCGCTTTCCGGCAATCCGCGCACGTCGACTTCCCCATCGACGCCAATGAACTCCGTCCCCTTCACCATGCCGTGGGCGTCGAAATCGACGAGCCGATCATCCCCGAACGCGCGAGTCTTGGCCACCGGGCCTTCGCGCAGCCTGACATACAGGAGGTCCCCTGATTCACTTAGCGTCACCGACGACGTCATCGTCACTGTCCTCCTGCTCATGGAAGATCAATGGCAGTCGCCCTGGCGATGAATCCATGAGCTGACATGGGCTCTAAGGCTAACGACCCCCTCAGCGCTCCCATTATCCTCTGCGCATGACCTACCTCCCCCTCGACCACCTCTTCGTCCTCGACCTCACCCGGGCGCGCGCTGGCCCTACCGCCACGCGACAGCTCGGCGACTGGGGCGCCGACGTGCTCAAGGTCGAGCAGCCTGAGGTTCCGGGACAGGCCGAGGGCGTCACCGGCGGACGCGAGTCCTCCGACTTCCTCAACCTGCACCGCAACAAGCGGTCTTTGACGCTCAATCTCAAGGAGCCCGAGGCGGTCGAAATCTTCCTCAGCCTCGTCGAACGCGCAGACGTTGTCGTCGAGAACTACCGCGCCGACGTCAAGCGACGCCTCGGCATCGACTACGACGCCTGTCGCGCGCGCAACCCGCGCATCGTCTACGGCAGCATCTCCGGATTCGGCCAGGACGGACCCTACGCCTGGCGCGCCGGCGTCGACCAGATCGCCCAGGGACTCGGCGGCATCATGTCCGTCAACGGTATGCCCGGCGACGGACCGGTTCGCGTCGGCATCCCCATCGCCGACCTGACCGCCGGCGGCTTCCTCGCCCAGGCCATCCTCATCGCCCTGCTCGAGCGCGAGCGGTCCGGCGAAGGACAATGGGTTCACACCTCGCTGCTCGAGGCCCAGATCGCCATGCTCGACCTCCAGGTCACTCGCTGGACCATCGACGGCGAAGTCCCACCCCAGGCCGGCAACGACCATCCCACCCTCATGCCCACCGGCGTCTACGAGACCGCCGACGGACACATCAACATCGCCGCCTCCGGCGGAGCCATGTACGCCCGACTCTGCCGCGCCATCGAGGCCGAAGCGCTGATCGACCATCCCGACTTCGTCACCTCGTCACGCCGGTCCAGGAATCGCGTCGACCTCAACGAAGCCATCAACCAGCGCACCCGGACCAACACCTCCGAGCACTGGATCCAACGCCTCAACGAGGCCGGCGTCCCCTGCGGACCGATCTACGACATCCCCGGCACCTTCGAGGACGAGCAGGTCAAGCACCTCAACATGGCCCGACAAGCCCCGCACCCCGAGCGAGGCGAAGTCACCCTCGTCGGACAGCCAATCAACCTCACCAGAACCCCGCAACCCGAGAAAATGCGCCTCGGAACCCCCGCACTCGGCCAACACACCGACGACGTCCTCACCACCCTCGGCTACAGCCCCACTGCCATCGCCGACCTCCGCACCCGCGGCGTCATCTGATCCCCTCTCCCAGAGGGAGAGGGTTAGGGTGAGGGCCGGCGCCCACCGAAATCGACAGGAGCCCATAATGAAGAACCACATCACGCTCGACACCGACAAGATGCTCGCCTGGTCCGAGGACGGCATTGGCTGGATGGTCTTCAACAACCCCGACAAGCTCAACGCCATGGGCGTCGCCATGAACGCCGCCATCCCCACCATCATGCACACCTTCCGCGACGACCCCGACGTCCGCGTCGTCGTGATGAAGGGCGCCGGCGACCGCGC
>DAOUKQ010000053.1:0-11959 GCA_034421135.1 Dehalococcoidia bacterium
GACCACACGCGAGGGCGTCCCACCTTCACCGTGCCCTCGGACGCCGCTCCGGGCACGGTCTACACCTTCACCCTGACGGTGACCGACATCGACGATGAGCGCGACTCCGACGACGTGACGGTGACCGTCCTCGCGCCCGAGGCCGAGAACCGCGCTCCGGTCTTCGGTGAAGGCGCGCAGGCGACTCGCCAGCTCGCCGAGAACAGCGGCGCGGGCGTCAACGTGGGCGCTGCCGTCACCGCCGTCGATCCGGACGGCGACGCGCTGACCTACTCCCTGAGCGGGCCAGGCGCGGCGTCGTTCTCGATCCACTCGGGCACCGGTCAACTGACCACGGTCGGCGGCGTCCGCTACGACTACGAGGCGCAGTCCAGCTACACGCTGACCGTGGAAGCGCGCGACGGCCAGGGCGCCGCGGCCGGCATCGTCGTCACCGTCGTCTTGTTGGACGTGACCGAGCCAACCACGCTGACCGCCTGCTCCAGCAACTTGGGCGCGCTCGGCCAAGCCGTCGAGTACGCGGGCAGTTGGAATGATCCGTCGTGCCGGGCGCACCACCAGGACGGCGCAGCGCGCTACCTCCACTTCACGCTGGCGAGCGAAACCGTCGTCGCTGTGACGCTCACGTCGGGGTCCAATGCGACGTTGTACCTGTCGGCGGGAACCCCAAAGAACGGCTGGGGCACGGTCCCCGGTCCCGGCTACGAGCATCGACGCGAGGCGCGCCGCGGCAACGGCAAGCTGCTGCACGACGGCGTCCACACAGGCTCAAACCAGGTCACGCTCACGCTGGCCGCCGGGAGCTACACGGTCGAAACGGCCGGCGCCGGAGACTTCACGATCAGCATCACGCCGCAATAGCCCCTGTTACCGCAACAGCCCCGACAACCCTCGCCCGCGTTCGGATCATAACGATATCGAATGAACAGCTGCCTATCATGCGGATGTCTAGCACATTCAGTGGAAGCACGGAGGTACACGATGTCTCTGGTCCGCATGTTCGTGATCGCCGCTCTGACTGCGGGGATCACCCTGGCCCTGGTCGCCGCGCTCGGCGGTTTTGCAGGGGAACGGGGGGCGCAAGCGCAGCAGGAGAGTGGCAGCGCAGCAGAAGTCAGGATCGCCGCGCGCGCCTTGAGCGACGGGCGGTTCGAGGTCGGCCTGCAACAGCGACAGCAACACACGTGGAGTGATGTCGAGCTGCCCAAGGCGCGATTCCTCAGCCAGGATCACGAAGTCGACCGTTGGCACTTCAGCTCTCCGCTGCGGTTGACGCGCGCCGCCGGCGACACCCGTCAGGAGACCATGCCCAGCGCAATGCCCGGCGGCGGCACAGACGCAGGGTTGGTGTGCATCGTCACACACGGACGAGCGGCCGACCGCTTCTGGACCCTGTTCGATCTCCACGCGCAACGAGCGGCGCGCAGCGTCGGACTGGATCTGCGCATTGCGCATCACGCGGACGGAGCTGAGCAAGCCGCCGCCATCTCGCAATGCGTAACCGATGACGCGGCCGCAATCGGCTCCACGTTGGCCGATCCGGACAGCGTGCTGCCGGCCTTGCAGGCGGCCGGTCGGGCGGGAGTGCAGATCGTTACCTTCAACTCCGGCGTGGACTTTGCCTCGGAAGCCGGTTCCCGATTCCACATTGCCCTGGATGACCGAACCGCCGGCGAGCTGGCCGGGGAACAGTTCAATCAGCTCAATCAGGCCAATCAGGCCGATGCCGGCACAGTGCTCTGCGTGATCCACGAGCAGGACAACGTCGGACTCACCGATCGCTGCGACGGACTCGAAGCGACCTACAGCGGCGCGGTCGAGATTCTGCAACTGGACGAGTCGCTGGATGACCACGGCCGCGCCAACCGCATCGCGGAGCGGCTGCGGGCGGCGGAGCCGCCGACCGGAATCCTGACCCTGAATGGCAATGTCCTGGCAGCCGCCGTGAGCGCCCTGGATGCGGTCGATCAGCGCCCAGATCAGCGACCTGTGATCGGTAGCGTCGGCTTCGATACCAGACTGCTGGCGAGGCACCTGCCGCTTGCGCGCGAGACCCTGAGGTTCATGATTGATCCGACCTCGGCCAGCCAGGGATTCTTGACGGCGATGGTGCTCCATCGAGTGATCGATTCCGTTGGCAACACGCCCAACCCGGCTGCGGCGTTACTGCAAGCCACGACCGTGGCCGACTTGCAGCCGCGGGTCTTCGATATGTCTGCGGTGCTGTCGAACCCCGAGGTGTTGCAATGGCTCGCCGGCCTTGCCGACCGCAATCAGCCGCAGCAGCCGCAACCGCCGAACTGACGCAGGAGGCCTGATGCGGTTGGATCGCAAAGGCGGCGCCGGTTCCGACCGGTCGATCGGTCACTCGAGCTTGACCGGCGTCGCCGTTGTGATGATCAGCTCAAACGTCGCGGTGTCAGCGGCGATGGAGACGACTTCAACCGTGTAATCGCCGGGGCCGAGCGTCAGGGCCGCCGTGAGATCAGCCTGATGCACGAGCTTGCCGTTGTCGGTGCGCACGCGGAGCCGATGCTCCATGCTCCCCTTGGGCGGCGCGCCCCAGCCGTTGTTTGGCGTGCCCCGAGATATGAACATCGCCGCCGACCCGTCCGACTGGACCTGTAGGTTGAGGCTGCGCTGTTGCGCGAGCGTGAAGCTGAAGTAGCGAGCCGGCCGGTCGCTTCGGTGATGAGCCCGGCAGTCGCGATCGCTCCAATCACCACTCTGCTGAACTGAATCTCCCAGTTCGCCCAGTTGCGTGATGCAAGCTGCCGGCTGAGTCGTCTCCTCCTGCGTCTGGACAACGGCCTCGTACTCGCTGGCGTCCGGCGCTGGAGACGCGTCCGCGGCCGCGACGATGACGATCATCGTGTCGCTATCCGACACGCCTTCGCGGTCGGTCACTGTGAGTTTGAACTGGAAGATTTCATTGGAGGCGTCGCTCGGGACCGTGAAAGTAGGATTGCCGCGAGTCAGGTCGCTCAGCGTGACCGGCGGGCCGGACACTTGCGTCCAGCGATGCGCCAGTGTCCACCACCGGCCGTACGGATTTTCGCTGCAGGTGCCGGCCAGGCGCACTTCTTCTCCCGGTCCCGCTGCAAGATCGGGACCGGCGCACGCGGTAGGCCGAAGCGCCGTCTCGGCCTGCACGGTGTAGGTCACGAGGTCCGAGTCGGATTCGCCATGTTTGTCGGTCACGGTCAAGCGGAACTCCATGGTCGCGCCGCTGGCGGCGTCCGCGGGGACGACGAAGGTTGGCTCTCCCGCCGTGGCGCTGTTGAGGCTCACCGGCGGTCCTGAGAGTTGTTCCCACTGGAAACGCAGGTGATACCAGGCACCGTACGGATTCCCGCTGCCTGCTCCCTGCAGCGTCATGAAGGCGCCCGGCGGCACGTCCCGGTCCTGACCGGCATCGGCGGTCGGCTTGGGCCGGCGGGTCTTGACTTGCCAGTCGACGCCGACGCCGCCAACCGTGACCGAGACCGTCAGCGCGTCGCCGGCGGTTGAACCGGCGGTCGTTTCCAGTTGGAGGGTGTCGCCGTTGCTGATCGTCGTCACTTCCGGCGCGGCGACGCCATTGATGAACATCTGCGCCCGGCTTGGGCGTGGCACGTCGAACAGGGCAATCTCAGGATCGTCGCCACCGAACATCGCGGCGCGAACGGACACGGCGGCCGGCGCATCGAGGCCGCTGATCCTCACCACGTCGCTGCGCACGACGGCGCCGGGTTCCGCTTCGAGCAGGTCGCTGAAGCTGAATGGGTCGGGCTCGGTATCGACGACGGTTCCCGTCGCCCAGAGCGAGTAGCGAACCCGTCCAGTACTGCGCGGAGCGGCCGGCGCGATCGCGATCACCGTATGCCCGCTCCAGGTGGTTGGCAGGGTCGCGACGTACTGGTCGCGCTCGGGGTTCCATTGCAACTGCAGCGGGCGCACCTGGGGCTTGAACCCGCCGCCGAACGCCCAGACGATCCAGTCCTGACGGACCCGATTGTCGGTTGAATAGAAGCCGTTCGCATGCCAACCGCCGATCCAGGCAGTTGGCCCGCCGGCCATGCCGATGTCGCTGAGACAGGCGCCGCTCCCGCGCGTGTGCGCGTTGGTGCGGTAGCGGAATCGGACCAATATCTGGCGGCCCGTGAATCCGTGCAGCGAGGCGGACTGGGCGACCCAACCGCCCTTGCCGGTGAACGCCCAGGCGCTGCCCATTGCCGGTGTGTGCAACCGCCTCCAGGTCGCGCCGTTGTTGTCCGAGACCTCGAGGTAGAGGTGGTCGCGGTTACGCTCGATGTCGTACCAGATGCGGAAGCCCATCCGCTGCTGACCCTCAGGCACCCACAACCGACGTGTGAGCGTCGAGGTCGTGTTGTTGTCGGCCCCGCTCCACCAACAGCCAGACTGCGGGACGCTGGTCGGCAGCAGGGAGGTGACTCCCTGTCCCTCGAAGTGGATCACCGCATTCCCGGCATTGCCGTCGATGGCGACATAATCGACTCCATACTGATGCAGTGATCGGGTCGCCGGCGCCTGACCGACCCGGATCCGGTGCGTGGTGGCCGCGCCGATGTCCAGGTCCCGATATCCGTACCGTCCGTAGTTGCCCCCCTCCCAGTCGAGGAAGTTGGCGACCATCCAGTCGGCAAAGACCGTGTGAAAGTCGGCGACGCTGGCTCGGTGCCCGGTGGCGCCGATCCCGCGACTGCGAAGGAAGTCGTCGACGGCGCCGGTGCCGGTGCGTTGGCCGGCCAGCAGCTCCTGGAAGCGTCCGTCGCTGACATAATGTTCATATAGATACTGTGCGAACAGTGCCACAGCGCCGTATGTGGACTCTCTGCCATGTGAGCCCGGATTCCAGTCGGTCAGGGGGGTTGCCCGGCGCTGTCAGGTAGTGATAGAAGCCCTGGATCGTATGCCGCGGGTACCCGGCGACAATCTCCGCCAGCTCCGCGAGTCCCTCATCCAACCAGGTTGCTTCGCCAAGGTCCAGGTGTCCCTGCAGGATGTGCGTGAGCTCGTGCGCAATCGTCGCGAGGTAACGCTCCTGATCGAGCGGTCGGAGCCTCAGGTTCATGTACAGCACCTGGGTCTCGTTGCTGTACTGGACCCGGGAGTCGGGAAATCGGTCTCGGGACGAAACGTACCCGCCCAACTCTCCGGTCCACTCCGTGTTCAGGATGTGAACCTTACGCATCCGTCCGCCGACCGTCGGCAGGTCGCCGAACATCGCCGTGACCCGAGGCACGACCTCCAGCTCGGTGCGCTGGACCGCGCTCTTGAGCTGCGCGTCGTCAACCCTGAGGCTTCGATCGACCCACCAATACGCATGGTCCGAGATCGCGGCGAGACGGAAGGATTTGCGCGTTCTGGGGTTGTTGATCCAGAACGACGCCGTGTCGCCGACCTTGAGTGTGCGGCCGGAGAATCGTTCCCGGAAGCCGCCGAGGTCCCAACGCGCGCTCTGGTCGAACGCGGCCAGCCATCCCTTGGCGGGCGGTGGGAAGTCGGCCGACGACCAGGCGTCGATCGGTCCGGCGATGGCCAGGGTCGTGATTCGCCAGTCGGCGCTCACACCGCCGATGTCGATAGTCACGGTGACGGTTTCACCCCTGGTGGCGGCGGCCCTGGCATCAATCTCGAGCACATCGCCGTTGCGCACCAACTCGGCGTCCGGAGCGTCGTCGCCGTTGATGTAGAGATAAGGAGTGACACCGTCGGGCGCGCTGATCGTGAGCGGCGCGGGAGCATTGAGACCGCTGATCGTGAACGGATCGGTGTGTACCCAGTCGCCCGGGAGTGCGAAATCGGTGTCGGGCAACTCGAACTGATCGGGGACTCGATCTGCGACGAAGATGGTGAGTTCCACGTCGGCGGAGTCCGACAGTCCGCCGGCGTCGGTCGCGGTCATGCGGAAGCTGAACGTCTGGTCCTGCGTTACTTCGGGCGCCATGAAGTGTGCGGTGAACTGGTCGGCGCGATTGATCTGGACCGGCGTCCCACCGGTCTGTGTCCAGCGCACGGCCAGCTCGAACTGCGGCGTTTCCCTGTCCGAGGCCGTGCCGCTCAGTCTGGTCAACTCGCCTCCCGGTCCGTCCAGATCAAAGCCGCTCACCGAGACGGTCGGCGGTGTGTTCTCATCGGGTTCCTCGGATGGCTCCGAGGCGGCAACAGAGGCCCCGGCGAACATCGCCAGCAGCGGCAATGTGGCGCAGAGCGCCATGAGCCACAAGGATCGCAGCACGCGGGGGAAGGTCGACAGTGGTCTCATCATGATCGCCTGAGCCTGGCTGAGCTATGAACCGCACGGGAGGAGTCGCCGATCGGCAACTCGAGGTCTCGATGCAATCAATATCATAAATGTATGTCGAGATAATCACAACGAGATTCATATGTACCTGTCTACAGAACCGAACTGTGGAGAGGCGGTTATCCCGCTGGGATCCCTGCGCTTGCTCTGGACACTGCAACAACAAACCAGCCTCGGTCGGCGAGACGATGCTCCGAGCGTCACTTGCAGGGCGGCGTGCGGTTGGGAGCGTCCACGGCACAGCGCGAGGATTACCTCTGAGTCGGTGATCCCGGGCCGCTCAGAAGGGGCCGGGCGGTTCGCAGCCGGCGGCGAGCAGTAGCTCCCGGTTGTCGGGAGCGAGATCGAGCCAACTCTGGCTGAGCACATCGGGCAATCGGTCCAGGGCCCCGAAGAAGGTCTGCACGTCGAACTGGGCGTCGGGATCCAGCCGGCGCAGCTCGCTCGCCAACCCTTCCGTCCAGATCAGATTCGCGCGGTGGTGCGCCTCGAATGCTTCGGGCGGCGACAGCTCGCGCAGACGCTCGGCTAGCCGTTCCGCCTGATCGGCCAGCTCGCCGTTGGTGAACTCCTCTACGTCCTCCGCCTCGCCCAGCCCGAGTTCCTCGATCAGCGTGTTCGAACAATGCAACTCGGCGTAGTCCTGCGGGCTGAGTCCGCCGGAGCAGCTAACCAGCAAACCGGCAACCAGGAGCGGCAACAGGACAAGATTGAGCGGGCGAATGGACAACAAGCGCATTGGGCCTCCGCCGGTGAGCAAATTCGGCGTCCCGCGATGGGCCGCGGGATATTCCTCGTCATACGCTGATCATATGCTGTTCACGGATGCGATTGCGACAGGAGGAGGTCGGCTTGAGCAGGACGCGGACGCTCACACTGTGCGCAGCCATCGTCGCGCTGTTGGCCGTGATCTACGCGGTGGCGTCGATCTACATCGCCGACCGATCGCTCTCAGCCGAAGTGACCCCAATCGGAACGCATCCAATGGACCTGGGACTCGACTATGAGGCGGTCTCGTTCACGCCGCGCGGCCAGTCGGAGCTGCAACTGCGCGGCTGGTGGCTGCCCGCGCCCGAGCCTCGCGCCACGGTGATCCGCGTACACGGGATCGACAGCAACCGCAGCTCCTTGCTGGGACTCTCGGCGGCCCTGGTCAGCGCGGGCTATTCGGTGCTCGCCTTCGATCTGCGCGGTCACGGCGAGTCGGATCCGGCGCCGATGGGCGCCGGGCTGCACGAGCGCGACGATGTGCTGGGCGCGATCGACTATGTGCGCGGCCGAGCGGACGCCAGCGCCGGGAACGTGTTCCTGCACGGCAACTCCTACGGCGGCGCCATCGCGTTGATGACCGGTTGGCGGGACGACGCGGTCGCCGGCGTCTTTGCCGATTCGGCCTTCGCCTCGCTCTCCGATCTGGTCGCACGAGAAGTGTCGCGCCGGACGTCGCTGCCCCACTGGCTCGCGACCGCGCTGCGACCGGGCATCGTGCTGTCCGGACGGCTGTTTCACGGCGTTGACATCGGCGCGGTCCAACCTGCCGATGCGGCCGCCCGATACGGCTTTCAACTGGGATTAGCCCACTGCCAGTCCGATGAACGGATTCCGGTCGCCCACTTTCACGAGATCCGCTCCAGGCTGCGCATTCCGCCCGCCGCTTTCGTCTTCGACGGGTGCCCGCACAGCGACGCCTGGGAAGTGCACCCCGCGCGCTACGAGCAATTGGTGATCAGCTACTTCGACGAGCGAGCTCACGCCGCAAGCACCGCCCCATAGACGTCGGACGCCGGCGGGCCGGCCCGACGCCGAGTCCTGAACGGGACCCGGCGTCGGCCTCCTGCAGCGGTCTGCTACTGCGGGTTGATGCTGAACGTGAAGGTTCCCGATCCGGCGACCTCGACCGTGTACGTGCCTGCCGCGAGGGTGAGGGTTGGCGTGTTGGCCCCGTCATGGGAGACGAACAGCGTGCCCGCCGAGAGATCGAAGGCCACCGTCGATTGCTTCGCAATCGTGAAGCGGGGACTGGGAAACGTGTGCTCAAGCAATGAAGATCAGGTTTACGCGCACGCGTCCTCCCTGGAGAGAAGACTGGACTTGGTTCAGGCGCAGGATGGTTGCGGCGTAGCGCGACTTAGCTCTGGGGCAGCTCGCGCATGATGGCCATCAGGCCGACCCGGTCCGTGCTGGCGCAGAGGTGGTCCTGTGCGGCGTCGACAACAGCCAGGACTCGCCAGGCGCGATCGGTCGGGTCCCAGACAGCCGGGCGCAGATCACTCAGACCCGCGGGACGTTTGAGGCAGACCGTGAGCGTCGAGTCGAATGGCCCGTTGGCCAGACGCACGCTGTTCGTGCCGCGCTGGCGGTGGTAGTAGACCAGCCAGAGATCAACGTCAACCAGGGGCGCGACCGACAGCGGCCGGTAGCTGCGACCATCCTCTCGGTGCAGGTAGCCGCCGTCGGGTCCGCGGCGGAATCGCTGGCGGCGGTCATCCAGCGTGACCGGCTCGCCGGCGAGGTAGGCGCCGGCGGCGTCATCGCGGACTTGTTGCTCGTCGATGGACTGCACGATCGTCGCCAGGCCGTCCGGCAACTCGTAGGAGATCAGCAAATCGCCCCGACAGCCCGATCCCGAGAGGCAGTCGTAGGCGGTCAACGTGAGCGCCTCGTCGATCGAGTGATCGGTCAGCCACGCGACCTCGCTGCGCCGGGTTGGGTCGAAGATCTGCGCCGACGCCTGGGCCTGCGCGTCCCCGCCGGGATCGGTGATGGGCGGATCGGGGCGCGGCGGTTCGGGCGGCGGAGACGACGCACCGTCGTTGTCGAGAATGACCAGGGCCGCGGGATTGATCACGACTCCGCTCCGAGCCGCGCTGAACTCGATCGTCGCCACCTGCGCTCTCAATTGCTGGTCGTCGATCGTGGTCAGCGGGAAACTGCCCACGCCCTGGGACTGACCGGCTGCAATCGTGATGGACGGATTGGCGATCGGCTGGAAATCTGTCCCCGACTGGGCGGTGCCGCCGAGGCTGAGGTCGAGCGTGACATCCTGGCTGAAGCGGCCGTCGCCGTGGATCCAGGCGCTGACGCTCACATCCTGCGCGCCGCCGCCTTCCAGCAACCAGCCGGGCGACACGGTCAGCGAGATCAGGCTCGGCGGCTGCGGCGCGTCCGCATTCTGGGCGGGCGGCGGCGCCACGCCCTTGAGTTGCGGGTAGTCGCTCGCCGTACCGAAGTTCCACGGATCATCATTGACGCCGTCGCCGTCGAGATCCACATTCCAGTTCGCGTAGATACCGGTGTATCCGGTCGGCGACTGCAATTGCGCGGTCGTCTTGCCGAGCGTTGAATCGACCAGCGTGCGGGTGATGCCGGGAGCCGCCAGAGCGAAGATCGCCTCGCTGTTGAAGTAACTGTCGGTGATCGTTCCACCGTTTCGCCCCGCCACGCCGCCGAACGAATGGCCGGCGCCGGACTCGCCGCTCAGCCGGCTAATCGAGTAGGAGGCGGTCACCGTACCGGAGTTCCAGGCGACCACGCCGCCGATGTGTTCGGCCCCGCTCATCGTGATGTCCGACCAGCAGGCGACGATCTGCGTCCCCGTACCGGACGCGCCAACCAGACCGCCGGTGTTGTCCGGACTGACGGGGGTCAGCTCACCGAAGTCTTGGACCTGCGCGCCCAGTACTCCGTCGTTGATGATCCGGCCGGTGGCATAGCTGGCGGCGACCCTGGTTCCCGTCGTCATCGAGCCGACCAATGCGCCGAACGAGCTGCTGCTGTCGGTGTCCGTCAGCCGAACCGAGAGGATCTGGACGTTGTGCAGCGCGACGTGATGGACATAGGCGGGCTCGGACAGCGCGTCGAACAGCCCGGCATTGTCCTGGCGGCGTGCGAGCGGAGGAACATCTCTGATGTCCTCGTCTTCCGCAATCGCCGTATCGAGATCGGCGATGGTGTGCCCCAGGGCGGCGTTGTACAGGTTGGCGATGGCGTAGCCATTGCCGTTGAACTCCGCCCAGTACTCCCCGAAACGGAAGCCGATCGGCACCCAGCCCAAGCCGTTGTTCCAGAACTCGTCACCCGGGCCGATGACGCCGTCGGCGTTGGTATCGAAGTCCAGATTCGCGACGAGCTCATAGCCGATGCACGTGTCCGGACAGCCCTTGTTGGTCGCGGCATCGGGAAACGCCACTGCCAATTTCGTCTCTGCCTCGGCGATGAATGCGTTGACTTCCTGCGCGGTCCAGAGCCCCTTCAGGTTGAACTCACCGTCGCTGTCCTGGACGCCTTGAATCGTGGTGACGCCGTCGACCTGGCCGTTGCCATTGGGGTCGTAGCGGATAGCGTCGAGCTGGGTCAGGGTCGCGATCTCGATCAGGTTGTCGTCGTCGGTGTCATAGTCGATCAGCGCCTGCGCCGACAGCGGAGCGTCCACGGCGAACGCAGCCAGGACGCAGAGCATCAGCGCCGTCAGCCCGATCAGCCGGCGGCCCGTCATCTGGAGCGTCCATCGAGGCCGAGCGCGTCATCAAGGACGCACAGCCCGAGCGCTCGCAGACTCCGGCAATGCGAAACGGTAAGCGAGGCTACGTGCATGACACGATGATCGGCCGACCACATGAGACTTCCCTTGAGATGACGACAGACGAGCCCGGCTTCCCGCAGCTTGGCTCGCCCATTGTACCAATCGTGAGAGAAGGGACATGTGCTAGTTCAGGTGTGGAGAGGGGTTTCATACGACCAATGTAACGGCGCGCACGGAGGCGCATGGGAGTGGTTGATAGGTGGGCGCCCCCGCCCGGCGGTCCGGAAGCCCCTCACCCCGGCCCGACGCCGAGTCCTGAACGGGACCCGGCGTCGGCCTCCTGCAGCGGTCTGCTACTGCGGGCTGATGCTGATCGTGAAGGCTCCCGAGCCGGCGACCTCGACCGTGTAGGTGCCTGCCGCGAGGGTGAGGGTTGGCGTATTGGCGCCGTCGTGGACGAGTTTGCCGTTGTCTCGGCGGACGCTGAGGCGGTGCTCGTAGCCCGGACCGGGGACCTTGCCCCAGCCGTTCTTGGGCGTGTCGTGCGAGACGTAGATGTCGCCGGCCGAGAGGTTGATTGCGACCTCGGTCTGCTCCGTGAGCGTGAAGTGGAAGTAGCGAGCGCGGCTGGCGGCGTGGTGCGCCTGACACTCGGCGTCGTCCCACGATCCGGCGTACTCGACGGCGGCGGCGAGACTGCCGAGATCGGTGAAGCACAATGTCACCGCGTTGACCGTCGGCTGCGGATCAGGTTCCTGCGCGGCCTCGGCGACATCGACCAGCGTGACCGTGACCGCGATGCTGGCGCTCAGACCGCCAGGATCGGTGGCGACCACGTTCAGCGAGTAGGTCGGCTTGGTCTCGTAGTCGTAGACGACGCCCGCCTTCGTCTTCAGATAGCCGGTGTACTGATCCATTGTGAACGACCCGGCGTCCGTGCCCGAGATGCTGTAGGTCAGCGGATTGACCTCGGGATCCCTGGCCAGGAACAGATCGCCGACCCTCGTGCCCGCCGGCGAGTTCTCGGGCAGACTCCGAGTCGTCGACGCGCCCTCGACGAACCTCGGCGGATCGTTCAGGTCGCGGATGTTGATCACCACGTCGATCGTCGCCGTGCCGCCGCGGCCGTC
>DAOUKQ010000054.1:0-24999 GCA_034421135.1 Dehalococcoidia bacterium
GGCATCCTGTTCTTCGTCATCAAGAACACCATCGGTCTGCGCGTCCCGGAGAACGAGGAACTGGCCGGACTCGACGTGCAAGAGCACGGCATCGGCGCCTACCCCGAGTTCCCCACGGTCGCCCCTGGCGTCGCGGTCGAGGTCTCGGCGGGAGAAGAGTTGCCTGCAGCCGGCGCACCAGCCGGCGGCGGAGGCGACTGAGCCAACGTCGAAGTGCCCCCCTCTGTCACTCCGTGACATCTCCCCCCGCTGGCGCGGGGGGAGATGGGGAATCGGCACAATAGAGAGAACCAGTTGAGGAAGGAACACGATCATGAAAATGGTGATCGCCATCATCCGCCCCGAGCGACTCTCCGTCGTTCGCACGGCGCTCGAAGCCATCGGCATCGTCTCGATGACCATCTCGGAAGTTCGCGGACGCGGCGCGCAAAAGGGCGTCGTCCAGGAGTTCCGCGGACAGCAGGTGCAGGTCGACTACCTGCCCAAGATCAAGATCGAAATCGTGATCAACACGACGCCAGTCGACGACGTGATTGACGCGATTCTCGACAACGCGGCCAGCGGCCAGATCGGCGACGGCAAGATCTTCGTGCTGAACGTCGAGGACGCCGTCCGCGTACGCACCCGTGAACGGGGACCGGCTGCCGTCTAACCACCTGCCCTGCGCCGTTGCGGGGCAGGCGCTGGACCGACGGCCGCTCCCCCTCCGCGGGGACCGGTTGGGGCGGGGATTGCTCGCGAGAGCGATCCCCGCTTCATGCGTTTCAGCCGAACGTCCGATGTGGACGAGTATGCTGAGACAGGAAAGGTCGGCGCGACATGGTGACCATGTTTCGGGAACTTGAGCATGGATTGGTCGAGGCCGGCGTGCCCGCAGAGCGCGCCACGGCCATCGTCGACGCACTGGAAGCCAGGTTCGCCGAGGTCGCAACCAAGGAAGACCTCGAACGGGCCACCGGAGAACTCCGTCGCGACCTGGAAGCCCTGCGCAACGAGATGCGCCTCGAGTTCAAAGTTCGCTTTGAAGGGGTTGAGGTGCGATTCGACGCGGTAGACCGGCGCTTTGAGGCGGTAGACCGACGCTTTGAGGCAGTAGACCGGCGTTTTGACGCTCTCGATGTGCGCTTCGAGGCCATTGATGAGCGCTTCGAGGCCATCGACCGGCGTTTCCAGGGCCTTGAAGTGCGCTTCGAGGCGATCGACGAGCGTTTCGACAGTTTGCGGCGGGAAATGGAGGCGCGATTTGCCCAGGTCGATCAGCGTCTCGGCGAGATTGTCGACCGGCTGGCCGTCCTGGAGGACAAGTTCCTCCGGCTGATGGCAATGCAGATCGGCGTCATCACCGCACTGGTGGCCGGACTCATCGCCGCATTGATCTACGCCATCGTCGCATAGTCCCGCCCGGCGCGGCGTTCCGACCGTTCCATCGCCCATGTCCCTGACGATTGAGTTGCTCCCCGACCCTGCCGCCAATGACCTGCGGTTGACCGAGCTGGTCGCCCAACGTTCTTCTCCCATCGAGCGGCTCAACATCCTGCACGGATCGGGACTGCAACGACTCTCAGCGCAGCGGATGCTGACCGAGGCGAGCAGCGGCGGGCTCGCGGCCATCTATGGGTTCACACCTGTTGATCTGGCGGGTGCCGCCGCTCTGCTTGGTTCCGCGCCGGAGCGCGTTGCCTGGCCGCCCGGCGCCGACCTGGCCACACTCAGGCGAATGCTCGCCTCTCTCGATTTCAGACGGCTCGATCCGTCGGCTCCGGGCGTGGGCCTGGCAATGCTGCGCACGCTTACCGACCTCCGCGAGGCCGCTCTCGCCCCGACCGATCTGCCCAGGGGCGATCTGCGCGCCGCATTCGTAGCCTGGCGGGAAGTCGTCGCGACCGCCGCCGACCGGACCTCGCGCTATGAAGATGCGGTCAGCCCGGCAACGCCCGATGCCGCCTTCCGCGACGCGCTCGGCGGGGCGCCGCTGATCGTCTCCGGCATCTACGACCTCACCCGGATCCAGCGTCTGCTGATCGGGAGACTTGCCGCGGTCGTTGACGTCTACATGCTCCTGGTCGCGCCTGGGGATGATCCGGCGTCGCCCCCGCGACGGACGCTCGATGCGCTACGACGTGAGATGGACGCGCGGGTGGTGCAGTCGGTCATTCCGCCGGCGCCGCTCGCGCCTGATCGGTACTTCAGCGTCGGCGATCCGACGGCGGAAGCCGACGAGGTCGCTCGACGGATCCTGCAGCTCGGAGGCGAGGGAGTCGCGTTCCATCGAGTGGCGGTGCTGCACCAACAGGGAGCGCCGGCCGACGATCGCATCTGCGCGGCGCTTGCACGGGCGGATGTTCCAAGCTGGCGTATCGGCGGGTGCCAACTGGCGCACTCGCCGATCGGTCACGCGACGCTGACGCTGCTGGGACTGCTGCTCGACCCGGCCAGGGTCGAGCGAGCCGGCCTCCTCGACTGGCTCTCGCACCGCGCACTCCGACCAGATCCGCTGGGCATCACGCCGTCCCAGGGCGCATGGGATCGGATCGCCGTCGAAGCCGGACTCACTCGCGGGCTGCTCGATATGCAGTCGCGTCTCGAATCGTGGCTCAGCTCCACTCGCGACGAGGACGCGCAGCGATTGGCCGTCATCGTCAACAACCTCGCCGAGCGGAGCCGAGCGCTGGAGGAGACGGACTCCTGGGCAGAGGCGTCAAGCGTGCTGCTCGGCGCAGTGGAGGAGTACATCGAACCGGACGACGACACCGCCGATTTGCGCCGCGCGATTCGGGAGACCATCGAGCAGCTCGCCGTGAATGACGCGCTGGGCGGGGCGTGGTCGACTGCCGAGGGGCTCATGGCGGTGAGTCGCGCGTTTGGATCGCGAGTGGTGCGCGACCCTCGGCGGCTGATCGGCGGCGTCAACGTCGGGGCTGCGACGGGCCCGGCTCGAGGGATTCGATACGACGCCATCCTCGCGCCCGGTGCCGCCGAACGAGTGTTTCCAGCCGTCGGCCGGCAGGACCCGCTGCTCACCGACGACGAGCGCGACGCTATCAACGCTCGTGTGCCCGACGCGCTGGCGCTGCAGCGTGACCGATCCCACAGCGATCGACAGGCCTGGAACCTGATGCGGCGAGCGGCGAGACTCGGCTTCACCGCGAGCTGGAGCCGGCGCAGCAGCGCCGTTGGAGGACCGGCGCGACCATCGACGTTCATTCTTGAAAGCGCCTCGGAGTCGGTCGCCTCATCGGCCGGCGCACTCTCCGAGCAATCACTCAGCGAGTCAGGGCGGATTGAGCGAATCGCCTCTGTCGGCGCTGCCGAGTCGGCAACTGAGATTGATCCTGGCGACGCCACCGACCTGGCCGGGTTGGATCTGTCCGTGTTGTCGGCAGCGAGCGTCGATACCGCGCAAGCGCTTCCTCGGGTCTGGCCTGATTCCGCTGCCGCGTTGCACGCGAGACAGCGTCGGAGCGCTCGGACATTCACCGAGTTCGACGGGCGACTCGACGCTCACGAGTTGCCGGATTGGCGGCCGCTTGAGCGCTCGTGGTCGGCGGCGGCCCTGGAAACCCTCGTCACCTGCCCGTACCGCTTCTTCCTGCGATACATCATCGGGGCGGCTGCCGACAGTGAGTCCGATCGCCCCGACCGACCACGTCGCGATGCGCTCGGTCGGCTGATTCGGCGGATTCTCTCGACCTGGGTGCGCGAGTACGAGCACTTCAGGGCCGACCGGACCTGGTTCGAGTACGCCAACAGTCCCAGCTATCTGAACACGGTCGCGCGGCGGATTCTCGATGCTGTAGCCGAGTCCGGAGTGCTGGGACCCCCGGCCGGTCAGTCCGCCGCGCGCAACGACATCATGAGAGACCTCGATCGGGCGCGCCGACGCGAAGCGGCAGATGCCCGCGATGGCTGGCGGCCATTGGAGGTCAACGCCACATTCGAAGACGCGCCAATCCGAGTCACAGGCAACCGGACGATCCTGTTACAAGGCGTGGTCGACCGCGTCGATGTGCACGCCGGTGGTCGGCAACGAGCGCTCAACTTCTACGCGGATCAGACCATGCCCGACGTGCGCGGATTCGTCAACGGCTCTTCGTTCGCTTCGATCGCGAGCCTGACCGCGCTGACGCAGCGCGGTGTGCCGATTCGCGAGGCCGAGGTGGAACACCGATCCGTCGCAAGTCGAGGCGCATTCGAGTCGCAACTGCTGAGCGGCGAATCGCTGACCACGCGAGGAGGCGCGGGAGCGCCCAGCGACGGCGAACGTTTGCGCAGGACGCTGGCCGTCGTCGCCGATCAGCTTGAGTCGGCCAGTTTCATCCCCAATCCGGGTCATCCGTTGCGCGATCGCCCCAACTGCCGGCAGTGCGCCTACGAGCCGACCTGCACACCGGATCTGGCGCTCCGGATTGAGCACAAATCGCGGCAGCAGCCCGATGCAATCAAGGACCTTGAGGTCCTGAGACGGCAGCGCATATGACCGAGGCCGCTCTCCCCGCCGACCACGATGTCCGCGAACGATTCATCCGCGAGATTGACACATCGTTCTTCCTGGAAGCCGGCGCAGGCTCGGGCAAGACATCGGTGATCGTCGCTCGGGTCGTCAATCTGGTGCGCAATGGCGTGCCGCTGCCCGAGATTGTGGCGATCACGTTCACCGAGAAGGCCGCCGGCGAGTTGCGCGATCGCATCCGCTCGGAGCTCGCCAAGGCCGGCGAGCTCGCAGCCTTGCGCGACGTCGATGCGGCGCCAATCCAGACGATCCACGCCTTCGCCGCCAGCATCCTGCGCGAGCGGGCACTCGATGCCGGTCTCGACCCCGACTTCCGCGTCCTTGACCAACTTCAGGCCGACCTGCGATTCGCCCAATCCTGGCGAACATGGCTCTGGAGCGCCGGAGCTCCCCAATCGGCGCTGCAACGGGCCTTCGATCTCGGCCTGTCGGCGAGAGACCTGCAGCTCGCCGCCGAGCAACTGTCGCGGCATCGCGATCTCACGGGTGCGTATCCGACTTTCGATCCTTCGGAAGAGCTGCCTGAGGAACAACGCGAACGCGATACTGCACTCGCGGATGTCACCGAGTCGATTCGCGCCTTCATCGACGCCGACGCGGCTCAGCGACGCAGCGCGGGCGAGCTCTCGTATGACGACCTCCTGCTGGAGACCCGCGATCTGGTGGTCCAATCGGCCGAAGCTCGGGCCGAACTCAAGCGGCGATACCGAACAGTGCTGATCGACGAGTTCCAGGACACCGACCCGTTGCAAGCGCAGATTGCGATGCTGCTCGCCGCAGAACCGGACACAGACGACTGGACTCAAGCAACGCCCGGTCCGGGTCGGTTGGTGCTGGCCGGAGATCCCAAGCAGTCGATCTACCGGTTCAGGCGCGCGGACATCGATGTCTACGAGCAGGTCAGAGACGCCTTCGCGGCATCGCTGGAGACTTGCGCGCTGGCCACGCTGCGAGTCAACTTCCGTGCACGACCGAGGCTCTGCGATTGGCACAACAACGTGCTCTCGCGGGTCATCAAGTCCGATCCCGACTTTCCCCGCGCGCAGGCTCGCTGGGAGGCGACGGTTCCCGATCGGCAGGTCGGCGGACCGGGAGTCGCGGTCATCCCGAGCAATCGTCAGTTCGCACGCGCGCCCGACGCGCGCAAGGCGGAAGCGGACCTGCTCGCCAACCTGATCACACATATGCACGGCGCTGCATCCTCACTCGGACAGTTGCCCTCTTCTAACGGTCCCAGCGGCGCACGCGCGCCGGAGTTTCGCGACATGGCGGTCCTCGTCCGCACGCGGGCGGGCGCAGACCTCTACACCGACGCCCTGGATCGTGCCGGCATCCCCTACCACTTCGACAGCGGCCAGGGCTTCTACCAACGGCCGGAGATTCGGGCGATTGCGCACCTGCTTCAGGCGTTGGACGATCCCGGCGACGAAGTCGCGGCGATCGCCGTCCTCAAATCGCCGTTGGTATCCGCCTCCGATCAGGAGTTGTACGAACTCCGCTCGATCCTCGGCGTGTCGCCAATGTCGCTTGATCCTGAACTCCTGCCGGACGACTACGAGGGACGCCTTCGCGAACCAATCGAGTGGCTCTCCGAGCTTCGAGCCAGCTTGCATGGCTTCGGATTGCCGGAGCTGATCGACCATGTGATTCGCGAGTCGGGCATCCTCTTCGCGCAAGCCGTCGGCGTGCGGCCTGCGCAGATGCGACAGCGACAGGCGAACCTGCGGATGCTGGTCCAACGAGCTGCCCAGTTCGCTGACAATAGCGACGACGCGCTGCGACCATTCGTCCGCTGGCTGTCGCAACGCGGGGTCCGCAATCTCCCGGAGTCCGAGTCGCCAACCACCGAGGCCGACGACGACGCCGTCCGCATCCTTACCATCCACCAGGCCAAAGGACTCGAGTTTCCAATCGTCATCGTGCCCAAACTGCAGGACCTGCCGGGATTCGGCGCGGATTTCATCATCGACCGACCCAACGATCGGGTCGAGTTTCGGCTGGGCGACGAGCGGTCGCCATTTCGCACGCCGGGCTACGCAGCCGCGCTGCGCCGCGACGCCGCATACGCCGACGCCGAAGCGCGCCGCATGTTGTACGTCGCCGCGACGCGAGCTCGGGACTGGTTGATCCTCCCGTCGTTCCCCGCCGACAGCCTCGCCAACCGCGAGTCGTTCCACACCTTCCTCGACGCAGCGGCTCCGCATTGGCTGAGTCAGGATGCTGATCCAAACGTCATCGTGCTGTCGCCGCGCTCCTTCGACGCCGTGCCGGCGCCGCGTGAGGAACTCAGTGTCCCAGACATCGAATCGCTGCGGGAGCAATGGCGGGAAAGCCATCGACAGTCGCTCGATGGAGGCGGCAGAGCAATCGAGGCGGTGACACCTTCGAGGATGGAACACGACTCGCTTGAGGAGACACCACACTCCGAGATTGATAGCGACGAAGGCGACGAACGCATCGGTCCGCTCGACTTCGGCAGCGCTGTGCACGAATCGCTGGAGGCAGCCGACTTCGCCGATCCCGCTGTCACTCGATCCCGCACGCTTCGGATCTGCCGGCGCCGTCAGGTCCCGTCGGAGCCGGTGATCGCCCATGTTGAGCGAGCGCTGGGCACTGCGCTGATCAAACGCGCTGTCGCCGCCGACGTTGTTCATCGCGAACTGCCGCTCGCCACGATGCTCGATGTTGGGGACCAGACCACGATCACGGAAGGCGTCGCCGATCTGCTCTTCTTTGAGCGCGACAGTTGGGTGCTGGTGGACTACAAGTCCGATGCGGCATTGACGCCCGAGCGCGAAGCAATCTATCAGAGGCAAGTCCGGCGCTACGCATCGATGTTGCGCACCGCCGGCGTTGAAGCCGCCGAGGCTTACCTCCTGCTCACCGCAACCGGCGAAGCTGTACCGGTCCCGCTGGCCAATGCGCCTGCCCCATAGATTGACCAGCGGATATCGTCAGTCCGATCCGCTCCGCTGCAGCGAGGAGTTCCACATGGCCGTCGATCCATCCACGCCTCAACAGGTTCGCGAGGCGTTCGCCCTGCGACGTCAGAAGATTGTGGAGGAGATGGGCTCCTCCGAGCGAATCGCAAGACAGCACGACAAGGGTCGCCTGACGATCCGCGAGCGGCTGGACAAGCTGTTCGACTCCGGCAGCTTCCGCGAGATCGGCACATTTGCGTTTTCCGAAGTGCCTGATGTCCGTGATCGCACCCCGGGCGACGGCAAGATCGGCGGCTGGGGCAGGATTGACGGCCGTGCGGCTGCCGCCTGCGGCGACGATGTCACGGTGTTGCACGGATCGTCCTCGGTTGTCGGCGGCAAGCGGATGAAACGCATCTACGAGCAAGCGCTCCACCAGGGCGTGCCCTATGTCTACTTCGGCGAGACCGGCGGCGCGCGCTTGCCCGACTCTCTCGGCTCCGAAGGCTTCAGCAAGATTCCGCCCGGCATTGAAATGGCTCGCCGACGCCGTCGCATCCCATTGGCGACCGCGATCGTCGGCGAATCGTTCGGCGGCTCCAGCTTCCACAGCGCCTACTCCGATTTCACTGTGCAGGTGAGGGGATCGGCGCTCAACGTGTCTTCACCGCGCGTGATCGAGATCGCCACCGGAGAACAGATCTCGCTACAGGACCTGGGCGGTGTCGATATTCATCTCGATCTGACTGGCCAGATCGATCGGGCGGCCGATGACGAAGAAGACGCGATTGGCCAGATCAAGCAGTTCCTTTCCTACATGCCGTCGAACTGCTGGGAGACGCCGCCGGCGCTCGATGGTTCCGACTATGCGGAACCGGACCCAACGCTTGCGGACCTCGTTCCCACACGACGCCAACGCGCCTACGACATGCACCGCGTGATCCAGCGCATCGTCGACGACGGCCGGATACTGGAAATCAAGCCACGGTTCGGCCGATCCTTGATTACCGCACTTGCCCGGATCGGCGGACACACAGTCGGAATCCTCGCCAGCAATCCGATGTTCAACGCCGGCGCGCTCGATCCCAATACGTGCGACAAGGCCACCCAGTTCGTCTGCATGTGCGAGGCGTTCAACATCCCCACGATCTGGTTGCAGGACGTGCCCGGTTTCATTGTCGGATCGCAACCCGAGCACGCGCGGTTGTTGCACAAGGCGATCATGTTCATGGAAGCGCTGTCGCAGATGACCGTGCCGCGAATCACAATCGTGCTACGCAAGGCGTTCGGTCTGGCCTACTTCGCGCTCTCGGGCGGCAGCATGAACAACACGCTGATCACGGCCTGGCCCGGCGCCGAAATCTCCTTCATGGACCCGGGCGTCGGGGTCAATGTGGTCCACGCCCGCGACATCGCAGCGGCTGCGGAGCCAGACGTGGAACGTCAACGCCTGATCGACGAGTGGACCCTGGGTCACGAACCATGGGGAGCAGCCGGGATCATGAATCTGGACGAGATCATCGATCCGGCCGACACCCGCCGCTGGCTGCTCGAAGCCGTCCAGCGTTTCCCCGTCACGCCGCCGCCGCACGGCGAGACCCGCGAGCTCGCCAGTTGGCCAACATGCGTCTGACCTGATATGCTCAGCGTCGAGGAGGCGACCGTGACCAACATCATCGAACGCATTCCTGCTGAAATCGCGCCTGTAGACCCCACCGATCCTGAGTACGAAATGCTCAGCGCCATCGCGGACGCGGGCAAACGCAACCTCGACTATTTTCTGAAGCATGAAGCCGAAATCAACGAGCGTCATCCCGGTCCATGCACGCTATTGATCTTCAATGGCGACCAGGTCCGAGCATGTTCCAACTTTGACGAGGTCACGCTGTTGCTTGACACGCTCAGTGAGGTAGAAAGCGCAGCGGCCTTGCAGTACGAACAACCCGAACATGGCTCGGTGTGGATCCTGTGAGCCGACGGTTTCCCGGTTACTTTCGCGGCTTTGGTTCGGCATTTCATCCGAGTCTTGTTGCCGCTCCACGTCCGCGGATCAATATGGAGGTGTCCTTTGGTAGAGGCAAAGCCCAGTTGCCCTTCTTGATCGATACCGGCGCTGACTTCACTATCATCCAGCCCGAACACGCCAGACGACTGGATCGAATCAGCGGCCAACAGCATCTTGAGACCCTTTCAAGTGACATCGTTCCCATCAGCGGTATCGGTTCGACCGTGGAGCAAACTATCGTGCGGACAGTGGGAATGTTGTTGGTAGACGACGAGGGAGAAAAGCTCTGGTTCTCACAGGCGATTCTCATTGCGGATCCGTCTGCTCCGCCGTGGAAGATCCCGTCAGTGCTAGGCCGCGACGTGCTTCGACGCTTTGACCTCAGCCTCTCATACGACCCGCCTTCGGTCAGCCTCACCCTCAATCAGTGATTCGGCGCTCGCGCATCCAACGTTGCATCGCCTCCGATGGCTTGGCTTGCTTGTGGCCGGTCTCCAGTTTGTTGCGCACTTCGCGGAGGATGCGCGGCGCAAGCCGGTCTTCCCGATCGATGATGTACTCGATCACGGCCTCAGGATCTCGGATCGCCAACTCCCGCAGCGCCCAGCTCAACGCCTTGACATGCAAGTCGGCGCGTTCGTCGACGAAGAGCTCGCAGATGGCCAGTGTCCGCGCGGCGTCACCCTTGCCCAGGTGCCGCTCGTTCAGCGCAATCGTTGAGACCAGTCCGGCGCGCCGCCACCAGAAATCCGAAGATGTCGCCCATTTCCTCACCCGAGCATCCGAAATCTGTCCGCGCTGCCAGGCGGGACCGCTGAGCTTGCGCGCGAAATGGTCGACCGAGGCCCAGCCGTCCAGGGTCCGTCCCAGCCGCTCCAGCTCGCGCCAGTTCAAGAGCGCAAACGCCGGTTTGTGCATCCAGGCCAGATCGAAGGCGACCATCCGCGACTCGTATGCGGGGCCGTGCTCGGCGCGCCGCACGCGGCCGCTGCCGCCGTGCTCGATCAGCAGATTGCAGATCTCCAGTACGTCCTCGCCCGGCGCCGACTTCAGCGCCTTCGCCTCGCGCCGCGCGATCGTGCGCAACTCCGGCGTCATCAGGACCTCGGGGGAATCGAGAATCTCCCGAAGGAGCGATTCCCCGCGTTTAGCGATCGTCACCTGCCGCGCTCCGTCCCGCGATCCGACCGAACACGCTGCCCGCCATCAAGCCCGAGCCTCCGGCGTAGTTGTTGTAGAACAGGCCGCCGACCAACTCGCCGGCTGCGTAGAGACCCGGCATCGGCCGGTCCTCGGTGTCGAGCACCTGTCCGCTGCGCGGGTCGATCTTCAGCCCGCCGAAGGTGAATGTGATCCCGCAAGTGACCGCATAGCCGAGATACGGGGGCGAGTCGAACGGCAGCGCCCAATTCGACTTGGGCGGCCAGATGCTGTCGTCGGTGCCGACGCCGTCGAGCGTTGATGGGTTAAACCGCTCAATGTCGTCCCACTGAATCGCGTTGTTGTACTCCTCGATCGTCTCCGCCAACATCTGCGGATCGATCCCGAGAGAATCTGCCAGTTCCTCAATGCTGTCCGCCGTCGCCATGGTCGCCTGACGCACACGATACTCATCGCGCAGCAGACCGACGGTGCGTTGGTCGAACAGTTGAAAGGCCACGCGCTGCGGCTGCTCCAGGATTTCGCGTCCGTACTTCGCGTAGGTGTAGTTGCGTATGTCGGCGCCCTCGTCGACGAAACGCATGCCGTCGATATTGACGATTAGCCCGTACGGATACGAGTGCTTCTGGTACAGATCGGCGACAATCCGGTTGCCCGTCGGCGGCGCATTCAAGTCCCAAGCGACCGCGTGCGCGCCCGACCAGTTGCCGAACGGCTGCGCGCCGGCGTCGATCGCGGCCTGGATGGCGTCCCCGGTGTTGAATCGCGAGCCTCGCACCTTGGCCATGTCCCAACCGGGACCCAGGTATCGCGTGCGCATCTCAATGTTCGCCTCGAACCCGCCCGCGGCGAGAACCACGGCGTCGGCTTCAAGCTGCTCCACGGCATCGTCGGTCCACAGCTCGACGCCGCTGATTCGTCGCCCTTCGCTCAGCAGATTGACGACCTTGCTCCCGTACCGGACACTGCAACCGGCGCGCTCGACGGCGTCGAATTCCTGGTCCGAGAGTCCCTTGCCCGCCCCCACCGCCTCGACTGTCAATCCGCCGTAGAAGACCAGTTTGCCGCCGACTTCATTGGCCTGGCGACCGGTCATCAGCGTGAATGTGACGCCCTGGTCATGCAGCCACTGCATGGTAGGCGCTGCTTCGCGGACCAACGTCGAGGCCATGCTGTCGTCGATCAGGCCGTCCGTGACGCGGGCAAGATCGTCGCGGAGCGCGGCCATGCTGTACGAACCGACATCGACCCTTTCGATCTCCGCCTCGCTGAGATCAGGGATGATCCGACGGATGTCGTCCATTCCCTCGTATGGAAATCGGAAGCCGCCGCCCGTGAAGTAGGTATTGCCGCCGCGTTCGCCCTCCGGAGCTTTCTCGAGCACCGTCACTTCAGCCCCGCGCTCCCGCGCCGACAGCGCGGCGCACAGGGCCGCATTTCCCGCTCCTACGACAATGACATGCGTCACGACAGCTCCTTTTCCGGTTTGACCGGTTGCATCCGCTCATTCTCGGTTGCGCGTCGGCCGTTGCGCCCGATGGCGGCGTACATGGTCGACTTCTGACCTCGGAACAACGGCACCATCGCCGCGATTTCTTCCTCGATCGCCAGGCGCACGACGTGGACGCGCTCGGCCGCCTTGCCCGCCGCTCGTTCGGCGACCACTCGGACACCGCGCTGCCCGCCGAGCAGCGAAAACAGGATCGCAGGCACAGTGATTGCCGCCGCAACGAGCAGTGCGGTTTGGTAGCCCGCGAGTATCGCGCCTGGCGAGTCGCTGGCGACATCGTTCGCCGCCGCGAAGGAGAGACCGACGGATGCGTAAACGGCAACTGCGACCGCACCGCCCACAGCGTTGCCAATGGTGCGGGCGGTCGTCTGCGCAGCTGATGCCGTTCCCAGACGTTCAGGTGGCACTGCAGACATGATCACTGCGGTGTTGGGCGAACTGAATGTCGATGTTCCAACCCCCAGCAATAGCATCCGAAGTCCGAAATCGACTGGCGAAGTATCCGTGTCCGTCATGGACAACAGTGCCAGCGCTCCGCAGACCATCACCATTCCGGACGTAGTGAGTGATCTAGAGCCTAACCTGTCAGAGAGACGACCCGAAATCGGTGAAATGACGAGCATTGCCAGCGGCATTGGGAGCATTAGGAATGCAGCATCCAATGTGCTGAACTCGCGCCCGTCGATCAGCAGGAAGTAGCCCAGATAGAGCGATGCGCTCATACCCATGAATTGAAGAATTGCAGCGAGAATCCCGAAGCTGAAGCCGCGCCCCTTGAAAAGAGCCAGATCAACTACCGGCGACGACGTACGCCGCTCAACAGTGACAAACAGGATTGCGAAGATCGCGCCGACCGCGAACAGAGTAAGGATCAGCGGCGACAGCCAACCAGCGCTGGCTCCTCTGTTTATGCCGAATGTGAAGCATCCCAACAAGCCGAACAGCAGCACAGCGCCGGGGATGTCGAGTCCCCGCGGGCGTTGCTCGCGAGGTGCATCGACTAGCAACCTCCACGCCAGGAACACGCCCACGAGACCAAACGGCACCCTCACCCAGAAAATCGCTCGCCAATCGAACAGTTCGATCAGAATGCCGCCGAGCGGTGCTCCGATTGCAACTCCTGCGCCCACAGTCGAGACCATCAAGCCTAACCCTGTACCGCGCTTGGAAGGCGGAAACGAGGCAGCGATGATGGCAGCACCATTCGCCATGGTCATCGAGGAACCGACGGCTTGCAGGATGCGGGTGCCGACCAACTCCTCCAGTGATCCGCTAATCGCCGACAGCCCGGTGGCCAGAGTGAAAACGCCGAATCCAGCCGCATAGATCATCTTGCGGCCATAGACGTCGCCGATTCGGCCCATAGTCAACGACAGGCCTGTGCTGACTACGATGAACGAGAGCGCAACCCAGATCACGTCAGACGTTGAGCGATCAAACTCATCTTCAAGAGTAGGCAATGCGACATTTGTGATGGAGTTGTCGACCACTCCCAGAAATGTTCCCACGCAAACGACAATGGCTGCCACCCAGTGGTACGGAATTGGACCAAGAGCAGGTCCGCTGACCAGCGGACTATCGTCGCTAGCAACTTGGTTGCCAGTGGGAATCGTCGTCCCGTTCCGCTGCGCCATCTCCGCCTCTTCAGGCGCACGCCAACGACAGGAGTTTCGTACGCCACCCCTAGTCTAATGGGTCTCCGCAGAATCGAACGGCAATCCGAGGCTGAGCATTCGAAGCTGGCGCGACATCGCCCTCGCATCCGCCTGCAATCTCCTCCATGCCGAGCCATCGCACTCGGCTCAAGAAAGCAACCCGCGCTGCTCATTGTGCCTCCTGCGCTGGTGGCGAGGCGCTCATCCTATACGATCTGCCTCTGCCGCCAGGCCGCGCACAGCGATGCTGCACCGGCCCCAAGTCGTTCTGGACAACGTGAGTGAAGCCGGTCACAGCTGCGGCTGCCCTACCGAGCCAAACGGGCGATCGGCAGGGCAGCCGAGCCTACAGTCGATCAACCCCAGGGATTGGGCAATGAGACTGTGATCCAGACCGTCACCCCACCCGCGGACACAGCACGCAATTCCCATTTCGGAGCCGTGGAGATGTTGAGCTCCACGTCTCCATCTGAGCACGTCTCTGTGTCAATCTTGACCCAATGCGTTGCAGTGTGAGCGTAGCTGGTCGTTGTTGTACATACAGGCCGGAGACATTGTTCGTAACTAGCCAGGGCGGAGCGATACGAAGACTCCGCCGCCCTGTAGGCACTTGTCAGCAAGTCGCACTGGTACCCAACGCAGTACTGCACATAGCTGGTGCTGCTCCTCCAGTGTGCTCCTTTATCAAGAAGGTGAGCGTTCGCGAGCATGCAGAATGCGAATGTGGGATTGTGGTCGCAGATTCTGATGGGGAACGGAGCAGTTGGCCAAGATGGCTTGACGCACGCACCGGCCGGGAGGGCTGTTTCGCAGTCGGGAGAGCCGTGCGATATCGCCGGATCAGCTCCTGTGGTTCGGTCGTGGCTGGCCTTGGTCTCGCCCGCGCTGGCGGTGGCAACGCCTAGCACCAACAGCAACGCAATTGAGAACAACCCCAACGTCAATCTGAGCCTGCTCATGAACCATCCCCGTCCTTTCAAGGCAGGCGCTCCTGTCGCGCCCACACGCAGCATCAGACATTTCACAAATAGAAAGCGGTGACAAACACTACTAAGCGTCTACATTGTCACCGGATCGTTGACAGATTGACTGATCTCGGATCTCTGCCTATGATTGACGACCCAATGCGCCACTAGGGAACAGGTGGAGACAGGCATGCTCACTGAGAGCGTTCACCTTCGATTGTCAGCTGCCGAAAAGGAGGCTGTCAAACGGCTGGCGGCAGCCGAGCGTAGGACCATCAGCAACTGGATTAGAGCCTTGATTCTCACCGAGTTACAGGCCGAGTTTAACCGGAAACGCGCGAGCCGCGGTAAGGACGGAACTGACCGTCCATCCAATACCGAAGGCGCAGACCGACGCTAACCGTTTGCTACCGCCTACAATAACGCCGGCGTAGCCTCTCCCAAGACGACAGAAGTGCATTCCACATGATCCCCGTTGAAGGGGAACAGTATCACCGTTGCTGTAGAACAGCCCTTGTGCCCATGCAGACCACGATCGCGGCGACCCAGTGATACGGAATGGACCCAACGACGGTCCCGTAACCAGAGGTCGGTCGTCCTGCGCCTGCCGTCCACCGCCGCCCGGGCCCATCCCGTTCCGCTGCGCCATCGCCGCCCCAGACGTAATGCACCCGCCACCCGGAGCCTGTCCGGGAATCACATCAGGCAGTCTACGCCGTCACTTCGCACAGCCGAACTAACTGCGCTGCGTTCCCCGGCGGTCTGCCTGACGGCGCGCACTACAATCCACTCATGACTACGACCTCCGAGACACACTCCATCTCCGACGAACTCTCCGCCATCGACTATTGCTACGAGCAGGGCTGGACCGACGGCCTGCCGGTTGTGCCGCCCGCTCGCGAGCGGGTTGAGCGCTTCCTGATGGCCGCCGGGCGGCCGCCCGAGGAAATCGTGGCCCGACACCCGGCGACGGGGCGCGAGTGCAGCGTGCAGTCGGCGGCGATCAACGCGGTCATGGCCGGCTGCCTGCCGCAGTACTTCCCGACCGTGCTGGCCGCGCTCGAGGCGATGAACGAGGACGGCTACAACTTCCATGGATCGACCGCCAGCACGGGTGGATCGACGCCCGTCGTGATCGTCTCCGGCGACATCCGCGACGAGATCGGGATGAACGCCGGCGTCAATGTGTTCGGACCGGGCAACCGCGCCAACGCGACCATCGGACGCGCGATCCGGTTGGTGATCATGAACGTTTTTCAGATGATCCCGGGCGTCTCCGACCGCTCGACCACCGGCTGGCCGGGCAAGTACGCCTGCTGCATCGCCGAGAACATCCTCAACAGCCCTTGGGAACCGCTGCACGAGTCGCTGGGCTTCCCGCCCGAGGTCTCGACCGCCACTGTCTTCGCCGCCTCGGGCTTCTACAACATCGAGAATCACTACACCTCGAACCCCGAAGCCCTGCTCGACACCTTCGCCGACGCCATGGCTTCGCTCGGCGCACTGACCGACGGGCAGTCGCTCGTGGTGATGTCGCCCGAGCACGCCGAGATCGCCGCCTCGGGCGGGATGTCCCGGCAGGACGTCCAGTCCTATCTCTTCGAACACGCCGATCGCGACCGCGACACGATGGAGCGCGTCGGCAAATGGCCCGAAGGGCAGCCGCTAGACGGTCTGGCCGAACGCCCCATGGACATGAGCGAGAACCGCTTCCATCGCGGGCGCAGCCCCGAGGACATCCTGCTCGTCGTCGCCGGCGGCGAGGCCGGCGGGCACTCCGCCTTCCTGCCTTCCTGGAGCCGGGGCCGCAACTCGATCTACCAGACCAAGGCAATCGGCGTCTGTCTCGACTGCTGATTTCCTGGCGAGGAAGCCATCATGACCATCGAACTGCTCGATCCGACCGGAGAACCAACACCGACCGGATTCTGCGCCGCGCCGCGTCTGACGTCGATCGACGGCCTGCGCATCGGACTGTTCTCCAACGGCAAGGTCAACGCCGACCGACTGCTGCGCTACACCGCCGAAGCCTTCGAGCGCGAGGCGGCCTGCAACGTAATCATCGACTCGGGCAAACCCAACGCCAGCCGCATCGCCGAGCCGCAGGTGCTGGAGCGGATCGCCAACGATGTCGATTTCCTGATCACCGCGGTCGGCGATTGAGGATCGTGCTCAACGTGCAGTGTGCACGACGGCATCTCCTTCGAGCAGACCGGCAAGCCCAGCCTGGTGCTGTGTACGCATCCCTTCGATCCGACCGGTCGGATGATTGCCAAGACGCTCGGAATGCCGGACTTCCGCTATGCCCTAGTCGACCACCCAATCGGCAGCGCCGGTACCGAGGAGCTACAGGCTCGGGCGCTGGACGCGTTCGAGCAGGGTCGCCGCATTCTCATGGGTGCGTGATAACGCCGGGTTTGCCCCCCTATCTGGAGGCCTGCGCGAAACCCCTTCTGGTCCCCTCTCCCTGCGGGAGAGGGTTAGGGTGAGGGCCCTCTGCGCCGAATTGAACGATCTCCACCAAGTAGGGGTCAACGCGCCGGACCCTCACCCCTGCCCTCTCCCAGGGGGAGCGGGCGTGAGACCCGTCGATGGACGCGCAGGTCTCCTCCGGGAGAGGGGACCAGAACGGATCCCCGCACAAGGCGGGGACTGTACCCCATCGAATCACTCTGGACCGACCAACTCCCGACCGATCAGCATCCGCCGGATCTCCGACGTGCCCGCTCCGATTTCCAGCAGCTTGGCGTCTCGGACGTAGCGGGCGACTCGGCTTTCGTTCATGTAGCCGTAGCCTCCGTGGATCTGGACTGCCTTGTCGGCGACGCGGCTGGACATCTCGGCGGAGTAGAGGATGGCGGCGGCGGCTTCCTTGTTGCTGCGGATGCCTTGCCTGGCGGACTCTTCCACGACATGCGCCGTCCGATAGACCAGCCAGCGCGCAGCCTCGAGCTCGGTGTACATGTCGGCGAGCATCGCCTGGATGAGTTGAAAGTCGCCGATCCGCTGACCGAACTGTCGCCGGTTGCGCGCGTACTCAATCGCCTCGTCGAGCGCGGCCTGCGCGATGCCCAACGGCTCGCCGGCGAGGAAGGCCCGCTCGACGGCGAGTCCCTGCATCATCACCGCTGCGCCTGCGCCCTCGCCTCGCAGGACGTTTGCAGCGGGGACGATGCAATCTTCAAGGATGAGCTCAGCCGTTGGCGATCCTCGGTGTCCGACTTTATCCAGCACTTGACCGACGCTGAAGCCTTCAAACTCCGACTCGACAATGAAGGCGGTCACGCCTCGGGAGCCCGCGTCGGGATCGGTCTTGGCGTAGAGCACCAGCGTGTCGGCGACCGAGCCGTTGGTAATGAACATCTTGGAACCGTTGAGCCGGTACACGTCGCCGTCACGGACGGCCGTGGTGCGGATGCCCATCGCATCCGAGCCGGCTTCGGGCTCGGTCAAGGCGAGCGCGCCGATCTGTGTCCCGTCGCAGAGGCCGGGTAGATACTGTTGCTTCTGCGCCTCGCTCCCGTTGGCCGCGATGTTATTGGTACACAGATTCGCGTGCGCTCCGTACGACAACGCGACCGATGCGCTGGCGCGCGCAATCTCCTCAGTAGCAATGATCCCGGCAAGCAGTCCGGCATCGGAACCGCCGTACTGTTCGTCCACGGTGACGCCAAGCAAACCCAGTTCGCCCAGCATCGGCCACAGGTGTCGGGGAAACTGATCATGACGATCGATATCGTCAGCGATTGGATCGATCTCAGCGCGTACAAAGTCTCGTACGGTTTGTTGTACTAAACGCTGAGCTTCATTGAGTTCGATCATGCTTACACCGCCTTCGCCAACCGTCGCCGTCCGAGTGCGTCCTGAGCATACATCCGAGCCGCTGATAGAATCGCCGCATGATCACCACTTCCGACCGCACCTCGCAGTTCGCCGAAGCGCTTCTGTCCGCGCAAGGCGAGGTCGCCTACTTCGACTCATGGGACGCCATCTGGGACTTCGCCGCGTCGCTTGCAGAGGACTCGCCGGCAGTCTCCCCGGCCGCCTTCCAGTTCCTCCAACGCGGGGATCTGCCGGATGATCATGATCCGCTGCGCTCGATCGCCGACCGGCCGGTCGGCATCACGATTGCCACGCTCGGCATCGCCGAGACCGGGTCGCTGTTATTGGTCGAACGCGCTCCGATTGATCGGGCTGTTTCGCTGCTCACGAGGCACTTGATCGTCGCCGTTGGCGAGGATGACATCGTCGACGACCTCGCCGACGGCTTCCGCTGGCTCGCCGACCAGCCGCGCGCCGCTGCCTACGCAACCTTCGTCACCGGACCATCGCGCACTGCCGACATCGAGCGCTCGCTCACCATCGGCGTGCAGGGTCCCAGCCGGCTGACCGCGGCGGTGCTGACATGATCGCCGATTTCCGCGAGCGCTACGAGCGATCCGTCAACGACCCGGACCTGCCGCCACGATTGCTGGCGTTCCAGCGGTCGTGGCGGGAGAGTCGCGATGCGCAGGTCGCGCTGCTGGAGCGGCGAACCGAGCAACCGTTCGATCAACTCCGTCGCGACTTCGCCGCTGTCAAGGATCAGACGCTCGAACGGATCGACGACTACATCGCCGAGTTTCGCGCCAACGCCGAGGCGGCCGGCGCAACCGTCGTCGAGCTATCGACTGCCGAGGAAGCGGTCGAGTACATCGCCGGCGTCTGCAAGGCTCGCGGCATCGAACTGGTCGTCAAGAGCAAATCGATGGTTTCCGAAGAGATCGAACTCAACGACGAGCTGGCGGAGCGCGGCATCACCGCCATCGAGACCGATCTGGGCGAATGGCTGCTTCAGCTCGCCGAGCAGCGGCCGTCGCATCTCGTCATGCCGGCGATTCACCAGAAGCGACAGTTCGTCGCCGAAATCCTGGGCGAAGAGCTGAATCGTGAATTCGATCCCGACGACATCCCGGCGATGGTCGCGAGCGCTCGGGAGGGGCTGCGCGGACACTATCTCGCCGCCGGCGCGGGCCTGACCGGCGCGAACGCGCTGATCGCCGAGACCGGCAGCATCATGGTCGTGACCAACGAGGGCAACATGCGCCTCGCAACCTCGCTGCCCGAGGTCCATTTCGTCACCGCCGGCATCGAGAAGCTGATTCCGTCCTGGTCCGACGCCGAACGGCAGCTTCAGCTCTTGCCGCGCTCGGCGACCGCGCAGACGCTGAGTACCTACACGACCTGCATCACCGGCGCTCAACCGGGCAAGGAGATGCACATCATCCTGCTCGACAACGGACGGCGCAAAATGCGCGATGACGACACGATCGGCGCGGCGCTGCGCTGCATCCGTTGCGGCGCGTGCGCCAACGTCTGTCCGCCCTACCAGGTCGTCGGCGGACACACCTTCGGTCACATCTACACCGGCGCGATCGGGCTGGTGAACACGACGTTCCACCACGACCTCGAGGACGCGGCCGGACCGCAGGGACTGTGCGTGTCGTGCGGCGCTTGCGAGACGGTCTGTCCGGTGGCGATCCCGCTGCCCAAACAGATTCTCGGCATCCGCCGCCGCGCGACCGAGTCGGGACACGCGCCGCGCTGGGAACGGCTGATGCTGAAGGCCTGGGCAACGCCGCCGCTGTTCCGAGCGGCGATGAGGCTTGGCTCCGCCGTCTCCTCGATCGCTCGGGCCGCAGGCGCGTTGCAGCGGGATCATTTCCGGCTGCCCTTGCCCAAGCGACTGAGTTGGCGCTCGATTCCGGCGATTCCCGCCCAGAGCGGGCAAGCGCTGATTGGCGAGCGCCAGCCGCAACCGGCGATCAATCGCTCGCCGGCGTCGGGAACGACCATCGACCTGTTCGCCCAGTGCCTGGCCGATCAACTGCTGCCGTCCTCGGTCGACTCAGCAGCACGGCTGATCGAGGCGGGCGGCGCGACGGTCAACGTGCCCCGCGACCAGCACTGTTGCGGACTCCCCGCATTCGATGCCGGGGACTGGGACACCGCGCGTCGAATGGCCCGTCAGTCCATAGACGCCCTGAGTCGCAGCGACCACCAGATCGTCACCCCTGCGACAAGCTGCGTGATCTCGATGAAGGACCACTGGCCCGACCTGTTCCGCGACGAGCCGGCGACCCGGCGCCGGGCTGAAGCCGTGGCCGACCGCGTGCACGACCTTGCGGCCTGGCTCGACGGTCCCGGCCGGCTGCCCGATGGCTGTCTGCACGGGTCGGGACAAGGCTCATGGACGGCGCACCGATTCTGCCAGTCCTCGAACCGCGACGACCCGGGCGCTCGCATCGACCTGCTGGTCGAGCGACTGACCGGTGAATCGGCCGTCTCGCTGGACGAGCCGGAGGTCTGTTGCGGCTTCGGCGGTCTCACATCGATTGCAGCGCCGGAGGTTGGCGCGGGCATCCTTGAGCGCAAGCTCGACTGCGTCGAAGCGAGTGGCTGCGAGACCCTGCTGACCAATAACCCCGGCTGCGCGCTGCATCTGCGGGCCGGCGCGGTCGCTCGCGGATCCGCGCACGACACCCTCCACTACGCCGACTATCTCGCCGCTCGGCTACCTGACGAGTCTTGAGGGAACACCATGCCCAACGTGATCGATGTCCACGTCCATCTCTGCCGCACGGCTCAACAGGAGGCGATTGTCTTTCCTCGCCGCGGATTGCCGCTCGACTGGCGTTGGGCCAACGGCGACGCCTGCGGCGAGTACATGACCCGCAACGATGTCGAGGCGATCGTCGGGCTCAACTACATGGTCGTGCCCGAGATGTTCGAGCAACAGCGGGTGCGCCGGCCCGACGCGTCGGACGACGAGATCATGGCGATGCTGCGGGATCGGGTACGCGACTTCAACTCCTGGACCCTGGAGCGGCAGGCTGAGGACTCGCGCATCCGCACCTTCCTCTGCTGCGACATCGGCACCTGGGGCGAAACCGAGTTGCTGATGGAGGAGCTCGAGCGTGGCGTCGCGCTGGGCGCGCGCGGAGTCAAGATGCACCCCGGCCTGGGCCGCTACTTCCCCGCCGACGAGCGGATGATGCCGCTCTACGCCCGGCTCGAAGAGCTGGGCCTGCCAATCCTCAGCGACACGGGCGCGCTACGCGGCGGTCCCGGCGACGACATCTACGGCATGCCCGACCACTTCATTCCCGTATTCGAGCGCTTTCCCCGGCTCCAGTTCATCATGGCTCACATGCCCGGCGCATACTGGGACCAACGCATCCGGATCGCCGACCAGTTTCCCCAAGTCATCTTCGACACCGCCGGCGGCTTCAACGACGGTCGCTTCACCTGTCGAGACGACCGCCGAGCCTGCGCCTTGGAAGACGCCGCCCGACTGATCCGTCGGCTCGGTGTCGAACGGGTCCTCTTCGGATCGGACGCGCCAGGCGCCGACCAGCGCCCCCAAGTCCTGCAACTCCTCCGAAGCGGCCTCACCGACAGCGAGCTGGACAAGGTCCTGGTCGAAAACGCCCGCCCGGTGCTGGGTCTGAGTTGACTAGAACCGTCCCTGATCCGGTCTTCGAAGGCAAGGCGGCCGAAGCCCCAATGCCGGCGATCAAGATCGCCGCGTGAAATCAATCTGCGCGGGCTGATTGCGGGGCGTCCGCGTAGGGGTCGTCGCTCTATCAGCGACCAGGTGAGCCGGCGTTCGGTCAGATGGCTACCATGAAGAGGCGGCAAGACGGCACGATGGCCGCACGATTGCCGCACCGAAGCGCCTGATGGTCAGGTCAGACGTTGAATATGTCGAACGCGAGGTAGAAGGCCGGATTGGCGTAGGGATCGAAATGGACGATTCGGGCAACCTCACGATTAAGAGCGTCGCTCAAGCGCACGAGCTTGCGACCAGGGCTCGGTATCGGGATGGTGGCGCATGATTCGACGTCATCGAGGCCCCCGTGTTTCCGAGGCAGTGCGACTGGAGAGTTATCCCCATCCCTACCCCAGCGGCTGGTATCGGGTCGCGTCTACCGATTCCCTACGCCGAGGCGAGATTCGCTACATCGAATGCCTGGGCGGGCAGTTTGTCGTCTGGCGCGAAGAGGATGGAAATGCCGTCCACGTGATGGACGCCCACTGTCCGCATCTCGGCTCCAATCTCGCGCTCGGCCGCGTGCGCGCGGACTGCATCGAATGTCCCTTTCACCTCTGGCGATTCACGGGAACTGGTCGGGTCGCGCACATCCCGTACAGCGACCGCCTTCCGCAGCGAACGGCCTCCAGGTCGTATCCGGTGCGGGAGGTTCACGGACAGATTTTCTTGTATCACGCCAGCGACGACACGACTCGCAACGACCCGGCGCAGCCGCCGTACGAACTGCCCCAGATTCCCGAGTTGGACGATGGCAGGCTGGTGTACCGCGGGCAGCATGATGAGGGACGAGTCGGGATGCACATCATCGAGTTCGTCGAGAACGTCGCGGATACGGCTCACTTCCAACCGCTGCACGGACAGTTCAGGATCCCCTGGACTCAGATTCCGGTTCCCGCAGTCGAGACCATCCATTCGCCCCAATGGATGCCGGATGACGAACGGTCATGGGCGATGCACCTTGTCGATAACGTGGAACTGCAGGTGCTGGGACGCCGGTTCGCGCGGACACTGGCATTGGCGCGGGTGTCGTTCTGGGGACCGGGAGGCGTCATGATCTTCCGCATCCGTCTCCCCGGCATGGGCGAAGTCTTACTGTTTCAGACTCATCTCCCGGTCGGGCCGCTGGAGCAGCAAGTGGACTTCCGCTGGTACGCCGATCAACGGATGCCGAGGCTGTTGGTCTCTTGCGTCGTCGGCGGTTGGGTCTCGCAGTGGCGAGAGGATCTCGAGATCTGGGGCAGCAAGATCTATCGAACCCGACCGCTGCTGTCCCGCGACGACGGTCCAATCCACGCGATGCGCCGCTGGTATCAACAGTTCCTGCCCGACAAGCGGTCGGAGGGCGCCCAGTCACGCATGACCTCTGTGCAAGAGCCTGCTGAACAGCAAGAGACTCAGTCGCAGATCGGCGCGACCACTCCCGGAGACAACGCGGATTGACACCAACCATCCGGATGCCTGGCGCGGTCGGGCGTTCTGCACGGAACGGAGCAAGTCGCCGTTGGCTCCCGGCTTGATGGAACGACTCCTGGCCTGAGGGCCGGATCAGCCGCTAACCGCCCGCGCCGTTCTCTCCGCCACGCTGCTCCATGCTGACCGAGGTCGGGTCTGCGATCGTCTCTTTGACCGGAATCAGCTCCCCCGCCGGACGCGGATGATTGGCCCAGTGCCCAGTCGGCTCCTCGCCGCGGCAGATGATTGAGTTCTCGTTCCAGCCGTTGTAGGCCCGGACATCCCTGGACAGGTAGCGCATCGCCAGGCCGCAGCGCCGGCGATTCGACTCGTTCGGCTCCGAACCGTGCAGCACCCAGTCGCTGTGCAACGAGATCTGTCCCGCCTTGAGCTCCAGCGCGACCGGCGGATCGCCGTGCTCCTCGGGGTTCTCGACCGTTTGATTGAGCACGTTGTGTTCGTCGGCAGTACTGTCCCGGAACTCGACCTGCGCCCGGAGGTGCGAGCCGGGAATCACCTGCATCGCCCCGTTGCCCAGGTCGACATCATCGATCGCCAGCCAGGCCGAGACGACCTTGCTCGGCGTCAACGGCCAGTACGAGGCGTCCTGGTGCCAGCTCACGCGCATCCCGTCGCCGGGCAGCTTGGCGAAGAAATGGCTGTGCCGCAGGATCACGGTCTCGCCCAGCATGTCTTCCATCACATCGATGATCCGGCTGTCGGTGACGATGTCCCACACGCCCTGGCAATGCTTGTGCCAGTTAGTCAGCTCGTAACTGTTCCAACCCGCCTCCAGCGCCTTGGGTAGCAACTCGTCGAAGTAGCTGCGGATCGATTCAATCTCCGATTGCGAGAAGATGTTGACCGGGAAGACGTAGCCGCGCTCGTTGTATTGCTCGATCTGTTCCGACGTCAGGTGCGCGGGTTGATCGACTCCCAGGGGGAAGAACCGAAGATCGCGATCGAGTTCCGGATATGCGTTGCTGCGTTGAGTCATACGTCGAGTCCCTCACTGCCGCTGCCAGCCGTCTGACCGTATCACCGTCTCAATGTAGCCAATGCTTCGATCTCGTTCGTGGCAGCTACGAAGCGAGGTGTTCCTTGAAGAAGTCGATCTCGGCACGCAGGTACGCGTTGTCGCCGTCGCTCATCGCGAGTATGTGCCAACCCTTCTCCACGGCGAAGAGTTCCGCGCCGGGAATCTGCTCGGCCGCGTCCACTGCATG
>DAOUKQ010000055.1:0-50458 GCA_034421135.1 Dehalococcoidia bacterium
CCCGACTTGTTCGGGGACCCGCTCGGCTCCCCGTCTCGTACCTGGTAGAGCCCCGGTAGTGCCGAACGGGAACGGGTCCCCGAACAAGTCGGGGACTGGACCGGGTCGGTTTAAGCGAAAGTCTCATCAGGGAGAGTGAACCAGAGCGGGTACAACGCATGTGGGTGTTTCGCTCGATCAGTTCGCGACGAAGTTCAGCAATTTATCCGGGACCCAGATCACTCGACGCAGGGTCTTGCCATCGAGCTGATCGGCGACCCTCGCCGATGAACGGGCGGCGGACTCGGCGGCTTCCTGCGAAGCGCCGGGGCCGAGCTCGAGCTTGTCGCGCAGCTTGCCGTTGACCTGGACGACGACCGTAATCGTCGCGGCCTGGGCCAGCGACTCGTCGTACTCGGGCCAGCGCTGTACGTGGATCGATCCCTCGCGACCCAGCCTCGTCCAGAGTTCCTCGGTGATGTGCGGCGCCGACGGGGCGAGGCAAAGCAACAGGGACTCAATCGCCTCTCCCCAAGCGTGGGCGTCGACCGCTCCCGCTTCGCGGATGCTCTGGAGTTCGTTGGTGAACTCCATCATCGCCGCGATCATCGTGTTGAAGCGGAAGCGCTGGATATCGTCCGTGACCTTGCCGATCATCGCGTGCGTCGCCCGCCGGATCGCATCTGCGGAATCGCCGTTCGCGCCATCGAGCTCGATTTCGCCGAGCGCCAGATTCCAGACCCGGTTCAGCCAGCGCCACTGACCCGAGATGCCGCTGTCGTCCCAGTCGCCGCCCGCTTCCCACGGTCCCAGGAACATCAGGTAGAGCCGAACCGTGTCGGCCCCGTAGCGCTCGACCCAATCGTCGGGATTGACCACGTTGCCGCGCGACTTCGACATCTTGTTGCCGTCTTTGGTGATCGTGCCCTGGTTGAACAGCCGGGCGAACGGCTCGTCGATCTCGAGGATGCCCATATCCCGCGCGGCCTTGGCGAAGAAGCGGGCGTAGAAGAGGTGCATCACCGCGTGCTCTGCGCCGCCGGTGTAGGTGTCGATTGGCAGCCATTGTCGGGCGAGCTCAGGGTCGATCGCCGCGTTGTGATTGTGCGGATCGACGTAGCGGTAGATGTACCAGTTGGAGCACATGAAGGTGTCCATTGTGTCGGTCTCGCGACGCGCCGACTCATCGCACGTGGGACAGTCGGTGTTGACGAATCCCTCGTGCCGCTCCAGCGGCGATGCGCCGGTAGGTAAGAACTCTGCATCGTCGGGCAACAGCACCGGTAGCTCGTCTTCCGGTACCGGGACGATGCCGCAGGAGTCGCAGTAGACCATCGGGATCGGAGCGCCCCAGTAGCGCTGCCGAGAAATCAGCCAGTCGCGCAGCCGGTACGAGACCGTCCGGCCGCCCAGGTCCATCTCATCGAGCGCATCGGCGACGGCCAGCTTGCCTTCCTGCCAGTCGGTGCCGTCGAAGCGGCCCGAGTTCACCATGTTGCCGGGACCGGTGTACGCCGCGTCAAGGTCCTCGCCGTCCCAATCGGGCGGCGCGATCACGATCGGAATCGGAATCCCGCGCTCCGAGGCAAAGGCAAAGTCCCGTTCGTCATGCGCGGGGACGCCCATCACCGCGCCGGTGCCGTAACTGAGCAGCACGTAATCGGCGATCCAGATCTGGATGTCTTCGCCGGTAAACGGATGCTTCGTGTACGAGCCGGTGAAGACGCCGGTCTTCTCGCGAGCGGTCGACTGGCGCTCGATCTCGTTCTGCCGACGAGCCTGCTCAACGTAGGCTTCGACATCCGCGCGGTGCTCGTCCGTCGTCAACTCGGCGACCAACGGATGCTCCGGCGCGAGGACCATGAACGTGCAGCCGAACAGCGTGTCCGGCCGCGTGGTGAAGACGGTGATCCGATCCTCGCCCGCGACCTCGCGGCCCAGGGGAAAGGAGATTTCCGCGCCTTCCGAGCGGCCGATCCAGTTGCGCTGCATCAGCTTGATCGGTTCTGGATAGTCGATGCCGTCGAAGTTGAGCAGTTCGTCGGCGTAGGCCGTGGTGCGGAACATCCACTGTTCCATCTGCTTCGCTTCGACGATCGACTCGCAGCGCTCGCAGACGCCGAGGCCTTCGTCGTTGCGATTGACCTGCTCGTTGGCCAGAATCGTGGCGCATCCCGGACAGTAGTTGCAGTCGGCTTCGGCCCGATACGCAAGCCCGTGTTCGTAGAGCTTCAGGAACCACCACTGCGTCCAGCGGTAATACTCGGGATCGGAAGTCGCGAACTCGCGGCTCCAGTCGAACGACGCGCCCATCGTCTTGAACTGCCGGGTCATCGCTTCGATGTTGGCGTAGGTCCACTGCTTGGGATGCGTGTTGTTGTTGATCGCCGCGTTCTCCGCCGGCAGACCGAAGGCGTCGAAGCCGAGCGGGAAGAGGACGTTCTTGCCCTGCATCCGATGCCAGCGCGCCGCGGCATCGGACGGCGCGATCGCGTACCAGTGACCGATGTGCAAGTCGCCGCTGGTGTAGGGAAGCATCGTCAGGAAGTAGTAGGGCGGACGCGGATCGTCGTTCTCGACACGGTAGAGACCGTCGATTTCCCAGCGTTCGCGCCAGCGGGGCTCAATCTCGGACGGGTCGTAGGCGGGCAGCGATGTCTTGGTCGTCATAGCCGCAGATTACACGGGAGTATCGTGTGCAGAGACCCGATTTCGACGCATATAGAAGGGAAGACAACGGTATGACGGACGGACCGCTGGTCGGTGTGATGATGGGTTCGCATTCGGACTGGGAGACGATCAAGAACACCGCCTCGACGCTGGAATCGCTCGGCATCGGGTGGGAGGCGCGCGTGCTCTCGGCCCATCGGACGCCCGACGAAACGGCCGAGTACGCGGCTGAGGCGCAGGGTCGGGGGATCAAGGTAATCATCGCCGCCGCCGGCGGCGCCGCCGCGCTTCCGGGCGCAGTGGCGGCCAAGACCCCGATTCCGGTGATTGGCGTGCCGGTCAAGGGCTGGGCCACCGACGGGCTCGACTCGCTGCTCTCGATGGCGCAGATGCCCCGCGGCGTGCCCGTGGCGACGGTCGCCATCGGGCGGACTGGAGCCGTCAACGCCGCGTTGCTCGCCGGACGCATTCTGGCGCTCTCCGATCCCGAGATCGCCGCTGCAGTCGCCGCCGACGGACAACGTCGCGCCGAGGAGCAACTCAGCCAACCGCATCCCACCCTGGACTGAACCCGAGGGCGATGGCCGTCCACAAGATCACCACGCTCCCCCGAGACGCCGCCGTCCTGCGCGCGCCGGCCAAGCGCGTGCGCAACTTCGACGCCTCACTGCGGGCGCTGGTCGCCGACATGATCGACTCGATGAACGCGGCTCACGGCGTCGGCATCGCCGCGCCGCAGATCGGCGTCGGCTTGCGGGTGGTCGTGATCGGTATGCCCGGCGAGCGACCGTTCGTGATGGTCAATCCGGAAGTGGTCAAACGCAGCGGTGAGCGAGAGCTGATCGAAGGCTGTCTCAGCGTGCCCGGATATCGCGGCCGCGTCGTACGATCGAATCGAGTGCTGGCCAAGGCGCAGGACATCTCCGGCCGCGAGATCCGCGTGCGAGCCGAGGACGATCTGCTCGCGCAATGCCTGGAACACGAGATCGACCACATCAACGGTCGCGTCTACATCGACCATGTCCAGTCAATCGACGAGCTCTGGACGCTGGACGAGATGATCGAGGATGGCGAAACAGCAGATGACGAAGAGTGACGCGTCCGAGGCGCTTGCGCGGCTCGATGCCGAGGGCGCATGGGTGGTTGGCGGCTCAATCAGGGACGCGCTCGCCGGCATCGAACATGGCCGCTTCGACATCGACATCGCGGTAGCCGGAGCCGATGCCTGGGCTCGATCTGCGGGCGAAGCGCTGGATGCTCCCGCGATCAGCATCAGTTCCGAGTACGGCGTCTGGCGTATTCCCCTCGCGGGCGGTCAGATCGATGTCTGGAACCTGCCCGACGACGACATCGAGCGCGACCTCCGCCGACGCGACTTCACCGTCAACGCCATGGCGGTTCCGCTGGATCGGTTCCGGCGCGGCGATCTCTCGGACACGCTGTTCGATCCATTTGGAGGCAGGCGAGACATCGACGATCGGCGACTGCGGCTCGTATCTGAAACGGCGCTGGAAAGCGATCCGCTGCGGATGCTGCGCGCAGTCCGGTTGGAGGCCGAGGCGGGATGGCGTCCCGATGCGGGCCTGCAAGCTGCGATCCACCGCCACGCCGAGTTGATCACCAGGTCATCCGCCGAGCGTCAGTGGGACGAGCTGCGACGCATCGTCCTGAGCGATCGCTTGCCCTGGGCGCTGCGGCGCATGGAGCGGAGTGGGCTGCTCGACATCATCTTCCCCGAACTGGCGCACTGCCGAGCCGTCGATCAGCGTCCCGTGCATCGCCGCGACGTCTTCTGGCATCAGATCGACGCGGTGCGCTGGCTGACTCGGCTAACCGATCAATCGCCGCCGCGAGGAGACCGAGCGCGAGCCATCCGGCAAGCGCTTGCGCCGCTGCTGGCTGTCGACGGGATCCGGCGCTCGCTCGATCAGTGGCGTCTGCCGTTGCGGCTGGCGATGCTCCTGCACGACATCGGCAAACCGGACACGCGCACCGTCGACGATCAGGGGGCGACGCACTTCTTCGGACACTCTGAGATCGGCGCGGAACTCGCAGCTCGGCGGCTGCGCAGCTTGCGAGCGCCCGGTCGCACGGTCAAGCAGGTCGAGTTGCTGATCGAACAGCACCTGCGGCCGGGGCAGGTGAATGCGCCCGGCAAGCCTCCGACCGAGCGTGCGCTGCACCGATTCCACGCCGCGCTCGGCGATGCCGCGACGCCGCTGTGCTGGCTGTTCCTGGCGGATTCGCTGGCGACCGCCGGCGCCGCCGAGCTGCTGCCTCGCTGGTCGGCATACGCGGCGCACGTGGCGCGGATTGTCTCCTGGCAGCCTCGGCGACCGGCGCAGGCCAGCGCGCTGCTCGATGGTCACGCGATCATGGATGTCACCGGATTGTCTCCCGGTCCCCAGGTTGGCGAGATTCGTGCGAAGATCGACGAGGCCGCCGCCGTCGGCGACGTCACAAGCGTGGATCAGGCGCGCCGCATGGCCCTGGAACTGGCCGAAGCAATGCGCGACGCCCCCGTTGCATAGGAGTCTGCCGCGATGACCGAAGTCATTCTGATCACCCTGCTGGTCGTGGCCCTGTTTTACGTCTTCTTCATCCGCCCCACTCGCACGGAAGAGCGGCAGCGTCAGCGTGATCTGAACGAGCTGCAGGTCGGCGACACCGTGCTCACGCGCGGCGGCCTGATTGCGGAAGTGGAAGGCGTCGAGACGCCCGAGGACGGCCCGATGGTCGTGCTGCTCCGGCTCTCCGACGATGTCGTGGTCCGAGCCAGGACGATGGCGGTCGCAGAGCGGATCAGCAGCGCCGAGTGGGAGGACGAAGAAGATGACGAGGACGACCAGGCCGCCTGAGCAACGCATCAGCGCGTCGCGGTTGGCTGCTCACAAGCGACTCGCTACGTATGCTGATCTGACATAACCTGAGTCACACGCCGCCGGGGGGCTGAATGGCGCTCTGCGGTGCATCCGCGACGCGATGGTGGTTGACGGGCAGCGCGAGAGTCTATGGACTTCATCAGACGCTTCAAGTTTCGCGATGCGTACATCTTTGCGCTGATCCTGATTCTCGCCGCATTCGCGATCGCCGCCTCGTGGCCCGGCAATCCCGACCGCTACCTGCCCAGCTTCATTCCCTGGCCCGAGGGCGGCGGCGTCTCGGTCGGCGATTGGACCCGCGACGAGTTCCGACTCGGTCTCGATCTCGCCGGCGGCGTGTCGATCACGCTGGAAGTCGCGGGCGAAGCCGCGCCGGTCCGCCGCGGCGAGTCGCTGAATCAGTTCCTCGAACGCGAAGGCGTCGAGCTGGACGACCTCGTCAGCCTCAACCCGGAACTCGAAGACATCGACCCGGCCGACTTCGATCTGCCGCTGCCCTCCGCCGTCTCCGAAATCACATTGCCGCTCAACGTGGACGACGCCTCGCTCGCGGAAGCGGTCGAGGAATCGCGTCGCGTGATTGAGGAGCGCGTCAACGGCTTCGGCATCTCCGAAGCTGAAGTCACCGTCGTTGGCGCGGACCGGATCAACGCGCAGATTCCCGGCGTCGACGCCGACGAAGCCTCCGACCTGGTCGGCTCGACGGCGTTGCTGGAGTTCCGCTCAATCGATCCCGCCCAACCGCAACCGTCCGGGGAGTTGGATCGGTTGCAGATTGCCGCCGCGATCGACGATGTCTGGGATCCCACCTTGCCGCAGGACGACGACCGCTTCGTCCGCCGCGCGGACCCGTACTTCATCCCGCCGGAGGACGAGGACGTGATCATCGGCGAGGGTCTGCGCTGGCTGCCTGCGACCGGAATCAACGCAGAGGGCGAGACGGTCCAACTCACGGGACGGCACCTGATCGCCAGCTCCATCGCCCGCACCATCGATCAGGGCGGCACGCCGGCGCTGACCTTCGAGTTCGAGGACGAGGGCGCGCGCCTGATGGAGCAGATCACGCGGCGGCTGTTCGAGTCGCGCGGTCTGCTCGGCATCTTCGTCGACGGTCGGTTGATCTCCAGTCCCTCGGTCAATGCAGTGATCTCCGACAGCGGGATCATCAACGGACTGTCCGAGGAAGACGCGATCACCCTGCGCCGCCAGCTCCGCGCCGGCGCCCTGCCGATCAATCTGCGCGTGCTGCAGAGCACCGAGGTCGCGGCGACCCTGGGTGAGGACTCGGTGATCGACACGGTTCAGGCCGGCGTGGTCGCTTTTGCCGCGATCGTCGTGTTCATGATCATCTACTACCGCGTGCCCGGCCTCGTCGCGGCGCTGGCCCTGATCGTCTACGCGGCCGGTGTCATGGCGACATTCAAGCTGGTTCCGATCACACTCACCCTCGCCGGCGTCGCCGGCCTGGTGCTATCAATCGGTTTCGCCGTAGACGGCAACGTGCTGATCTTCGAGCGGCTCAAGGAGGAACTGCGACTCGGACGCAGCCAGGCTGGCGCGGTCGAGACCGCCTGGGCGCGCGCCTGGCCCGCGATTCGCGACGGCAACATCTCGACGCTGATCACCGTGATCATCCTCTGGCTGTTCGCCGACGCGCTCAATCAGAACCTGATCAAGTCCTTCGCGCTGGCGCTGCTGGTCGGCACCGGTTTCAGCTTCGTCACGGTGATCTTCGTGACCCGCAACTTTATGAATATGGCGGTCAGCACGGGCTGGGTTCGCGGACTGCGGCCGTTCGGCGTGCGCCAGATGACGATCCGGTCTCGGGCCGAGAGCGATGGAGGCGGTGCAAGATGATCGACTTCGTCGGCCGCCGGCGCATCTACGCCGTCGTTTCGCTCCTGATGATCGTGCCGTCGCTGATCGGCCTCGCGCTCTGGCAGTTCGAGGCCGGCCTTGACTTCGCCGGCGGTCTCGAGACCGAGGTCCGTTTCCTCGGGGACACCGATGTTGCGGACGTGGAAGAGGCGGTCGCTGACATCCTCGAATCCGAGGATGCACCGGAGGGCGCGACCTTGAGCGTCGTCGAAAGCGAGGACGGCGCCATCGCCGTGCTCGGATCGCTCAGCCCGCCGTCGCTTGAAGACGGATTCTCGCTCGCCGATCAGATTGGCCAGGCGGTCGGCGCGTCGCTGCCGGCCAGCGTCAGCCTTGGAGTGGATGTCGATGAGTCCGAGGTCCGCGCCGAGTTCTGGTTCCCGGTCGAGGTCTCTCAGGACGAGGTGCGCTCGGCGCTGGAGACGATCGGCCTCGGCGGCGCGAGAATCCAGGCCACCGCCGACTCCGCCTTCCGCATGCGCGTCGAACAGCCCGAGGACGGTGATCTCGAGCGGCTGCGTCAGCAGATCAACGAGGCCTTGCGCACCGAGATCGGCCCGATCGTCGTGTTGCAGAGTTCGGCGGTCTCCGGCACGCTCTCGGTCGAGATCGCCCGCGACGCCGGCGTCGCGCTCGCCGTTGCCGCCGTCGCGATCCTGATCTACATCTCGCTCGCGTTCCGCCGACTGCCTAATCCGGTCCTGTACGGATCAGCCGCGATTGTCGCGCTGCTGCACGACGTGACCATCGTCGCGGGAGCGTTCGCCATCGGCGGACAGATCGCCGGGCTCGAAGTCAACGCGATGTTCGTCACGGCGCTGCTGGCGATCATCGGATACAGCGTCAACGACACGATCGTCGTGTTCGACCGCATCCGCGAGAATCTACTGCTCGATCCGCGCGAGGACTTCCGCCGCGTCGTCAACGCCGCGATCACGCAGTCGCTGGGCAGGTCGCTCAACACGTCGATCACGGTCGTGCTCGCCCTGCTCGCGCTGCTGCTGATCGGCGGAGTCACGATCCGGCCGTTCGTAATCGTCCTCTTCATCGGCACCGTGGCCGGCACCTATTCTTCAATCGCGGTGGCGAGCCAGATTGTCTATCTGTGGCAGGAAGGCAGCTTGCCTCGACTGTTGCGCATGGGCGGCGAGCGCCGCGTCGTACGGCGCGTCGAACGCCGCGCTCAATAGCCGTCTAGTCCTTAGCCCCGACGCAGCACGCGCGCATCGCCGACCCGCCGCGTCACGCGGATCGTGTCCAGATGCTCGAGGAAGGCCTGCGCGACCTTGCGGCTCGTGCCTAATCGGTCGCGGACATCGGCCAGCGTCGCCCGTTCCTGCATGTGCAACAGCAGCTTGGTTTCCGAGACCATGCCTTCATAGATCGCGTAGTCGAGGTTGACGCCGTCCCTGAGCCGCACGACGAGATGCTGCGCTTCCAGGTACTCCAACAGTTCGGGATCGATGCTCGGGTCGGACTCGGGTCGGACGCCCTGCTCTCGAAGCCGCTTCAGCAATCGGTCGACCTGAGCCTGCTGCTCGGATGTGAGGGCGACCGTGCGACCGGGGATGTCGAACGCGCCGTCGTTGATGATCAATAGACCCAATTCAATCGTGCGCTGCTGGACGAATGAGAACGCCCGCTGCGCGAGCGCGAGTCTGCTGCGCAAATCCTCTCGCGGGAGTCCGGCCCGAAGCGGAAACTGATTGACATAATCACTTACGGTTCGCTCCGCCCTCGATAGCAGCGCGCCGAGTCCCGAGTCGGTCATTAGCGCTGCGGAGTCGGCCAAACCGCTCTCGTCGATCACGACGATCGCGCCGTCGGCGATCTGACGTTCAGCCGCCGCGAGCGCTTCGTCCGAGGCAAGCTCGCTGCGTGCGACCAGTTCGTCCCAGCGGACCGGCTCGAGCCGTTGCAGCACGGTCAGCAGCGTGTCGTCGGGCGAGCCGTCGAGCAGTCGCTGCAAGGCCTCCAACGTCGAAGCGTCGTTGCGATGATGCCGCCGCGGTCGGGTATCCACGATCCGCCCGCCGGCGACCGTCGCGTCGGCCGATCGCAGCACGAAGTGGTCGCCCCGCGCCGCCGCGATCGGCCGCTCCAGCCGAAGCTGCGCCCAGGTCGATGCGCCCGGCGCGAGCGAATCGCCCTCCAGCAGCCGCACGCGGGCCTGTACCTCGTCTGCGCCGACGTGCAGCGTGCGCGTCGCGTTGTGCGGCAATCCTCGCGCCGCCCGATTGACGGCCCGCAAACGGACATCGACGGCGGCCGTCGGCTCCAGCCAGCCCGGCGACGACAGCACCATGCCCCGTTCAACGTCGCTGGCCGACACGCCGCTCAGATTCACGGCTGTCCGCGCTCCCGGCGGAGCAGTCTCCATCGATTGCTCGTGCGACTGAAGCCCGCGCACGCGGCACTGAACCCGTCCCGGTTCAACCACCACCGCGTCGCCGACCGAAAGTTCCCCGTCCAGCAGCGTGCCGGTGACCACCGTGCCGAAGCCTGCGATCGAGAACGATCGATCGATCGGCATGCGCGGCCGGCCCTGGTTCGATATCGGCGGTAACTCGTCGAGCGCGTGGTCAATCAGCCCCCGCAAGTCGTCGATCCCGTCGCCGGTCAGCGCCGAGACCGGCACGATCCTGGAGCCGGCCAGCGTCGTCTCGGCCAGCAACTCCTCGATCTCCTCCTCGACCAGCGCCTGCCACTCCTCGTCGACGAGGTCGGTCTTGGTCAGCGCGACCAGGCCGCGATCGATGTCGAGCAGGTCGAGGATGTCCAGGTGCTCGCGCGTCTGCGGCATTACGCTCTCGTCGGCGGCGATCACCAGCAGCGCGAGATGGATCCCGCCGACGCCGGCCAGCATGTTTTTGATGAATCGCTCGTGACCGGGAACGTCGACGATGCTGACGGCGCGTCCGGACGGCAGCTCGCACCAGGCGAATCCGAGGTCGATCGTCAGGCCGCGCGCCTTCTCCTCGGCCCAGCGGTCGGGATCGATGCCCGACAGCGCCTGCACCAGGGCGCTCTTGCCGTGATCCACGTGTCCTGCGGTGCCAATGACGTACACGCGATTACCCTGACCCGTAGCAACCCGATTTCACCTGAGGATATGTGCGATGCGAGCCATTGTTGTCGACCCGCCCGGAAAGACCGCCGATTCCCTGCGACTGGCGGACGTGCCCGATCCGCAACCGAGCGACGAGGAAGTGCTGATTCGCGTGCACGCGACGGCGCTGAATCGGGCCGACATGATGCAGCGGATGGGTAACTATCCGGCGCAGCACGGCGCGTCGGAGATTCTCGGTCTCGAACTGGCCGGCGAAGTCGTCGAGACCGGCTCACGCGTGCGCGGGCTGTCGGTCGGCGACCGCGTCTACGGCCTGTCGGGCGGCGGCGGATACGCGGAACTGGCCACACTGCACGAGTCGCTGGCCATGCCGATCCCCGATCAACTCACTTACCGCGAGGCCGCCTCGATCCCCGAGGTGTTCTTCACCGCCAACACGGCGGTGCGGACGCTGGGCGAGACGCTGCCCGGTGAGCGCATCCTTGTCCATGCCGGCGGCAGCGGGGTCGGGATCGCGGCCATCCAGATTGCGCGGCTGATCGGCGCGGAAGTCTGGATCACGGCCGGCTCGGAGGAGAAGTGCGAGCGGGCGCGCGAGTTGGGCGCCGACATGACGATCAACTACCGCGAGCAAGACTTCGCCGAGGTCGTGCAGGAACACACCGACGGTCAAGGCGTCAACGTCATTCTCGATGTGATCGGCCGCGACTACTGGGACGCCAACCTGCGCTCGCTGGCGACCGCCGGTCGCCTGGTCTTAGTCGGACTGATGGGCGGCGCAGTCGCCGAGACGAATCTGGGCATGCTGATGCAGAAACGGCTGAGAATCCACGGGACCGTGATGCGCTCCCGCCCGTTGCTCGACCGAGCCGAGATCACTCGCGACTACCAGCGCCACCTCGAACCCGCCATCGCCAACGGAGAGATGAAGCCGGTGATCGACTCCGTCTTCCCGCTCGGCAAAGCCGCCGAAGCCCATCAGTACATGGCCGACAACCGAAACTTCGGCAAAATCCTCCTCGACTGTATCGACGTCGATGAGTTGACGGAGGACTAGCGGTCCGATTCCCAGTCCCCGCTTCATGCGGGGACCCGTTCGGTGCTCCGTTTTGTACCTGCGGGGCCTCGTTGACGCGGACCGAGCAGGTCCCCGAACAAGTCGGGGACTGGGAGTTACACGAGGGCGGGATCGAGCAACCGCACGAAGATCTCGTTGGCGACGGCGTGGCCGCGCTTGGTCAGACGGATCCGGCCCTGGTTTCGGTCTGCTAGTCCATTCGCCACGGCCCAGTCCATGACCGGTCGGATTGCCGCGTACCCTCCGGACAGCTTGCCTTCATCGACGCCTTCCATGAGTCGGAGCCCGGACGTGAGGGTGTCGATCAGGTGGTCCTGTGCACTGACTTGTTCGGATTCGGTGATCGCCGGGGAAGGCGGCTCTACGGTGAGGGAACGGGTCCCGGCTCGGAGGCCGGGACTGGGACCGCCGGCGTGGAGGCGGTCGATGTAGAGCCTGGGGCTTCTCGCGACCTGGTAGCGGACGCCGTCGACAAAACCGTGGGCTCCCGGGCCGATGGCGAGGTATTCCTGGTTGCGCCAGTAAATCAGGTTGTGCCGACACTGCAAGCCGCGGCGCGCGTAGTTGCTGGTCTCGTACTGTTGGAATCCGGCGCGGGCAAGGCGCTCGGACGTCCAGTCGGCGATTTCGGCGACGAAATCCGCGTCAGCCTCGCGCACGCGGCCCGAGGCGACTCGCGCCGCCAGCGGCGTGCCCTCTTCGACCGTGAGCGCGTAGCAGGAGAGGTGATCGGGTCCGCGATCCCACGACAGCACGCGCTCAACTGTCGATTTCCAGGTTGCCAGCGACTGACCGGGCAGACCGTAGATCAGATCGAGATTGACGTTGTCGAATCCCGCGGCGCGGACCTCGTTGAACGCCTGCGCCGCGCGCTCAGCGCTGTGAATCCGGTCGAGGAAGACGAGCTCGCCTCCGTCAAGCGACTGCACGCCCATCGATATGCGATTGACGCCCGCCGCTCGGTACTGCTCAAGCCGGTCCGATTGGACGCTCTCAGGGTTGGCCTCCAGCGTGACCTCGGCATCCTCCGAGAGGGTGAGCCGGTCGCGGATCGCGTCGAGCAGCGTTGCAATCGATTCGCCCGGCAACAAGCTCGGGGTCCCGCCGCCGATGAACACGGTCGAGAACTCCCGGTGCTCCACGCGCGGCGCCCACAGATCGAGCTCAGTCAGCGCCGCGTCGAGCCAGGCGCCTTGCAGATCGTCGATACCGGCGTAGGAGTTGAAATCGCAATACGAGCACTTGACCGTGCAGAACGGTACGTGCACGTAGAGTCCAATAGGCGCGCTGATCACGATCCGAGTGTATGCCGCTGCGCTCTTGGAGACCTGGGCGCTCCCGATTCCCAGTCCCCGCTTCATGCGGGGACCCGCTCGGTGCTCCGTCTCGTACCTGGTGGGTTTTCGGTCGTGCACAAAGGGAGCCGAGCGGGTCCCCGAACGAGTCGGGGACTGGGAGCCGCACAGTGTCCAGGCTGATTGCCCGCTTGAGCGCTTGGTGACAGACTCGAAATCGTTCAACGCTTGGAGGCCCCGGTGCTCAAAACACATGGTTGCGGAACGCTGCGCGCCGAGCACGCCGGCGAATCGGTCACGCTGGCGGGCTGGGTGCATCGCCGTCGTGATCACGGTCAGCTCATCTTCATCGACCTGCGCGACCGCGACGGTCTCGTCCAGGTCGTCGTCCGACCCGACGATTATCCCGATGCCTACGCCATCGCCAACGAGGTTCGCGGCGAGTACGTCTTGCGCGTCGAAGGACAGGTCGTCGAGCGGACCGATGCGACGAAGAACCCAAACCTGGCCACCGGCGATGTCGAAGTGATCGCCTCGTCGGTTGACGTCCTCAACGCGGCCAAGACACCGCCGTTCTCGGTCAGCGAGGACGATGAAGTCAACGAGCTCGTGCGGATGCAGTACCGCTACATCGATCTGCGCCGATCGTCGATGCTGCAAGCGCTGGAGCTGCGTCATCGGCTCAACCAGTACATCCGCGACTACATGACCGGCGAGGGATTCCTCGAAGTCGAAACGCCGATTCTGGTCGCTGCGACGCCGGAAGGCGCGCGCGACTACGTTGTTCCCAGCCGTCTCACGCCAGGCGCGTTCTACGCCTTGCCGCAAGCGCCGCAGCAGTTCAAGCAGTTGTTGATGGTGGCCGGCGTCGAGCGTTACTTCCAGATCGCCCGATGTTTCCGCGACGAGGACCTCCGCGCCGACCGCCAGCCCGAATTCGTCCAACTCGACCTCGAATGGTCCTTCTGCGAAGAGGAGGACATCCTCACGCTGCTGGAAGAGCTGTTTGCCGGCGCAGCCGCGGCGCTGCGGCCCGACCTGACCGTCCCGCGACCCTTCCCGCGCCTGACCTGGCACGAGGCGATGGAGCGCTTCGGCTCGGACAAGCCCGACCTGCGCTACGGGCTGGAGCTTGCCGATTGCTCGGACATCGCCGAGACATCGGAGTTCGGCGTGTTCTCCTCCACGATTGCCAACGGCGGCCGCGTGCGCGGAATCGTGATGCCCGGCGGCGCGTCGTTGTCGCGCCGCGAGGTCGATGCCTTTACCAACCTGGCCAAGACGATGGGCGCGCCCGGTCTCGTCTCGCTGCAGTTCAACAGCGACCCGGCGGAGGCGAGCGACGACGATGTCCGCTCACCGGTCTTGCGGCATCTCGGTATCGACGACGCCCGCCGGATCGGCGAACGCTGCGGCGCGTCGGCGGGCGACCTCGTGCTGCTCGCAGCGGGAGACGCCGGCATGGTCTCAACGGTGCTCGACGGCATTCGCCGTGAACTGGCACGTCGGCTCGACATGATCGACGACTCGGTCCTCCAGTTTGGATTCGTCACCGATTTTCCGCTGGTCGAATGGGACGATGACGGTCAACGCTGGGATGCGCTGCATCATCCCTTCACCGCGCCCCAGGACGAAGACGCGCACCTGCTGGATAGCGATCCGGCAACGGTCCGCGCTCGGGCCTACGACACGATCTGCAACGGGTTCGAACTCGGCTCCGGATCGATCCGCATTCACCAGCGCGACTTGCAGATGAAGGTGTTCGAGCTGCTCGGCGTCGGCGCGGAGGAAGCGCAGCAGCGGTTTGGTCACATGCTCAACGCGTTCGAGTACGGCGCGCCGCCGCATGGCGGTTTCGCCTTCGGCATCGACCGCGTGGCCATGCTGCTCGCCGGGACCGAGAACATCCGCGAGGTGATTGCATTCCCCAAGACGATGTCGGCCTCGGATCCAATGACCGGCGCTCCGATGCCCATTGCGGATGACCAACTGGATGAACTACATCTGCAGATCAGTCGCGTCGACGAGGCCGCCACTGCCTGAGCGCGATGGTAAATTGCAACAGACATAAGGCAGCAGGAACATCGCGTGACATTGAGCAGCGAAGGGTTGTGAAGTGCGATTGATTCAACGAACGCATGGCGTCGAGTCGATCTTCGGTCGGACACTGTTGTGGATCGTCGTCGGGCTCGCGGCGGCCTTGCTGATCTCGGCCTGCAGCGGCGGCGACGATCAGCAGGACCAGCAGGTCGAATCCACGCAGAGCGCCGCCCGCACCGATCGCGCCGACGAGCAGCAAGCACAGCAACAGGAGACCTCGCGCCAGGAACGCCAGGCGTCGGTCCAGCAGCAGGAGCAACAACAGCAGACCGCGCCGCAGGACCAGCAGGCGCAGGCTCGTCCGGTGCTCCCACGCGAGGCCGGCGAGTTCCGCATCGCCCGCGCCGAGCCGATCAACCTCGATCCGGCTCAGATCACCGATGTCAGCTCCGCCGTGATCGCCGTTGAGGTGTTCGGCGGCTTGCTGATGCTCGATCGCAGCCTGCGCATTGCCCCTGATCTGGCGGAATCGGTGCCCGCCGCGCAGTCCAACAGCGACGGCACCGTCACCTATCGCTTCACAATTCGCGACAACGCCACCTTCCACGACGGCAAGCGGATCACGGCCGAGGACTTCAAGTGGAGCTTGGAGCGCAACCTGCACCCCGAGACGCTCTCGCCGACCGCGCCCGACTTCCTCGGCGACATCGTGGGCGCGTCCGAGTACCTGCGCAATCGCGCCGACGAGGTGGTCGGCATCCAGGTGATCGACGATGTCACCCTCGACATCACGATCAAGCAGCAGACCCCGGTCTTCCTCTACAAGCTGACCTATCCGACCGCCTTCGTGCTCGACCGCGACCAGGTCGAGGCCGATCCCGAGCGCTGGGCGCTCGCGCCCAACGGCAGCGGACCGTTCCGCCTGACCGACTGGCAACTCGGCGAAGGCCTGACCCTCGAACGGTTCGACGACTATCACCTCGAACCGGCGCAGGTGCGCAAGGTCACGGTCCGGTTCGCCGGCGGTTCGGTCGAGCAGTTCGAGAACGACGAACTGGATCAGGCGTTCATCGGTCTGAACGACATCGAGCGCGTCCGCGATCCCGCATCCGAACTGAATCCGCTCTACGTCTCCCGCTCCGAGCTCTCGGTCTTCTACCTCGCCTTCAACGTGACCCAACCACCGTTCGACGATCCCAACGTGCGGCTCGCGTTGGCGCACGCGATCGACAAGACCACCATCGTGGAGGATGTGCTCGACGACCTGCTCGTCGCCGCGCACCAGATCGTCCCGCCCGGCCTGGTCGCGCACGATCCCGACTACCGCGGCATCGTTTTCGACCCCGAGTTGGCCCAGGAACTGCTCGCCGAGTCGCGCTATGCCGGCACGACCTTCGTCGATGAGATCCGCCTCACGATCCCCGGCGCCGGCGCGACGCCCGGTTCGGTCTTCGAGGCGATCCAGGACATGTGGCGGCAACACCTGGGCCTTGAGATCGAGATCCAGCAAGTCGAGTTTGCGACCTTCATCTCGGAGGTCGACCGCGGCCTCTACGGGTTCTTCTCCCTCGGTTGGAGCCTCGACTATCCCGACCCGCACAACGTGCTCGATTACAAGTTCCACAGCGCCTCGCTGGGCAACGACACGCAGCTCAACAGTGACGAGATCGATTCGCTGCTCGAGCAGGCGCGCTACTCGCTCGACCACGAGCTGCGCACGAGCATCTACCGGGAAGTCGACCGCAGCTTGATCGAGGACGCGATCTGGATCCCGCTCTACTACTCGGTGGCGCACGAGGTCGTCAAGCCGTACGTCCAGGGCTACGAGCCGACGCGCACGGTGATTCCCCACCTGCGCTACGTCAGCATTGACGAGTAGCCTCCGCGCAACGACTGACAATCGTCCGCGCCCGGACGAAAGGGGCGTCGCATGGGACACGGGGCGATCCCGATTCTGACGCGACGCCTGCTACTCGTCCCGATCATGGTCTTCGTCGTCGCCGCCGCGACCTACGCCTTGACGCACATCGCGCCCGGCGACCCGGTACGGATCATCGGCGGATCACGCCAGGTCGAGCCCGAGCAGGCCGAGTTGATCCGCGAGGAATTCGGCCTGAACGGCACCTACGTTGAGCGATTCGGCCGATACGTTTGGGGCGTGGTCAGCGAGGGCGACCTCGGCCCGTCCTACTACTACCGATCGCCGAAACGCAGCGTCCAGGAACTGCTCGGCGAGCGCATCTGGGTCTCCGCCCACATCAACCTGATCGTGCTGGCCCTGATCTTCGGACTGGGCATCCCGATCGGCGTCTACGTCGCCGTCAATCGCGGGACGTGGAAAGACCCAGCCACGATCGGTTTCCTCAAGATCTTCGACTCGATTCCCTCGCCGATCATGATCGTGCTCGTCGTCTGGCTGATGGTCGATTTCCTCCGTCCGTTCTTCGGATTCTTCGGCTTCAATGTGCCTGCGGTGTGGACGCCGGGCGATCCGGCCTCCTACATCGTGCCTCTGATCGCGCTCTCGATCGGTGCGTACGGGGGCATGGCTCGGTTCGTCCGGATCAGCATGCTCGCCACCATGGATGAGGACTACGTTCGCACTGCCAGAGCGAAGGGACTGACGGAGCGTTACATCCTCTACCGCCATGTCCTGCGCAATGGGCTGCTGCCGCTCTCGACTAACTTTGGGCTCGCCGTGGTGGGCGTAATCGCCGGCTCGATCGTAATCGAGACCCGCTATGTCATTCCAGGCGTCGGCGCATTCATCTTTCAGTCGATTACCCAACGAGACTGGAACGTGATTCTGGGATTCACCCTCCTTATTGCCACGTTGATCATCATCGCCAACGCGTTGATCGACGTGCTGTATATCTTCATCGACCCGCGCATCCGATTCACGGAGCGAATCGCATGAATGGCAGAGTTGAGCGCGTCGACACCTGGGTCATGCCCGAACGGCCTGAGTCGCCCTTCCGCCGCGCACTTCGCGCGTTGCTGCGCAAGCGAGCTGCCGTCGTTTGTATGGTGACCATCTTTGCGCTCTACGGCGCAGGCATCTACACCTTTCTCGATGCCTTTGGCATAGATGACGGCCTTCAGGATCCCATTCATACGAACCTGAGCGAACGCCGATCAACCCGCATTACTGACGGAGATCCCGAGAGCCTCGGCTCGTTCGCCGACCGGCTCGAAGTAGAGATAGCGACAATATCGCGATTCAATCCGGAGATCGTCGCCGAGCATGGGCCGCTCACTCGAGACACTGTGTTGCCGGGCAGGACCGAGATCGTGCTCGGACTGGACGAGTCCCTGCAACCTCCATCATCTCGACACTGGTTCGGCACGGACCGTTCAGGGCGCGATCTCTTCTCACGCGCGTTGTTCTCCCTGCGGACGACGGTGATCATCACGGTCATCTCGGTTGTCTTGGGCAATCTCTTTCTCGGCCTGGGTCTCGGTCTGCTCGCTGGCTATCGAGGCGGCCGCACCGACTCGGTCATCATGCGGCTATCCGACATCGTCCTGGCGATGCCGGGACTGGTGTATCTGATCGTGTTGGTTGCGGTGTTCCGCGATCCCATGACCGAGTGGTTTCGCGATCTGGAAGACGCAACCGGGGCGGATTGGTTGATCGCTCAAGCAGTCGATGACTACGTGCTCATCGTGACTGCCCTGTCCCTGCTGGGTTGGGCTGGGGCCGCAAGGTTCTATCGAGGTCAGGTGCTCTCGCTGCGCGAGCGGGATTACATACTGGCTGCCGAGACCATCGGCGCTGGAACGACACGTGTTCTCGTCAGGCATCTGTTTCCCGGCATCCTGCCCTGGTTCGTGGTCGGATTCAGCGCCTCCATGGGCGAAATCACTGGACAGGAAGTGCTCCTGACGTGGTTGGGTATCGGCGTAACAGGTCCTACGCCTTCGTTCGGCACCATGGTCTCCGCCGCAGGCGGCTTCACGTCGCTGACCCACTATCCGTGGATGCTCTTGGTGCCAATGCTCTTTGTGCTGCCGCTGATGCTGGCCTGGAATCTGTTCGGCGACGCGATCAACGATGTCCTGAATCCCAGACTCAGATAACGCCGCGCACCTGCATCGCGTATAGGCTGAGCGCTGATATTCTCGTTCCCAACTGTCTCAAGAGAGTGGTCCAATGAAAGTTACTGCTGAACGCATTCCAGAAGCGCAAATGCGGCTGGAAATCGAACTCGACGACGCGCGAGTCAAGAAGTCGCTCGACCAGGCCGCGCGACGCCTGTCGCAGCGTTTCCGCATCCCTGGATTCCGCCAGGGCAAGGCTCCGCGACGCGTGGTCGAAAGCGCCCTCGGCGCGGATCGCGTGTTTGAGGAAGCCGCCGAGCGGCTCTTGCCGCAGGCGCTGACCGAAGCCATCGAGCAGGAGGGCCTCGAGCCCGTCGCGCCGCCCACGATTGACGACATCACCGGACGCGAACCGGTCGCATTCGTCGCGACCGTGCCGCTGACGCCGGTCGTCGAACTCGGCGACTACCAGAGCATCTCGGTCGCCAAGCCCGAGAGCCAGTTCTCGGAGGAGATGCTGGAAGAGCGGCTCCTCGAGTTGCGCCGCCAGCACGCCGTCCTCGAGCCGGTCGACCGCGCCCCGGAACTCGACGACCGCGTTACCGCCGATGTCAAGGCCGAGGTCGAAGGCGAGACCATCCTCGACCAGCCGGGCGCAGAGTTTCACCTGCGCGAAGGCGCAGTCGTTGGCGTGCCGGGTCTGAGCGACAAGCTCGTCGGCGTCGCCGTCGGCGAGGAGCACACCATCCCGATTGAGGTGGACGAAGACTGGGACGACGAGGAAGTCGCCGGCAAAACCGTCACATTCACCGTCACGATCCACGATGTCAAGGCCGAAGAACTCCCGGATGCCGACGACGACTTCGCGATGGAGGTCTCGGAGGAGTTCGAGACGTTCGCGCAACTGCGCGAACGGGTCGAAACAGGCCTGCGCGAGCAGACCGATCAACAGGCCGACCAGGAGTTCAGCCAGGCCGTGATGCGGGCGGCGGTTGACCGGGCGACGCTCGAGTATCCTCCCGCGTTGGTCGAGCACGAGGTCGAGCACATGCGCCAGGACTTCGCCCGCCAGATGGGTCAGGACCCGAACACCTTCCTGCGCGAGGACTCCGAGTCGGGCGAGCAGCTCATGGCCAGCTTCCGCTCGCAGGCCAACGAGCGCGTGATGAACACGCTCGTCCTGCAGCACATCGGCGAAGCGGAGGGCGTCGAAGTCCTTGACGAGGAAGTCACCGCGGACATCCGCAACATGTTCGGACAGTTCACGGAGATCAGCCCCGAACAGGCTGAAGAGACGCTCAGCGACGAGGGCTTTCGCGCCAACGTCCAGGCGCGCATGGTCCGCGAGCGCACGGTCGAGCGCCTCCAGCAGATTGCGATGACCAACCACGCGGCCGGCGTATCGGAGGACGACGACTCGGAAATCGACGAGATCGACGACGAGGAGCCGGAGGTCGCAACGGACGCCGCCGGCGATGTCGATACGGTTGACGCTGTCGATGACGGCGCCGAGGCCGACGAGTCCGACGGACCCGCCGAGCAAGCAGAGGAATAACCGATCCGATATGCCAGCGGATTCTGTCCGCAATCGCCGGAGCATGTCGGCTGCGTAATCGCGCGATGACGATTCACGCCTACACTTAATCCGCGAAGGAGGGTTCTTCATGACCCTGAACGACAACCTGAGCATCAACCCGAGCGCAAACTTGAGCGCCGGCCTCACCCGGCCCAGCGGCATCATCCCGATGGTCGTCGAGACGACCAACCGCGGCGAACGCGCCTACGACATCTACTCGCTGCTGCTGCGCGAACGGATCATCTTCCTCGGCACGCCGATCGACGACCAGATCGCCAACGTGATCGTCGCGCAGCTCCTCTACCTCGACCGCGAGGACCCCGACCGCGACATCCAGCTCTACGTCAACTCGCCCGGCGGCGTGATCACTGCCGGACTGGCGATCTACGACACGATGCAACTGATCAAGGCCGATGTCTCGACGATCTGCGTCGGCATGTCCGCGTCAATGGGTACCGTGCTGCTCGCGGCCGGAGCGTCGGGCAAGCGATTCGCGCTGCCGCACGCGACGATCCACATGCACCAGGCCCTGGGCGGCGCGCGCGGTCAGGCGTCCGACATCGAGATCGCCGCACGCGAGATTCTGCGCAACAACGAGACGATCCGCAATATCCTGGCCCGCCACACCGGTCAGCCACTCGATCGGATCGCCGCCGATACCGACCGCGATTTCTATCTCGACGCGGAACAGGCGATGGAGTACGGCCTGGTCGACTCGGTGCTCTCCAGCGAGCTCGCCGGAGATGCAGCAGCAGCCGCAGGCGCGTAGCATCTGTTCAAACCTGCCGCGGCAGATGACGGGACAGTCAACGACTCCCCACGACGCGCAAGACCAAAGAGGCGAGTCGCGGGGCGTTGAATCGCATCAGAGAGGCGATGGCTGATGAGCAGTGCGCACGGTGGGGGACGCAGCCAATATCACTGTTCTTTCTGCATGAAAGATCAGGCGCAGGTGCGCCGGCTGGTCGCGGGACCGGGCGGCGTCTACATCTGCAACGAGTGCGTCGAGGCCTGCCGCGCCGTGATCCAGGACGACGCCCAACAGTCGGCCGCGCCGCAGGAGCAGACTGCCGCGACCCCGCCGCAGACGCTGCCGCCGCTGGCCATCTACGACCGGCTCTGCGAACACGTCGTCGGCCAGGACGAGGCCAAGCGCGTACTCGCCGTGGCGGTCTACAACCACTACAAGCGAATCAACACTGTCATCGATCCCGAGGACGACGTCGAGCTCGAGAAGAGCAACATCTTGCTCGTCGGACCGACCGGCTCCGGCAAGACGCTGCTCGCCTCGACGCTCGCCCGCATCCTTGATGTCCCGTTCTCGATCGCCGACGCCACCGCCCTGACCGAAGCGGGATACGTCGGCGAAGACGTCGAGAACATCCTCCTCCACCTGATCCAGGCCGCCGACTTCGATATCGCCCGCGCCGAGCGCGGGATCATCTACATCGACGAAATCGACAAGATCGCGCGCAAGGCGGACAACCCGTCGATCACGCGCGATGTCTCAGGCGAAGGCGTCCAGCAAGCGCTGCTCAAGATCGTCGAAGGCACGGTCGCCTCGGTCCCGCCCCAGGGCGGACGCAAGCACCCGCACCAGGAGTTCCTGCAGATCGACACGAGCAAGATCCTGTTCATCTGCGGCGGTGCGTTCGAGGGTCTGGAGCAGATCATCGACCGTCGAGTCACGACCGGCATCCGCAACATCGGCTTCGGCTCGAAGTCGCGGTCGGCGCAGGATCGCGACCACTTGTTGCACCATCTCAGCCACGACGACCTGCAGAAGTACGGCTTGATTCCCGAGTTCGTCGGCCGTCTGCCCGTCGTCGTGACGCTTGACGAACTCGATCAGGCGTCGCTGGTCCGCATCCTGACCGAGCCGAAGAACGCCTTGATCCGTCAGTACGAGCGATTCTTCGACATGGACGGGGTCGAACTCAGCTTCACGCCCGAAGCACTGGACGCCATCGCCGAGCAGGCCATCGAGGAAGCAACCGGCGCGCGCGGCCTGCGCACCGTCGTGGAGGACTTGCTGCTCGATGTGATGTTCGAGGTCCCGGGACGACCTGAGGTCAAGAAGTGCGTCGTCAACGCCGACACCGTGAAGCGGCAGGAGCATCCGCTGCTGCTCAACGACCAGGGCCTCGCCGTCGAGTACGAAGCGATCCGTCGTCGCAGTGACGGTGGAATGGTCCAGCGCCAGGAAAGCGCCTGATGCCGCAACAGACTGCGGTCAAGTCTCCCCGTCGAGTACGGCTCGACGAACTCCTGGTACAACGCGGCGACGCGCCCGATTTGAACACCGCCCGCGCCCTGGTTATGGCCGGCCGAGTCCACGGCGACGACCAGCGCTACGCCCAGGCGGGACAGCATGTCCGCCCCGACGCTCCACTGTCCGTAAGAGCATCCCGCCCCTTCGCGTCGCGTGGAGGCGAGAAACTCGTCGCGGCGCTCGATGCCTGGTCAATCCAGGTACAGGGCGTCCGTTGCCTTGATGTCGGCGCCTCGACCGGCGGGTTCACCGACGCGCTCCTGAGCCGCGGCGCGGCGCATGTCTACGCCGTCGATGTCGGGTACGGCCAACTGGCGGAATCGCTCCGCCGCGACGCTCGCGTGACCTCGATGGAGCGAACCCACATCTGCAGCCTTGATGAATTGCCGGAGCTGCCGGAGTTGTCGGAATCTCCGACGCTGACCACGATTGACGTCTCCTTTATCGGCCTGCGCCAGGTCCTGCCCTGCGTGGCTGCACTCGTGGCGCGGCAGTCCGACGTGGTCGCGTTGGTCAAACCCCAGTTCGAGGCGCCGCCCGATGAGGTCGACGAACATGGCGTCGTGCATGACCGCATGGCGCAGGGACGCTCCGTGAGCAATGTGCTCAAGTGGGCATTCGATCATCGATGGCGGGCCGGCGGCGTGCTCAGATCGCCGCTGACCGGCCCCGCCGGCAACCGCGAATGGTTCGTCTGGCTGCGCACACCGTGAACGATTCGATCGACATGAGCGAGATCAACTGCGTCGGCATTTACTACCATCCCCGGCTCGATGAGGCGCGTGCCACGGCGGAGGAACTCGCGGACCGGCTGCGCAACCTGGACCGCGATGTCTGGACATCGATGCCTTGGGATGCGGAGCGGTCGATTGAGCGTTTGCCCGACACCGATCTCCTGATTTGCCTGGGCGGCGACGGCACCATCCTCAGGGCCGCCCGCGCCAGCGCCGGCCACGGCTGCCTGATTCTCGGCGTCGACCTTGGTCGCCAGGCGTTCCTGACCGAGCTGACGCCCGATCAGATTGACGAACACATCCCCGATCTGCTCGCCGGGCGCTTCACCATTGAAGATCGCGCCATGCTCGAAGCCAGTCCGATCGGCGTCAATGGGGAATCTCCCGCCACCTTGCCCGCCCTCAATGACGTTATGGTCGGTCGTGGCAGTCTCGGCCAGCCTGCCTACATCGCCGTCTGGGTCAACGACGACCTGGTCGGCGTCGTCCGCGCAGACGCCGTCGTCGTCGCCTCGGCGACCGGCAGCACCGGCTACTCGCTCTCAGCCGGAGGCCCAATCCTGCATCCGCGCGCGCGCAGCGTAGTCTTGACGCCGGTTGCGCCCCACCTCGCTCAGGCCGCGCCGATGGTGCTGCCCGGCGACGCTGAGATCGAGCTGCGTCTCGGCCGCGAACACCCCGGCTCGCTATCCGTTGACGGGCAGCGGCCATACGCGCTCATGCCCGGAGGTGGCGTCCGGGTTCACCGCAGCGACGCGCTCGCGCGGCTGGTGCGCTTCGGCGAACGTTCCTTCTTCTCACAGCTCGGACGCCGCCTCTCCTGGCTCGACGAACGCCGCGTCGAAGCCGTCTCGCGCACGGGCGTCGAAGCGTTTGACGCCAGCAACGCAGAGCCTTCATAGTTCCGGATCGGGAACAGTACGCTCGTGCAGTCAGTTCGGCTACAGTGTCGCTACAGTATCGCTAATATGAACATACGCTCGATGTAGCGGCGCTCGAGCAGCGACGACTGCGTACTCAGAGGAGTCGGAAGGTGTTGACCGGACTCCATCTCCGCGATTTTGCACTGGCCGACCGCGCCGAGCTTGAGTTGTCTCGCGGCTTCACCGTGATCACCGGCGAGACCGGCGCGGGCAAGAGCGTGCTGATTCAGGCACTCGCATTCGCCCTGGGCGCTCCGGCCGACGCCGAGATGATCCGCCCCGGCGCCGATACGGCCGAGGTCGAAGCCATCTTCGACCTGTCCGACCGGGACGCCAGGCATCCCGTCCACCGGCTGCTCTCCGACGCCGACATCCCCTTCGACGGCGAACTGATCATTCGCCGCAGCGTCAGCCGACCGCGAAACGATGGCCAACGACTCGGCGGCCGCCTGCGCGTCAACGATCGTGCCGCCACGGTCGGAGTGCTTCGCAATCTGGCGCCGTTCCTCGCCGACATCCACGGTCAGCGGGAACACCTCTCCCTGCTCCGACCGCAAGAGCAGCTCGCACTGCTCGACCGGTATGCCGGCGTCGATCATCAGCGCGACGCCGTCTCGGCGATGGCGCGCAAGCTCACCAACCTCGACCGACGGCTCGCCGATCTCACGCAAGATCAGCGCGAGCGCGCCCGACGCATCGCCCTGCTCCGTCACGAGGCGTCGGAGATTGCCACAGCCGGCCTCCGGTCCGACGAGGACGAAGAGCTTCAGTCGCTGCACCGGCGAATGATCAACGCGCAGACGCTCGCAGCGGACGCGGAAACCGCCCGCGACGCGCTCGAATCCGACAGCATCGGCGACGCGCTAAGCGCGGCCCGGCGGCTGGCTGCAATCGACGAGTCCGCCGCCGCCATCGCCGACTCCATTGAGAGCGCCGCCGAACAGATCGCGGATGCGGTTCGAGCGCTGCGAAGCTACTCGGATGAAGTCGAACTCGATCCGCAACGACTGCAAGAGGTCGAATCGCGAATCGCGCTGATCGGGGAGATGAAACGTCGATGGGGCGACACGATCGACGAGATCATCGCTTATGGCGCACGCGCGGAATCGGAGGCGAATCGTCTGGAGCAGGAAACCGCCGACGGCGATTCGCTGGCGGATGAAGCTGAGCAGCTCGCCGCCGACCTTGCCGACGCCGCATCCGAACTCAGCCGCGAGCGTCAACGCGCCGCCGAGCGGCTCGCGACCGCAGTCTCGCTGGAGTGCGAGCACCTGCGCCTGCCGAATGCGCGGATCGAGTTTGATTTCACACAGATTCCGGCCTCGCCGGGCGGTCGAGCGCTCAGCGTCGGGCAAACTGACGTAGGATTCGATCAGACCGGGATCGACCGGCTGCAACTGCTGGTCGCGTTCAATCCGGACACCCCGCCCAGGCCGCTCCAACGGGTCGCGTCGGGCGGAGAAACTGCACGCCTGACACTGGCAATCAAGGCGGTCTTGGGCGAAAGTGACGTTGTGCCGCTGATGGTCTTCGACGAGGTGGATGTCGGCCTCGGAGGACGCAGCGGCGGAATGATCGGCGAGCGCCTGGCTCGCCTGGGAACGCATCGACAGGTGATCTGCATTACGCATCTGCCCCAGGTCGCCGCTCACGCGGCGCAGCACGTCACGGTCGCCAAGTCGTCCCGCGCCGGCGGCACGAGCGTCGATGTACGGATGCTCTCTGGCGATGAGAGGGTCCTCGAACTGGCCGACATGCTGGGCGGCGTCAGCGACGCCAACCGAGCCAGCGCCTCCGACCTGTTGCACGCGGTGGTCGCCTCATGACATCCCAAGCCGTTGGCCCGACCCCAGCCGCCACGATGCGCCAACGAGCCTCGGAGTTGCACGCGCTCGAGGAACGCACGCCGGAGCCGGCAGAGGGCGCCGTCACGATCGAACGTCCGTTGGTCGCCGAACAGGCGCTGATCTCCGACGCGCCCGAGATTCACCGGCTGATCCAATACTGGTTCGACACGACCGGCGATGTCCTGCCGCGCACCGAGGGCGAAATCTACGAGACCATCCGCGACTTCGTCGTCGTGCGCGATCCAAACGGTCGGCGACTGCTCGCCGCCGGCGCGCTGCATGTCGAATGGCGCGACCTCGCCGAGATCAAGTCGCTGGTCGTCGATCCGGGAACGCAGGGCAAGGGTTTGGGCCGCATCGTGGTCGACGCCTGCCTCGAAGAGGCAGTCGATATGGGACTCAAGACGGTCTTCGCGCTGACGACGACGCCCGCGTTCTTCGAGCGTCTCGGCTTCCGCATCTCCGGCGTCTCAGCGTTCCCGCGCAAGGTCTGGAACGAGTGCTTCCGCTGCCCCAAGTACAACGCCTGCGACGAAATCGCCGTCACCATCGACCTGCGCGACAGGCTCAAGGCATGAGCGAGCGACTTCAACACTCCCCGGAGTCGCTGACCGAAACCGTGCTCCACTCCGAGCAAGTCTTTGACGGACGGCGCATCAAGGTGCGCGTCGACGAGGTCGCCATGGCCGACGGTCGGCGCACGAGCCGCGAAGTCGTTGAGCATCCCGACGCCGTAGTCATTCTGGCAATCCGCGACGACGGTGAGATCGCCTTTGTCCGCCAGTGGCGGCATCCGACCGGACAAGCATTGCTCGAACTGCCCGCCGGTCGGGTCGATCCGGGAGAAGCTCCGCTCGAAACCGCGCGGCGCGAACTGCGCGAGGAAGTCGGACTCGATCCGGCGCGTCTCGACTTCGTGCGAGGCTTCTATGTCGCGCCCGGTTTCGCCAATGAGTACATGCACGGATTCGTCGCTCGCGACTGCACCGAGTCACCGCTCGATGCCGACGACGACGAAGAGCTGATTGTCGAATGGATGCCGCTCGGCGATGCAATCGGCCGGGTCGAGTCGGGCGAGATCGTGGACGCCAAGTCGATCATCCTGATCCAGCACATGGCGCTGGAGGCAGTCGGACCCCTGGGTCGCAAGATCGTCCGACACTATCGCGGCCAGGAGTGAGCGCACAAGCATCGACGACCCTGGCTAGTCTCCCAGAGGAGACCGGCGTGTGATCCAGTTCCGGTCCCCTCTCCCAGAGGAGACCAGTGCGTAATCCCATTTCGGTCCCCTCTCCCCGCGGGAGAGGGTTAGGGTGAGGGCCCTCTGTGCCGATGGATGCGGTCCCCAACAGATACGATCGCCGCGCCGGACCCTCACCCCAGCCCTCTCCCAGAGGGAGAGGGAGTGAGATACCAGCGGTTTACGCGCAGGTCTCCAAAGGGAGAGGGAGTCAATCCCAGACGATGTACGCGCGAGTCTCCCCGTGGTGAGGGAAGCACTGAGGCCGCCGCGTGATTGCACCACAGGCGACTACCGCCCAATGGCGTTTGGTGCGACACTGAGCAGGCAATCCGGAGCGAAGGACAGCACGATGTTGCAGCACGATGTTTTGATTGTCGGCTCAGGTCTCGCGGGCATGCGGGCGGCGCTGGAAGTCTCCAACGACCCCACGCTGGACGTGGCGATTCTCTCCAAGGTCCATCCGTTGCGTTCGCACTCGGGCGCGGCCCAGGGCGGTATCGCCGCATCGCTGGGAAACTCCGCAGAGGACTCCTGGGACCTGCACATGTTCGACACCGTCAAAGGCGGCGACTACCTCGTCGACCAGGACGCGGCCGAAGTGCTGACCCGAGAAGGTCCCGAGAACATCTTCGAGCTCGAGCACATGGGCTGCGCCTTCTCGCGCGACGACGAGGGCCGCGTCGCCCAACGGCGCTTCGGCGGTCACACCGCGCCGCGCGCCTGCTACGCCGCCGACCGAACCGGCCACGCCGTGCTCACCGTCCTCTTCGAGCAGCTCCTGCGGCGCGGCGTCAAGGTTTACTCCGAGTGGTACGCGCTCGACCTGGTGGTCAAAGACAACGTCTGCCAGGGTCTCGTCGCTTACGACATCCTCTCCGGCCAGATTGAGGCCATCTCCGCCAAGGCGGTCATGTTCGGCACCGGCGGCTACGGCCGCGCCTTCCGCGTCACGACCAACGCCTTCGCCTCCACTGGCGACGGCGTCGTGATGGCCTACCGCGCTGGCATTCCCCTCGAGGACATGGAGTTCGTCCAGTTCCACCCGACCGGCCTGCAGGGTTCGGGTATTCTGCTCTCCGAGGCGGCACGCGGCGAGGGCGCGCACATTGTTAACTCCGACGGCTTCCGCTTCATGGAGAACTACGCGCCAGGCCGCATGGAACTCGCCCCGCGCGACATCGTCGCCCGCGCAGAGCAGTCCGAGATCGAGGCGGGCCGCGGCGTGACCGGCCTCCGTGACTCCGTCTTCATGGACCTACGCCCGATCGGTGAGGAACGCATCCGCTACGCCTTGCCCTCCGTGCTGCATCTCGCTCGCGACTTCGCCGGCATCGACCCGCTCGAAGCGCCGGTCCCGATCCAGCCCACCGCGCATTACTCGATGGGCGGTATCCCCTGCGACATCAACGGACAGGTCCGCATCAAGGACCTCGACGGCGCGCCTGAGATCACGGGTTTCTTCGCCGCCGGCGAAGCCTCCTGCGTCTCCGTCCACGGCGCAAACCGGCTGGGCACCAACTCCCTGCTGGAAGCCGTCGTTATGGGCCGACGAGCCGGACGCGGCATCCTTGATGTCGTCCACGACCTCGAACCGACCAGCATCGACGAGGGCGACATGGCCAACGCCGTGGGCGAAGTTGATCACTTCCTCAGCGCGACAGGCTCGGAAAAGGTCGGAGAGATTCGCGCCGAACTGCGCGACACGATGATGGACAAATGCGGCGTGTTCCGCGACGACGCTGAGCTGCGCGAGTGTCTGTCCGAGGTCAAGGGCTACCAGGAACGCTTCAAGAGCGTCTCAATCGACGACCATGGCTCGACCTTCAACACCGACCTGCTCGACGCGATCGAGCTCGGTCACATGTTGGAGTACTCCGAGGTGATCGTCACCGGAGCGCTTGCTCGCGAAGAATCGCGCGGCGGACATGCTCGACGGGATTTCCCCAGCCGCGACGACGAGAACTGGCACCGCCACACGCTCGCCTACCGACCGCAGGAGGGCGAGGACGGTCCGCGCCTCGAATACTGTGAGGTCAACATGGAGCCCAAGTTCCGCGAGCCCTTCCCGCTCCAGGAGCGAACCTACTAACCCACACACAGACCGACGAACCCGATCGTCCAGCGCAGGACAGGCGAGACCGATGACTCAGCAAGAATTCATCATTCAGCGCTACAACCCGGACACCGACGAGTCCTACGAGGAGTCGTTCGACGTCGATGTCCAGCCCGGACAGACGGTGCTCGATAGCCTCAACGCGATCAAGTGGGAGCAGGACGGCACGCTCTCGTTCCGCATGTCCTGCCGCCACGCCATCTGCGGCTCGTGCGCGATGAAGGTCAACGGCCAGTCGATGCTCACCTGTCAGACTCAGGTCGATGCCGCTGCCGAGCGCGGCGATCCGATCCGTGTCGGACCGCAGGGCAACCAGAAGGTGGTCAAAGACCTCGTCGTCGACGTCACCAAGTTCCTCGACCAGTTCGAGCGCGCTGAGACCTGGCTCGAACCGTACGAGGACCAGGAGCCGCCCGAGAAGGAGTACCGCCAGAACGTCGAGGAGTTCGACCACTGGTCGCACGCTTCAACCTGCATTCACTGCGGCGCCTGCTACTCCGACTGCACGGTCGCCGCGGTCGACGAGAACTTCCTCGGTCCGGCTGCGCTGGCCAAGGCCTACCGATTCGTCATGGACAGCCGCGACGCCAAGCGCGAGGAACGGCTCAAGTTCCTCTCCGAAGAGCAGGGCGGCATCTGGGACTGCACCCGCTGCTACATGTGCGTCCAGGCCTGTCCGAAAGATGTCCTGCCAATGGACGCGATCATGGAGTTGCGCACCATGGCCATCGAGGCCGGGCACACCAACAACCACGGCGTCCGCCATCACAAGGGCTTCACGTCCGGCGTCCGCAAGCGCGGACGGCTGGACGAGATGATGCTGCCGGTCCAGTCGGTCGGCATCGGACGGCTGCTTACGGGTAACATCTCCGCTCACAAAGAGATGATGGACTACACCCCGGGAGCGATTCGGCTGCTCAAGTCGCGCAAGCTGCTGACCATTGCCCAGCGGCACGGCGCGAACGCCGAGGGTCGCGAGCAAATCCAGCGCATCTTCGACGAAGTCGAAGCCGAGAAGCACCACCACGATGTCGATGCGGACGCCTTCAGCGCCGAGTTCGAGACCGCCATCGGCGGGCACTAGGCCCAGCTACTAAACCCAACAACTCGGCCCAACCATCCGAGTCCACGGCACGGGTAGAGCGGGAGAAACAGACAAGATGAGCAAGTACGCATTCTGGCCGGGTTGTGTCGCGCGAGGCGCGGCTCCTGAGCTCTACACATCCACCCTCGCCGTCGCCGAGCACCTCGGCATGGACCTCGTCGAGCTCGAAGCCGCCGCTTGTACGGGCGCGGGCATCATTTCCGACGGCGAACCCTACCTCCAGGATGTGCTCAACGCTCGCACCATGGCGATGTCGGAGCAGATGGACCTGCCGCTGATGGACATCTGCTCGACCTGCGTCGGCGTTCACCGACTCGCGGCCGAGAAGTTCCGTGAAGTCGATTACCGCATCCGCATCAATCACCATCTCGCGCCGGAAGGCCTTGAGTACCGAGGTACCGCCGATCCGCGACATCTGCTCTGGATTCTGCTCGAGGATGTCGGCATCGACAAGATCAACTCGCTGATCAAGAAGCCGCTCGAGGAACTAAACCTCGGACCGTTTTACGGCTGCTACATCGTCCGGCCGGAGCGCACGCTCGATTTCGACGGGCATCCGACGCGGCGCAACAGCCTGGAGCAACTGATCGAGATCCTCGGCGCGACCCTGGTCACCTACGACGGCATGACCAAGTGCTGCGGCTTCCCGATCCTGACGACGAACAAGAAAAACTCGCTGACGATGGCCGGCACGCACCTCAACGAGGCGCAATCCAAGGGCGCCGACGCGCTGGTCACGCCCTGTCCGCTCTGTCATCTCAATCTCGACGCCCAGCAGCCCGACGCGGCCAAGGTGATCGACCGCAACCTCAACCTGCCCATCCTGCACGTCCCCCAGCTCCTCGGCCTGGCCATGGGCATCGCCCCGGAAAAGCTCGGCCTGACCCGCCACGTCGTCGACACCAACCGCCTGCTTAACAAGATCGGCGCCTAGCTCCCCGGTCCCTCTCCTGGAGGAGTTCTCGTCACAATCCCTTTCTGATCCCCTCTCTCAGAGGAGACCCGCGCGTAAACCCGTTCGTCATTGCGATGGCGCCCTGTTCCCAGTCCCCGACTTGTTCGGGGACCCGCTCGGTTCCCCGTCTCGTACCTGGTAGATACCCGGTAGTGCCGCAGGGGAACGGGTCCCCCTGAACAAGTCTGGGGCAGGCTCCGAACAAGTCGGGGACTGGAACCGCTCGGTTTACGCGCAACTCTCCAGAGGGAGAGAGGTTAGTCCAGCGACCGCCCCCTCTGGAGTCTGAAACAGAAGCGCCCCCGACCGGCGGACCGGTCGGGGGCGACACAGGCAGTTGGAGGGGCGGCCAGTCGGAGAAGTTACCGACGTCTCCCGTGCGGACATCGGTGGGCGGGCGGGGTGACAGTTCTACCGTCTGACCTCACTGACCCTCCGACATACAAGACGACGGCGAAGTCGAAAAGGTTCCCAACCTGGGGAAGCAGTCTCAGGCGCCGGCGCCGGTTCCGCGCAATCGCGGGTCGAGAATGTCTCGCAACGCATCGCCGAGCAGGTTGAAGGCCAGCACGATCAAGGTGATCGCGGCGCCGGGAGTCAGCGCCAGCCAGGGCCAGCGGTCGAGATTGCCTCGCTGGGTCGCCTCGAACAGGACGAATCCCCAGGTCGGATTCTCGGCCGAGTTCGCGCCCAGTCCAAGGAACGAGAGCGCCGCCTCGGCGAGGATGGTGCCGCCAATCGTGACCGACGCGATCACCAGGATCGGCGCCATGATGTTGGGCAGAATGTGGCGTGTGATGATCCGGCCCGGTCCGGCCCCAATCGTGCGCGCGGCTTCGATGTACGTGTTCTCCAGCGTGGAGAACACAGTCCCCCGCACGACACGCTGAGTCCCGGGTATCAGGAAAATGACAATCACCAGGATGACCGTCGTCATGCTCGGCGTCAGCACCGTGACCAGCGTCATCATCAGCAGCAGTGGCGGCAGCGCCTGGAAGGCATCGGAGATGCGCTGCAGCAACAGGTCGGTCACGCCGCCCGCGTAGGCGGAGATCATGCCGATCACCATGCCGCCGAGGATGCCCAGGCCGGTCGCCACGATGCCGATCACGATCGCCGGACGAGCGCCGTAGATGATCCGGCTAAAGAGGTCGCGGCCGAGCGAGTCGGTGCCCGCAATGTGCTCAGGGAACGTAGGAGCAGCCAGCTTGTTGATGATGTTGGTCTCGCTGGCTGGATGCGGCGAGAAGCCGGGAATGATCGTGCTCCCGCCGACGTTGATGTCCTGCCCGAAGATCGCGGCGACGATCAGGATGAAGATGAAGACCGCGCCGATCGCGCCGAGCGGCTTGTTCTTGGCGTGCCGCCCCCAGGTTCGCCACCAGGGCGGGCTGTCGCCGCGCAGGGTGACGGCGATTGGATCTGCGGCTTCGGTTGCGGTTGACATCGCGGCATTGCTCCAATGACGAGCAGGTGGACCTAGGAGTACCGGATCCGAGGATCGAGCCAGGCGTAGCTCAGGTCGACCAGGATGTTGATGAACACGACGCCGAAGCCGACGACGAGTGAAATGCCCAGCACCAGCGTGAAGTCCACCTGGCGAATCGCGCGCACGGCCAGCGCGCCGATGCCGTCGATGCGGAAGATGAACTCGACGATCACGGCGCCGGAGATCAGGAAGGCGAACTGGTTGGCGAAGATCGTGATCACGGGAATCAGCGAGTTGCGGATCACGTGCCGCATGATGATCGCCCGCTCGGCGAGACCTTTGGCGCGAGCGGTACGGACATAATCCTCGTTGACGACTTCAAGCACGGTCGAACGTTGCATCCGCATCACGGTCGCCATCAGTGACGCCGACAGGACCAGGGCGGGCGCGATCAACCCTTCAAGGTTGTGCGCCACTCCGTCCCAGATGTAAGGAGGATCAATCGTCGAGAGCGACACATTGAGCCACGCGGCCGAGAAGGTCACCACCAGCACGGCGAGGAAGAAGTTCGGTACGGCGAGTCCGAGAATCGCGAAGATCCTCGAGATATAGTCGCCCGCTCCGCCCTGCCGGATGGCAGAAAACACTCCAATCGGTATCGCCAGCAGCGACGAGATCAGCGTCGCCATGATCACGAGCTGCACGCTTCGCGGCAGCCGGTCCTGAATCTCACCCCAGACGGGCAGACTGGTTGCGAGCGACTTGCCCAGGTCGCCATTGAATGCGTTCCAGAGCCAGTTGCCGTAGCGCTCCAGCACCGGCTTATCGAGACCGAGATCGATCTCGTACTGCTCAATCTGCTCCGGAGTCAGGTTCGCGCCCTGCGGGCTCTGGTTGAGCAGTCGGGTCAGCGTGTTACCGGGCACCGCATTCACCAGCATGAACACGATGAACGACAGCATCAGGAGGACAAAGAGCGCCCCGATGATTCGCCGGATGATGTAACCAGTCATCAGGGATTCGCCTTTACTGGAGATTGGTGATCGTCGAAACGCGATACGTAGTACCACTCACCCTGGAGATTGACGATCTCGCCCATGGTGAACCCCGGTCTGGCGGTGATCCCGCAGGCAGCCGCAGAGCGGTCGATCTGCGGCTTCTCGCCGGGCGTGAAACTCGGAATGTGCACAGATATCACGTGGCGCTCACAGCCCCCGAGCTGTCCAACGTCGCTCGCCAGGAGCGGACGGATCTGCAAGTCGTAGCCAATGACATCCGAAGTCGCGGTGAGATCGTCACCTTGATCCATGACTTGCCAGGTCGCCACTGCCGCGATGGCGGCAGCCGCTGCCATCGCGGTGAGGAACGCGAGGGCTAACCGCGCGTGGGAGAGACTGGGCATCCGCATGCAACGTCCTTTGCAATCTGCCGAGTTGAAGCAGGATTGCTTCTAGACGTTGTTCTTCCAGATGCGCTCGGTGTTGGTGGCGCCCCAGCCGGGGTTCCACGCGTTGTACGTGTCCATCTGACCGAACAGGTACTCGCGGCGCGCGGCCATGCGGTAGGGGTTGACGCAGAAGATGCGCCACATGTTCTCGAGCTCGCGGACGCGAATCTTCTCGAGAATCTCGGAGCGCTTTTCGACATCCAACTCCTGCCGCTGCTCGACCGCCCACTGGTCGACGTCGGGGTCGTTGATCCCGTAGATGTTGCCAGGACTCTCGGAGTGCATCCGGCCATAGGCCAGACCATCGGCGTCCATCTCGCTGCCGACCAGCCAGGTGAACAGCGTGCCGCTGTACTCCTTCGTGAACAGCAAGGCGAGCCAGGACTCCCACTCGATCTGCTCGTGGGTGACGTTGGCTCCGAGGTTGCGGTTCCACTGGTCGACGACCAGCAGGAAGTGGTCGAGGTAGAAGCCGGGCACCGTGTGGAAGGCGGCGTCGAAGGTGAGCGGGTTGTCCTCGTTGTAGCCCGCAGCGTCGAGCAGTCGCTTGCCTTCGGCTGCGTTGAAGACGTGGAAGTCGCCCAGTTCTTCAAAGGTCCAGGGCCACTCGCGGAAGCCCCACGGCGAGCTTTCGTCCTTGAAGAAGGTCCAGTTCTGGCCGTAGCCGCCGGCGGCGAGGCCGTAGTAGACGCCGGCCGCCTGCTCGTCGCGGTCCATGCCCAGCGAGAGCGCCTGGCGCACACGCGGGTCGTTGAAGGGTTCCGCGGTCAGGTCCTTGAACGTCATGTGCGGCTGCCAGCCCGGGGGCGGCGCCGTGACCTGGACGACCATCTCCGGGTGCTGCTCGATCGCACGGTCGTACTCGGTGATGTCCTGCAGGCGGATCCAGTCGGTCTCGCCGGTTTCCCAGGCGGCCCACTCGGACTCGCGCTGGCCGACGAAGTCGAGGCCGTGGATGTTGTCGATGTAGGGCAACTGCAGTCCGGTGCGCGGGTCGAGCTTGTGGTACTCGGGATGCTTGCTGCCGCGCCACTCCGAGCCGGTAGTCGCGCTGTCGAGCTGGAAGGGGCCGGTACCGACCGTGTTCTCGGCCAGGTCGAGCAGGCTCGGCTCCTCAACGAACTCCGGCGCCACGACCGTGTGGAACGGATTCATCATGTTGTTGAGCAGGTAGGCCGCCGGTTCGTCGAGGTTGAAGCGAACGTTATTGCTCGAGTTGTCGTAGTCGATGCTGTTGACCGCCGTGTAGGAGGAGGCCTGCACGCGGCCTTCCTCGCGCAGCGCGTCGTAAGCGATCTTCACGTCTTCGGCAGTCATCGCGCGACCGTTGACCGGCGGCTTGTCTTGCCAGGTGATGCCGTCCTGGAGCTGGAAGACAACTGTGGTGGGCTCGGGAACCTCCCAGCCGGCTGCCAGGTCGCCTTCGTTGGTGTAGTAGTGAGCATTCGAGAAGTCGTCCATCGGGAAGACGACCAACTGGCTATAGAACATGGGCGCGAAGGCGGCCATGAGGCTGGCGTTGGGTCCCAACACGTTCCAGTTGGCGGGCGCCGCGTGCGCCAGACGCCAGGTGCCGCCGTGCTTGGGGCCGTCGGCCTGTCCGGGCAGGTTTTGCAGCTTCGACCAGTGGTAGCGCAGTCGCCACTCATGCTCGGGCGTCAGCGCCATCGCCTCTTCTTCAGCCGAAAGCTGACCGGGGAGGAGCGCGACGGCTTGCTCTTCGTCGGCCTCGACCTGAGTCTGAGCCTGCTGCGTCGCAGCCTGCTGAGCCTGCTGTTGCGCCTGGACCTGCTCCTGATCGGGCTGCGTGGCCTGCGCCTGGGCCGCGGTCTGGCCGTCGTCATCGTCGTCGCCACAGCCGACCAGCGCCAGGCCTGCCGCGCCGACGCCGGCGCGGGCCGACGCAGAGATCAGCGAGCGGCGGCTGAGTCGCTTGCGCTGCATCCGTTTCCAGTAATTGCGTTCTGACATCGTCTCGCTCCTCGCGTGCTTGTCTCTCACCCAATGCGGGCCGACCCAACCAGCTTCCGGTTCGGGTTGCCGTAATATAGCGCCTTGATGACGGGCTTGCATCGGATCGAGCGTTTGGAGGGGGAAATGGAATCGGCGGAGCGGATCGAGGCTCGCGTTCGCGGCTTCCTCGCCGACCGAGGAATCTCGTTCGAGACCATCACTTGCCGGCCCGATCAGGCCGACACGGCTGTCTTCTGCGAAGTCTTCGGCATCGCGCCGGAGGCGTCGGTCAACACGATTCTCGTCGCCTCGAAGAAGGAGCCGAAGCAGTACGCAGCCTGTCTCGTGCTGGCCAACACCCGCCTCGACGTCAATCGCACGGTGCGCAAGGAGATGGGCGTGCGCAGATGCTCATTCGCCTCGTTCGAGGAAGCCGAAGCGGTGACCGGCATGATGTCGGGCGGAGTCACCCCCTTCGATCTGCCAAACGAGATCCCCGTCCTGATCGATGCCCGTATCGCCGGCGAGGAGTTGATGTGGCTGGGCGGAGGCAGCAGATCGCTCAAGATCGGCGTGAAGGCGGACGACCTCGCACGATTGCCCAACGCGCGAGTGGTCGACGGGCTAGCCGGCTGAGTCGAATCCCCGGCCCGTCCACTCCAAGCGAAACAGGACGGCGGCCGCCCTTCCGTTCACCAGTCCAAGTGGAGACCTGCGCGCAAACCCGCTCCGGTCCCCTCTCCCAGAGGAGACCTGCGCGTAAACCCGAGCTTCAATGCGATGGCGCACTGTTCCCAGTCCCCGACTTGTTCGGGGACCCGCTCGGCTGCCCGTCTCGTACCTGGTAGATCCCCGGTAGTGCCGAACGGGAACGGGTCCCCGAACAAGTCGGGGACTGGGCTCTTCTCATTATCCGCAAGTGGCTCCGTCTGAGGAGCATCAACCGCCGGCCAGTTCGCGTTCGAGCGAGACGATTTCCGCGAGCGAGACCGCCCCATCTTTTAGGCCTGCGCGCAAGGCTCGCTTGGCCATGAGCTGTAATGCCCGATTCGCCGGGGTCGGCACGCCGTGTTCGAGGCCGAGCAGGACGATCTCGCCGTTGAGCCAGTCCGTCTCGATGCCCGGTCGTCCACGGCGGAATGACTGCCAGGTGGAACTGCCGCCGCGTTCGACGCCGGGAATGTCGCCGGCGGTGAAGGTGGCTGCGCGGCGCTCGCCGATCTCCTGACGGCTGGCGTAGGCGATGCCCGCTGCGTCATAGCAAGCGACCGCTTCATCGCGCATCCGGCGCATGAACGCGCGGACATCGTCTCCGCCCGAACGCAGCGCCTCTTCGCCGCAGAGCGCGCCGACCGCATTGCCGAGATTGTCGAGCAGCTTGCCGTACTTGAGCCGCATCACCTGAGAATCTGGCTGGGCGTTGAAGCCGGCGGCCGACAGGTCGGCGCAAAGCTGGGTCACCGTGTCGTCGATCCCGTTGGGGTATCGTCCGCTGTCGAGCAGTCCCGGTTTGGGCTCGCCGAAGAGGGCAATCTCTCCGGCGACCAGGAAGGTCGCGGGCATCACGACGACCATGCCGTAGACATTGAGGAACCGGCGCGCCGCCGCGCGCTCGTTGGCGACGCCGTTCTGTCCGCACACGATAGGAATCTCCGGTCCGGCGCTGCGCTCCAGGTCGTCCAGTGCGTTGGACGTGTCCTGGCCCTTCATGGTCAGCACTACTACATCCCCGTCGCGGAAGTCGACCTCGCCGGGGTGAGCGGCTGTCTGCACGCGGATGGTCTCGCTGCGGCCAGGTTGCCGGACGAGCAAGCCTTGCTCGCGCATCGCGGTGAGATGTTCGCCCCGCGCGATGAGGACGACATCGCAACCGCTGCGAGCCAGGAGCGCTCCGATGCCGCCTCCAATGCCGCCCGCCCCGTAGATGATGTAACGCATGGCGGTAGGCTCCCTGATTCATGGATCGTGACTGGTCAACAGACGACGCGCCTCAGTCTCAAACGCGAAGCGCGGCTGATCAAGCCGATCAGCCGCGCTTCGGTACGGACGAGCCGTGGAGACGAGTGTTACTGGTCGCCTCCGCCGTCGGAGGGCTCGGACTCACCGGAGTCCTCCGCGCCTCCATCCTGGTTGCCCAGTTGATCGGCGAAGCGGAACATCGACTGCAGCTCGGCGGCGCGCTCCTGATCGGCGAGCGTCGGCTGGATCAGGATCTTCGCGCCGTTGAGGAAGACCTCGGCGTTGAGCTGACTGAACTCAATGGTCCAGGCCAGCGCCATCGCGGAAACGGCCAGGTAGCCCTGCGAGAGCGGGTGGTCCCAGACGAGGAACAGCATGTCGCCTTCACGCACGGCGTTGGCGAGACCGTCGCTGAAGCCGAAGCTGGCCACCACGACGTTCGACTCGCTCGCTTCGAGCGCAGCCAGCGTGATCATGCCGGTGTCGTGGTTCAACGTCAGGATGCCGCCGATGTTTCCGACTGCAATCTGCTCGGCGATGTGACCCTGGACCTCTTCTCGGTCGGCCGGACCGTGCAGATCGACGAACAACTCAACGACATCGCCGCCGTCATAGCCCTCTTCGAGTCCCCTGCAGCGGTCCCTGAGGCCAACGTTGTCGGTCTCGTGGATCACGCAGAGCACGGTGCCGGTCACGCCTTCGTCGTCGAACTCGTCGCCGGCCAGCACGCCGCCGCGGAAGTCGTCGAGGCCAATGTGCATCAGCGAGCCGACGCTGTCGGCATCGTCGGCGCCGGAGTTGAACGTGACGAGCGGAATCTGCGCCGCGCGAGCCTCAGCCAGGACCTCGGCGAGATCGTCGGCATAGGGCAACGAGGTTGCGATTGCGATTGGCTCCTGCGCCAGGCAGTCTGCGATGTCCTGAGCGTGTTCGTCGCTGTTGCGCGCCCCGTAGAGGCGCATGTCCACGCCGTACTGGAATCCGGCGACGCGCGATCCGGCGAGCGTCCATTGCCAGAAGCGGTCCTCGCTCGGGTAGGCGTGTCCAAACACGCACATGATCGGCGGTTGCCGGACGATCACCGGCTGTTCCGGCTCTTCGACCACCGCGGATACTGCGAGTTCGCTGCTGTACCGCCACTCGTCGATATCGGCGTTCGGCGGCAGGAATCGGCTGGTGGGCAAGTCCAGCGCGGCCCAGGAGCCGTCGTCGCCTTTCTGTTGCAGGCCAATCTCGACGCGGCCATCCGCCAGCTGCCGCGCGCCGATCCGTACATCCGTCGACACGCTGGTCTGCGCTTGAACGAATCCGAGCGCGATCGCGCCCAGAATCATGCCGATGGCCAGGATCAGCACATGTGACTTGTTCAACCTGTTCACATCGTTGCCTTTCGGTTCTAAGGGAGAACACCTTTGTGCAGATCATATCCGCCGTTGCGGTACGCAACATCAATCGCGCTACCGACGCTCCTGCTTCAGCCGAGCGCGTCTGAGGCATACTGACGCGGCGTCTCGACGTCTGCAGGACTCGGGTTGCCTCGCGGTACTATGCCAATCGACACGTTTGGCAGCGAACCGACGTTGCATCCGAGCACTGGAGTGGATGTCATGGCAGAGCAAGCAACCATGCATCAGATTGATGGCGAGATCGAGGTCGACGGGCCCGATGCGCCGATTCGGATCGTCTGGGATCGGTGGGGCGTGCCTCACGCCGAGGCCCAGTCGGCTCGCGACGCGTTCTTCGCGCAGGGCTACTGCATGGGCCAGGAGCGAGGATGGCAGATCGAACTCTATCGCCACATGGCGCATGGTCGAGCGGCCGCTTTGCTGAACAAGGGCTTGCTGCGCATCGACCGGATGAACCGGACCCTCGGGTTCGGCCGCGACGCCGCGCGCGAGTGGGAGGATCAGTCGGACGACGCGCGGATGATCCTGCAGGCTTACGCCGACGGCATCAATGCCGCAATCGCCGCAGGACCCGCGCCGGTGGAGTTCGCCTTGCTCGATCACGAGATGCAGCCCTGGTCGCCGGTCGACTCGCTGGCGATCCTGAAGATGGTCTCGGCCAACGTCCACTGGTCGACCAAGATTGGCAACGCCGCGGTCGCAGCCCGACTCGGTATCGAGGCGCTCCAGGCGCTGATTCCGGATGTCCCGGCGGACGGCGCATTGATCGCGCCGGCCGGAGCATCGTGGGCGAACGGGACGCACGCATTCGCCGAGGCGCTCGCCGATCTCGAGGCCGAACCGGGTACGCGCCGCGGCAGCCTCGATGGTTCCAACTGCTGGGTGATCGATGGCGCGCACACCGCCAGCGGCAAGCCGATGGTCGTCGGCGATCCGCACCTCGCCTTCAGCGTGCCGCCGCAGTGGTTCGTGATGCACATGCAGTGCCCCGAGTTCCTGGTCGCCGGACCCGTCAATCCGGGCTATCCCGGTCCCGTGTACTACGGACACAACACGCAGATCGCCTGGACCATGACGCACGCCCAGGGCGACCGCTGGGACGTCTACCGCGAGCGCATCGTGCGCAACGGCTCCGGACCTGCGGCCGAGTGGCAGGGCGGAGAGGAGCCGCTGCAACGGCGCGACGAAGTGATCGAGATTCGCGGCGAAGAGGCGGTTACGCAGACCATCTGGTCCACGCGCCACGGTCCGGTCGTCCAGGGCGATCCGACGACGGACGACGAGGTCTTGACCGCGCGATTCGGCCTCTCCGATCCCTGCCACGACTTCGACGGCATGCTGCAGATATTCACAGCGGACAACATCCACGATGCTCGCAAGGGATTCCAGCGCTACGACTCGATCTCGGGCAACTACTGCTTCGCCGATCAGCAAGGCGACATTGGCTACCAGTACACCGGGCGTGTCCCGATTCGCGCTGCGAAACTGACGCCGATCAACGGTTGGGACGGTGCGCATGAATGGGACGGCGATGTCCCGGTTGACGAGTTGCCCCAGGACCTCAATCCCGAGACCGGCGTGATCATCACCGCGAACAACCGCACGACGACCGACGACTATCCCTATTACCTCACCTTCAGCCAGACGCCGTATCGAGCCGACAGATTGCGGGAACTCTTGCAGGGTCGCGACGACTGGGCGCCCGAGGACATGCCCGAGGTGCAGTCCGACCAGACCAGCCTGCACGCCCGCTTCATGGCCGAGCGCGCTGCCGCGGTGAACGTCAACGGGACAGCGGGCGAGCTCAGATCGCTGCTTGCCGATTGGGACGGACTCCTGGCCATCGACTCGGCCGAAGGGTTGCTGTACCAGGAGCTCTGTCAGCAGATCATCAGCCGCACGATTCGCCCCTACTTCAGTGCGCCGGGACGCCTGATCGAGGGCTCCGCCGACGAGCTACGCATCCTGCACGAGCAACTGCGCGCCGACAGCACGCTCACGCTGCCGGAAGGCGCTAGCTGGGACGACGTGATTGCGGAGTCGCTGGCGGCTGCCGGCGACGCGCTGACCGAGCGCTTCGGCGCCGACCGCTCCCAATGGCGCTACGGCGACGCGCATGCCGTCACCTGGCGGCACAATCTCGGTCGCGACCCGGAGCGGGCGGCGCGATTCAATGTCGGCGATTTCCCCAAGGGCGGCGATGGCAACACGCCGAACAACGCCACCGGACTCGTCGACCAGCCCGCCGACCACGGGGTCAGCTACCGGCAGATTTTCGATCTGTCCAGTCTGAACGGTGCGCGGATCGTGCTGCCGCCGGGCAACTCCGGCCGGCCCGATTCGTCGCATTACGCCGACCATATGGAGAAGTGGCTGAACATGGAGTACTTCCCGCTCTACATCGAGTGGGAGGACATCGAAGCCAACAGCGAAGGCGCGCTGACCCTCAATCCGGCCTGACCCTACGGCGCCGACGCGGCGACCGACTCGCGCAGGATCGCCAGGCCGCGTTCGAGGTCCGCATCGTCGATCGTGAGCGGCGGCATCAGCTTGATCACATCCGAGGCCGCGCCGCCTGACGTTTCCAGCAGCAGGCCGCGTTCGAACGCTGCATGACTGACCTTCGAAGCAAGGCCGTCGATCGGCGAGTGCAGACCGATCAACAAGCCGCGACCTCGAACGGTTCCGCGCATGACTTCGTGCTCGGAGGCCATTGACTCCAGCTCCGCTCGTACGATCTCGGACTTGCGTCGTACGTCCGCCGCCAACGAATCGTCTCGCCAGAACTCGAGCGCCTCGGTCGCGGTGACGAAGGCGGGGTTGTTGCCGCGGAACGTGCCGTTGTGCTCACCCGGCCCCCAGATGTCGAGTTCCGGCCGGATCAGGGTCAGCGCCATCGGCAGTCCGCTGCCCGAGATCGACTTGGACAGACAGATGATGTCGGGCTGGATGCCGGCAGGCTCGAACGAGAAGAAGTGCCCCGACCGACCGCACCCAGCCTGAATGTCATCGACGATCAATGGCGTCCCGTGTCGCTCGCAGCAATCGGCGAGCCGCCGAAGCCAGTCGACACTGGCCGCGTAGAGTCCGCCTTCGCCCTGGATCGTCTCGACAATGACGCCTGCCACCGACGCTTCCGCGTCGGCCATCATCGCGTCGAGCATGGCAGTCGTATCGACATCCGGACCGAGTTCGCCGTCGTAGGGCGCGGTCGCGTGATACTCAAGCGGCACGCCGGCCGACTCGCGCTTGACCACGTTGCCGCTCAGCGCTAGCGAGCCCAGGGTCATGCCGTGGAACGCGTTGGTGAAGGAAACGATTGTGCGCTTGCCCGTCACTTTGCGCGCGAGCTTGAGCGCCGCCTCAACCGCGTTCGTCCCGGTCGGTCCCGGAAACTGGACTTTGTAGGACATGCCGCGCGGCCGCAGAATGACTTCGTCGAAGCGCCGGAGGAAATCGCGCTTGGCAGTCGTCGCCATGTCGAGCGAGTGCAGCACGCCCTGCGACTGGAGATAGCGGACCAACGCGCCGATCATGGCGTCGTGGTTGTGGCCGTAGTTCAGTCCGCCCGCGCCGGAGAAAAAGTCAAGGTACTCGCGCCCATCTTCGTCCCACAGCGTGGCGCCGTAGGCGCGGTCGAAGACCGTCGGCCAACCGCGCACGTAGGAGCGAACGTCCGACTCCAGCTCCTCGAAGACATCCAGACTGCTCACGACCGAAGCACCCGTAGCCATGCACGACCCTCGCAATCAGTCAGCCCACCCATTACCGCTGCACTCACTATGCCTGATTACGAGGCCAGTGTCGTGCTCTCGCCTCTTGATACCTAGGCGCAATCCCCATCTGATCCCCTCTCCCGGCGGGAGAGGGTTAGGGTGAGGGCCCTCCGTAGCACCGAGGAATCTCCATGATCAGATAAAGGACGCCGCGCCGGACCCTCACCCCAGCCCTCTCCCAGAGGGAGAGGGAGTAAGACCCCAGAGGGTTACGCGCAGGTCTCCAGAGAGAGAGGGGGGAGCTAGAGCCAATGACGCACGCGCTGCCTGCTCACGGAGGGTGAGCGAGCGTCTTAGCCGTGACCGTGGTGATCTGCATGGTTGTCGTGAGCGCAGTGATCGGCGGCGGGCAGGTCGAGCGCCGGGTTGCGGTCGAAGAAGCCCCATGGCTTCAGGTTGAATCCTGCACGCTGGACCGGCATCACGGGCCAGTCCTCGGGTCTCACGATGTGATTCATCCCGACGGTGTACCAGAGCACGACATTCTGTTGCTCCAGTGGGCGATTGGCGGCTGTCCACTGGGGGAGGCCAAGTCCCGGTTCGCTCTGGGCTGGATAGTCGCCAGCCGGATAGCGTTCGGAATGGTCGAATGCCGTCACCCAGAGCTGCTTGCCTGCAAACGCCGCGCGCCGAGCGATCAGCGACTGCTCATGGGCCATCATCGAGACTGTCGCGCCCGGTGTCAGCACATATGCCGGCGACTCACCGATCGGGTTGCTGCGATCGTCATTCGCGATTCGCCAGTGTCTCGCCGAGGCTGAATCCACGACTCGTCCGCTTTGCGATTCCTCCGTGATTGGGGTGGCTTGCGTTGTGAAGGTGTTGTGGTAAGGATTCTCCGGCCCCAACGGCAGCGGGACGGTGTCGACTTCGTAGACCGTGTTCGGGCCTCCATCGACATCCATATCGAGGCGGAAACTGAGGAAATGCTGATGATGCACCCCTGCGAGCTGCGGCGCAATCTTGTGGCGTGTGATTTGCGGGTCGTCATCCTCGATTGCCATGGTCTGGATGATGCCGGTCGCTTTGACCTCGTGTTCCCACGAACCGTCCTGATAGAAGTACCAGTAGAAGCCGTAGTCGTAGTTGTCGACCGTGGCGATGGTCGAGACCACCAGGCGCCTCGAGCGGCGTGACCACGATTGCGTGCCGCGCTCATCGGGATGCCGGTAGGTGTGCTTCCAGAGCAGCCCAGCGTCCTCTTCGTGAATGCAGATCGCATTCTCGATCGTGCGAGCACCGCCTCGCTCGTCGCTGACGACGCCGTCCATGTAAGTAATCTCGCCGAGGCAATCGCAGCCGAGCTCAAGCGAGTTGACCAACCGGCCGATGCCGCATTCACCCGAGTCGAAGGCGTTCTTGAAGTAGTGTCCGACCGACGCGTCGCCGTAAGGCACGACCATTTCAGCGAGCGATGCTCGATAGCAGATCGGTCGCAGGCGTCCGCCGTCCTCGTATCCAATCCGATGGAGGACCAGGCCCTCACGTGGATGCAGCGAGACGCGCATTTGCCACTTCTGCCATTTGAGTAAGTGACCTTCGAGGGTGAATGACGGCCCGTCCGATTGGACGATGTCGAGCGGCTTGAGGTCGGCCCGCGGCGGTCCGCCGTGTTCGTGGTCGAAGCGCAGGGCCGATGCAGGCGGCGGCGCCGACGGCTCGTCGATGACTTCCAGCACGGAGTCTCCGACCAGATCGACGATCGCAATCAAGCCTTCTACAGGACGGCCGTAGGCGTTGTCGTCCAGCTGGTCACGCAGGTAGACGATTCCTTTGAGGATGCGGTGCTTCGTCTCCCACTCGGAGCCGAAGTTGCCGGTTGGCCAGAGGTGGATGAAGGACAGATCGATCTGCGCTTCGCTCAAGCCGCGGCCGGCCATGGCTGAGCGCCAGCCTTCGTCAGATCGGATTGCCGCTTCGGCCCGGTCGTATTCGTCGAACAGGGCGGGTGGTTGAGCGCTTGGACGCTCAACCGTCGATGTGACTTGTCCTGCGTCGAGGTCGACGACGACTTCGGTTGTCAACCCGGATGACGTGTCGATGCAGACCAACTCGGCAGAGCGCGGCGGATTGACCGCGCCCTTGGGCGGTTCAAGCGCGGCCACCATGAGGAAACGTAACGAGTCGGGCGAGCCAAGGTGCTCGCTCGCGATTGACGATGCTCGAGTCAGTTCATCCGCCGACAAAGGGTCGAGCGGATGAACTTCGATTGACGTCTCGGTGACCACTGGCGCTCCCTGGTGTGGAACCTAGCTGTGGCCGTTGTGACCGGCGTGGTTCGTGTGGTTGCTGTGGTCGTGGCCGTCGTGATCCATGTCGTGCGCGCAGTGGTCTGCTTCGGGTAGGTCGAGCGCCGGGTTGTGGTTGAAGAAGCCGGACGGTCGCAGTTTGAATCCGCTGCGATGCACCGGCGCGACCGGCCAGTCCTCGGGCACGACGATGTGGTTCATGCCGACCGTGTACCAGAGCACGAGGTCCTCATCGGCGATCTCGCGGTCGGCCGCGACCCAGGCGGGGATGCCCTGTCCGGGCTCGCTCTGGTTCGGGTAGTCGCCAGCCGCGTACATCTGCGATTCGTCGTACGGCGTGACCCAGAGTTGCTTCTGGGTGAAGCCGGCGCGTCCGTGGACGGCTGACTCCGGACCGGCCATCATCGAGACCGTCTCGCCGGGCACCAGCAGGTAGGCCGGCGCGTGGCCGACGTGGTTCACCTTGTTGGTGTTCGCTATCCGCCAGTGACGCGCCGAGGCCGAGTTTGCCACCCGCTCGCCGTCTGACTCATTGATCAGCGGCTTGGCGGCTGCGGTGAATGCGTTGTGGTACGGATTCTCCGGACCCGCGGGCAGGGGCACGGTGTCGACTTCGTAGACCGTGTTGGTTCCGCCGTCGATTTCCATGTCCATGCGGAAGCAGAGGAAGTGCTGGTGAATCGGCGCGGCCAGCCCGGGCGCAATCATGTGGCGCGTGATCTGCGGGTCGTCGGGATCGGCGGCGATCGTCTGCACGATGCCGGTCGCCTTGACTTCCTGCTCCCAGGAGCCGTCCGGGTAGAACATCCAGTAGAAGCCGTAGTCGTAGTTGCCGACGGTGGCGATCGCCGAGACGACCAGTCTGCGTGTGCGGCGCACTTCCGAGACCGGGATGTCGTTTTCGACTCGCGTGTGCTTCCAGTTGATGCCGAAGTCTTCTTCGTGGATGCAGACCGCGTTGTTGATGGTGCGCGAGCCGCCGAATTCGTTGCTCACGTGACCGTCGAGGTAGACGATCTCGCCGAGGCAGTCGCAGCCCAGCTCGAGCGAGTTGGTCAGCCGGCCCAGTCCGCCGACCTCACCCGAGTCGAACGCGTTCTTGAAGTACTGTGTCGGCGATGCGTCACCGTAGGGCACGACCATTTCTGTCATTGAGGCGCGGTAGCAGATGGGGCGGAGTTCGCCGTCGTCGTTGTAGGCGATCTGATGCAGGACGAGACCCTCGCGCGGGTGCAGCGAGACGCGCATCTGCCACTTCTGCCAGGACAGCAGATGTCCGTCCAGCGAGAACGAGACGCCGTCGGGCTGGACGATGTCGAGCGACTTGAGGTCTTCGCGCGGCTCAATGTCGTTGTAGCGATAGTCAAGCGCCGTGTCGGGAGCGGCGGGGCCAGGCTCGTCGATCAGTTCCAGTACGCGGTTCTCGATCAGGTCGACGACTGCAACGACATGCTCGATCGGGCGACCGTAGCCGTTCGATTCCTCGGAGTCGCGCAGGTACGAGATCGCCTTGAGCGTGCGATGCTCGCGCTCCCACTTGGTGCCGAAGTTGCCGCCCGGCCAGGGATCGACCTGGATCAGTTCGATCTGCTCGTCCGAGTAGCCGCGCTGCTTCATCGCCGCCAACCAGCGCGAGTCGGTCTTGACCGCCTCAATGGCGCGGCCGAACTCCTCCATCAGCGGAAACGGCTGGTGACCGACCAGCGGCGTCCAGCGCGCCACGGATTCCGAGTCGAGGTCGACCACGCACTCCACCGATTCGCCGTTGGCGACGTCAATCAGCATCAACAGCGCCCGGCGCGCAATCGGGTCGCCGTCGGAGTAGCCGCGGACGACCTCCTTGTCCGGCTCCTCAAGCGCAACCAGCGGGAATCGCCAGCCGTCACGCGGCTCGTACGAGGCGGCGATCTGGGAAGCCGCCGAAATCTCGTCGGCGGTCAACGGGTCAAGCGGGTGGGTCACGCCAACGGGCGTGGCGGGTCGAGTCTCGGTGACCATGTGGGTGTCTCCTAAGTCAGCTTTCTCGGGTCGAGGGTAGCGGACTCGCGGAACGGAACGACATCTAGGATACTTGACAACAATGCTCGCATTGTGGTACTCTTGTATCTGAACGTCAGGAATAGGATACAAGGCAATGTCTGTCAGCATTGAGATAGATGATGAGGTGTTCGAACTCTTGGGGAAGAGAGCGCGTCCATTTGTAGATTCTCCGAACGATGTTCTGCGACGTCTACTTGGATTGGACGACGATTCACCCTTAGTGCGAAGTGGGTCAGCAGCCAACCGTGAGCCGGAGACCATTGATTCCGCGCAGAATGCAGGCAGGGCACGACGCGGATTCATGCCCTTGCCCAAGTTTGTGGTCAAAGCAAGTGGCAAAAGGGTTCAGCGGATTCCGGCCGGTGAAATGCTGCCGCTCGAGGAGTATGCCCCCTACATCCTTCAAGCGCTGTCTGCAGCTGGTGGCGAAGTCCGAAGCCGTCAAATGCCACAAGCCCTCTTGCCATTGGTAGGGGACCGCCTGACCCCCGTCGACAAGGAACTAGATGAGACAGGTGTGCCTCGATGGCATAAGCGAGTCGGATGGGCAGGCAGCATGTGTCGGAAAGCCGGTCGTATCGACCCAGACGCACCCAGAGGTGTCTGGCGGATTACGCAGGAGGGCCAGAGATTCGTGGCGCTGGATGCCCGCGATGCAGGAAAGGAGGCAAGCCAATGACGTAGTTGCAGATGTAAAGCGAACTCTTAGCCGAATGAACAATCACGTTCGAACCGAGAGAATCGCCAACGCATGTGAAGGTGAAAACAATCGCGTTACAGAAGGCGCGAAGAGTGAAAGGCAAAACGAAATGAATACGCAGAACACGAACAAGCGAATGCGAGCCCGGTCTGGCAGCCTGGTGCCACTGGAAGTGATCGAGTGCGCCGTCGTTCTTGTGCTTGAGGATCTTGGCCGAGAAGCCAAATGCATCCAAGTGGTGCAAGGTGTCGGTGCTCTCCTGGAAGGCGACTGGACGGACGCCGACCGGGAGCGGACGCCTTGCGGGGTTGGCCCCCGCTGGGAGTCCCGCGTACGCTCGTCTGGAAGAAAGCTCGGTCAGGATGGCGTACTGGAATGGGCAGGCGTGCCACATGGAGTCTGGCGACTGGCCGCCTAGCATCGGCCAGAGAGGGCGGGCCAATCGGCCCGCCCTCTTGGTTTGAATTTGCCTGCGCTCCTACTAGTTGCAGAAGGAGGGGGCCTGGTCAGGAGCGATCTGCATGGCGAGGGCGCAGATCTGCTGCTGCCAGCCTGGAGGCAGATTGTCGATGTAGGCCTGGTTGAGCACGACCGGTCGGATGAGCATGGTCGTCGTCTCGGGCGCCTGCTGGGCCGTCAGCGCCAACATGGCGCGGGCGGTGGGGCTGGAGTCGACGTTCTTGAGGGCAAGCATCACGTGGCTGGCCTGGGCGAGGTCGCCGTCGTCGATGGCGAACAGCATCTGTCCTTCGTAGACCTGGACCAGACTGAACTGCGTGCGACCGACTGAGCCGATGAGCGTGCCGCTGTCGAGGTGCTGCACAGTGCCGATGGCGACGTGCGACAGCGCCGGGTTGAGGACCAGCACGCCGGCGGCCTGATTCGCGACGATCGCGCCGCCGATCGCGGTGCCTGCCGCTATCGGGTCAGCCAGACTGCCGGCCGGAAGTTCCATGGTCTCGACCGTGCCGTTGTATGTGCTGGCCAGTCCGTCGCAACGGTCTGCGAGACCGATGTTGACGGGTTCGTGGACCACGCAGAGGACGGTGCCGGTTGCGCCGGCGTTGTTGAACTCACGTCCCGCAAGTTCGCCCGCCCCGCGGTCGTTCAGTCCGTAGTGGACCGTCGAGCCAACGTGTCCGGCGACGTCCGCGCCGGAGTTGAAGGTGACGATGAACGCGCCGCTGGTTCGGGCGGCGGTGAGCGCATCGCGCAGGCCGTCGAGATCAGGGATCGAGGAGGCGATGCCGAGCGCGCCGCGGTCGACGCAGTCCATGATCGCCGCCGCCTGGTCCGCCACGACTGGTTCGCCGCTGATTTGGACGTTGGTCAAGCCAAGCTCATGCGCATTCTGGGCTGCGACGAGGTTGAAGGTTGTCCAGAACGGATCGTCATCTGCGCCGTGGTGAACGATGCAGTAGAGCTCGGCAGGGGCATCGGTCGATTGCGTCGCGTCACTGGTCATCGCGTCCTCAGCCATCGCGCCAGCGACTTCGACGGCGATCGGCGATGAATGCCGCCACTCGCCGATGACGTCGGGCCGCAGGAAGCGGTTTTGCGGCAGTGTGCGCTCGCCCCAGCTGCCGTCGGCGTCGCGCTGTTGTAGGCCAACCTCGACGCGTCCATCGTCGTGCCGGAGTGTGCTGATCCGGACCTCGGCGTCGCCGTGGCCGGCCGCGTAGACCGCGCCGGCGATGATGCCGATCACGCCGAGTAGGCCGAGGCTGACCAATCTCCATTTGTTTCGCAACATGATGCCGCTCTCCAATGAATGACTTTGACAGTTGGTGTGTCCAAC
>DAOUKQ010000056.1:0-2797 GCA_034421135.1 Dehalococcoidia bacterium
ATCAAGGTGAAATCCACCGCGCCCGGGACATCGGCGGTGAACCACGCCTGCCAGGCCCCGTTCTCCGTCCGCCGCCAGGCTGCCGACACCACGTCTGAGATCTCGGCCACGGCCTCGCTGACTGTTGTTTCCGACCCGAGCCAGGTCAGATTGTTCCAGCTCGCGCGTAACGGTTCGCCCTCGCCTAACAGATTGCCGATCAGCCCGTTGTTGTTGACCTGGGCTTTGGCGATTAGCCACGCCTGAGCTGACGTCTGCTTGGGCTGCGGCCGACCGTCGACATGCTGGAGGTCGAAGATTGCCGTCGCGACGCCGTCGTGAGTCCTGCTGACCTGCGGATACACCTGCGCGCCGGCCCGAGAGACCACCGGCCACCAGCGGACCCGGTATGAACCGGCAACACGCTGGCCCAGCCGATCCAGGACCTCCGCGTAGAGACGATATCTCGTGGAGGAGGCGAATTCCTCGATCAGCACTTCATCGACTTCGGCGCGCGTAACTTCTGCGCGTAGGTACAACGAGACCGGCGGTCCCGTCACCCGGATGGAGAGTTCATCGCTCAGACTTCGTGTCGCGCCGACCCAAGTCGCCGTGATCCTGGCCTGACCCAATCTGGCGCTTCGGCTGTCAAGATGGACGCGGGCGGTACCTGAGTCGTCGGTGACCTGTGACTCGCCGTCGCCGTCCCACTCCACGACCAGCCCGCCCTCAGCGCTGAACACGATCCTCTCGTTGGGAACGCCTTGTCCGCGTTCATCCTGTAGCAGCACCTGGATCGAACCCGCGCTCCCCTCCACACCCGCCTCGATCGCAGCTCCCGCGATCGGCACCAGCCGCAGACGCGCGGGCTCGCCATAGAGCTGGAACTGCATCGTCAGAGTCGCCGTGCCGCTTCTCGCAGCAATGGTCACATCACCGGGCGGAGAGGACAGGAAGACCGACACCTGTCCGAGCCGACTCGTTTCCGCAGAAAGAGAAGTCTCCGAGGATGTCAACCCTGCGCGCAGCGTCGCACCTTCCGGTGCATCAGTCAGCGTCAACGTCACACGAGCCGACGGCGCGGGGATTCCGGTGCTGTCCCTGGCTACCAGGCGCAGCATGTGCTGCGCCGACGCATCCAGCCGCGCCCTGTCCGTCGGCTGGTCCAGCCGAAGGGAAGTGGTCGGCCCGACAAAACGAATCGAGACCGTATCGACCAGCGAGCCGACCTGTGCCCGGACCACCGTTGCGCCGGCGCGTCCATCACCAACCAGAACGACCGAAGCGCCAAGCGTGTCGTTCCCGACATCGAACAATCTGGCATCAATGACCGGCGGTCCGCTGGCGGAATCGAAGGCCCCGAGCTCGGTAGAGAGGCTGACCTGAGTGACACCTCCCGCCGCCTCGGCCGGGATCCTCACAGTGATCCGAGACTCGCCGTCGCGCGCCGGAACCACGGTTGGATCGGCTGTAACCGATAGCACCCGCTGGGACGAGGCCTCTCCGGGATCGGCCCATACCAAGCCGGCCAATGTCGTCAATGACAACACAGCAAGCAGTGCGACCAATCGCACGCGGAAGCGTCTTTGGGGGCCGATCATCGCAATTTCAGTGTACGCATCGGCCTTTCGGTCACATTGCGCCCGCGTACAAGCGGCGGTTGTTTCCGGCTGGTTTTACTGTCGCTTCACGCGCGGCCCTAGACTTGCCTCGACCCGCATCGCGCCCAGTTTCGCGCAGCCCTCGGAAAGGCCGCCACATGTCCAATCACGAATCCTGGCCTGAAGCGCCGACCCCGCTGGCCGATGGCGAATGGCAAGTCACGGTCTGGGATCTGACTGACAACGGAGTGCTTGCAATCACGCTCAACCGACCCGAGCGGCTGAACGCGCTCTCGTACCGGCTGCTGCGTGAGCTGCAGTCGCTGGTCGACTTCGCCGCCGACCGACCGGACATCCGCGTCGTGACACTGCGGGGCGCGGGTCAACAGGCGTTCTGCTCCGGCGACGACCTCTACGGGATGGAGCCGACACCCGGCATCGACTCATCGATCACCGTTCATCACCCGTTCCTGATCTCACTGCGCGATCTCAAGAAGCCGGTCGTCGCGCTGGTCAACGGCTGGGCGCTGGGGCACGGCTGGGAGATCGCTTGCGCCTGCGATATCCGACTCTGCGCCGACAACATCGAAGTCGGAGACCACCGCGCGCAGCGAGCGATCGGCATGAATGGCGGCACGACCTGGTTCGCGCCGCGGATCATGGGCCGAGGCCGCGCGCTGGAACTACTGATGACCGGCCGTCACATGTTCGCCGAGGAAGCGCTCCAGTCCGGCTGGGCCAACCGTGTTTGGCCGCTCGAAGACTTCGACCGAGAGGCCGCCGACTACATCGACAATCTGACCAGGCTGCCCACGCTCAACATCTCGGCGTTCAAGGAGATGATCGACTACTCCTCCGAGCATTCGCTCAAGGACAGTCTGGCTCACGAAGTCCAGGTCTCGGACCGATACCGCTACACCGACGACGCCGACGAGGGCCGCCGAAGCTGGCGCGAGAAGCGGCCGTCGGTGTTCCGCGGCTACTGACAGTCGCTTGACTGTCCGAATGTTACGCTGCCATTCGGGAGCAACTGTGACCAGTCAGAAGTACGAGAGCGCCAGCCTTCATCTCCTGGAACAAGCCCGTCAAGAGCTCGCAGTTGGAGATGTTCGTCAAGCATCGGAAAAGGGCTGGGGTGCCGCTGCTCAAGCGCTCAAAGCTCTCTGTGAGCGTCGCGAGTGGCCTCACAAGACGCATGCCGCTCTCTACAGAGCGGT
>DAOUKQ010000057.1:0-23518 GCA_034421135.1 Dehalococcoidia bacterium
GTCGTCGCAATCAATAGTGACCTGACAGCGGCAATCGACCTCACACGGGCAGTTCGGCTAACGGAAAATACTGCGGTCTGCTTTCAGGGAGACATCAAGGGCGGGAATTTTGATATAGCAGGAAACCTAGCGCGCGAGATGCTCGATGAGCCAGCCAACGTCAACGGTCGCACCAATGCCGATGTAGTTGTTCCATGGGTGAATGGTCGGGACATTACTCAACGATCCAGAGGCATGTTCATCATCGATTTCGGGACTGAAATGACAGTCGAAGAGGCAGCCGAATACGAGAAGCCATATGACTACCTGAAGGATGAAGTGCTGGAGAGTCGCAAGGAGAATAGGGAGGAACGCACAGGCAAGTTGTGGTGGCGCCACCAACGTCCACGTCCCAAGATGAGAGCGAGGTTGGCTCCCATCCAGCGATTCATAGTCACTCCATCGCTCGCCAAGCACCGCTTGTTCGTATGGATGTCTGCACCAAATCTCCCCGATCACCAGCTGTTCGTATTCGCACGTGACGATGATTACGCCTTCGGTGTTCTCCACTCTCGACCACACGAGATCTGGTCGCTGCGTATGGGCACCAGCCTCGAAGACCGCCCCCGTTACACACCGACTTCGACCTTCGAGACCTTCCCCTTCCCCTGGCCGCTCAACACGCCCGACGAGGCCCTGACTTCGGAGCAGCGACAGCATCGCGACGCCATCGGCGAGGCGGCGAAGGAGTTGGACGAGAAGCGCCGACGCTGGCTCAATCCGTCTGAATGGGTCCGCGAGGTTCCGGACGTGATCCCCTCGCTCCCGCCCCGCCTGTTGCCCGTCGACGAACATGCCGAGCAGCAGTTGAAGCAGCGAACCCTGACCAATCTGTACAACGAGCGTCCGACCTGGCTCGACAACCTGCACCGCAGCCTCGACGCCGTCGTGTTCGCCGCCTACGGCTGGTCGCCCGACATCAGCGACGCAGAAATTCTCGATCATCTCCTTTCCCTCAACCAAGAAAGGGCATCGTTCTAGTTACCCGTGACTCGGCATCTGGGGACCCATCGATAGGATTGGCGTGCCCGCTGCACCGAAGAGAACGCGGTACAGTTGGCGCTGCGAGGAGGGGTTGGCATGGCCTTACGACGTTCGATATTCGGCAGTCAGGCCGAAGCGGAGGGATTCCACGCAATCCAATCGACTTGGGGAGACTACTTGCTCATTTCGCCACAGGTCCCTTGGACCGCGCTATTCGACATCGGCAAGCTCATGCACTCCCAAGACAGTGATGAAGACAGGTCTGAGCTCTTCCGCAAGACCAGTGTCGACTATGTGGTTGCCACGCGACAGGGCGAACCGCTTCTGGCTATCGAGTTCGACGGCCTATTGCGGGGCTACAGTCGGCGGTTGGAGTATGTGCCGCGAGACCTCACGCACAACCCATCGCGGAAGCATAAGCATGAACTCAAGCTCAAATATGCATGGGAGCATGGGCTGCCATTCTTCATAGTCGGTTCAGAGGAGTTCAGGAAGTGGTACTCCCGCAAGGAAGAGGGCATTGAGTTCACATTTGTCGATGGAGTGATTAGCCAAGTACTCAGCAACCGCCTGATCGCACACCGCTTCCACCTCGGGGCCGAGGATGCCCTCCGCAACACCGCTGAACTGAGTGCTGACGAACGAGTAGAGGCTCTTGAGGACTGGGCTATCGGCCTGGAAGTGGGAGCCATGGTGGAGTCGAACCCGATCTACCGAGAGACTTTGCGCATCAAGTCTGCCTTGATCGATGCGTACCAGAGGTCCAGCTACCGAGAGCGATCTAAGCTGACGTTCACTTCCGAATCATCGAGCGGCCTAGCAGGCTGCTGAACTACTGATTGGTGAAGCCGGAGCGGTGTTGATTCGAGGGCCGATTGGGTACCGAGGCCGGATGCAGAGTTGTTCCTATAGGTCGCAGGGTGCGACCCGAGGCGCGATGTCGGCGTCGGAGGCCGTCTCTGCCCGCTTGGGCTACGCGGCGGACGCCTCGAGCTTGGCCAGGCGGGTGAGGTTGTAGGCGGCGGCGGTCAGTTCGAACCAGAGCTTGTTCCGGGCCCGGCCGAGATAGCGCAGCTTGCCGCCGGCGCCGACCGTCTTGATCCAGCCGAACACCTCCTCGACCAACTTGCGCTGGCGCTGGCTGCGGCGGTGGCCGGGATGCCGGGTCGTGCGACCGTCGATCGCGCTGCGCCGGCCCTGTTTGTTCTGGGCGACGTGCGGGGTGATGCCCAGCGCGCGCAGGTCCCAGACGAAGTCGCGCGTGTCGTAGGCGCGGTCGGCGCCCACGGTCGCGGGTCCCCGGACGCTGCGCTCCAGCATCTCCAGAGCCGCGCCGCGTTCCGCGTAGCCGTCGGCCTGGGTCAGCTCGACATCGACGACCAGACCGTGCCGGTTCTCGGTCAGCACGTGGCCCAGGTAGCAGAGCCTGGCCTCCTGCTGCTTGCCTTTGCGGTAGAGCCGCGCCTCGGGATCAGTGGTCGACTCGTGCGTCTCACGGCGGCGGCGCTCGCCCTTGAAGTCGCGCGGTCGGTTGCGTCCGCCGCCCTGGGGTGGACCCTCGTCGCGCGGGCGATAGCTCTTGTGCGAGGCCCAGGCCTCGAGCAGCGTGCCGTCGACCGTGAAGTGGTCGGCCGACAGCAGCCGGCGGCGGCGCGCCTCGCGCACCACCTCTTTCAGCAGGACTCGCGCCACATCGGCCTCCAGCAGCCGCTCGCGGTTCTTCGTGAACGTCGTCGGGTGGAACGGCTCGTCCTCCACGTTGAGGTCCAGGAACCACTTGAACAGCAGGTTGTAGCGCAGCTGCTCGCAGAACTGGCGCTCCGAGCGGACCGTGTAGAAGGCCATCAACAGACTCGACTTGAGCAGGTGCTCGGGCGGGATCGAGGGCCGTCCGCCGGACGCGTAGAGCTCGTCGAACAGGGGCGACATCCGCCGCAGCGCCGAGTCGACCAGGGGCTTGATCCGGCGCAGCGGGTGGTCCTTCGGAACGAAGCCGTCCGGCGTCAGCCCCAACATCAGCGTCGCCTGTCGCTCTGCCTCGCCGCGCATCGCAGACCTCCCCCGACTGTCCGATCGTTCAGACCTACATTCTCTCGCACCCCTTTTTCAGCAGCCTGCTAGAGCTCTAGCCATCACGGAGGACCGAGTCCAAGGCTTAGACTCGCCTTCATTGGCCCCTCAGTAGCCCCACGGGGCAATCGTGCGAGGGGAGTTATGGCGCGCAGCTTTCTCTTCTGTCCACCTCTATCAGCGCTCGAATCTTCTGCCGATTTGCTCGGTGACCCCGTGCACACCTAGTTTCATCATCTCGTCAAGAGCATCGAGCACCCTCGTTCGCAGCGCAGGGTCGTGCGTCTGTTGGTGCAGTCGGATCGCCAAGTCCGGCAGATTGTGAGCGTACAGTGCGTCCCGAGATTCTGTCAGCCGGTGATGTTCCAGCGACTGTTCCAACAGGTCGCAGAGTTCTGCCGGAAGGGGCTGATCGCACTCGTCCAGACGATAGGCCAGCATGTTCGCTCCTGTGTCATGATCGGCAAAGGCACGGGAACGGACGTACTTGCCCATCAATGGCCCGAACCGGGGGACGTCGTCTGGCTCCATGTAGACCCAGCAACGCGCCGCCTGTTCGCGGACCTCAACGCTGTCATCATCGAACAGCTTCAGTAGACGCCCTTGGCACCATGTGCCGACCGTAGGATCGGTCAGATTGCGTGCATACACCTCGGCGGCTCCTCGGCGAGCACCCACGTCCGATTCCAACATCTTTAGCGCATCGGACTGAGCCAACTCCGAAACCTCACTCAAGCCGGCGAGAGTGATCAGCTTGGCCGCGCTCGTGGCGGCATCCGGACCTGCTACAGCAAAGGTGCGGCCAAATGTCGGCCGCACCGCCAAGTAGTCCCGATACATCGCGTAGTGGAGGAATCGCTCCACCGGCTGTGTGCCGAGCAGAGGGTCCGCATCCTGCAGCAGGACGTCGAACAAGTGGAAGGCGTCCTCCCGGGCAGTATCAATCACTGCAACCAAGCAATCGACCGCTGCTGCGCGAACGGCAAGAACGTGGTCATTGACAATTGTGGTCACCGCCGCTTTGAGGTCTCGCCAGCGAGTCGGGTCGGCGAAGAGCAAACGTGACAAGGCGACCACTCCCGCGCCACGATCGCAGTTCAGCGCCTGGTTGAGCGGATTGTTCCGATAGGGTCCTCCGTCAGCAATCCAAGAATCTGACTGCGGATCGGGTGCGGTTGTGGCGATGCGGACGAGAAGGTCGAGCATGTCTTCCGGCAGTCCTGAGTGCGCGGCATCCCGCAGCGCCCACGCGACTTCACGCTCAGTTGGGATATCCAGCTCCATGATGCGGCGGACAACTCGGAAGACGAGGTCCGGCTCAGGTTGGCGGTGCGAGCCGTCTTCTGCGAGAGTTAGACCTCGCAGTATGGCCTTGATGTAGACCGGTGCATGCGCACGGTCCAAGCGCTGCGCGAACCGGGCGAACCGCGCCTGATCCGAGCGAGCGACTCGTTCAAGTTCATGTGCGAGGGCGCCAGCTCCGCCAACGGCACGGCCCCCGTCCCGCCATTGAACGCCTTCTTCCCGGTACTTCTCGATCGCTGACAACCATTGCGCATCCGTCATTCGCTGTGCAGCCTCGTGTGGCACTGGAGATGAAACGTACATAGATGTTTCCTCGCTGTCGGCCTCTTCTACTGGAGCCCCTCGCTCAGGAGCATCCGGGAACTTGCGTTCAAGTTCCTGAAGTCGCCGCTGCGCCTCGTCCGACATCCGCTCGAAGGGCAAGCAGCGAAGAAGAGCGATTTGTGTACGCCCAACGGGGCGGAATCCTCGGTGTTTCCCAAACTCATGGCGCGGGACGACTTGCAGAATTGCCGCCTCAAGCCGGCGGTAGGCTTGTGCGGAGCAGTGACCGGAAGCTGCCGCAACGGCGGAGCGTGAGATCGCGAGAAAGCCATCAGCCCCGGTGGGCCAAGTGCTGTAGCTAAAGCTGAGCCTTTCTTCAGGATGCTCAAGCAGGAACTCCACCATCCGATCCCCGTAGCGGGCTGGATTGCCGCCCCAGGATCGAAGCAGGAGGTAATCGACCCAACGCGACTCAACCTCGCTTTCCGCATTCAGGATGCAATCGAGCTCGTCGGGATCTTCAAGGGCGAGTTGACGCATCGCCTTGGCCAAGGCCTCGCGCAGTTGCGCGATTGGACTGTCGGCATCCCGGTGTCCTGAAATCCATTGAGCAGGCTCAGCTCGTTCAAGCGCGGCGAATCTTGGCCAGAATTCGCGCACGTAGAGTGTGGCTGCGTCCGAGGCAGCGTAATTGATCACTTCCCCGCTCCCGTAGCTTCTGTGCCCCGGATGCGTCCGGCTGAACTCCTCAACTTGGTCCGACTGCTTTGCCAGGGCGAACTGCCGGTCGAACCATGCCGTGATCACACGGATCGCGTACTCGGGATCCTTGTGATCAATGTGGTGCAGCACCGACCAGATATCGAGAGATGGAACCGGGCTTTGAGACCGGCGCTCCGTGACATCCTCGGCGATGAGCTCCCGTAGCAACTCTTGCATCTCGGTCGTTCCATAGCCTCGTCGGCTATTCGCCAGATTCCAGAGCCGTGCTTGCCATTCCTGTGATCCGTCGCTCGCGCCTCTGACCATGGGCACGATCACGGCGGCACGATCATTCAGCACATTTTCCTGGCTGAGCAGCCAAAGCGCTTGATCTCGCGCAGCGCCGTTGCCTCGAAGCCACCCTTCCCAGCGATGTAGGCCGTTCAGCACATCGAACCAAGGGACAGAGTCCCGTATGGCGCCCAGCGGCTGGTGTCCCAGTGCATCCAAGTGTCCTTCGAGGACCAGCCACTCTTCCTCCATCGGATCCGTGAGCGCTCCTGTCCAATCAAGCACGAGTTGCCTGATGTGGAACCGGATTTCTGGATCCCCCAGCAGACGTTCGAGCGTGTCCAGATAGCTAGGGGCGTGAGCACCATTGCGCCGTAGGAACGCCAGCACTTGACGGACCTGTGAGCGGCGGAACAGGTTTTGATTGTCGGCCTTGAGCCAATCGACGAGGCCCGTGCCGGTTGTCTCGAATGTTCGCGCAAAGGCATAGTCGAAAAACGATTCGTGGAAGAACCGGACGCTGCTGTCGCTGATAGTGACGACCCCGTCTGATGCCATGAGTTCTAGCGCCCTCGCGTGGTCGTCGAGCAAATGCTTCGGGAGGCTCAGCGACTCGCGCTCGCTCAGTTCGTCGCACAGCGCCTTGATCACAGGGAGCCACGCGCCCGGTTGCTCCGCTTCGACAGCCCTGAGCTTGTCTTCCCAGAAGCGGTCGTAGAGTTCGCCTGGTCCCGTGAAGTCCAACTGGGCCGAGCGTGATCCCTCGAGAAAGAGATAGAGATGGAGCGGCGTAGACAAGACGCGAAACTGCCGAGAGGTCAGCACCGGCACCGACAGGCCAGCGGCGTCAACCGCCCTGCGAACGGTGTCGTCGTCCAACACGCCGACGTTGACGCGCTCTATTCGATCAGTGTCTTCTGCGAGCCGACGGAGGCGTGGGTCTTGCTCCAGATCGAATGAGCGGCAGCAAAACAGGATGCGCATCTCGGGATAAGACTCGGCTTCTGCTAGCAGCTCGTTCAACGTGTCCCAGGCCCATTGCTGCCGGGCGGAGACCATGCTGACTGCGTCGAGTTGGTCGATGCAGATCACAGACCGTCCATCGCCCGCGAAGTTGCCAAGTGTGATCACTGGAGACTCGGGTAGCCCCTTGTTTGCGCCGAACTGGCTGGCTGGGCGATCCTCTTCGGTGAGTCGATCCAGGCGGATCGCCAGACTAGGTACGTCGCGTTCCTTCAGTGTGCGCATTGCCTGCGCCAGGACGCATGACTTCCCGCTGCCTGCGCCGCCTTCGAGCATCACGGATTTACCATGCTCCATCAGCGCTTCAACTGCCTGTTCGGCTTCCTGGCGAGGAATCGGAGCGTCGTTGATCAACAGTCGCTCGGCGTCGGCGAGCTGGATCTGGTTCAATTTGTCTATCTGAAGGGCGGTTGCAGCGTCACCGCTCAAATGGAGCGGCAACATTCCCTCGGACTAAAGCGAATCCAAGACCCTCGCAGACGTCAGCCTTTGTCCCAGCCGATCGTTCACCAGCTCGGCGATTAGGCGTCTCACTGCCGGCGCGTCAGTCGGGCCAGAACTCTTCGTTCGCAGCGACAAGCGAATACGGAGTTCAACATCGTCGCGCAGCGCGGACTCATTCTTGACTCGCACATGCAGTCGCCGCAACGCAGCGTACGCAGCCTCAGGATCACCCAGCAGCGGTGCGATGCGGTTGCGGAATTCGTCCAACAGATTCTTGCTTTGCGAGATGTTGCGCTGGAACTCTACGAACGAGTCGGACCCTCGCGCACGGTCGGTCAGATCCTCCAACTCTGTCGCGCTCGTACCGGAACTGAATACGACCTTCGCGCCCGTCGAAGCTCTGACGAGCAAGTCTCCCAGGAAACGCCGGCCGCTCGGCGTGGTCTCCGCGAGTCGCGAGATCGTCCAGTTGCCCTTGGACTGCTGCCGTTTGACGGAGTGTTCTTCCCGCTCGCCGGAGGCCGTCGTCGCTACGAGCTCGATGCCGACGGCCTCTTCACCGATCGGCTCAACGACGATCTCGGTGTAGAGGCCATTCAGAAGAGCTAGGACGGCGTCGACCGTCCACAGGGCTTCGTATCGGTTACCGAGTTTGTCGGCCTCGCCGCCTCGTCTTGGCATCGCTGCTCACGATATCGGCTGGCCTTTGGCTCGCCAAACCAATCGTGGCTGCCGACTCGCTGGCTTGGTCCCATGCGCAAGGGCGCCAAAGTCCCAGCTTCTTGGCGGTCCAGCTCTTCGAGTACGCCCAGGTAAGGGGACTCAAACCCAGCAGAGACTAGGGAGGTCGTGAGGTTCCGAGCTGGCAGCTAAAGCACCACCTCCCAGGAAAAAGTTCGTAGTACGGTCTCGTTAGGCCCACCACACGTTCCAAACGCAAGCAAATCACGACGTCACACCCGCGGTTGCCGCGGAGCCTGTCCCCGACTTGATCGGGGACGGGGCGCGGCAACGACGGCGGATGTTGATGTGCGCACTCGCGACGGGAGGCGGCGGATCACCCGATTCACCCGTTCTGCGATTTGTTAACCTGATTTGGCGACGACTTGACTAGTGTGCGACGACGCGGGCGACGCGGCTGTCCACGATCGAGAGGAATCAATGGTGGCCACCACCGGGGACTTTTCCGACCTGCCCGGCCGCTTGATTGTGGTCGAGGGCATTGACGGCTCGGGCAAGAGCACGCAACTCGACCTGTTGCACAAGTGGCTGCGCAGCGAGGGTTATGTCACGGTCTTCACAGAGTGGAACTCGTCGCCCATCGTCAGGGACACGACCAAGCGCGGCAAGCGCAAGCAACTCCTGACGCCGATGTCGTTCAGCCTCGTCCACGCCGCCGACTTCGCCAGCCGCACCTACGAGCAGATCCTGCCCGCGCTGCAGGCCGGCGTGATCGTCCTCGCCGACCGCTACGTCTACACCGCATTCGCCCGCGACGCTGCACGCGGCGTCAACCGCAAGTGGGTGCGAGACCTGTACTCGTTCGCCCCGCCGCCCAATCTGGCGCTGTACTTCCACGTGTCCCTGGACGAGTCGCTCCGCCGTATTGCGGCAGCGCGGGCCGAGATCAAGTTCTACGAAGCAGGCATGGACTTAGGCCTCTCCGACGACCTGCACGAGTCGTTCCGGTTGTTCCAGGGACGCATCCTCGAAGAGTACGACGCACTCTGTGAGGAGTACGACATTACGCGAATCGACGCCTCGCAGTCGCTGGTCGACCAACAGGTGCAGGTCCGCGAACTGGTCGAGCCGCTGCTTGAAGGTATGCCGCAGCGCGAGATTTCCTCGGTACCGACGCACTTGCAGACCGGCTTCGCAACGTTGGCCGCAGGAGGTGGCGCGTGACCGATGTCAAGTTCTTTGGCGAACCGCCCCCGGGCATCGATCAGGACTGGCTGCCCGGCCGCCTGATCGTGATCGAAGGCACCGACGGCGTCGGGCGCTCGACGATCATCTCGATCCTCAAAGAGTACCTCGAAGCCAGCGGCTGGGGCGTCGTCGACAGCGGGCTGCGCCGTTCGCCGCTAGTCGGACCGGGCATCGACCAAGCGAAAGCGGGCCACACGCTTGATCCGATCACGCTGAACCTGTTCTACGCGACCGACTTCTGGGACCGCTTCGAGCGCATCATGCTGCCAGCCTTGCAGGCGGGCATGGTGGTGCTGGCCGACCGCTACATCTTCTCACTCATGGCTCGCGCGATCGTGCGCGGTGCCCCGCAGGAGTGGCTGGAGCAGATCTACGGGTTCGCGTTGGTTCCCGACCAGGTGGTCTACCTCGACATCGATGCGGAGGATCTGGTACTGCGAGTACTGGAGCGCGGCTTCGACTATTGGGAATCGGGCGGGGATTACCTGCACGACCGCAGCGTCTACGACGGCTTCATGCAACATCAGCGTCAGCAACTCCACCAGATGACGAAGATGGCCGAGCGCTACGGCTGGGATGTCGTCAACGCCCGCGGCACCATCGAGCAGGTCTTCGAGGACGTGCGCCGCGTCGTGATGCCAACCGTCCAGGCGATGGCGTGATCCGGGGGCGGATCGGCTACGCCGCATGTCGGCGCAGGGTATATGCTGAGTCGGCTATCGCGCCGAGGTAGCTCAGTTGGTAGAGCACACGACTGAAAATCGTGGTGTCGGCAGTTCGACTCTGCCCCTCGGCACCAATCCTTCTCCGACTCCTACTTCAACGCATCCGCCAGGTACTCGGCCACGTGTCGCGGCTGAGCATCGGTGAAGTGCCCAATCTGCTGTCGGCAGGACACGCCGGTCACCGCCACGGGAATATGCCTTGCGGAGCGGATCGCCGGGAACAGGCGTAGCTCGCCCATCTGCCGCGAGATGTCGTAGTGCTCGGTCTCGAAGCCGAACGAGCCGGCCATGCCGCAGCACCCGCTGTCGACGATTTCCGGCTCATAGCCGGCGCGTCGCAACACCGAGAGCGTCTGGTCGAAACCGGCCAGCGCCTTCTGGTGGCAGTGCGCATGCAGCAACAACTGACCGTGATCGCCGTGAAAGATGTCGGCGGCATCCTCGCGATCGAGCTCCCGAGCAAGCCACTCGTCAAACAGCAACGCCTGCGTCGCTACAACGGCAGATGCTTCGTCGCGCAGCAGCAACGGATACTCGTCGCGCAGGGTGAGCAGACACGACGGCTCGGTTCCGACGATCGGGACGCCGGCCTCGGCGTGCGATCGCAAGGCGTCGACATTGCGCCGAGCCGTGTCTCGGGCCTGGTCGAGCAGTCCCTTGGAGATCGAGGGACGCCCGCAACAGCCCCGATTCGCAACGCGGACGACGCGATAGCCGAGCGCCTCGATCAACAGTGTCGCCGCCATGCCGACCTCGGGATGCACGAAGTTGGTGAACGTATCGTCGAACAGCACGACCTCGCCGCGCGTCGCATTCGTCGCGTCCCGGTCCCGGAACCAGACGCCAAACGTCTGATCGGCCAACCTCGGCAGTGGTCGGGCGGGATGCACGCCCGATCGAGACACGAGTCGACGCGCTACCGATGTGCCCGCGATCCAGTTGGCCGCGCCCGGCAGCACCGAGCCAGCTCTCAGCAGGGTCGCGATGTTGGCGAAGGCGCGATCGCGCAGGGACGTCCGATGCGTGCGATGCCGATGGGCCAGCACTTCGTACTTGATCTTGGCCAGGTCGACGCCCGACGGGCACTCCGCCTTGCATGCCTTGCACTCGACGCACAGGTCCAGCGCCTCGTGCAGGCGATCGCCGGACAGCTCCTCGAGCGGCATCGCGCCGTTGAGAATCTGGCGTAGCAGGTTCGCCCGACCTCGGGTCGAATGCTCCTCGTCCTGGGTGACCATGAACGAAGGGCACATCGCACCGTCGAACTTGCGGCAGGCGCCCTGTCCGTTGCACATCTCGGCGGCACGGGCGAGTCCGCCTTCGGCGCTGAAGTCGAGCCAACCGGCCGGCTCGGCGTTGACCGTCTCGGGGCTGAGCCGCAGGTTGTCGCGAAAGGGCGGCGTGTCGATGATCTTGCCCGGATTGAGCAGGCCATCGGGATCGAATAGCTGCTTGGTCTCCCGGAATGCGTCCACGAGCCTGGGACCGAACATCTTCTCCATGAACGCGCCGCGCACGATGCCGTCGCCGTGCTCCCCGGAGAGCGATCCGCCGAACTCGACCACGAGATCGGCGATCTCCGAGGCCAGCGCCTCGGTCTGATCCAAACCCGCGGTGTCCTTCACATTGACCACCGGACGGATATGCAGACAGCCGGCAGCGGCGTGACCGTAGTAGCCGGCTCGCAGCCCCTTTGCCCGCACCGCAGCATCGAAGCGCGCGACAAACTCCGGCAATCGGTCCGGTGGAACCGCCGTGTCCTCGACGAAGGCGGCCGGCTTGGGATCGCCGTGCATCGACATCAGCAGGCCGAGTCCAGCCTGACGCATCTGCCACATCCGCGACTGCGCAGCCGGATCGGTCTCGATGACGGTGGCGTAGCCCATCCCGCGCGATGCCAGGTCGGCCTCGATCGCGCGCAACTGATCGGCAAGCTCGGCATCGCTGTCGGCGAAGCACTCGATCAGCAGGATTGCGCCGGGATTCTCGATCACGAAGCTCGCCAGCGGCGCGTAGCCGACGCTCGAGCGGCAGCGCTCGATGATGATGTCGTCGACCAGCTCGATCGCGGCCGGCTTGCGAGCGTTGGCGACGACGGTCGCCTCCGCCGCTTCGATCAGCGTGTGGAAATGAGCCGCCAGGATGCCGCGTCGGCGAGGCAAGGGCGCAAGCTGCACGGTCGCTTCGGTTACGACCGCGAGCGTCCCCTCGGAGCCGACGACCATCTGCGAGAGATTGACGCCGTCCGGATCAAGCAACGTATCGAGGTTGTAGCCCGACACTCGGCGAGGGATGTCGGGGAAGCGGGCGGCGATCTCATGGCGCTCACGCTCGGCGAGCGCTCGCAGGTCCCGGTAGAGCCGCCCTTCTCGCGTCCCGGCGTCGGTCAGGGCGCGCAGTCGGCGCTCATCGATCTGCTCGAATTGCAGTCGCTCGCCGTCGGAGAGAATCACGTCGAGCGACTCGACGACATCGACGGTCTTGCCGTAGAGGCCGCTATGGGTACCGCAGGAATTGTTACCGATCCCGCCGCCGATCGTGGCGCGATTGGCCGTCGAGGGATCAATCGGATAGTGCAAGCCATAGTGCCGGGCGGCCTTGTTCAGTTCCGATAGCACGAGTCCCGGCTGGACCCGAGCCAGCCGGCGGTCGGGATCGATCTCCAGAACGGCGTTCATGTGGCGGGTGAAGTCCAGCACGACGGCGTGATTGACCCCCTGTCCGGCCAGGCTGGTACCTCCGCCGCGAGGCAAGACCGGCACGCGGCGTGATCGGGCGACCCTGACGGCTGCGGCAGCGTCCTCGGCCGTTCTGGGAAAGACGACCGCGACCGGTTCCATCTCGTACAGCGAAGCGTCGGTTGCGTAGAGCAGGCGCGAGGGACGGTCGATCAGGACATCGGAAGCATCCTGCAAGGCGCCGCGCAGGTCATTCGCGAGCGGTTCAAGCGCATGCTGGCCGTTGTTGAGCATCGATCTGGCTCGGCTGACCGAGCTAAAACGAGATTGACTTGCGCCCTCAACCACGTGACGCAGCGGTGTACGGGTGGTCATACCGGCAGGCTACCGTTTAGCCGATATGCAGCCTCGGCGGGATCGTCCGCGCCGAGGATTGCGGTGCGCACCGCGACGCCCCAGGCGCCCGCGTCGATGACGGATGGAGCGCGCTCAAGGTCAATGCCGCCGATGGCGTACGAAGAGATGTTGCCCAGCATCTCGCGCAGGTTCGTCAGGTGGGCCAATCCCGCTCCGGGACGTCCTGGGTGAGACGACGTCTCGAAAATCGTGCCGACAATCGCGTAATCGACCAAGTCATCAAGGGCGCGCTGCGCTTCGTCCTCGTTATGTACCGAGCGGCCTATCAACGGCAATCGATGAGCCGGGGCATCCGACGCGGCCGGCAAGTGGAGTCCGATCCCCAGCGCGGTCGCGACGTGAGGCCGGTCGTTGACGATCAGCGTGGTCAGCGGCGGCATCCGGCGCTGGACGGCGCGGATCACGGCGATCAGTTCGGCGTCGCGCATTTCGCGCTCGCGGAACTGCACTACCAGCCGACCGCCGACGCCGTTGGCCGCGCGGACCACCACTTCCGGCAGCGGCCGGCCGTTGGTTCCCTGTTGATCGGCAATCAGCATCAGACGGTGAAGGATCATGATTCGCACCTCAGAAAGTGCCAGGGAATAATCCGCCGCTCCAACAACACGACCGCGAGGAACAACAGATAGCTCATGAGCGTGACCACGAAGATCGCGCCGAACACGAGATCGGTACGGAACGAGAGCCGCGACTGTTCGAGGAAGATGCCCAGGCCGTCCGTCGCGCCGGCCAGCTCGCCGAAGATCGCGCCGAGCACCGCGTAGATTGCGGCGATCCGCAGTCCGGTAAACAGATCCGGCAGCGCTGCGGGAATCTTGACGTAGCGATACATCTGCCATCGCGACGCGCCAAAGGTGCGCATCAGGTTGGCGGTTGGTCGCTCGGTCGATGCGAGACCGGCGGCGAAACCGAGCACGATCGGGACAAAGGTGAAGAGTCCGATCACGATGATCTTCGGTGTCACACCGAAGCCGAACCAGACGATCATCAGCGGCGCGACCACGGGAATCGGCACGGCTTGCGAGGCGACGATCAGCGGGTACAGCGCGCGCCGGACCGTCGCCGACATATCAAGCAGCAGTCCCAGCGCGATCGCGCAGGCAATGCTGATCGCAAATCCGGCGGCGACCTCGGACATCGTGACGAGCGAGTGCTCCCAGATCGCGCCGGCGGACTCAACACTCTCCCGCACGATCCGAACCGGTCCAGGTAGCGTCTGCGGACGGATGTCGGAGAGCCAGACGTAGACCTGCCAACCCAGCAGGACGACCAGCACCAGGCCGAGCGGCGCCGTGACGCTGACAAGCAGCTCGCGCCTCAACGGTCTGCCGCTCACGCCGTCGCCTCGGCAGACTCAGTCTCGTGCCGCAGCGCGTCGATCAACCGGTGGGCGGCTTCGGTTTCCGCCGCGCGAGCCGTTCTCGGACGAGGCAGGTCGACTTCCAACACATTCGTAATCCGGCCCGGTCGCGGCGACATCACGTACACACGGTCCGAGAGCGCGACCGCCTCATGCGGATCGTGCGTCACGAGCAGCGCCGAACCGCCGACTCGATTCCAGGTCTCGGCGAGCCAGATCTGGAGTTGTCCACGGGTGATCGCGTCGAGGGCGCCGAACGGTTCGTCGAGCAGCAGAAAGGGACGACCGAGGAGGTAGGTGCGCAGAAAGCTCGCGCGCTGTCTCATGCCGCCCGACAGCTCGTGCGGCCGGCGGTGCTCGAATCCGCCCAATCCGAACTGCGGAAACAGGTCGGCGGCGCGATCGCGAGCTTCGCGTTTGGGAACTCCCTGGACTTCGAGCCCCAGCGAGACATTCTCCAGCACCGTGCGCCAGGGAAACAGCATGTCCTCTTGCGGCATGTAACCGAACCGCTTGAGCCGCTCCTCCGCCGGCGGCGATGCGCCATCGACCAGGATGCGTCCTGCATCGACCTCGTCCAACCCGGCAATCAGGTTGAGCAGCGTCGTCTTGCCGCAGCCCGACGGGCCAACCAGCGCCGCGAACTCCCCATCGGCGACGGTCAAGGAGACATCCGTCAGCGCATGCACAGCGCCGTCGCCCGAGCCGTACGTCTTGCCGACGCCCTCAACTTGCAGCATCAGCCCTTGCCGCTCTTGCTACTCTCGCGCCGCCTCGATGATCTCCGAGTCGAAGTGCGCCGACCAGTCCGGCTCCGCCGCGAGCGGATCGCCGTTCTCGTCGGTCAGCAGGCCGTGTTCGTACAGCCAGCCGGGATACTCCGACCACTGCGACAGCGTCTGCGTGCCCCAGCGTCCGTCGGCGGCGACGTAGTAGTCCTCGGCTAGCAGGATCGCCGATGCGTAGACCAGCTCGGGATCGGGGAACGCATCCTCGCCGGCTGTCGCAATCAAGAGGCGGCCCGCTTCCTCTGGGTCGTCGACGGCAAACTCGTAGCCGCGCAGGGTCGCGCGCATGAAGCGGACTAGGGCGTCATTCTTCTCATCCAGCGCCTCGCCCGAGGTCACCAGCAGCACGGCGGGGCGATCGGGTACGCCGAAGTCGGCGTGCCGCCAGGTGCGGTACTCGATGCCCTGCCGATCCCAGTCCAGACCTTCCCAGGTGACGAAGATCTCGACCGCGTGGACCCGTCCCGCCAGCAGCGCTTCGTAGGCGCCCGTGTCGAGCACGACCAGTTCGGCCGTGCCTTCACCGCCGTCGGCCTGGATCACGGTGCGCCACTGGGGCAGCTCGTAGGGCAACCCCCAGCCGGCATAGAGCTTGCCGTCCAGGTCGCGCAATCGCTTGACCGGGCCGTCCTCGAGCGCGGCGATCTCGGTTGGACTCTTCTGCAGCACGGCGGCGATGCTGACCACATCCAGGCCTGCGGCCCGCGAGAAGGGCACGACCGTCGAAAAGGAGAACGCCACATCGGCGACGCCTTCGGCGACCAGCAGATCGCCATTCGCTCCGCTGTAGGGCAGAATCTCGACGTCAATCCCTTCGTCCTCGTACCAACCCTGCGCCATCGCGACGTAGACGCCAGTGTGGTTCGTGTTCGGCGTCCAGTCGAGCTGGACGCGGATCAGGTCGGGCTCGTCCTCCCCGCAGCCGACCATTAGGAGAGTTCCGACGGCCAGCAGCAGGCCCAGCACAGCGGCGATCATGCCGCGACGGCCGGTCACTGCGTCTCCCCATTCACCCAGGCCGAATCGAAGAAGTTGTATTCGAGCTCCATCGCGGTGCGGAACTTGATCGCTTCGGCGTTCGACTCGTCGCCATGCTCGTCGAGCATGCCCATGATGATGTCGACTTTCTCCAGGTAACCCTGACCCGAGTACATGTTGACCCAGAAGCCGTATCGCTCGTCGAATGGCTGGTCGGCGAGCCGCGTGCCCAACCAGCCGTACAACTTGGCGCAGGGCGCCATCGCGGCCAGATGCTCGCCGGTCGTGCCCGTCGCGGCAGTCGCGAGCAGGAAGTCGGTGTACTCGCGAGCCGCCGGCAGCGGTTGCACGTCTTCCAGCGAGACCCCCAACTCCGGCGCCGTCTGCTCGTGCAGCGTGCCTTCGGTCAGGATGCCCGAGAGCAACGAGCCGAACTGGCGGCGGGTAGCCCAGTCTTGAGCTCGGACGGCGCCCCAGGCATAGGAGCGCGCGTAGGCGTCGAGGTAGAAATGATCCTGCTGCGCGAACAACCCGTAGCGGGACTCCGACAATGTGCCGTCGGCCAGGCCGACGATGAACGGGTGCTCCAGGCACGCCTCCGCGAGGTCGCGGTTGTCGTCCCAGAGCCGTTGCGCAAACGATGATTCCGACACGGTCACACTCCTGTTCCAGCCACAATCTGCTTCGGGCAGTGGTTCATGAGGTTTCGAGGGGCGAGATCATCCCCTCGGATGGTGATGATGCGTCGGCGTAGAACTTGCGCGGCATCCGGCCGGCGAGGAATGCGTCGCGACCGGCGCGAGCAGCGGCATTCATCGCCCGAGCCATCCGGACCGGATTGCGCGCTCTGGCCACGGCCGTGTTCATCAACACCGCGTCGCAGCCAAGCTCGAACGCGATCGCCACGTCGGACGCCGTACCGACTCCCGCATCGACGATCACGGGCACGCTGGCGCGCTCCTTGATCAACTGAATGTTGTGCGGATTGCGGATCCCGAGGCCGGATCCAATCGGCGCGCCGAGCGGCATCACCGCTGCGCAGCCGATGTCCTCGAGCTTGCGAGCGGTGACCGGATCGTCGTTGGTGTAGGGCAGGACATCGAAGCCTCGACGGATCAACTCCTGCGCGCCTTCCAGCAATCCCTCGGTGTCGGGGAGCAGCGTGTCTTCGTCGGCGATCACTTCCAGCTTGACCAGCGAGACGCCGAGCGCCTCGCGGGCCAGCTCGGCGGTGAGCACAGCATCGGCAGCGGTGAAGCAACCGGCCGTGTTGGGCAGCAGGCCGTAGCCGCGTTCAGTGAGCAGGGTGTAAAGATTGGTCGGGTCGGAACCATCCGCCGAACCGACATTGACGCGACGCAGCGCGACCGTGACCAGCTCAGTCCCGGATGCTTCCAGCGAGGCGAGCAGCGTCTCCTGCGAGGGATAGCGGGCCGTGCCGAGGATGACCCGCGAGGTCATCTCGCGGCCGGCGAGCATCCATGTGTCCTGTTCGACGGCTCTGACTGGTTGGACTGCTTGGGGTGTGGAAACCATGGCTCGACCTACCCGCCCTGCTTTGCGCCGACGATGTCGATCCGGTCGCCGTCGGCGATGCTGGTCTGCGGCCACTCGCTGCGCGGCACGACGGACATGTTGATCGCGACGGCGATGCCTTGCTGCTCAGGGTCGTACCCCAACTCGCAAAGCGCTTCCGGTAGCAGGCTGCTGGAGACCGTGAGCCCTTCTCCGTTGAGCGTCACCTCCAGGGACGTTCTCGTCTGCGTCATGAGGCTGCCTCCAAACTCTGCGGCTGCGCCCCGAGGCGGGCAATGCCATAGGGCGCGATCATGTCGGGCGTCTCGCCCCGTTCCATCGTCTCCGCCAACCAGTGGGCGGTCGCCGGCGCGAGCAGAATGCCGTGCCGGTAGTGCCCGGTCGCGATCCACAGTCCGGGATGTCCGGCCGGGCCGATGATCGGCATGTGATCGGCCACCGCCGGTCGCAGGCCGACGCTATGTTCGTCGAACTCGACATCCCGCAATGCAGGCAGGATCCCATACGCGCGATCCAGAAGTAACTCGCGAGCCTCGTCGGTCGGCGTCAGATCCCAGCCGGCGTCCGGCTCCTTGGTCGACGCGACGATCAGCTCGCCGTTGTGACGTTGGGCGATGTCGAGGTTGGTCGTGCGGATACAGCGACGGATCAGCTCCGGACCGCGAAGTCGGAGGAGCTGACCCTTGACAGGTCCGACGCCGGAGGCAGCGAGCGGCGCGGAGTCGCTGGCTGCGTTGCTTGCGATCTGGTCGCACCACGGCCCGGCGGTGACCACGACCTCGCGGGCCTGCGCGAGCGGATCAGCGCCGTCGCGCAACGTCCAATGTCCTGTGGACTCGTTGTAGTCGCCGCCTGAAACCGGCTGGTTGCTGATGATCCGCACACCCGAAGCCTCCGCCGCGGCCGCGAGGGCGGGGAGCAGTTGGCGCGGATCGACCTGTACATCGTCGTCAACGATCAATCCGCCGACCATGCCAGATTCCAGGTTCGGTTCGAGTTCGTAGACCTCGGCCGAGGTGATCCGGCGAGCGTCAAGGCCGCGATCGATCCGTTCGCTCAATAGCTTGTCGAGCATCGCGTCTTCGTCCGCGTCTCGTGCGAGCCAGAGCGTACCGTCGTCGCGGTAGCCCGCGCTTCGGCCGCTGGCCGACTCCACTGCGGCGACGAATGCCGCGTAGCGGCGCAGGCTGTCGAGCTTGAGCGGGTAGATGTCGTCCTGCTCGCCGAGCGGCAGCGCGGCGGTACCGAGCAGGCCGGCGGCGACGGTGCTTGCGTGTTGACCGGGCTGGTTGCGCTCAATCACGACGACCTCGCGTCCACGGCGAGCCAGCTCGAATGCCGTTGCCAGGCCGATGATGCCCGCGCCGATGATGGCGACATCCCAGGTGCGTGGTGCGTCTGTCATCCGGACGCCTCCTGCTGAGTTTGATTCGAACGGAACCGCTGGAAGCTGAACGGTTCAAGCCGGTCCGGAACTTGACCCGACATCATGATCTCGGCCATCCAGTGCGCCGTCGCCGGTGCGAGCAGGACTCCGCCTCGATAGTGTCCCGAGGCCATGAAGATGCCTTCGGTCGTCGTCGGTCCGAGGACCGGCATGTGATCGTGGAACGTCGGGCGCAGGCCAACGTCAATTTCGGTGACGTTGAGGTCGTAGATGCCCGGTAACACCTCGAATCCAAAGCGCAGCAGATCGAGCGTGCCGCCGGCCGTGGGATGCATGTCGAAGCCCTGTTCTTCCTCGGTCGCGCCGACCAAGAGTCGGCCTCCTTCGCGGGGAACGAGATAGACATCGCTGTTGCGAATCACGTGTTGGACCAGCGGCTGACCCTGCAGGTGGACGATCTGACCCTTGATTGGCCGCATCCCAATCTTCGGCAGCGGCGTGACCAGTCCCTCTTCCAACCAGACGCCTGCGGCGAGCAGTACCTGTTCGGCTCGCAGCGTCGATTCGGTTCCTCCGCGATCCAGAGTGAGTTCCAGGGTTCCTGCCGCAGGCTCGACTGAGCTGACGCCGGTCTGAACCTGAACGTCGACGCCGACCGCATCGCAGGCAGCGTGTAACGCGGCGACGAGCTTGCGACTGTCGACCTGGTGATCGGACTCCACCAGTAACCCACCAACGGCGCGCGGGGAGATGTACGGCTCGATCTCCCGTACCTCGCGGCCGGTCAATCTGCGGGCGGGCAAGCCTCGCTCCTGCTGAATCGTGAGGATGTGATCGAGTTCGAGTTCGTCGTCGCGATGGCGGGAAACCCAGAGCGATCCCTCGTCGCGGTAGCCGCACGACACCCCGCCGGCGGCCTCGACCTCGCGGGCGAACTGCGGATAGCGGCTGAGACTGTCGAGTTGCAGTTCGACCACCGATTGCGGTGTCAGCTCGACTTCGAATGAAGGAGTGAGCATCCCGGCCGCGACGGTCGATGCGCCAAATCCGGGCTGTTCGCGCTCAAGGATGGTGACCGACTTGCCTCGCCGCGCCAGCTCGAACGCGCAGGACAGCCCAATCACACCACCGCCCACGATTGCGATGTCGGTCATGAGGTCACCCGCGCGATCTCGTCGGCGAAGGCTCTCGTCGCCGCCTGTGGATCGTCCTGGCAGACAATAGCCGAGAGCACCGCGACGCCGTACGCTCCTGCGGCGAGGACATCGGCGACGCGCTCGACGGTGATGCTGCCGATGCCGATCACCGGGACATCGACCGCCTCGCAGATCTCAGCGAACCGGTCGAGGCCGAGCATCGGCGCGGCGCGGTCGCCCTTTGAGGTGGTACCGAAGACGGGCCCAACGCCCAGGTAATCAATCGGCTGCTTGGCGACCTTGATCGCTTCCTCGACGGAGTTGGCCGTCCCGCCGATGATCGCGTCGGGTCCAAGAATCTGCCGTGCCACGTATGGCGGTAAATCGTCGCGTCCGAGATGGACCGCCGTTGCGCCGACAGCGGCAGCGACATCGACGCGATCGTCGATCAGCATCGTCGCGCCGAACTCCTGGCAAGCGAGGGTCATGAGCGCGGAAACGCGCATCATTTCGCTGGTCGATGTGGGCCGTTTTTCCCGATACTGAATCACGTCTGCGCCGCCCGCTGCGGCGGCGGCGGCCAGCTCGACGTGGCTGAACCTGGTTTGCAGCACCTCGTCGGTGATCACGTGGAGGCGGCCGAGGTCAGTCATTGAACCCGCCCCATTCGCCGTTCCAGAAGGCTTGCGTCGGACCGACGCCGTGGCCCAGGTCGATGCCGTAGCGGATTGCCTCGGTGAGCCAGTACTTGGCATCCAGGACGCACTCGTAGAGCGGCCACTCTTGCGAGTAGGCCATCCGCGCGGCGATTGCCGATGCGTAGGTGCATCCGGTGCCGTGGGTGTGTTTCGTCTCGATCCACTCGCGCTCAACGAGCCGCACGTCGTCGGACGTGACCAACACGTCGGTACCTGGCCGTTCCTCGAGGTGTCCACCCTTGACGAGCGCCGCGTCCGCTCCCAGTTCCAGCAGCGCGCGGCCCGCCCGTTCGGCGTCATCGAGCGTGGAGACGGAGACGCCGGTCAGGCGCTCGGCCTCGTGCGTGTTGGGCGTGATCAGCGTGGCCAGCGGGACAATGCGCGCCTTGAACGTCGCGACCGCTTCGTCGGCCAGCAGGGGAAAGCCCGTCTTGGAGATCATCACCGGGTCGACCACGATCTTGGGCGGGCGGCGCCGCACCAGTTCATCGGCGACCGCGTGGATCATCTCCGCGTCGCCGAGCATGCCGGTCTTGACGACGTGGACGTTGAGATCGGAGAAGACCGACTCGATCTGCGCCCTGACGATGGAGGTCGGGAGTTGGTAGGCGTCCTGGACACCGAGCGTGTTCTGTGCCGTAACTGCCGTGACGACCGTGGCGCAGTAGCACGCGTAGAACTGCGAGGTCGCCTTGAGGTCGGCCTGGATACCGGCGCCGGCGGAGGAATCGGATCCGGCGATCGAGCAAACGACGCGCACGCTGGCATCCTTCGATGCTGCGGGTGGTTGGCGTTCGGTCTGAGAGGCTCGTCGCTCCCTGCGCCGGCATTACCCGGATCAGGTTCGGCGGGTGTGTTCTCAGGCCCAAGCACCGTCAACTCAGCGGTCGGACCACCCCGGCTTGTTGGATGACAGGTTAACACACCGGCAGTCGTTACCCGCTTCTGCCTTGCGAGCTGATGACGATCGGCGCCCACTGGAACATCCGCACGCTGATCCTGGTGCCGAGTGCGTTGATTCCACCGAGCGAGACCAGTCCGTAACTGCTGACGCCGCCAAAGGCGATCACTCCAACAGAGTTGAATCCTCCGACCGCCACGAGGCCAATCGAGTTGGCGCCTCCGATGGCAACCAATCCAATGGCGTTCCAGCCGCCAACAGCAATGATCCCGATCCCGTTGGCCGAACCGACTGCAAACAAGCCGATTTCTGAGGTCGGCACGTCGTCGAGGATGCCCCATTGGGTCAGGCCAAACAGGACGACGAAGCCTGCGGCCATGACCATGGCCCAGAAGAATGTGACACCCTGCGCAGTTTGGCGTTCGTGTTCAGTTGCGCCAGCATTCGACGGTGAAGGGCCCTCGGTCGACATGACTGCTTCCTATCGATTCCACACTTGCGGCAAGATAGACGAACGAGGCCGCCCCCCACGTATGTGTGGAGGCGGCCTCGCCGCATGTCAATCGTGCGGAGCGACTAGTCGTCGGAGACGAGGACCAGGGTGCCGGTCGTGCTCAGCGAGCCGCCGGTGCCGTTGACGACACAGCTTCGGGCGCTGGTCTGCTTGCCCGGGTCGCCGGAGAAGCCGCCGTCCTCGGCGGTTCCGGAGAGTTGCCGGTAGGCCTCAACCAGCAACTGCATGCCGTACATGCCGGAGTGGTTGAAGCTCAGTCCGCCGCCGTTGGTGTTGATCGGCAGGCGTCCGCCGGGGGCCGCGTGGCGGTCCTTCCAGAGCCTGAAGCCTTCACCCGCGGGAGCGAGACCGAGCATCTCGGCGGTGATCCCGGCGGTGACGGTGAACGAGTCGTAGATCATGGCCATTTCCATGTCCTCGGGACCCATTCCGGCCATCTTGTAGGCGGCCGCGGCCGAGCGGCTGGCCGAGGTCTTGGTGAACTCGCCCATCTCGAGCATGTTCCAGTGTGAGATCGACTCGCCAGCGCCGGCGATCCAGACCGGAGGGGTCTTGGAGGTCTTGGCCAGCTCGGGGCCGGTGATCAAGACCGCGCCGCCGTGGTCGGTGACCAGGCAGACATCGAGCAGCTTGATCGGCCAGGAAATCGGGCGCGAGTTCATCACGGTGTCGACGGTGATCGGACCGCCAAAGGTGTGTCCGCGCTTGCCGCCGCCCCATTCGCCCTTCTCCAGCGGGGGCAGGTCGCCTTCGCCCGCCTTGCGGTACATGACCGCGCGAGGGTTCAGTGTCGCCCACTCGCGCGTCACGACGGCGATCTCGGCGAAGTCTTCCTGCGTCGTGCCGTAGCGCGCCATGTGTCGGTTGAGCGCGTGCGAGTACGCGGTCGGCGCGCCGCCCAGGCCGTAGGCCGAGGTGTGCTGCGTGCCCGGATCCCAGGGGTCGCCGCCGCCGAAGGGGCGTCCGGTGCCCTTGCCGCCGGTGAACCGCTGGCTGAATCCCATTTCGCCATGCGTGACCAGCGCCACGTCGATCACGCCGGCGTGAATCGCGGCCAGGGCGTGATGGACGTGCATCTCGAACGAGCAGCCGCCGACGGCGGTGGTGTCGATGTACTTGGGGTGCAGTCCGAGATACTCGGCGATCTGCGGCGACCAGCCGGCGGAGAAGATGCCGTCAATCGCCTTGATTGGGATCCCGGTGCTCTCGCAGACGTTGTTGATCGCTTCGATGTGAAGGGTGAGCGAGGACTTCGGCGTCTGCGGGTAGCCGATGTCGTTGGCTTCGGCGGCGCCGATGATCGCGGCGGACATTGATGCTTCGCCAGGCATAGTGTTCTCCTGTGTGCT
>DAOUKQ010000058.1:0-5328 GCA_034421135.1 Dehalococcoidia bacterium
CAGGGGTTGACGTAGCGGTACTGGTAGTGCTCGCCTTCCCAGCGGAAGGGACCGGGAGTCGACCAGGCCTTGACGACGAAGTCGTGGGCTTCCTGGAAGCGTTCCCAGTTGAACGGAGCCTGCGAGTTGTGGGCGACGGACTCGCGGCCGGTGCCGCGAACCCAACCGGTGACGAGGCGGCCGCGGGAGATCATGTCGATCTCAGCGAGTTCCTCGGCCAGCCACAGCGGGTCTTCCCAGATCGGGAGGACGTTGCCGAGCAGGACGATCTTGGCTCGCTTGGTGATGCGGGCGAGGATCGCGGCCTCGACGTTCATCACGCCGCCCATGCAGAACGGGGTGGAATGATGCTCGTTGAGCATCAGCCCGTCGAAGCCCATCTCCTCGGCGTAGACCTTCTCGTCGAGGTAGCGGTTGTAGAGCTCAGCCCCGATCCGGGGGTTGTAGTCCCCGTTGGTCATGCCGAGGTCTTCAATCTCACGCCCGGTCGCACCGACCCAGCCTGACTCGAAGTCCTGGTAGGGACGTTCCGTGAAATAGCCAACGAACATGGTTTGGGTTCCTGTTCCACCGATTCAGTATGCGCAGCTTGTTCAGCGGGCGGCTGGGCTGATCGGTAATTCGTTCCTCAAGATGATACGCGATTGCCGTCTGTTCCGGTCTGGGCCTAGAGGCCGGCGATGAACGAGGTGACGGCGTCGGCGGCGGCCTGCGGATTCTCCAGCTCAACCAGATGGCCGGCGCCTTCGACGACCTGCAGCGTGCTGTTGGGCAGGCTGGCGTCGTAGACCTCGGCGACGCCGAGCGGCACGACGCGGTCGTTCTCGCCCCAGAGCAGGAGCGTGGGAGTCTCGACCTCGGAGATCAGGTGCGGCAACTGGCGGTTGAACATCCACGGCTTCCAGGTCAGACGCGCGGTCATCTCGCGCGAGAAGTCCCAGAGCTCCTTGAGTTCGGGCGCGGCTTCGTCGCCGAAGACTTCGGCGTAGGCCTCGTCGGAGGAGAAGCCGAGCTTCACGTACTCCTCAAACTCGTAGAAGATGACGTCGGCGATTTCGCCCTCTTCGGGCTGCACGCCGGCGGCGCCGACGAGGATGAGGCTGTCGAGGCCGTGCAGGTGCATCGAAGCCAGCTCGGCCGCGACCCAGCCGCCGAAGCCCAGGCCGAGCAGGTGGGCGTCGGTGTCGATGCCCATCTTGTGGATCGCGCTGTGCAGCAGGATCGCGATGTCGCGCGGGTGCCGGGCCCAGCCCGGTCGCTCGGACTGGCCGTAGCCGGGCATGTCGAGGACGGTGACGGTGTGGTTGGCGGCGAGCTGGTCGTAGAACGGAATCCAGCCAGGCGAGCCGGTGGAGTGGTGCAGGACCACGATGTTCGGTCCGCTGCCGTCCTGCAGCGCGCTGACCTTGAGGCCGGCGACCTCGACGGCGATCTGCGAATGTGTCTCAGTCTGTGTAGTCATACGCCTGCTCCTGACCGTGTGTTTGACAGCGTGTTCGACGGTGTGTGCGTGGGCTTGCTTCTGCTTGGATTGCGTGGGCCAGCCTGCCGTTCGCGATGGGTCTGGCGACGTTGCTCGCGATGTGGACGGCGAAACTAGTTAGCCACAGGCTAAGCGCCGTTCGGGACAGGGGCAACCGAAGCGGCTGAGGGGAACCAGGTGGGCTGAGTCGGGGGAAGGATGTCACGAGCGGTCGTAGGATTGCATCATCATGCTCGGACTTCTGCGTCTCTTGCGACTCGCCGCGCTGCGCGAACTGCGCGGCGGCTGGATGTTGATGGTCGGGGCGGCGTCGCTGCTTATCATTGCGGCCGGGCTGGTGGCGCTGCCGCTGGTGTTCAGAGCGGCCTCGGCCGACCTGGCGCTGCGCGAGCTGATCGAACAGTCGCCCCGCAGCGTCGGGTTCGCCGATCACGCGCGCGCCTTCCGGCCGGCCGAGATCGACGACTTCGATGGCGTCGCCGAGACCGCCGCAGAGCTTCGAGTCCGGCACCTGGCAGGGTTTGACGGTCTGCTCGGCGAGACGCGGCGGATCATGGAGACGCCCCGGAGTTTTGCCGACTTCACGCGTCTGGATAACGAGATCGAGGAATCGCTGCTGGCTTACCTGATGTCGTTCGAACAGTTGCGGACCAACGCCCGGCTGGTGCGCGGCGATTGGGCGCAGGCGGATGACGAGGTAGTGATCGGCGCGGCGCTGTCGGAACAGCTCAGCATCGACGTAGGCAGCAGGATCTCGTTCAGCCCCGAGATGAGCTTCGAGATCACGGGGATCATTGAGCCGATCGTGGCGGACGCGAGCCGCTTGCTGGCGCTGCATTACACCGATGTCTGGTTCGAGCTGCAGGAGAACATCACGCTGGGCGGCGCGATCGAGCCGTACTTCGGGCTGTTCGCCAGTCCCGAGGCGCTGGTGCGATATGGCGCGCCGATCACTCATCGGATGCGCACCGAGTTCGACTCGGCGGTGCTCAACTCCGATCAGGTCGAGGATGCGATCGAAGCGCTGTCGGCCTGGGAGCAACAACTCAATCGGCTGGAAGGCGGATCGGCGTCGACGCTGCTGCTCGGCGCGCTGCAGACGTTTGATCGGCGGGCGAAGTTCTCGGCCGGCCAGTCGTTAATCGCCGGGCTGCAGATCGCCGCAGTGGCGATGTTTGGCGTCGCGCTCGTGGGTCGGGTGATGGCGCAGCGGACGCGCGTGGATCGGGAGCGTTTGGCCGCGCGCGGGGCGCGTCCGTGGCAGCAGGCCGGGGCGCAGGCGATCCTGGGCGGGATTGCGGCGGTGCCGGCGGCGTTCCTCGGAGCTCCGCTGGCCGCATTTGCCCTGAGCCATGCCGGTCGGCTTGACGCCGTGGCGCGGGTCTCTGGCGGTGAGCCGTTCGACACGCGGTTGACCTGGGAGGCGTGGGCGCTGGCGGTCGCCGGAGCGCTGATCGCCTGGGTCGCGTTCGCCGCGCCGGCCTGGTTCGACGCTCGCCAGCGGGCGAACCAGCGAGTCGCCGCCGGACGCCCGCAACGGCAGTCGCTGATTCAGCGGGCCTGGCTGGACGTCGCGCTGCTGGTGCTGGCCGCGGTGCTGTTTCTGCAGTTCGAGTCGGAAGCCTCGGGCGGGGCGCTGGCCGCGTTCGAGTCGGGCGGGATCAATCCGGTCTTGATGCTGAGTCCGGGATTGCTGCTGCTCGGCGCGGCGCTGACGATCATGCGTCTGGCTCCGAGGGTCTGGAGCGTGGTCGCCGCGGCGCTCTCGAGGACGCCGACGCCCTCCTGGTTGTATCTGGGCGTGGTCAACGTAGCCCGAAATCCGACCGGTCCGATGCTGTTGACGGCGCTGACCGCGTTCATCACGGCGGTCGGGCTGATCTCGGCGACCTATGCATCGACGATCCGCAGCGTCGAGCGATCGCGGATCGAGTATGCGGTGGGGTCTGACGTGCGCGGCGTGTCGATCGGCGGCAACCTGGCCGGCTCGACGATCGCTCGCGTGACGGAACCGCTGGAGCGTCGGGACGGGATCAACGCGGGCGCCGCCTATCGCGGAATCGGATCGATCGGCGGCGACCGCGAGGGCAGCAGAATCGTGATGCTGGGGCTGGAGACAGGGCGCCTCGGCGAGACGATCACGCTGGACGACCAGTTGCTCGGCATGCCGTCGGCCGACCTGCTCGATGCCATCGAGCGGGAGCCTGGGCGAGTCGGCCAGCCGCTTCCCGAGGGGACGGACGCGCTCACGGTGGAGATTCGCAGTGATCCAGGCAACAGCAACCTGGAGCTGGCTGCGCGGGTGATCGACCGGCACGGGCAGGTTCATATGCGGCAGTTCCGGACGAATACGTCGTCGACCATCGACGCCGATTCCAAGGCCATGCGAGCTCCACTGAGCGGGTTGGCGGAACCACTGCGGATCGCGGCGATCATCCTCAGACCGCAGGCGCGAGTCGTCCGCGCTCCGACGGGGACGCTGTACATCGAAGGACTGGTGGCTGAGGTCGGCGAGGAGGCGGTGATCGTCGACGCCTTCGACTCGGCCGGTCCGTGGATCTCCGCGTCGAGCGGGGCCGGGGAGGATCGAATCGAGTTCGAGCAGGGTCAGCTCCGCTATCACTGGTCGCGGTTGGCAGCGAGCGATGAACGGATCATCGTGCGCGAGTCGCCCAACCTGCCGGTCAATGCGGCGATGGATCGCAGGTCGATGGAGACCGCCGACCTGAGCGTCGGCGATGTCGTGCCGATCGAGCTGAGCAACGCCAGCATTCCCGTGCGGATCACGGCGGCGGTTGACTACTTTCCCACGCTCAATCCGGCCCAGGGCGGGTTCCTGATCGCGGATCTGCTGGCGTTGCGCAGCGCGGCGCTGGTCGCCGCGGTGCAGGCGGTCTTGCCGATCACTGAGGTCTGGGCGGCAACGGATACGAACGCCGGACGGCTGATCGCGAATGATCTGCTCGATGACGTCTACCTCGCCAGTACGGTGCTCGACGCGGAAGCGCGAATCGACGCGGCCGAACAGGATCCGTTCCGCTCGGGCGGGGCGGCGGCGCTGTTCGTGGTTGGCTTCATTGGACTGTTGATCGTCGGCTCGGCGGCGCTGGTCTTCACGCTGGCGGCCGCCGGCGGCGAACGGGCCAGGGAATTCGCGCTGATGCGTACCGTCGGCGCAGGCCGAGGCGGGCTGACCAGCCAGGCCGCGGTCGAGGTGGGTCTGGTCCTGATCGCCGGGGTTGCGCTGGGAATTGGCCTCGGACGCGCGGTGGCCGGTGCATTGCTGGCGTTTCTCAATGTGACCGCGGAAGGAATCGCCGCGGCGCCTCCGACGGTGCTGTCGATTGATTGGGTCTTGGCCGGGATCGGTGTGGGCGTGATCGTCGCCTGCGCGATCTTCGGGACGACCGCGATCGCGCGTTGGGCCACGGGGCAAGACGCAGCGCCGCTGCTGCGTGAAGGCGCGGACTGATGGCTCAGCAGCCCGCCGCACCTCGCGGCGAGACAGCTCGCGAACTGGCGCTGTTGGCGATCCGGCGGATCACGTCTGCGCCCCGGCTGTCGGCGGTGCTGCTGATCGGTGCGCTCCTGGCAGTGGGGTTGGCCAGCAGCGCGCCCGTGTTCATCGAGGCAATCCGGGACCTGGGGCTGCGGCAGACGCTCGCCGACGCCGACTCGGCCTCGCTTGATCTGCGCTTCGTCCAGGGCAATGTGACTGCCACCGGCAAGTCAGTCGAGCCGGTGGAATCGCTGATCAACGACGAGGTCGGGATGGCGGCCGAGACGCTGGTCGTGGGCCGCATGTCGGCGATGCGGACGGGCGGCTACATCCTGCGGACCGACGA
>DAOUKQ010000059.1:0-3194 GCA_034421135.1 Dehalococcoidia bacterium
GTCGACTACACGATTGGCGGCTGCGCCAAGGGCGCCGGGATGATCCATCCCGACATGGCGACGATGCTCGCTTTTTTCACCAGCGACGCGCCCGTGAGCGCCGGCGATCTGGATTCCTGTTTCCGATCCGCGATGGATCGCTCATTCAATATGGTCACGGTCGACGGTGACACGTCGACCAATGATTCGTCGGTGATTCTGGCGAACGGCGCTGCCGGTGGGGAAACGCTGACAGGGCAAGCTCTGGAGGCCTTTGGGTCGGCGCTGCTGGAAGTGTCGACAGCGTTGGCCAAAATGATGGCTCGCGACGGCGAGGGCGCGACCAAGCGGATTGCAATCACGGTTTCGGGAACGAGATCCTGGGAGGAGGCCCGCGATGTGGCGCGGACGATCGCGGTGTCGCCGTTGCTCAAGGCGGCGCTGAGCAAGTACGACCCGAACTGGGGCCGGATCCTGATGGCGGCCGGTCGCGCGGGGGTGCCCTACGACCTCGATCGGGTGAAGATTTGGATTTCCGACCTGTGCGTCTTCGACGGCACCGCAACCGGAGTGCCGGAGGAAGAGGCCTCGGCCAAGACGCAGGGCGACGAGGTCTTCCTGCGTATGGATCTGGGCCAGGGCGACGCCGAGGCGACGGCCTGGGGCTGTGATCTGACAGAGGAGTACGTGCGCTTCAACGCGGATTACGTGACGTAACGGATCTTCTATCGTGGCTACGTGGAGGGCCTGATGACGACGCGACACGTCTGGCGCCGGCCGGGCCAGAAGCCATCGAAGCTTCCGCCGGTGCGGATTGGTGACGCTTGGTATGACGCTGATACTTGCGCCGAGATCCAGCGGCTGATCGACGAACACGATGCACGCAACGATGGTCTCACGGACGACCGTTACTTCGTGCTTGAGAACGGTCAGACGCCTCACGAACTTCTTGATGCAACTGAGCTCAGCGATCAGGAAATCATCGACCAGTTCGGCATGGATCGGGACCAACTGGCAGCATCGCTCGGCATGCCCAGCCGGGAAGAACTAGCCATCTTCGACTACTTGCGCGCGGCCCGACATGCCCTTCACAGTCGAGTGGACTGATCGGGCCAAGCTCGAAATGCGGGAACACAGGAGTACCATCCAATACGTTCTGGCGCGCCAGTTGGTGGGCAGTTTTCGTCACGACCGATGGCAGCGCGGCCGGATTGTCTCAAATCCCACTGCGACAGGCGTCGACTTGCGCGAGTTGGAGAACGGTCCCATTCGGCTGAGGTACGAACTCCTGATGGACCACGAATCTGTGAGAATCACGTCGGTCCGGACAGCATGACCATCTACCTGATGGCTACTGCAGCGGCAGCGGCGGTTGCCACCAGGACGGCTTGCTGCTGACCTCGATCGACGTGACCCACTTGACCCAGTTGTAGCCGCGATGACCTGGGGCGACGAGCCTGAGCGGATAGCCGTGTCCTGACGAGAGCGGCTCGCCGGCGATGTGAGTGGCGAGCAGAAGCTGGCTGGCTTCTCCAATCGCGAAGCGACGATTGAATCCGGTCGCGGACTCAATCACGATGCTCTCGGCTTCCTCGCCGATCTGTACGTGTTGCAGTAGATCCAACAGCCTGACGCCGCTCCAGTCCTGGACCGTGTACCAGCCGCCGGTGCAGTCGAGCGTGGCCGTCGTGCCGTGATTGGCGATGGTTTGCAACTCCGAGTATGTGAGCCTGATTGGCTTTTCCACTTCGCCGGCGATCGTCAGCCGCCAGTTGGCTGCGTCGATTCTCTGTCGGCTGTCGAAGAGCCACTGAGTCACGGGGTGCGCGTTGCCCTGACCGCTGGCTTCCTCTCGGGAGCCGGTGAATCGCGGGCGCTTCCCTGCGACGGGCGCTGCCGCCGACGCGCCCTGCCAGAGGACCAGGCCTCCGAGACCGACCGCGATCAGCCGGAGCGCGGCGCGGCGATTGGTGAAGTCGGTGCGTTTGACTCTTCTCGGCCAGCGCATGGCGGCGTGGACGATCAGCGGAATCGTCAATGCCAGTCCGAGGGTGGTGTGGATGACCAGCAGGCGCATGTTCCCGTAGAAGGGGATGTCGACGCTGCCGCGACCGATGATCGCCCAGAGCGTGCCCGTGGTCAGCACGCCGACGAAGAGCAGGACGAGGATGATCGAGCCCACGGTCTCGGAGGCGACGCCTCGGCGGTGGAATGAGCGCAGGACGATGCGGTACTTCCAGATCACGAGGCCGACCAGGGAGAAACCGCCCAGGCCGTGCAGCCAGAAGATCCACTCGCCGCTTGGTCGTCCGATGGTGAAGGAGATCAGGCCGGAGAGCAGTTCGAGGCTGAGCAGGAAGAGGATGGCGTGGTTGGTCGCCCGAGCGCTCATAGGGCGACGGTATCGGGTTGCGGATGTCGTCTGTTGCAGACTCACTGGAGCAGGTGTCGGCTAGGCTGGCATCCATGAGTTCAGCGAGCCCCGGCAGTGGAGTGTTTGTGATTAAGATCGGGGGTTCGACCCTCGGCGAGCATGACACGTCCCTGGCCGACTGTGCGGAACTCCATCGCGAGGGGCGGCGCGTGGTGATCGTGCATGGCGGCGGCGCCGCCGTCACGGACTGGCAGAAACGGCTGGGAGCCGAGGCTGCCTGGGTTGATGGCTTGCGTGCGACGACGCCTGAGTCACTGGAGGTGGTCGTGGCGGTGCTAGCCGGATTGATCAACAAGGAGCTGACCCGTCGATTGCAGCAGCTCGGCGCGCCGGCCGTCGGACTCAGCGGCGTGGACGGCGGCACGCTCTGCTCGCCGATCTCAACGCGGATCGGCCTGGTCGGCGAGACCCCGCGTTGCAATCCGCAGACATTGAACCGAGTGCTGGACGCCGGACTGTTGCCGGTGTTGGCCCCGGTCGGACTGGCCGACGACCTCTCCACGACGCTGAACATCAACGCGGATGCGGCGGCAGGCGCCGTCGCGTCGTCGCTGGGCGCATCGTCGCTGGTCTTTCTGACCGATGTCCCGCAGGTGCTGGACGGCGACGGAAGGGGCATCGATTGCCTGTCCGAAGCTCAGCAGCGAGCCTTGACGGACGACGGAGTGATCGCCGGCGGCATGCTGCCCAAGCTGCGGGCCGGCCGAGCCGCGTTCGGACTGGGATCGCAGGTGCGTATCGTGGACGGAAGACAGTCGCATATCGTCCGCCGCGCGGTCGA
>DAOUKQ010000060.1:0-37178 GCA_034421135.1 Dehalococcoidia bacterium
GGCGGCTGCGACGCTACGAGCGGAGCCGCGCTCTGTGTCTGTGGTTCGTCGGCGGGGGAATCACTCGTAGTGTTCCGCCTCAGGAATCTTGCCATTACCTAGCTTTCCGTTCATAGGACGGGGATGATTGGCGCCTGCATCAGAGCCGATGCGGCTGCCTTGACGGCGACCCGGGTCGCGATCGCCTCGAATGCCTCTGCGGCGGGATGTTCCGAATCGAATGCGACGATTGGCTGACCTTCGTCGCCGCCGGCGCGGACCTCGGTCGCCAGCGGCACTTCGCCCAGGAAGTCGATTTCCAGATCGTCTGCGGCGTCGCGCGCTCCGCCATGCCCGAAAATCTCAACCCGCTGACCCGTATCGGGCGTGATGAAGTAGGACATGTTCTCGACGATGCCGAACACCGGCACGTCCAGCTTCTCGAACATCGTGACCGCTTTGCTGGCGTCCTCCAGCGCGACTTGCTGCGGTGTCGAGACGATGACCGCGCCGGCGATCGGCGCTTCCTGGGCCATCGACATCGACGCGTCGCTGGTGCCCGGCGGCAAATCGATCAGCAGGTAATCGACCTCGCCCCAGTCGACATCGTGCAGCAGTTGGCGCACGGCCGAGCCGATCATGGGACCGCGCCAGACGACGGGCGCGCCTGGCGGGATCATGAAACCCAGCGACACCATCTTGACGCCGTAGCGCTCGACCGGGTGCAGGCCGCGTTCGCTCTCCATCTGATAGCCGTTGGGCAGACCGAACATGGTTGGGAGGTTGGGTCCGGTTGCATCGGCGTCGATCAGCCCGACGGTCGCGCCGGTCTGAGCGAGGGCGACGGAGAGATTGGTCGCAATCGTGGATTTGCCGACGCCGCCCTTGTTCGAGGCGACGGCGATGATGTTCTTGACGCCGCCGATGGCGGCCTGCTGACCGCTGCCCTGCCAGGCGGGTACGTCGGTACGGAGCTCGAACGCCACCCGCTCGGCGCCGACCTGCTCGAGGGCCTTGCGGACACGTTCTTCCAGCTCGTCCTGCGAGGGGTAGCCGTACAGGGGCATGTTGAGATGGACGGTGACCGAACTGCCGTCGATCACCGCTCCGCCGTACATGCGCAGCGCGATCAAGTCTCGTCCGAGCTGCGGATCGCGAACCGTCCGCAGCGCGTCCCGTACCGCCTCATCCGTGAGGACCATGCCTTCCTCTTTCCCGTTTCGACCCGTGAGACGTCGCCAGACCATCGTCAGCTCAGTTCCAGCCCCGGACAATCGGGGTACCGTGAATACAGAGGATGGACTCGACGGGCGGACACCGTTCCGCCGCGAGTAACACTCGTCCGGATTTCATACGGTGCGCGGAGTCGTTGTGATTGCGAATCAAGGTCCGTCAACGTGCGGGGCTCAAACTCGCTCGGGTTTGTGCGGCGAGGTTGATCCGCGTTGCATTCATCGTACTCCACTGTCCACATCTCGACAGGCGCATCGTGTTCGATTCGGGTCCGGTGACCCGGGATCTCGCGTCCGATGCGGTCGATTGTCCGCCTTCAGGGAACAGAAACGGATGACCAATCGTCAAGCAGTTACAGGCGCGTATCGCACTTTACAGGCACGTGCCGGGTGTGTCGCTCGGTGTATTGCCCAAGCAGAGAGGGATACGTAGCGTCCTGCTCACGTGGGGCTGCAAGAGTGCGCGTCGTGTCCACGATGCGGCTACACAGGCTCAGGAAGGTACTGGAATGGCAGCGAAGACTCGACTGAAGACTGAAGCGTCTACTCACATCCACCACTGGGTGATCGACGCGCCGAACGGCCCGATGTCGATGGGTGTCTGCAGTTGCGGCGAAACCAAGGAGTTCCGCAACTCGTCCGAGGACTCGATCTGGGACCGGCAGGAAGGTCGCTCACGCTGGAACGACATGGGCATCTCGAAGCGCCGCCGCCCATCCGAGAACGACAACTAGTCCGCGCTTCGTCGCTCACGACTTACGGACTTGACCGCCGCGCCGCGCTCTAACATGCGCGGCAGGAGGTTCCATGTCTGCGCCAATCGCGGCCACTCGCTCTGCGGAACACACTGACCTGCCTTCGGTCATGCCGAATCTGGGCGTCGATCTGGCGCCCGGGGCGAAGCGCGAGCTGATCCTGCGCAATCCCGTGATGACGGCCTCAGGCACGTCGAGCAACGGGACCGAGTTGGCGCGGCTCTTCGATATCAACCGCCTTGGCGGGCTGCTGTCCAAGGGAGTCACGCTGAAACCCAGGCGCGGCAATCCGACCCCACGCATCGTCGAGACACCGGCCGGGATGCTGAATAGCATCGGCTTTCAGAATGTCGGCGTGCGCAAACTGCTGAGCGACGTGGCGACTGTCTGGGAAACGTGGGACGTGCCGGTCGTCGTGAACATGCTCGGCGACACGGTCGACGAGTTCGCGCAGTTGGCCGAGGTGTTCGACGGCGCGCCAGGTGTGGCAGGGCTGGAGGTCAACATCTCCTGTCCCAACCTGGACGTCGGCGGCGTCGCCTTCGGCCGCGACCCGGTCGCTGCCGGACGGGTCGTTGAAGCGGTGGTCACGTCGACGACGCTACCCGTGATCGCCAAGCTCACGCCCGACGTGACCGACATCACTGTCGTCGCCCGTGCCTGTCAGGATGCCGGCGCCGACGCCCTGTGCGTCGCCAATTCGTTCGTCGGCATGAGCATCGACGTCAACTCGCGGCGGCCGCGCACCAATCGGCCTGTGGCGGGACTGACCGGACCGGCGATCAAGCCGCTCGCCCTGCGACTGGTCTGGGAGACGGCGAACGCCGTCGATATACCCGTGATCGGCTGCGGCGGGATTGTCAACGGACGCGACGCGGTGGAGTTCATCCTTGCCGGCGCGACAGCGGTCCAGGTGGGCACCGCCTCGTTCCGCGATCCGTTTGCCGCCATCCAGGTCCTGGAAGGGCTGCTCGATTACTGTCGCGACAACGGGATTACGGACATCAATGAGCTGATCGGCGCGGTGCAGGTCGGCTGAGGCGTCAGCCGGATCGACGCCATAGAGTGAGATCGTCCGGGGTGTAGCTCAGCTTGGCAGAGCGCACGGTTTGGGGCCGTGAGGCCGGCGGTTCAAATCCGCCCACCCCGACCACATTGTTGATGTTGCCGAGTCTCGCCGACGGTCCCCACTCACATCTTCGTTCCACGCTTGTCTCCTTCTGGATATCTGCGTGAAAGTCTCCGAGCTTTACTTCCTCTCCCGCTGGAGACCAGCGCGTCATTCGTGGGGCTTTACTCCCTCTCCCCAGGGGAGAGGGCTGGGGTGAGGGTCCGGCGCGGCGATCGTATCTGGTAGGGACCGCACTCATCGGCACAGAGGGCCCTCACCCTAACCCCCCTGCCTTCGCAGGGGCGGGCTTCTCCCTCGGGGAGAGGGGACCAGAAAGGGATTCACGCGCAGGTCTCCGCTGGGAGAAGAGCCAGGAGAGGGGACGGGCGACCACAAGGGTCGCCCCTAGATGCCCCAGAACGAGGGAAACACTTCCGAACGGGCAGGATTCTGCGCTGTCCAGGCTCAGATGCGGGGCTTGAGCAGCTCTTCCATGCTTGGCGGGCGATCGGCCAGGACCCTTGCTTCGAGCAGGGCGTCGATCTCCGATGACTCCATATCCAGCAGGTCGGCGAGGACCTCGCGGTTATGTTCTCCCAGGCCGGGAGCCCCACGACGGTATGTTGCCGGGGTGTCGCTGAGCCGGACCGGGCATCCCGGATAGCGCAAGACGCCCATGTCGATCCCGCCGACCTCGGCCCAGAACTCGCGGGCGGCGAGATGTTCGGACTCGAGCAGGTCGCGAGCGTCGGACAGGACCGCCGCGATGACTCCCTCGGCTTGCAGCACTGCGACCGCGTGAGCGGGCGAGATCGCGCGGCTCCAGATGCCGAGCGCCGTGTCGATCTCGTCGTGCCGGGCCTCTCGCTCCCAGAGTTCCCACGACTCCCAGCCGTCGGGCAGACCGGCTATCCGGCAGAGCGATTGCCATTCCCGGTCCGTGGTGATGGAAATGGCGATCCAGCGGTCATCGCCAAGGCAGCGGTAGACGCCTTGCGGCGCGACTCCTTGCTCGCGATTGCCTCGACGCGGAGGCGGATGACCGACGACCTGGGCGGAGAGCAGCTCGTCGCCGGCGAAGGTACCCATCGATTCGATCATCGCCGTCTCAACTCGCTGGGCCTCGCCTCCGCTGGACATTCGATGCCAGAGCGCGACCAGCGTTCCCGCCACCGCGCTCATGCCCGAGACCGGGTCGGGCCAGGCGACGCCGGAGCGGTAGGGAATGCCGTCGGGGTAGCCGGACATCATCGTCATGCCGGTCGCGGCCTCGATCACCGGGCCCAGCGCGACCCGGTTCGCTCCCGGTCCCTGCGCCCCATAGCCAGGCATGGCGGTGTGGATGATGGACGGGTTGATCTGCTGGAGCGCATCCCAGTCCAGTCCCCACTGCGGGAAGACTCGCGGCGAGTAGTTCTCGAGGATGACGTCGGACGCCGCGATCAACTCGCGGAAGACCTGATGACCGCGCTCGGACGACAGATCGATCGCGAGGCCGCGCTTGTTTCGCGCGAGTTTGTTGAAGCCGCCGTTGCGATTCCAGTGCCGTTCGCCCAGCTCGTTGTCGGGGAAGGTGTGGGTGACCTCGGCCAGATCGTCGGGGACCTCCAGCGGGCCTCGATTCCAGGGCGATTCAATGTGAATCACGTCGGCGCCGAGGTCGCCGAGCAGCCGTCCGGCGATCGGTCCCGCCCAGACTCGGGTCAGATCGAGCACGCGCAAACCGCTCAGCGGTCCATCTTCCAACGGCTGCGCGTTTCCTGGTTCGGCGTCCACCGCCTGCCGAGCGGGCCGCTCATCGACCTCAATGCGTGTCGGCGGTTGCGGCGTGGAACCTTCGTATTCGGGACCCAATCGGAACGGGCCACGCGGGATCAACTCGTCGCCGCGAGCCGCATCGAGCGGGACGAAGAACTCGCGGGCGGCCATGTGCGGGTCGGCGAGGAACTCGTGCGTATCCCAGACCGGGCCGAGCGGCGAGAACGTGGCCTCGCCCAGTTCGCAGATTTCCTCGGACGTGTGCGACATCAACCAGGGTCGCAGCGCTTCGTCGAAGGCGCGCTTGTTGCGTCCGCGCGACTCATTCGTCGCCAGTCGTGGATCGTCGAGGATGTGGCCCATGCCGGCGGCCTGTAGGAACGGTTCCAGCTTGGCGGCGGTCGCGTGGCTGAGGAAGACGTAGCCATCCTTGCACTCGTAGACGCCCGCGGGATGCCACATGCCGGGCTGGGCGTTGCCCTCGCGCTTGAGGATGTGCCCCGCGTGGGTCCACATCGTGGTCGTGTGCTGGTGCATCGCGACCATCGCCTCAATGTGAGCGACCTCCACCGTCTGTCCGCGTCCTGTCGACTCGCGCGCGATCAGCGCCGCCATCGCGCCGATGAAGCCGTACATCCCTCCCGAGTACTCGGTGTGCCGGCCAAGGCGACGGAACGGATAGCGATCCGGTTCGCCGTTGAGATACATGTGTCCGCTGGCCGCGTCGTCGGTGAAGACGTTGGATCGTCGCTCCGACCATGGCCCGCTGAGTCCGAACGGGGAGATTAACACCCTGATCAGCCGTGGCGAATCGGCTGCCGACGTCCTCGGGATCAACGGGTCCGGCGCGGAACTCTCAATCACGATGTCGGCTGCGGCGATCAGATCGCGGACGGCCTGCGACTCCTGGTCGATTTCCCACACCTGCTTGGACGTGTTGCAGAAGGCCCAGATCGATCCGACCAGACGCTCGCCGAACGCGTGCGACGCCAGCGTTTCACCGTGGCGCAGCAACGGATCTCCGCCGGGCGGAACGATCTTGACGACCTGCGCGCCGTAGTCGGCGAACATCTTGGCCGCGAACGCGCCTGCATGCGATCCTGCGAGCTCGACTACGCGCAGGTCGGCGAACGGTTTGGTCATCGCCCTGTCTCTCTCGATTCGAGCTAGCCGGAACTGTCCGTTAAGCTATCGCCCGAACGTCCAATACTGCGCAGGAAGGACCAGACATGGCCACTGACCACTTTCCGATCGAAGCGGGGCACATCATCCTCTTCGCCCGCTCCGTCGGCGACACGAACCCGATCTACCACGACGCCGAGGCTGCGGCCGACACCGAGCCCGGCCACATCATCCCGCCGCCGACATTTGTCCAGTCGTCGGCGCAGTTCACCGAGGGCTACAATCTGCGCCCGGTGATCGGCGAGCCGTGGTTCGGCTCGGGCAAGGAACCGACCGGCGTGCAGCGCGAATCGTCGGGCGGCGGCGGCACGGGATTCCACGCCGAGCAGCACTACGAGTACCACGCGCCGATCAAGCCCGGCGACGTGCTCAAGGCTGTCGACAAGCCCGGCAACTCGTGGGAGCGCGAAGGTCGCCGCGGCGGCACGCTCCAGTTCAACGAGTCGATCACCGAGTACTACAACCAGGACGGCGAGCTCGTCGTGACCGCCCGCTCGGTCGGCGTGCAGACTTCGCGCGTCGTCGAGTAGCGCGTTCAGTTTCAGCAGGAACAGGCAACCAACATGGCTCTGAGCAAATCCAACCTCAACGTCGGCGACCAGCACAGCGAGCAGATCGTCGACAACCTGACCCGCACCCAGATCATCCAGTACGCCGGCGCGTCGGGCGACTACAACCCGCTGCACACGGACGAGATCTTCACAACCCAGATCGCGGGGTACCCGACCGTCTTCGCCCACGGCATGCTGACGATGGGCATGACCGGCAAGATGCTGACCAATTACGTCGGCGACGGCCGCCTGACCAAGTACGGCGTCCGCTTCGTCGCCCAGGTCTGGCCGGGCGACTCGCTGACCGCGACCGCCACGGTGGACGCGATTCGCGAGGAAGATGGCGTCAGCTTGGTCGACCTGTCGGTCTCAACTGTCAATCAGGACGGCACGGAGGTCGTCAAGGGCTCCGCAACGGCACGCGTCGACGCCTAGCGTCGGGCGGGCCGAGTGGCCTGCCCATCTCGCCTCTTCCGCCTACGGAGGGCCCTCACCCTAACCCTCTCCCGCGGGGAGAGGGGACCGGAAACTCCCTCTCCCTCTGGGAGAGGGCTGGGGTGAGGGTCCGGAGGTAGTTTCCTACCTGGCCGTCTCGCCTGTTCCGCCCACGGATGGGCCCTCACCCTAACCCCCCGTGTCAAGCACGGGGCAGGCTTCTCCCGCCGGGAGAGGGGATCAGAGGGAGATTCTGCGCGACTCCTGTAAGGAATTGCGCGTGCCTCCGCAATCAGATCGCCCCCGATGTGGCGTCCATCTATTCCTGGTCTCGAGGCGGAGCATTTTCCGCGGCCCACTCGGACACGTCTGGGATCAGCCGGTCGACGATGCCCATGATCAGCATGAAGGGGACGAATGCGACTCCCGTGCCGAGGGCCCACCACCACTCGGCGGCGACCAGGGCGAGGACGCAGCCGGAGAAGGTGAGCCCCATGCCGAGAATCGAGACCACGCGCAGGACCACCGCGAGCGGCGGGATGGGCGGAATCTGGGGAGGCTGCGACGACATGATGCTCCAGTCCCCGATTCATTCGGGGACCTGCTCGGCTACGACTCCGTGATCGTCACGCTCTTCATGGCCGGGCCGGGCTCGCGGGCTCGCTGCGGGTCGCGCTCGGGGAAGGCGAGCACCACGTCCAGACCCGACGTCACCTTGCCGAAGGCGGTGTAATCGCCGTCAAGGAACGTCGCGTCGGCATTGCAGATGAAGAACTGGCTGCCTGCGGAGTTTGGGTCCTGGGCGCGGGCCATCGAGAGCACGCCCGCCACGTGCTTGGTGTCGTTGAACTCGGCCGGCACGTTGTAGCCCGGACCGCCGGTGCCGGTGCCGGTCGGGTCGCCGCCCTGGGCCATAAAGCCGCTGATGATGCGGTGGAAAGTGACGCCGTCGTAGAAGCCGTCACGGGCGAGGAAGACAAACGAGTTGACGTGCTCGGGCGCCTTGTCGGGCCAGAGTTCCAGGACGATCTCGCCGCCGTCTTCCATCTCGATGGTGGCGCTGTAGCTGACGCCCTCTTTGAGCGCCATGTCAGGGCGCTTGCTGTAGCTAGCCATGGAATCCTCCGCCGCCGTGCGGCTGTGTTGGCGCCCGCGGACTATTCGTCCTGAGCGATTTCGCTGATCGTGATGCTGGCAATCTGCGGTCCCGGCGGTTCCGTCGGGTCGGCTGGATCGCGCTCGGGGAACGCGTCGATGACGTCCATGCCGGAGATCACCTCGCCGAAGGCGGTGTACTGGCCGTCGAGATGCGGCGCCGCGTCGTAGACGATGAAGAACTGGCTGCCGGCGGTGTCGGGATGGCCGGCTCGCGCCGCCGAGAGGATGCCTCGGACATGCTTGGTGTCGTTGAACTCGGCCTCGATCGTGTAGCCCGGACCTCCGGTACCGAATCCGGTCGGGTCGCCGCCCTGGGCCATGAAGCCGTGGATGATGCGGTGGAAGGTGACGGCGTCGTAGAAGCCCTCGCGGGCGAGGAAGACGAAGTTGTTGACATGCTGCGGCGCGAGTTCCTCAAAGAGGTCGATCACGACTGTGCCGCCGCCGACCATTTCGATCGTCGCGCGATAGTCGATGCCGTCTTCAAGCGCGAACTCGGGCGGATCGTCCCACGAGAGCGACAGATCGGGAACCGGCGCGATGTCATCTCCGCTGGTCTCGGCTGACTCAGCCGACTCGACTGACTCGACTGACTCGACCTGGGCGATCACGCCGTTCTCGGAAATGCGTATGGCGACGATTTTGGGACCCGTGGGCGGCGTCGGTATCGCTCCCGGGTCGCGGGAGTCGAAGGCGTACAACTGATCGAGCCCGCCGATCACCTGTCCGAATGCGGTCGCGCCCTCGGTCCGGTCGGCGCCGGCGGCGAGCGAGATGACAAACTGCGACGAGGACGCGCCGGCGTCGCTGCGCCACATGGAGACGATTCCGGCGGCATCTGTGCCGAGCGCCGCTTCGTTGGCCCCAGTCAGCGGCTCGTCGGGAAGGACGTAACCGGCGTCGGCCGGCCAATCGACGCTCGGATCGCCGGCCGTGGGATCGCCGGCTCGCACGCGGTCTCCGGGGAGCACCTCATGGAAGGTCAGCTCGTTGTAGAAGCCTGCTCGCGCGAGGAAGACGAAGTTGTTGACGTGATGGGGCGACGTGCCCTCGAACAAGTCGAGCGTGATCACCTCGCCGCTGTCGAGTTCGATTTCGGCGCCGTAGTCGACGTCCTCGCTGAGCGCGAAGGCCGGCGGCGCGTCCCAGGTGGGTTTGCCGGCAACCGCTCCAGTCACCACCTCGGAGCCCGTGCGACGGACCGGCGGCGGATCAGCTGTGGGCGCGGGCGCGGGGTCGCCGAATCCGGTCGCGATCAGGCCCGCGATCAGCGCGGCCGCGGCGACGATGCCGAATGTGCCCAGGACCCAGCGAGATCGCAGCCAGGAGCGGCGATTGCCGCCTCGATCGAATCCCTGGGTCGACGCCCGGCGGCGCGCCAGGCGCTGCGGACGAGTCCTCGCGCTGCGGCCCCGTTGCGACACCCGGATTCCTCCCACGGCGCGCCCACGCAGGTGCGCTCAAGGCCTTACGCTATCACCGCTCCACGTTATGACGATGTCGAAGGAGACATGCGATGAACGCCGCAGACCGCTACGGCGAGATGGTCCGCGCCTGCCGGGAACAACAGGCTCGGTTGGCCACGCCTTACGGCGAGTCCTATTGGGACCGGTTCGCGCACACGTATCGGTTCGACCCCAACCGGCTGCCGGAAGCGTCGATCCGTGAAGTGATTCGCCGGATGGAGTTCGAAGAGGAGATCATCGAGATCGGCGGAGGCGCGGGGCGCGTCGGACTGCCGCTGGTCCTGCGGGGGAAATCGTTGCGCAACGTGGAGCCGTCGGCGGCGATGCGCGAGCAGTTCCGGCTCGCAGTCTGGCAGCACCAGATCGAGGAAGCCGAAGCAATCGCGTCAACATGGCCGCTGAGCGAGCCGATCAGCGCCGACCTGGTGGTCACAGCCGACGTGACCTACTTCGTCTCCGAAATCGAACCGTTTCTGCAGGCGATGCACGATTCCGCGCGGCGGCGCGCGTTCATCCTGACCTGGACGGTTCCACCGCCGAACATCAACGCCGCACTATTCGAGCTCGCATTCGGCGAGCCGCAAGCGCCGTCGCCGGGCTACCGCGAGCTGCTGCCCGTGTTGTGGGAGTTGGACATCGTGCCCGACGTGCTGGTCGTCGACGAACCGTTCGCCTGGCCCGAGCGTCGTCCGACCAACGACGAGGAAGCGTTGCAGTTCGTCTACAACGAACTCACGCCCGCCGACGAGGAGGCGGTCGCCGAGCGTCTGCGGCCGCACATCGGCGAGCTGTTCATGCGCGACGACGCCTACTACCCGACCTGGCGCGCGCCGTCGCGCGCCATGCTGATCACCTGGGAGACGGAGTGGCCCAGTCGCTAGCGGGTCGCTGACAGGTCCCTGACAGGGCGCTGAGTGGTACCCCCGGTAGGATTCGAACCTACGCTCCCGGCTCCGGAGGCCGGTGCTCTATCCCCTGAGCTACGGGGGCTGGGACCGTCACGATATCACCGTTGGACGTGGATTCCGCCCGACTCTGAACACGCAGCGACGCCGCCCCTTGCGAGGCGGCGTCGAATCTTGGGCCTGAAGAACAGGCGGCGGTTACGTCCCAAGGACGCCGCCGTCGTCCTTGAATGCGGCGATCACGCTGGGTCGGGGGAAGTCGCCGTCGGGCCAGGTGCTGCTCGGCTCTTCCAGGCCGTCACCTTCGCCCGGATGCTGGACGCTGACGAACAGCGTTTGGAAGTCGGGCGTGAACACGTGACCGGCCAGTTCGCCCTTGGGCACACCGGTCATCATTCGGCGAACGCGACCGCGCTCCGGACCTGAGGTCGGCACGACGTAGACAGAGTCGGCCTGTCCGAGCTTGCTGGGCTGACCGTCCGTGGCGATCCAGAGGTTGCCGCTGCCGTCGATCGCCAGGTTGTCGGGCGAGGAGATCGAGTCGAGCTGGCTCTGGTCGAATCCCGCGAAGTAGGTGTTGTCGTCCTGATTGGACGGGTCCCCGCAGAGGATGAAGATGTCCCAGGTGAACAGTCGCGAGCCGGCGTCGCCGCCATTCTCGGTCAGCTCGAGGATGTGCCCGTGCGCATTCGGACCGCGCGGGTTGGCTCCGTCGACCTGGTCAGCGGTACGCCTGTCATTATTGGTCAAGGCGATGTAGACGCGGTGGTTGATCGGGTTGACCTCGATGTCCTCTGGCCGGTCCATCGGCGTGGCGCCGACGGCGTCGGCGGCTTCGCGAGTGAAGGTGGCGACGCCGGCGTTGGTCCACGACGCGAGCTCACCGCTACCGGCGCTGAGCGGCAGCCATTCGCCCGAACCGTCATCGTTGAACTTGCCCACGTAGAGCGTGCCGTGCGAGAGCAGGTCGAGGTTCGCCGAGCGGTTGAAGACGTTGTAACGGTCGTTGCTGACGAACTTGTAGATGTAGTCGAAGCGCTCATCGTCGCCGGAGTAGACGACGACGCGACCGTCGTCGGACAGCGTAACGGTCGCCGCCTCGTGCTTGAAGCGCCCCATGGCGGTGTGCTTACGCGGCGTGAACGACGGGTCGTAGGGGTCAATCTCGACCAGGTAGCCGAAGCGGTTGACCTCGTTGGAGTCCGAACTCAGGTCGAAGCGATCAACGAAGTCTTCCCAGTGCCGCCGCGTTTCGCCCGAAGGAACACCGTAGCGGTCCGCGCCGCGCACGCCCTCGGCATTGCCGAAGTACTGGTGGAAGTTCTCCTCGGCCGTCAGGATCGTGCCCCAGGGGGTCTGACCGCCGGAGCAGTTGTTGAGCATCCCGAGCACGGTCTTGCCGGTCGGGTCGGCGTCGGTGATCGTGTAGATGCTGTCGGCGCCGGGACCGGTCAGAAGCATCGGCGTGTCGCCGGTGATCCGGCGATTGAGCCGCGACGACTGATCGTAGGACCAGGAACCGTCCGAGCCGCGCGAGACCTCGACGATCGACATGCCGTGCGAGGCGATCTCAATGGCGACCTGCTCCTCGGTGACTGCGTCAGAGTCGTAGCCCGGGAACATGTCGACGCGGCTGGTGTACTCGTGGTTGACCGCGAGCAGTCCGCGGCTGCTCTGACCGGGCAGCATCGTGAAGAAGCCGTTGTAGTCGCAGTTGAAGCCGAACTGCTTCGCGGCGGCCTCGGCCGTTTGGCCATTCAGGTTGAAGGCCGGCGCGCCGGGCAGCACGCCGTCGCCCCAACGGATAATCACGTTTGAGCTGTAGCCCTCGGACACGTTGATTGTGTCCTCGTTGTCATGAGGGATGCTCTGCAGACCGACGCTGCTCGAGGCCGCGCTGGCGGAACTGGTCAATGGCGCGGAGCCGAAGATCTGGGAGCCCAGCGGTGAGGTGCTGAGTGCCAGCAGCGGCGCGCCGGCGATGCTCGCCTTGACCAGTGAGCGGCGCGAGATGCGGCGGTTGAGAATGGCCGCGAACGGCTCGTTGCCGCTCTTGTTGGGAGCGGGCTTGAAACAGTCGTCGTTGCACGAGATTGCGCAATGGTACGCAGATCTCGCCTGGCGCGAGACCCAGTTCAGCGGCGCGAAGGCCCGCGATGTCTTGTCGGTGCTCATTCCGGGGTTTCCCTCTTCCGTTGCTGCGTCCGACGCTTCCGCCAGTCGCTTGACGCAGCCTATGGATGGAAGCCGGGCCGCTGGATTAACGACCGTGCGACGAGTGGTAAACCTCTCAGGATCAGCCGGTTAGCGCTCCGCAAACAAGATTCCACATCGTGCGACGGTCGTTAACCGTCAGACGAGTTTGGTCCGGCGGCGATATTGCACCGCCTCGGCGATGTGTTGGGCGGTGATCACCTCGGCATCGCCGAGATCGGCGATGGTTCGCGCCACCTTGAGCACCCGATGAAAGCCGCGCGCCGAGAGGCTGAGCCGGTCGACCGCTTCCTGAACCAGCGTGCGGGCTCGGTCGTCGAGTGCGTCGTAGCAGTACCCGTTGACCTCACGAGCGGAGAGCGACGCATTGGCGTTGGGTCCGCAATCGCCGTATCGATTGCGCTGCACCTGACGCGCCCGGATAACCCGCTTGCGCACCTCGGCGGATGGTTCGGCGCTGGCGGGCGGCGCCGACGACGACGACTCCATCAGCTTCTGCACCTCGACGCGCGGCACGTCGACGAACAGGTCGATCCGGTCCAGCACCGGACCCGAGATGCGGCGCTGGTAACGGTAGACCGCGCCGTCGGTGCAGGTGCAGTGCTGCTCGGGGCCGAAGTTGCCGCAGGGACAGGGATTCATCGCCGCGACCAGGCAGATGTCGGCCGGATAGGTGACCGTGCCATGCGCGCGGGAGATGGTGATGTGTCGATCCTCAAGCGGCTGGCGCATGGTCTCCAGTGCGCGCACCGAGAACTCGGGCAACTCGTCGAGGAAGAGCACGCCGCGGTGGGCCATAGTGACCTCGCCGGGGCGCAACTTCTGCCCGCCTCCGACCAGTCCGGCGTTGGAGATCGTATGGTGCGGCGCGCGGAAGGGCCGCTGGCGGATCAACGTGTTGCCGCCGGTCATCCCGGCGACCGAGGCGATCTTGGTGACTTCCAGCGCTTCCTGATTGGTCAGCGGCGGCAGGATGCACGGCAGGCAGGAGGCGAGCAGCGTCTTACCGGCGCCCGGAGGGCCGCACATCAACAGGTTGTGCCCGCCGGCAGCTGCCACTTCGAGGGCTCGCTTGACGTGCTCCTGGCCGCGCACGTCGGAGAAGTCGTGGCCTTCGTAGACGGAACCGGGGTCTTCTTCGACCGGACGCGTGGTGGGCCAGATCGCGTCGTTGAGCGGACGCTCCTCGGTGGCGATCTCGATCCAGTCGCGCAGCGAATCGACGGCGACCACTTCGATGCCGTCGATCAGCGACGCTTCCTCAGCGTCGACCTTGGGCACGACGATGCGCCGGACCGAGGCCTCACGCGCGGCTGCGGCGACCGAGAGCACGCCGCGCACGTGCCGCAACTCGCCGTCGAGCGCCAACTCGCCCAGGAATAGTGTGTCGGCGACGGCGGACTCGCAGATCTGGCCGGTCGCCACCAACATGCCAACGGCGATGGGCAGGTCGTAGCCGGCGCCCTCCTTGCGGATGTGCGCGGGAGCGAGATTGACCGTCACGCGTTTGGTCGGGAATCCCGCGCCCGCGTTGCGAATCGCGGAGCGCACCCGTTCGCGCGCCTCGTCGACGGCTGCGTCGGGCAGACCGACGATCGTCGTTCTGGGCATGCCGGCGGAGATATCGACCTCCACGCAGATCGGCGCGCCGTCCAGCCCGATGACCGCCCCGCCATTGACTCGCGTGTGCATTCCGGAACTCCTTGCGCTTGTTGCAGAACACCCACCCGAAACGTGTGTTCTTGCCTGAGAAGCATCATAGAACACAAATTCTCTGCGACGCAAGCGCGCTGCCCAGATTGACAAACCTGCCTAGACTCTCACGAACGGAGAGCAGATATGAGCAACAACCCCTATCCCGTCCTCGAGAGCGGTCTCGCTTTCTTCAACCACGCCGGCGTGTCGCCGCTGCCGGCCGATGTCGCGCAGGCCGTTCACGACTACGCCGACCAGGCCGGCCGATCCGGATACTTCGGCTCGACCTGGATGGACGACATGGCCGACTTCCGCCAGGTCTCGGCCGAGTTGATCGGCGCGCGCAGCCCGAACGAGATTGCGTTCGTGCCTAACACGGCGACCGGCGTGTCCGTCTCAGCCGGCGCGCTGAACCTGCAGAACGGCGACCACATCCTGGTGACCGACGCGGAGTATCCGTCGAACCGGCACTTCTACAACGCGCTCCAGCAGCGCGGCGTCGAACTGGATGTCGTCCGCCAGCAGGATGACGGACGGATTCCGACCGAGGACATCATCGCGGCCGTTGGCGAGCGGACCAAGCTGGTCGGCATCTCGCATGTGCAGTGGGGCAGCGGCTTCCGATCGAATCTGCGGCCGATCGCCGATGCCGTCCACGCGGTCGGCGGTTTGCTGTCGGTCGATGCAATTCAGTCGGCGGGCGCGTTGCCGGTCAACGTGAGCGAGGACGACGTCGACATCCTCGCCGCAGGCGGCCACAAGTGGATGCTGGGACCGACCGGCTCAGGGATGCTCTACGTACGCGAAGAGCTGATCGGCGACCTGATTCCGCCCGTGCTGGGCGCGAACAGCATGGACGGCGGACTCTCGGCCGGCAACGACGAACTGATGCTCTCGCCGACCGCGTCGCGGTTCGAACCGGGCGCGACGCCGACGGCGACGATGCTCGGAATGCGCGCCGCAATCCGGCACCTGCTCAACGTCGGCATCGACAACGTCTGGGCGCAGCTCGATGCGGTGACCGCCTACCTCTGCGACGCATTGACCGACATCGGCTGTCGCGTCTTCTCGCCGCGCGGCGAGTCTGAGCGCAGCGGCATCGTGATCTTCGATCCGCCCGAGGAACTGGCGGCCCGCGAAACGGTGGACGAGACCTGGGAACGGATGCAGGAGTCGGGCATCATCACGGCCGTCCGCTTCGGTCGGCTGCGCGCTTCTCCGCACTTCTACACACCGGAATCGGACATCGACCGGCTGGTCAATGCGCTCAAGCCCTGACGTTGGGTTGGAAGCTGGCTCAGTAATCGCGCTCGACGCTCATCACGCCGTGGACGCCGTCGAGCTTGGACATGACCCGCTGCAGCTGTCGCAGGCCGCTCGCCTCGACGGTGAACGTGAGCGTGACCGCGCCTCGATCCGGTTCGCCGGTGACGAACGAGACCATGTTGACGTTCTCGTCGGCGCAGACGCCCGCGACATCGCGGGCGAGACCGACGCGGTCCCAGCCGGTGACCCGCAGCCGCGCCTCGGTGACGCCTCGGAACGTGTTCCAGCGAACCGGCACGATGCGCTCGTCGTCTTCGACCGAGAGGATGTTCGAGCAATCGCTGCGATGGACCGTGACGCCGCGCGCCCTGGTGATGAAGCCTGAGATGTTCTCGCCGGTCTGCGGCGAGCAACACGGCGCGAGCCGGGTCAGCATGTTGGTTCCGCCGAGCACGGTGACGGCGTCGACGCTCGGCGAAGCGGTCGGCGCGACGACTGCGATGGCCGGTTCCTGTTCCGAGGCTTCATCGTCGGCGGACGCGACCTTGAGCGCGACGGCGTGCGCGGTGATGTCGCCCGCGCCGATCAAGGCGAGGGCGTCGTCCATCGTCTTGGCCCGCGTCGCCTCCATGACCTCGGCTTCGACCTTGGCAATGCGCAGGCTGAGCCGCCGCAGTTCGCGATCCAGTTCGTCGCGGCCGCGGGCGATGTTCTCGGTCCGCGCCTGGCGATTGAACCACTGGCGAATCTTCGTTCGCGCGTGCTGCGTCGTCACGTATCCCAACGCGGGATTAAGCCAGTCTCGGCTGGGGCCGCGAGCGGTGCGGCTGGTGACGATCTCAACGACATCGCCGTTTTCAAGCGGGGTCGAGAGCCGCGCCAGGCGTCCGTTGACCTTGGCTCCGACGCACTGATAGCCCACGTCGGTGTGAATGCGGAAGGCGAAGTCGAGCGGTGTCGCTCCGGCGCGCAGCGCCATGATCTCGCCTTTGGGCGTGTGCACGAAGACCTGGTCCTGGAAGACGTCCGAGCGCAGCGTTTCGAGGAAGTCGTCGGCGCCGGGCAACTCGCCCTGCCACTCGACGAGCTGCCTGAGCCAGGAGAGCCGCTCGCGATCGTTCATCGCGTTATGGCGATTCTCCTTGTAGGCCCAGTGCACCGCGACGCCGTACTCGGCTTCCCGGTCCATGTCGTGCGTGCGGATCTGGACTTCGACGGCGTGCGAGGACGACCAGAACGCCGTGGTATGCAGCGATTGGTAGCCGCTGGGCCGGGGACTGGCGATGTAGTCGTCGAACTCGCCGGGCAACGGGCGCCAGAGTCCATGCACCACGCCAAGCACGGCGTAGCAGTCGCCGGCCGACACGGTCAACACGCGAAGCGCGAGCAGGTCGTAGATGTCGTCGAATGACTTGCCCTGGGCGGAGTACTTCTTGATCTTCTCGTGAATCGAGAAGAGATGCTTGACCCGGCCGCGGACCTGCGCGTTCAGCCCTTCTGCGGTCAACGCGTTCTCGAGCTGCACCCGAATCTGGTCCAGGTAGCGTTCGCGGGTCTGCCGACGCGAGGCGACCAGCTCGGAGATGCGGCGATACTCCTCCGGCTCGAGATACTTGAACGCGAGGTCCTCCAGTTGGGCCCGGATCTGCCAGATGCCGAGACGGGCCGCCAGAGGCGCGTAGATCTCCATCGTCTCGCGGGAGATCCTGACCTGCTTCTCCGGCCGCATCACATCGAGTGTGCGCATGTTGTGCAGGCGATCGGCCAGCTTGACGATGACGACGCGCACATCGTCGGCCATGGATATGAACATCTTGCGCAGGTTCTCGGCCTGAATGTCGCGATCGATTGAGCCGGCGATGCTGGGCAACTGCAGCGCGGAGAGCTTGGTGGCGCCATCGACCAGCTTGGCCACGTCGACACCGAACTCGCTGACGAGCTGCGCTCGCGTGACGCCGCAGTCTTCCATCACGTCGTGCAGCAGCGCGGCCTGCAGCGCGGGTACGTCGAGCTGCAACTCGGCGCAGGTGATCGCCGCTGCCAGGGGATGCTCGATGTACGGATGTCCCGACCGCCTCAGGTGTCCTTCGTGCTGTTCGCGGGCGTACTCGTAGGCCGCCAGCACGCGCTCCCGGTCCTCGGGCGGCAGGTACTGCTCCAGCACGTCGACGAGCACATCGAGCGTCGGGTGTTTGGCCAGGTCAACGACTTCAGCCGCAACGGTCTGCGTTGCCATAACTCGATCATACAAAGCGCAAACCACTACCCGCACGCTCGGCATTCGGACAGCATGTAAACAGACCCCGTCTGTACGATGAGGGCTGAGGATCAGACATGGCCAACGATCGCGTTCGACAGTTCCAAACTCCTCGCGGCACGCGAGACCTCCTGCCCGAGGACTATGCGGTTCATGCCCATGTCCTCGAACATGCGCGGAGCGAGGCGTCGCTCGCAGGGTTCGGGTTCATCGAGCCGCCGACGTTCGAGTCCGCAGACCTGTTCGCTCGCGGCGTTGGCGCAGGAACCGACATCGTCGAGAAGGAGATGTACATCTTCGAGGATCGCGGCGGCGATCGGCTCGCCCTGCGTCCCGAAGGCACGGCCTCGGTCTGCCGCGCCTATCTCCAACACGGGATGGCGAATCTGACTCAGCCGGTCAAGCTGGCCTATCACCTGCCGATCTTTCGCTACGAGCGCCCGCAGGCGGGCCGATTCCGGCAGCACACGCAGTTCGGGGTCGAGGCAGTCGGCGTGCGGGACGCGGCGCTGGACGCCGAGGTGATCGATCTGGGCTGGCGGATCGCGCAGTCGCTGGGCTTGCGGGACCTGAAGATCCTGTTGAACAGCATCGGCGACATCGAGGATCGCCGCAGCTACGTCCCGCTGCTCAAAGCGCACTTCGAGCCTCACCTCGAACAGATCGCGCCCGATGACCGGGCCCGCTGGGATCGCGCGCCCATGCGTCTGCTGGACAGCAAGGACGACCGCACCCGACCGTTCCAGGATGGCGCGCCGATCATCACCGATCACCTACGTCCCGAATCGGCGGCCTACTACGACGCCGTCAAGGCGCACCTTGAGGCGCTGGGGATTCCCTACGAGGAACGGCCCACGCTGGTCCGCGGTCTCGACTACTACACCCATACCGTGTTCGAAATCGTCCCCGCCGACACCGAGGGTTCACAGGTGACCGTGCTCGCCGGCGGACGCTACGACGGACTGATCGAGCAGATCGGCGGACCGCCGACGCCGGGCATCGGCTTTGGCATGGGGATCGAACGGATGGCGCACCATCTGCGCGAACAAGGGTTGGCGCCCGAACCATCTGCGGCGATCGACGTGCTGATCGCCTCGCTGGGCGAAGGCGCTGAGATTGCCGCGACCGGGATTGCCGGCGATCTGCGACGCCGAGGCATTGCGGCGACCCTGGCGTTCGGCGGCCGTTCGCTCAAGGCCCAATTGCGGCAGGCGAACCGAATCGGCGCGCGCTACGCGGTAATCGCCGGCGCACGAGACCTCGCCGAACAACGTGTCACCGTCCGCGACTTACAGTCCTCCGAACAGTGGCAAGTCAAACTGGATGTCCTCGCCGATAGCCTCATGGACCAACTACTGGACGAAATGATTGATGAGATTTCGGCAGACTTCGAACCGAGCTTCGGCGGAGATTCGCCCGACCTTCCATATACTCAGCCGCAGGACTGAGGGAGACCATGCCGGCCATTGCAACCTCCGACAGCGCAGCCATGTGGTCCCGACTCGAGGACGTCGCCGCGCGTTTCCACGAGATCGAGCGGGAGATGGCGGAGCCGTCCACCACGAGCAATCCTTCTCGCTTGCAGGCGCTAGCCAAGGAGCACGCGTCGTTGCAGGGGAAGATCAACTTGCTCGGCGAGTACCGCTCCGCTTCCGATCAGTTGGGACAGGCCCGCGAGGTGCTCGACGAAGCCGATGACGACGAGATGCGCGAACTCGCCCAGCTGGAAGTCACTGAGTTGCGCGACAAGATCGACGATCTGGAAGCGCAGGCCAAGCGCGCGCTGCTGCCTCGCGACCCCAACGATGAACGGAACGTGATCGTCGAGATCCGCGCCGGCGCGGGCGGCGACGAAGCCGGACTCTGGGCCGCAGATCTCTATCGGGCCTACATCCGCTACGCCGAGCAACGCCGCTGGCGCACCGGATTGCTGAGCGTCTCGGAGAACGCCAAGGGCGGCTTCAAGGAAGTGATCTGCCAGATCGACGGCGACGGCGCGTTCTCGCGGCTGAAGTACGAATCGGGCGTGCATCGGGTCCAGCGCGTCCCTGAGACGGAGGCGCAGGGTCGGATTCACACGTCGACCGCCACCGTCGCCGTGATGCCCGAGGCGGAAGAGGTGGATGTTGAGGTCGACGACAGCGACATTCGCCTCGATCTGTTTCACTCGGGCGGCGCGGGCGGGCAGAACGTGAACAAGGTGCAGACCGGCGTCCGGCTGACGCACGAGCCGACCGGCATTGTCGTGACCTGCACCGACGAGCGCTCGCAGCTCAAGAACAAGATCAAGGCGATGTCGGTGTTGCGAGCGCGGCTCTACGAGCAACAACGTCGAGCGGCCGAACAGGAACGCGCCGATGCGCGGCGCTCGCAGGTGGGATCGGGCGATCGCTCGGAGAAGATTCGTACCTACAACTTTCCCGAGAATCGGGTTACCGACCATCGCATCGGGCTGACCCGGCACGATCTCGACGGCATGTTGGACGGCAACCTGGATCCGCTGATCGACGCCGCCGCGACGGCCGAGGAAGCGCGACTGCTGGCGGAAGCGTCCTGATGACCACTCCAACGATCCTGCGGGACATCTGGCTGGCGGCGGCGGCGGATCTGGAATCGGCCGGCATTGACGACGCGCGCTTCGAGGCCGAGGTGCTGCTCCGCCACGCGACCGGCCTGACCCGCGCGCAGCTCTATGCGTCGCTCACGGACGAGGTCGATCCCGCCGCCGCGGATCGCTTCGAGGCGGCGCTCGCCGAGCGCACGACTCGCAAGCCGCTCGCCTACATCACGGGCACGCGCGAGTTCTACCGGCTCGAGTTTCATGTCACGCCCGACGTGTTGATTCCACGTCCCGAATCGGAGTTGTTGGTCGACGCGGCGCTCGATCACATGCGGCAGGCGCGCATCCGCACTGCGCAAGTCGCCGATGTCGGCGCAGGCTCGGGCGCGGTGGGGATCGCGCTGGCCAAGCATCGGCGCGGCGTCAATCTGATCTGCAGCGATGTCTCCCGCGACGCCCTGCTGGTCGCGCGCGACAACGCTCAGCGCCTGCTCAGACGCCCCAACGCCGCGTTCGTCCAGGGCGACCTGCTCACGCCGCTGCCAGGACCGTTCCACTGCGTCGTCGCGAACCTGCCGTACATCCCCGAGGAGCGGTTGGACACGCTCGAGCCCGAGGTCGCCAAGCATGAGCCGCGCGTCGCGCTGACTCCGGGCACCAAAGGCACGGAGCTGATCCTGCGGCTGCTCACGCAGTTGCCCTCGCGGTTGCACCCGAACGGCATCGCCGTGCTTGAGGTCGATCCGGGCCAGGAGTCGGCCATCGCCGACGCGGCCCACCAGATGCTGCCCAACGCCGACATCGCCGTCCTCGACGACGTGAGCCAGCGTCCCCGAGCGATCCGGATCATTGCGGGATGAACGACGTGACCGAACCGTTGCCGTCGCCTGCGGACGCTCCCGTGCAGGGCTTCTGCGATCCCCGGTTTCATGCGGTCCGCGAGCAGTTTCAGCAGAACTTCGTCGACCGCTCCGAGACCGGTGCGGCGCTGGCGGTCACGCTCGACGGCGAGCTGGTGATCGACCTCTGGGGCGGCTGGACCGACGCGCAGCATACGAAGCCGTGGGGCGACGACACGATCGTCTGCTGTTACTCGGTCGGCAAGGCGATCTGCGGGATTCTCTCCTGGCGACTCGCCGAGCGCGGCGAACTGGAGATCGACCGGCGGGTCGCCGACTACTGGCCCGAGTTTGCGCAGAACGGCAAGGCCGACATCCCCTTCCGCTGGCTGCTGACGCACCAGAGCGGACTGGCCGCGATTCGCAAGCCGTTGCCGCGCGGATCGATGCTCGACTGGGACGTGATGACCGCGGCGCTGGCCGAGCAGACGCCGTGGTGGGAACCCGGCGCGGCGCACGGCTATCACTCGAACACGCAGGGATTTCTAATCGGCGAGGTGATCCGGCGCGTCACCGGCCGAACCATCGGCCAGCATCTGCAGTCCGACCTGAGCGAGCCAATCAACCTCGACTTTCACTTCGGCACCAAACCCGAACACGACGCGCGGACCGCCGACATGCTGCCCATGCAACAGCCGCCCGACTTCCGTCGCGCGCCCCAGAATCCACTGCAAACGCTGGGCGGTCGGAATCCACCGCACATTCAAAGCGGACCAGGATCGCAGAACACCCGCGAGTATCGGGCCGCCGAGTTTCCGTCCACGACAGGCCACGGCGCTGCTCGTGGGCTCGCCAGGCTCTTCGGCGCGCTTGCGCGGGATGGCGCGCTGGATGGTTTTCAGGTGCTCCAACCGGACACGATTGAGGCCATGTCGCAGGAGCAGGTCTACGGCGTTGACCAAATCCTGGGCCGACCGACCCGATTCGCCTCAGGCTTCCAGATGACGATGAACGAGCGTCCGCTGGGCCCCAACCCGCGAACCTTCGGTCATTTCGGAGGCGGCGGTTCGCTCGCGTTCGCCGATCCCGACGCCCGCGTCGGATGGGGTTATGTCATGAACCAGGGCCGCGGCGGCTGGCAGCATCGCCACACGCGCAAACTGCTGGATCTGTTCTACGAGGCGCTGTAACACACGCGCGGTGCGCGCCCCGCCAAGCGAGGCTCCGCTCCGCAGCGTTTCAATTCCCCTCTGGGTAAACATGGAGGCAAATCGCCTTCTGGTCCCGTCTCCCCCCTGGAGACCTGGGCGTAGATCGCAGGGTTCTACTCCCTCTCCCTCTGGGAGAGGGCTGGGGTGAGGGTCCGGGCGCTGCTCGTTATCTGGTCATGGGGCCTGACTGGGTCGCGGAGGGCCCTCACCCTAACCCTCTCCCGCCGGGAGAGGGGATCAGAAAGGGATTTCGCGCAAGTCTCCTTTGGGAGAGGTAACCAGAGGCCTCTAGTCACGCATCATCTGGTAGCGCTTGCCCTCGGTCTTGATGGCCGGGGCGATGACCATTTCGGTCTGCTGGAGTTCCCGGATTGTTGCGGCTCCGACGCTGCCCATACAGGTGCGCAGGGCTCCGATCAGGTTCTCGGTGCCGTCGGTGCGGGATGTCGGGCCGAAGAGCAGGCGATCCAGCGTGGTGTGCTGTCCCACGTGGACGCGTACGCCTCGCGGAAGTTCGGCGTGCGGGGTCGCCATGCCCCAGTGGAATCCTCGGCCGGGCGCTTCCAGCGCTCCAGCGAAGGGCGAGCCGATCATGACCGCGTCTGCGCCGGCGACCAGCGACTTGCAGAAGTCTCCGCCGGTACGGATGCCGCCGTCGGTGATGATCGGTACGTAGCGGCCGGTTCGCTCGAAGTAGACATCACGGGCGTAGGCGCACTCGATCGTCGCCGAGACCTGCGGCACGCCGATGCCCAGCACTTCGCGCGAGGTGCAGGCCGCGCCCGGTCCCACGCCGACCAGCAAGCCGGCGATGCCCTCTTCCATCAGCTCGATGGACGCCTCGAAGCCGACTGTGTTGCCAACCAGGGTGGGAATCTCAATCTCGCGGATCAGGTCGCGCAGGATCAGTCCGCGTTCGGAGCGGGAGTAGTGCCGGGCCGTGGTCACGGTCGACTGGACGACGAACACGTCCGCTTCGGCGTCCTTGACCACCGGAGCCAGCCGCTTGGCGTTGGGCGGCGTCACCGAGACGGCCGCCGGCGCGCCGCCGTCCTTGATTTCCTGCACGCGCCGACCGACCAACTCCTCCTGAATCGGCGTCGTGTAGGCGCGCTGCAGGATTTCGGTCGCCGTTTCGGTGTCGCTGGCGGCGACTTCCTCAAGCACGGCAACCGGATCGTCGAAGCGGCACTGGAGCCCTTCGAGGTTCAACACGCCCAGCCCGCCGCGCCGACCGACCTCGATAGCGAAGTTCGGATCGACCACCGCGTCCATCGCGGCGGCGAGAATCGGAATGTCCAGCCGACGACCGGCCAGCTCGGTTGAGACATCGGCCAACTCGGGGTTGATCGTCAGCACGCCGGGGACGATGGCGACATCGTCGAAGCCGTAGGCCTCCTGCAGCGACTTTCGCCGGGGCTGGATCATCGGCGGCAATCCGGACTCGTAGGCGCCTTGCACCATCTCCTGCCCGGGGGTAAGTGGTTCGTGGTGCGTCAGTGTGGTCATCTGGCTCCCCCTTGCAGTTATGTCGTTCGGACAGTTGGCTCATCCGGCGTTAAACGCAAGAGCGCGGCACATGGCCGCGCTCATTCGGTTATTGTCCAGGGTCTCGTGCGAACAAGCACGATGACAGCCGCCTGTCCTGTTTCACCGGTACGGACAAGATAACCGAACGACTTGCATCCCTACGTAAACAATCGAACATCCGCGCCTAGAGTAGCTGTCATGACTCCACAACCGGGCATCCTCTATGTGGTCGCCACGCCGATCGGCAACCTGGAGGACATCACACTGCGAGCGCTCCGCGTGCTGCGGGAGGTTGACCTGATCGCCGCAGAGCACGTGCCGGTCGCACGAACGCTGCTCCGCCACTTCGAGATCGACACGCCAGTCCTCTCGTACCACGATCGCGGCCACGACGCAGATCGGCTCGTGGGGCGGATCGAGGCTGGCGAGTCGATCGCGCTGGTCTCGGACGCCGGTACGCCCGGAGTGTCCGATCCGGGACGCCGTCTCGTCGCCGCTGCGGCCAAATCGGGCGTCCGGGTGGTTCCCATTCCGGGTCCGGCGTCCTCAATCGCGCTGTGGTCGGTCAGTGGTGTCGATTCACCGGAGGTGATGTTGCATGGATTCCTGCCGCGCAAGCGCAACGATCGGCGCGACGTCCTGCGCGAAATCGGCGAGCGAGGGACTCCGACGCTCATCTTTGAGTCGCCGCGACGGATTCCGCACACGCTCGCCGACATCGACTTCGTATCGCCGGACGCGGAACTGGTCGTCGGACGCGAGTTGACCAAGCTGCATGAGCAGATCTGGCGCGGCTCGCCGGCGGAGGCGATCGCGGCATTCGGCGAACCGCGCGGTGAGTTCACGATCCTGATTGTGCCGCCGCCGTTGGAGTCGGAGCCCTGGTCCGACACGCGGATCGCCGAGGCGTTGTCCGACGCTGCGGCGCAAGGCGCGTCGCGGTCCCAGGCCGCCCGCCATGTCGCGCAGGTCTCGGGCCGGCCGCGACGCGAGATTTACGCGCTCTGGCCGTTCCCGGAACAGCGGCGACATTCCCAAACCGAATGACCGCGTAATCTAGGACCTGACCGCACACTCAACACCCACTGAGCCAACACCAACTGAGCCGAGTTCGACTCTGACACTGCGCGACAACCAACATGAGCGACAACATCCTCGTCTGCGTGGCCTGGCCCTACGCCAACGGCCCGATTCACCACGGCCAGCTCGGCGGCGCCTACCTGCCCGCCGACATCTTCGCCCGCTATCACCGCATTCAGGGGAATCGCGTCGCGATGGTCTCGGGATCGGACACGCACGGCACGCCGATCACGGTCCGCGCCGACGACGAAGGCCGAACGCCGGAGGAAGTAGTCGCCGAGTTTCACCAGTCGATCCTCGAGACGTGGGATGGCATGGGCATCTCGTTCGACACCTTCACCACGACCATGACCGACAACCATCGCGAGGTCACCCATGGCCTGTTCAACGCCCTGCTCGAGCATGACTATCTGTTCAAGCAAACGCAGGACCTGTTCTACGACCCCGAGGCGCGGCGCTTCCTGCCCGACCGCTACATCGAGGGTGAATGCCCGCACTGCAACGAACCGCGAGCCCGCGGCGATCAGTGCGACACCTGCGGACGGCAACTCGACGCAGTCGACCTGATCAATCCGCGATCGCGCAACACCGGCGCGACGCCCGAACTTCGTAGCTCCGAGCACTACTTCCTCAGACTCACCGCATTCGAGGACCAGTTGCAGGAGTGGCTCGACGACGACAAGGACTTCTGGCGCACTCACGTGATCAACTTCTCGCGCGGAATGCTGCGTGAAGGCCTCCAGGACCGCGCAATCACACGCGACATCGACTGGGGCGTCCCCGTCCCACTGGATGGTTGGGACGACAAGCGCATCTACGTCTGGTTCGAGGCGGTGATCGGCTACCTTTCGGCAACCGTCGAGTGGGCCAAGACCAACGGTGATCCGGAATCGTGGCGTGATTTCTGGCAGTCCGACGACGCGCGTATCTACAACTTCATCGGCAAGGACAACGTCCCCTTCCACACGATTATCTGGCCGGCGATCCTGCTCGGCGCAGGCGGCTACAACCTGCCCTACGACGTGCCGGCCAACCAGTACATCACGATGAGCGGCTCCAAGGCCAGTACCTCGCAGCGCTGGGCGGTCTGGGTCAACGACTATCTCACCCGCTACGACCCCGATCCGCTGCGCTACGCGCTGGCCGCGCAGATGCCTGAGACGGCCGACTCGGACTTCTCCTGGTCGGAGTTCCTGCGCCGCAACAACGACGAGCTGGTCGCGACCTGGGGCAACCTGGTCAATCGCGTGCTCTCGCTGATCAACCGCCATTTCGACGGTCAGGTGCCCGACCCGGGCCCGCTCGACCGCGATGCCACACGCATGCTCGACCGCGCCCAGTCAGGGCTTGAGCAGGTCGGCCAGTCAATCGAAGGCGTCCACCTGCGACAGGGCATCCAGCAGGCGTTCGCGCTGGCGCAGGAGACCAACCGCTACCTCGATCAGACCGCGCCCTGGCAGGCCATCAAGACCGACAAGCAGGCCGCCGCCCGAAGCCTGTACACCGCACTGAGCGTGATTGCCGCCTTGCGCACCGCACTCGCTCCCTATCTCCCCTTCAGTTGCCAGCGACTCCACGAAATGCTGAACACGCCGGGCAACATCAACGACCTCGGCTGGCAGATGCACGCCCTCCGACCCGGCGACCAACTGCAGAAGCCCAAACCCCTCTTCAAGAAACTCGACCCCTCGATCGTCGAGGAAGAAGAAGCCCGGCTTGGTACCTAGGGAGCACATGAGCAGCCAGCCCGCGCTCTTCGACACTCACGCCCACCTCCACGACCCGTGGATCGGCGACGACCTGCCCGACGTCATGGCCCGCGCCGACGAAGCCGGCGTCGAGCGGATCGTCACGATCGGCTGCTCCCTCGATGACAGTCGCAACGCGATCGCGGTCGCCGAGCGATACGACAATGTCTGGGCCACCCTCGGCGTCCACCCGCACGACGCGAAAGATTGGGATGCCGCGACCGAATCCGAGTTTCGGAGCATGGCGCAGCATGAGCGAGTCGTCGCCATTGGAGAGATTGGTCTCGACTTCTACCGCAATCTCTCCCCGCACGACGCCCAATACCGCGCCTTCGAAGCCCAACTCGCCCTCGCCGACGACCTCAACTTGCCCGTCGTCATTCACTCCCGCGATGCCCACGAGGAGACGTACCGCGTGTTGGAACAGTGGACCGGCTCCCTTTCTCCCCCCGCGGAGCGGGGGGAGAAGTCACGAAGTGACAGAGGGGGGCAGCCACTGGGAGTCATCCACTGCTTCTCCGGAGACGCCGACCTCGCCCACCGCTACCACGATCTCGGTTTTCTCATCTCCTTCGCCGGCCCAGTCACCTACCCCAAGAACGAAGCACTCCGAGAAGCCGCCAAAACCCTACCCATCGAAGCCATCGTCATCGAAACCGACGCCCCTTACCTCAGCCCCCAACCCCGCCGAGGCAAGCGAAACGAACCCGCCAACATCCGGTTCACGAGTGAGCGGATTGCTGAGCTTCGCCGGGATTCAGTTGGACACGTCGCTGGAGGGACTAACTCCAACGCTTCCCGCCTCTTCGGAGTTCAGTTGTTCGATGATCTCACCTAGCCTGGGTTCCAGACGATTCTGAAATGCGTCTAGCTTGTCTAGGCACCACTCCAGCGTCTCTTCGTTCTCTTCCGCAGTACCGTCGATTACCGCCTGTCCCAACATGAGAACCGATCCCTTGAGACGACCATGTCGACCTCCTGGATCCGGCGCAAACAGCTCTGGGCGAAACCCCAACTCGCCTTCTAGTTCGACGAGGTTCTGCTCCAGAGCAGAGACGATGGCCGCGTTTCGTTCGAGGGTGCTGGTCCTAATATCCAGCTGCACTGAGACTCGGCTTTTGGAGCGGAGAGAAACCCAGTAGATCAGTCCATCTTCCTGTACCTCGCAAGGAAACGACTTTGACTGAGCGACGGACCATGTGTAGTTCGAGGTCCTTAGTCCACGCTCGTTTGCGCCCGCAACGAGGCGATCGAAGAACTCGATTCGGCGATTGCGCTCTTGCGCAGTCATCCCTTTGCTTTCGTCGGTAGAACCCTGCCTGCGTGCCCAGTCTGCCGGGTACGAGATCGCCCTGAACTCTGGGGCAGGTAGGGAGCAGCCGATCTTCAATGCACGCACTTCGACAGCAAACACCCCGATCGAGGGGCCCGTCCACTGGTTCAGCCAATCGATCGCTGCCAGATGCTCTTGGTGAAAGGCTTTCGCTACCCAGACCAGGGCTTTCGCTTCCACTCCTGCTGCATACGTCGCCAACTGCCCGAGGTGGCCATGATCGGTTGGCCCAAGCTGATTCTCGATGGCGACCTGACCGATCCCGTCGGCTTCTGCAAGTATGTCGAGCCAATATCTGCCTACCGGCACCTCAGTATCGATTCGCTCAAGCTCTAGACCGATGGCGTTCCCCAACAGATCTAGGTGTTCAGCCAGCCATGGCGTGAAGTCCCGTGACTCATCACCCCAGATCGTTCTCAGGTCGACCTCTTCCAGTTGACCGAGTTTCGCTGTCGCCATGCCGCATTCCCTTCCCTGTCCCAGTGACCAACGCAGAGTACGCTAGTCCCGATGACCACCCTCGATCGACTCTACGCGCCCGTTGCCGACGATCTGGCCATCGTCGAAGACACACTCTCGATCGTCGCCCAATCCGACTTCCTGCCCCTCGAGGCGATGCTGAACCAGGTCCTGTCGCGCGGCGGCAAGCGGCTGCGGCCGGCGATCTCGCTGCTCTGCGGTGGGTTTGGCGACTACGACGCCGACACTCAGATTCCCCTGGCGGCCTCGATTGAGCTTCTGCACACGGCGACGCTGGTGCATGACGATGTGATCGACTCGGCAGATACCCGTCGCGGGCACGTCACGGCCAACGCGACGTTCGGGAATCCCGCCTCGGTGATGCTCGGCGACTACATGTTTGCGCACGCGGCGGAGTTGGTTGCGCGGACCGGGCACATCGGCGTCATCAGGCTGTTTGCCGACACGCTGATGGTGATGGCCAAGGGCGAGCTCGCGCAGGACGTGTCGGCCTTCGACGCCGACTCGGGCACGATGCGCGACTACTACCGGCGCATTCATGGCAAGACGGCGTCGCTGTTTGCCACCGCCGGGGCGGGCGGTGCGATGATGTCGGCCTGCGATTCCGACACCATCGAATCCCTGCGCGAGTACGGCCGCTCAATCGGCATGGCGTTTCAGATCGTCGACGACATCCTCGACTATTGCGGAACCGAGGAGCAGTTGGGCAAGCCGGTCGGCGGCGACCTGTCGGCGGGAACGCTGACGCTGCCGGCTATTGTGCTGATGGAGGACGCGCCCGACGACAACCCGATCAACCGCTTCCTCGACGCCAAAGACGACGACCAGCGCGCCGAGTGCCTGGACCTCGCGCTCGATGCCGCGCGTCAGCAGCCAATCGTCGAGCGCTGTATGGAGACGGTCGAGGAATGGCGAGACCGAGGCCTCGCCGCGCTGCATCGAGCGCCGGTCGAAGGTCCGCGCGAGCAACTCACCGCCATCGCCGAGTTCGTCACCCAGCGGGATTTCTAGTTCAATTCGGCCCGCTTGGCGTGGTTCCTTTTCCGGTCCCCTCTCCCGGCGGGAGAGGGTTAGGGTGAGGGCCCTCCGCGACCCAGACAGGCCATATGACCAGATGGCCAGCGCAGCACCGGACCCTCACCCCAGCCCCCCCCCCGCCTTCGCGGGGGCAGGCTTCTCCCAGAGGAGACCTGCGCGAAAACCGACCCGGTCCAGTCCCCGACTCGTTCGGGGACCCGTTCCCGTTCGGCACTACCGGAGATCTACCAGGTACGAGACGGGGAGCCGAGCGGGTCCCCGAACAAGTCGGGGACTGGGAACAGTGCGCCATCGCAATGAAGTACGGGGTTTACGCGCAGGTCTCCAGAGGGAGAGGGAGTTAGGAGCAGGGACCTACACGCTTGTTTCCAAACGGAGGGGTGGTCAAGTCGAAGGTGTGGTTCATCGCCTGACACGGCTGGCGCTTAGTCCCGCTTCTGCGGCTGAGGTTGGGGCTTGAACTCTCGGCCCTTTCGGGCGATTCGATCTCTCTTGAGATCCCGCTCCTTGCGCCGATCCTCTCGCGCGAGCCGGCGCTCGGCGATCTTTCGGTCCACCAGATCGGTGTAGTCCTGCGTCGAGAGCGGTTCCTTCTCGCGGCGCTTGGTGACCTGCGGGTGCTCGTAGGGGCGCGCCTGCTTGGGCAAGTAGGTGACTTCCTGGCCGAGGTGCCAATAGGTGCCCTTGTCGGGAATCCGGCGCGGGTAGCCCTGGCGCATGATGTAGGCCGAGAAGGACGACGGCATCACGCGCTCGCAGTCCTCGTCGCACTCCGGGCACGGCTGCGGCTCCGGCGCCTCGCGGATGGGCCTGACCACCTCGAAGATGCCTGCGCACTCTTCGCACAGATACTCATACAGCGGCACGTTCCTGCTCCTCTCGCTCGCGTTCCGACCTGACCGACGCCGCACTACGACCGTAGGCCTCGGCCTGTTCGAGCGCTTCCGTGAAGCCGCTCGAACGCAGCCGACCATCCAGCGCCTGCTCCAGCGAAGAGCGCAGGTGCCGCTCCAACTCCGTCGCCGCTTCCGCGTCGACCCGCACCTGCGCCGTCGCATCGCACGACGAACGTCTCATGTAGCGTAGCAATCGAAACACCGGCGAGGACAATCGTTGCCCGCCGACGGCTCCGTGACAGTCGGGACAGACCACGCCGCCGTCGACCGCCGAGTAGCCGTTGCCTTCCGGACCCACGCCGGAGCGGCAGCGAACGCACTCGTCGAGCTCCGGCCGGTAGCCCTGCTGATCGAGGAATCGCAAGGTAAACCACCAGCGCACCGAGCGTGGCGACGGCGTCGCCGCCAGAACGTCCAGCGCGTGCCGGAGCAACTGGTAGAGCGGTCCCGAGGCGACATCCACATCGGTTGATCGGTCGACCAGTTCGACGATTGCCAGCGCATCGGTCATGCGGTCGACGTCGTCGTGCAGCGAGGGCCAGGCGTCGAGCGTTTGCGCATCGGTGATGACGTGCAGAGAACGGCCTTGCGCCAACCCGAACTGTCCGCGGCTGAGCGGCTCAACGTGTCCCGACATCTTGCTCAACGGCTTGCGCACGCCCCTGGCGACGGCTTCGACCCGCCCACGAGTGGGCGAGAAGAGCACGCAGATCCGGTCGGCGTCTCCCAAGGGACGCTGCCGGAGGACGATGGCCTCGGTGCGGATCGGCCGGATTCTCGGCACTACTGATCGCCTCCCGATCCTTCGACCTCGACCCGGTGCGTCATCGCCGCGCGCAAGGTGCGCTCGTCGGCGTACTCGACATCGGCGCCGACCGGCAGGCCGTGCGCGATTCGCGTGATCCGCACGCCCATCGCGCCGATGACTCTGGACAGATACCCGGCGGTCGCTTCACCCTCGAGGTTGGGATTCATCGCCAGGATGACCTCCTCGACCGCTGCGTCTCCGAGCCGGGCCAACAGCTCGCGGACCTTCAGGTCCTCTGGTCCGACGCCGTCCATGGGCGAGATCGCACCGTGCAGCACGTGGTAACGACCCTTGTGCACACCGGCGCGCTCGATCGCGGCCACATCCAGCGGCTCTTCGACGACGCAGATTGACGTGGCCGAGCGTTGCGGATCGAGGCAGATGGCGCATGGATCGGCGTCGGTGATGTTCTGGCAGACGCCGCAGAGCCGGGTTGAGTCCTTCACTTCGAGCAGCGACTCGGCGAGCGCTTCCGCCTCTGCTCGTGGCGCTCGGAGTACGTGATACGCGAGCCGTTGGGCGCTCTTGGGACCGATCCCCGGCAATCGGTGAAAGGCCTCGATCAGGCGGGCGATGGTTGGCGCGGTTGCCGGCGAGCGCTGCATTACGAGGGTTCCTATTGCAGGCCCGGCAGCGACAACCCATCCGTCAGACCCGACATCCGCTCCTGTTGCATCTCTTCCAGCCGGTCCTGCGCCTCGTTCACCGCCGCCAGGACGAGGTCCTGCAACATCTCGGTGTCCTCGGGGTCGACGACGTCGGGGTCGATTGTGACTTCGCGCAACTTGTGGTCGCCGCCGAGCGTGACCGAGACGACGCCGCCGCCCACCGACGCCTCAACGGTTGCGTCCTTGAGTTCGTCCTGGGCCTCGGCGAGCTGACTCTGCAGTTCCTGGGCCCGCTTGACCATCTCGGGCGAGAACCCGCCCGCTCCGGCGACGCCCTGTCCACGCGCTTTGTTCGAGCGCGAGGGCCGGAACATACCACCCTTCCGCTTCGCCATCGTCAGCCCTTTCGCCCGGACCTTCCCGCTTGTTGCGTTCAGTCTACGCGCTGGGCTGCGTTCAGTTGGACTGATACGGCCTCGCGCCGAAACGCGACTTCGCTTCGCGGCCGATCACGCTCTCGCGAGCGGGAGCGGCGCGCTGCGGCTGCGTCGATCCTGCGCCAGAACTACCGTTGCTCACGTTGCCTGAGTTGCCCGTTCCCTGGTCGGCTCGGTCGACAGGGACACAGCGGACCGCGACGCGGCGGTGCAACACCTCGGAGGCGGCGGACGAGACATCGGACGCCGCGTCGGACACTTTCTGCATGTGCACCTGCTGGTAGTTGGGCAGGAATCCCAGGGTCAGCGAGTCCTCGGTTTGCGCGACGATCCGGCAGGACTGATTGAGCATGGTGGCGATCAAGCCCTGGTTGCGCCGACGCAGGGCGCCGCGAATCTGCTCCAACAGATCGGTTTCCTGGCCTGAACCGCCGGCGGAACCGGCGGGCTGAGCAGCCGCAGGCCGCTCTGGCTGTCGGGCGGGAGGCGGTGGTTGCGCATCCGGCGGACGTTCGGACTGCGGTCGCCGGGCCTCCACTTTGGGCAAGTTCTGGGTTGCCTGTTGCTCGCGCCGCTGACCCTGCCGGCGCTGCCCGTCGGAGCGCTGACGCTGCTGTCCTTGTCGCTGGGAGCTGGCCTGTCGAGCCGGCGGGGCAGGAGCTTCGACGACCGGGGGTCCATAGACGATCGACGCCAGGGCGAGCTCGAGCGGCAGCGGCTGATAGGGATCTCGGCGCACGTCGGCTTCCGAGAATGCGCGCAGCGCGGTCACGGCGGCCTCGGCGTCGACGCCCTTGCTCACGTCCTCAAGCCGCTCAACCTCGGGCGCGGACAGAGAGAGCGCGCCCGCCGCGCCAGTCAACGAGAGCAACACGTGACGGAGATGGGTAACGACCTGTTTCTTAAACCGACCGAAGTCGATTGCGTCTTCCTGCACTGCCGCCAATACGCCGAGCCCCTTGGCCAGTTCTCCCCGCAATGCGGCTGAGGCCAGCTCCATCGCCCGAGCATCGGGGCTAAGCCCCAGGGCCTCTTGCGCGGCTTCCAGTGTCACCGACGATCCGCACATCACCCAGACCTGGTCGAGCAGATTAACGCCGTCACGCAAGGAGCCGGTCGCCTCGCGCGAGATCAGTCGCAGCGCTTCATCGGGAATCTCGATGCCTTCAGACTCGGCGATGGCCCGCAAGCGCCCGGCCATGTCGTCGACGCTGACCCTGCGGAAGTCGAAGCGCTGGCAGCGGCTGAGAATCGTCGGCTTGAGCGCCTCCGGATCGGTCGTCGCGAGAATGAACACGACATGAGGCGGCGGCTCCTCAAGCGTCTTGAGCAGCGCGTCGGCGGCTGCGCCGGTGAGCTGGTGGACCTCGTCGATGAGATACACCTTGAATCGAGCGGAGCCTGGTCGGTAGTTGGCCCGTTCGCGGAGCTCGCGGATGTCGTCGATGCCGCGATTGGAGGCGGCGTCGATCTCGACCAGGTCGAAGCCCAGATCGTCATGGTCGCCGAGCGCCGTTGCTCCGGTTGACGCCGTACGGCCGTTGATCGCCCGGGCGAGAATCCGCGCCGTCGTGGTCTTGCCGGTCCCACGTGGACCGCAGAACAGGTATGCGTGCGCAATCTTGTCCTGCGCGACCGCGTTCTTGAGCGTCCGCACGACGGGTTCCTGGCCGACGACCTGGTCGAAGTCGGCCGGACGCCACTTTCGGTAGAGCACCGTGCCACTCACGCCGCGCCTCCATTGGCCCCATCGCTCATGCCGCCATAATAGAACATATTATCGATACAAGTCAAGTCCGCGCGGCGGACGCAAGTCCGGCGCGCCGGAGCGCGATCTGTTCCAGCGTCTTCATCTGCCGATCCTCCTCAGGCTCTTCGTGGTCGAAACCCAGTAGATGCAGCGTCCCGTGGACCGTCAGCAGCGCCAGCTCGTTAGCGAGCGGCACGCGCCGCTCACGCGCTCCGCGCGCGGCGACGGGCAATGCGATCACGATCTCACCGAGTTCCGCGGTTCCGTCCGGGCGGCGCAGGCCGTCGAAGTCTGTGTTGAAGGAGAGCACGTCGGTCGCCGAGTCCTCTCCCCGAAACCGCCGATTCAGGCGTCGCACGCTGCGCGAATCGGTGATTCGCAGTGAGACGACGCGTCCGATCCGCAGTTTCCGCGACGCGAGCGTCTCTCGCACGCAGCGATCAAGAGATTCCACATCGACACGGTGGACGAATGGTGGATCGACGAGGATGTCAACGAGATGTCGGTCGGCGCTCACATCAGGAGAATATGGCGGCGACGGCCGCTTCGGCGGCGTTGATCAGCAGTCCGGGATGCAGACCGATCACCAGTACGCCGGCGGTGACCAGTCCCATGGTGGCGAGCACGCTGTTGGCCGGTCGCGCGACATCCGGCTGGGACTCTTCGTCTTCGGCCGAGTCGATGAACATCGCCTTGACCGGTCGCAGGTAGTAGGCAGCCGAGATCAGTGTGTTGACTGCGCCGACCACGGCCAACCAGGTCAGTCCACTCTGGACGGCGGTCTCGAACAGGTAGATCTTGCCGAAGAAGACGGCGGTCGGCGGTAGGCCGATCAACGAGATCAGCGAAAACGCCAGCACAATCGACAGCCAGGGCGCTTTCTTGCCGAGTCCGGCGTAGCGGCGAATGTCGTAACTGCCGCCATTGTGGTTCGCGATCAGGATGATCACGGTGAAGGCGGCGAGATTGGTCACGGTGTAGCCGGCGAGGTAGAAGAGGATTCCGCTGGCTCCGAGCAACTCTGAGCGGTCTGCGGAGATTGCCGCCAGGCCGATCATCAGCGTGCCGGCCTGCGCGACGGACGAGTAGGCCAGCATCCGCTTGATGTTGTTTTGCCGGATGGCGAAGAAGTTGCCGACGAACATCGACAGCGTGGCGAGCACGGCGAAGATCGTCTTCCAGTGATCGGCGAGCAGGTCGTCGCCGAGCGCTTCGAAGAAGATGCGGATCAGGATCGCGAAGGCTGCCGCCTTGGACGCGACCGAGAGATACGCGGCGATCGGCGTCGGCGCACCGGTGTAGGCGTCGGGCGCCCACATCTGGAACGGCGCGACCGCGGCCTTGAAGCCGAAACCGGCGATCAGGAAGACTGCGGCGAGCATCAGCGCCTCTTCCTTGCCCTCGCCCTGCCAGGCGATGTAGGAGGCGATCTCCGCAAGGTTGGTCGAGCCGGTCAGGCCGAGCAGGATCGCCATGCCGTAGAGCAGCACCGCGGACGCAACGGCTCCGGTGAGCAGGTACTTGAGCCCGCCTTCCGAGCCCCAGCGATCCTTGTGGAATCCGACCAGGATGTACTGCGAGATCGAGGTCAACTCGAGTGCGATGAAGACCATGATCAGGTCTCTCGATCCGGCCAGGAGTTGCAGGCCGGCGGTCGAGAAGAGAATCAGCGCCAGATACTCGCCTCGGCGGGAGGGTGTCCGTTGCAGCGTCTCGGTCGAGACCAGCACGGCTGCCAGCGCAGCGCCCGCGAGCAGAATCTGGAAGAAAATGGCGAACTTGTCGACGACCAGCGCGCCGCCGAATCCTTGCGAGCCGACGTGTCCCTCGGTCAGCAGAATCGCCGAGTAGATGATCGAACCCAGTAACGCCGCAACCGTGACGCCCATCAGGATGCGGCGATCCTTGAGGAACAGGTCGGCGATCAGCAGGAAGCCGCCGATGACCAGGAGGACGAGTTCGGGTCCCAGCAGGTTGACGTCGCTCAGCATCAGCCGCCTCCTGCCGCAACGCTGCCGGTCGAACCGACCACCGCTTCGATCTCATTGACGATTGGCGCGACGCCCATCTCCAGCATGTCCATCACGATTGACGGGTAGACGCCGAGCAGCACGATCAGCGCCATCAGCGCGCCGATAATCGTGAACTCGCTCCAGTGATTGGCGTCGGGCAGGTGCGACCACTTCTCGTCCTTGGGTCCGAAGAAGGTCCGTTGCAACGCCCAGAGGATGTATCCGGCCGCCAGCAGCACACCGAGCAGCGCCACCGAGACCGGGGCAGTCTGCGAACCGAACGCGCCCAGGAAGATCGTGATCTCGGCGACGAATCCGGCCAGCGCAGGCAGCCCGAGGCCGGCCAGTCCGGCGAAGACCATGCCAATGCCGAGCAGCGGGATGTAGTGCATCAGTCCCTTCATCTCGGCGATCTGGCGGGTATGCGTGCGGTCGTAGATCAGGCCGACCATGACGAACAACATGCCGGTGATCAATCCGTGCGTGACGAGCTGCATTGCCGCGCCGCTCATGCCGGTCACTCCGAGCGCGGAGACGCCGAGCAGCACGAATCCCATATGGGAGACGGACGAATACGCGATCAGCCGCTTCAAATCGGTTTGTCTGATCGTCACGATCGCGCCGTAGACGATCGACACCGCGCCGATGATGGCCAGCGCGAGATCAGCGTCGGCGCCGACATCGGGCATCAGCGTGAACAGCAGTCTGAGGATGCCGTAGCCGCCCATCTTGAGCAGCACGCCGGCGAGGATCACCGAGACCGCAGTCGGGGCGTCGGTGTGGGCGTCGGGCAGCCAGGTATGCAGCGGCACGACCGGCAGCTTGATCGAGAAGGCGATCAGGATGAAGGCGAAGATCACCGGCGCGGGCAGGAAGGCCGCGGC
>DAOUKQ010000061.1:0-1608 GCA_034421135.1 Dehalococcoidia bacterium
TGCTCGCAGCGCTGCAGGGCGTCAACGAGATGGACGAAGAGGGCGCTCGCGGTGCGCTGGCCGTCACCTCCGGCGACGCCGACACCGCCAACCGTCTCTACGATCACTATCGCGACGCGCGGGCGGCTCGCGGCGCCGGTTCGGACCCGTTGACCGTCTTCGACTCCGTCATGACCGATTACGTTTTCCGCATCCCGTCCGACCGCCTGCTCGATGCGCACAGCGGGCTCGACGGATCGGGCAAGACATACGCCTACCTGTTCAACCAGCAGTCGCCGGCGATGGATGGTCGCCTGCGCGCTCCGCACGCGATTGATATTCCCTTCGTCTGGGGCACCGGCAATCAGATGCGCCCCTTCATCGGCGATGACCCGCAAACCGACCAGCTCTCCGGCTTCGCCATGGACGCCTGGATCAGTTTCGCCCGAAGCGGCAACCCGACCACCAATGCCCTGCCCGGCTGGCCGCAATACCGAGCCGACCAGCGCTACACCATGGTTCTCGGCCCGGACGTCAAGACCCTACGCGAGGACCGCGAGACCGAGCGCGAGATCTGGAGCTCGGACCTGCTCGAATAGGAGCCCCCATGTCCCGGAATCCGACGACCGTCCAGACGAAAAAGGGCTCGCTGCAAGGGCAAACCGAAAACGGCGTCCACGTCTTCCGAGGGGTGCCGTTCGCTCAGCCGCCTGTTGGGGACCTGCGTTGGCGACGCCCGCAGCCACTGGAGCCCTGGGCCGGCGTCCGAGACGCGCTCGAGTTCGGTCCGATCTCGATCCAACCGGCACGGCCGGCAGCCGGACCATTCGCGGGGATCATGGGCCACAGCCAGGAGCGAACCTCAGAGGACTGCCTCTATCTCAACGTCTGGACGCCGGGCCTCGACGACGGACGCCGACCGGTCATGGTCTGGATCCACGGCGGCGGGCTGAGCAGCGGATCGGGATCATCACCGGCTTACGACGGCGCGCCGCTTGCCGCGCGAGGCGATGTCGTGATCGTCACGATCAACTACCGACTCGGCGCGCTCGGGTTCCTACCAGATCCGGTGCTCGGCCAAGACGGCGAGACGGAAGGCAACTTCGGCTTCCACGACATGCTCGCCGGGCTGACGTGGGTCCAGGATGAGATCTCCGCGTTCGGCGGCGATCCGCAGAACGTTACGATCTTCGGCGAGTCGGCCGGCGGCATCGCAGTTGGGATCCTGCTCGCCTCACCGCTTGCCGAAGGCCTCTTCCAACACGCGATCATCCAGAGCGGCGCTGCGGATCGGCTCCACTCGCGGGAATCCGTCCAGGAAATGCTGCCCTTCTACTACCGAGAACTTGGGCTCGACCAGCCGTCGGCCCAGGAGTTGCGCCAACTCTCGGCTGACGACGTGCTGCAGGCTCAGAGCGCGCTGGCAGGCGCCGATCCGGCGATCAACCCCGCCGCCGGGCTGCACGGTCTCTTCAATGCCGTGATCGAGGACGACTTCCTCGACGGAATGCCGATCGATGTGGTTCGGGAGGGTCGAGGCAGCGACGTTGACCTGCTCGCAGGCACGATGCGCAACGAATTCACCCTGCTCTCGGCGATGTCGGGCCTGACCGACATGAACGAGGAGCG
>DAOUKQ010000062.1:0-2520 GCA_034421135.1 Dehalococcoidia bacterium
GTCCAGCCCGCCGATTCCGATCCGCACGGCCTGCCCGAGGCGCTCTTCCAGTTCGTCGACACGGTGCTCCTCTTCGATCACCTCAAGCACGTGATCAAGGTCGTCACCCACGCCCGACTCGACGGCGATGTCGACTCCGCCTACCGAGCCGCCGAGTTTCGCATCGACCAATTGGTCGAGCGGCTCCAGTCCGGCCCGCCGATCCCACCCACGGACGCGCCGGAACCGTCCGGCCACTCCGCCGCCATTCGCTCCAACATGGAGCGCGAGGCCTACTTCTCGGATGTCAAGCAGATCATCGACTACGTCATCGCCGGCGACATCATCCAGTGCGTCTACTCCCAGCGCTTTTCGCGCGACACCTTCGTCCACCCCTTCAACGTTTACCGGACCCTGCGCACGGTCAACCCCTCGCCCTACACCTACTACCTCGAGATGGACGATCACCAGATCGTCGGAACATCCCCCGAGCTGCTCGTGATCGTCGAGGACGGCAAAGTCTCAACCCACCCGATCGCCGGCACCCGACGCCGAGGACTGGACGACGACGAAGACCGGGCGCTGGAGGCCGAGCTCCGCGCCGACGAGAAGGAAATCGCCGAACACGTGATGCTGCTCGACCTCGGCCGCAACGACATCGGCCGAGTCGCCAAGCCCGGCACGGTCAGAGTCACGCAGGAACTCGACGTCGAGCGTTACAGCCACGTCATGCACCTCGTCTCGCACGTCGAGGCAGAACTGGCCGACGGCGCAACCTCTTTCGACGCCGTCCGCGCCACCTTCCCCGCCGGCACCGTCTCCGGTGCGCCCAAGATCCGCGCCATGGAGATCATCTCCGAGCTAGAAGAAGACCAGCGCGGACCCTACGCCGGCGCGCTCGGATACTTCGGCTTCGGCGGCAACATGGAGACCGCCATCACAATCCGCACGATCATCATGCAAGACGGCGTCGCCTCGGTGCAGGCCGGCGGTGGGATCGTCTACGACTCCAAGCCGACCTCCGAGTTCGAGGAAACCGTGAACAAGGCGATGGGCATGTTCACCGCGCTCGACCTGGCCGAAGAGCGCTCGCGCGCTGGCGCAGCCTCCGGCGGATCACGGGGCTACTGATGCCGGAGTCCCTGATCATCGGCTACGGCGTTGTCTTCGACGACGCCGGACGCGTGCTGCTGTTGCGCCGCCGCCAGCACGACGCGCTCTGGCCCGGACGATGGTGGCTGCCCGGCGACGTCACGCCGCTCAGCGAGGAGCCCGACGACACCGTCCCGCGCCTCTTCGAGCATCTGCTCCGCCAGCGAATCCGAGCCGGATACGCCCACACCGTCTACGGCGAGGAGCCGTCCACTGGCCGGCACTCCGTCCACAACGCCTACGTCGTCACCGTTGAGGAGTCGATCTATGCCGCGCCCGCCGACGAGACCAATCCGTTCGACGCGATGGAATGGTGGGACGTCCCAGCTGCCGTCTCCGAACTGCCCGATCACCAGGCCGAGCTGCTCTCAACCGTGGTCGAGCGGCGACAGTCAGGCTGGGACTTTGACGATGACGCAACTCTGGACGACCTGTTCAGCGAGCCGTCATCACCGCCAACGCCAGCCGTCCCAAACCGGACACACCTCGAACGGCGGGCAGCAGGCGAAGCGATCCTCGCCGAGCTCACCGGTCAGGAGAACTTCGCCGAAACAATCGAGTCCCGAATGGGCCCCTTTGGTTCCTACCTCGTCGATCACATCTGGGGCGACATCTGGCCGGACGGTCTGCTCTCCCGCCGCGACCGCAGCCTGGCCGCTATGGCGGCCGCCGGCGCGCTGATGCAGGTCGACGGCTTCGCCTTCAACGCCCTAATCGGTGAACGCAACGGACTCAACCGCGACGAAATCGTCGAGGTCTGCGTCCAGCTCACCGTCGAGTGCGGGTTCCCCTTCGGCAATCTCGCGCTCACCCGAGTCCTCTCCGACTGGGCCGCCGCTGGCAAGCCCTTCACGCCCGACCCGGCGATCGGCAAAGATGACGAACAGCGCCGCCGAGACGGCGCCGAAATCTCCGAAGCCCTGACCGGCCGACGCATCGACCCAGCCAACATCGCCGACGATGCCCAACGACAACTCGGATCGGTCGGACGCGTGACCGTTGACTGGTCGTGGGGCGACGTCTGGAACCGCAAGGCGCTGTCACGAAGAGATCGGGCGCTGGTCGCCCTGGGGACGCATCTCGCCATGGGTCGTGAACGCGAACTGGAGTCGGATCTCAGGACGGCCCATCGACTCGGCTGCACCTGGGACGAACTGGATGGCGTGATCGCGATCGCCTCAGCCTTCTGCGGCCTGCCCCGCGCTGCCGACGCCGGGCGCATCCTACAGCGGCTTCGAGACTAGGCCCGCCTGCCTAGAATGCGCGCCAACCAGCGCAAGATGACGCGCCAATGAGCGCTAGACGAAATGAGGAACTGAGATGACGACTCACGCAGAACGACGCAAGGCGGGCAGTGAGTTGTTGGCCGAGATGACCGGTCAGCCGCTC
>DAOUKQ010000063.1:0-17965 GCA_034421135.1 Dehalococcoidia bacterium
CTAACGGCGGTGATCAATAGTGAGCGATTAGAGGAATCAGTCAAACCGCTCATGTCAAAGGGGCAATACGGAGCGCGAGACCTTCACAAACATCTCTGGCGGCTTCCCATCCCCGAGTTCGACGACTCCGACTCGCTGCACGTCGAACTGGCCGAGGCCGGTGAGGCGGCGGCGGTCGGTGCACAGGCGCTCTGGGCTGAGATTCGGGCCGAGCGGGAGTCGAAGGGTCAATCGACATCGGTGACGGTCGCACGTCGGGAAATCCGCAAGTGGCTGTCGGAGTCGTCGGAGGGTCAGCGCGTGGAGGCGTTGGTGGGTCGGTTGTTGGGGGGTTAGCGGGAGGCGTTCTTGACAACGTCACTCGATCTCAGTACTAATGAACAGACGGCTGATCTGATTCTCAGCCGATTGCGAAATCGAAAGGTCCGTTATGGCTCGGAACGCTAGGCACGTGACACCTCGGGGCGACGATTGGGCAAACATGAAGGAAGGGAATGAACGAGCGACCAGCGTTCATTCAACGCAAGCCGCGGCACAGCAGGCTGCCCGGCAAGACTTGGCCAATCAAGGTGGCGGCGAGTTGGTCACACACAACAAGCAAGGTCAGATTCGCCAGAAGAACACGATTTCACCAGCCAAGGATCCGTTCCCGCCTCGTGGCTAGGGGTCGCGGTAGGTGCGTTCGTTGCGGCGGAGGACGTCGGTGATGACGATGACTCGCTCGGCGTTGTCAATCAGGTAGAAGATTCTCCAGTTGCCCCAGCGGATTCGATTGGAGCCGTCCCTCATCTGCAGTGAGCGAGCAGGGCGCGGGTTGGCGGTAAGCGCGTTGATCCTGTCGCGGATCTGCTCCAAGTCCCCACGGTTGATGCGATCCAACTGACGCTTTGCCCGCGTGTCGTAGTCGAGTCGGTAGCGCCTGCGCTGACCGTTGCTCATATCTCACCATCTCGCGCGGCGCGTTCCCTGAGATAGTCTTCGAGTGGGACTGTTTCCATCTGCCCGCTCTCGTACTCATTCCAGCGCTGTTCGGCCAGCGCACGATCCGCGGCCTCCTCTTCGGGGGTGAGCTCGTCGAGGAGTTCGATCTGGCCCTGGGCGATGAGGCTGGTTGCGGCCTCTGCAAGAGTGACGGCGACTTTGGCGTCGACGAGTGATGCCGGACGCCAGTCGTCGGGTTGCGGACGGTGTTCCCAGAGTGAGACCAGCGCCTGCATCGTCGGTTCGATGATGTAGACCCGCGAGTAGCCCTCGCACCAGAGGTCGGGGCGGTCTTGCCAGTGGGCGATGATCACTCCGAGGTCGTCGGTGGGATTGTCGGGCGTGGCGATGTCGCGGAAGGCTTGCTCGACGGCGTGGATGGCGGCGTTGTAGGCATCGGGCGCGGCGGATTCGTCGTCGGACCAGGCGAGGTCGCGGGCGGTCTGGAGCAGGTCGGCGGTCGTCGGTTGGACGGGGTGCTCGATGGTCATGGCGGTGATCCCTTCGTCGGGCCAGCCGCATAAGGTATCACGCAGAGGCAGCCTCGGTGAGAGCGACGGACGGCGGGTTGTAGGAGAGGGCGAGGTCGAAGTACTGGAGGATGTCCCGGCCGAGCAGCGAGGGAATCAGCCAGTTGCCGTGACGACCGGGTTCGCGTGGCGTCGGTTGCGCGATCACGATGGGTATGGCGAGCTGGACATCGCCGTCATCGTCAGTTCGGAAGGCGAGATCGGCGTGGGTCCTGATCCCGTGCGCCGGAGTGTCGCCGATGCCGACCATCTCGATGCTGGCCGGACCTGGCGAGAAGTCCATGTCCAGGTAGGCATCGCCGAACAGTCGGTGGGCGTCTTGGGGGTTGAGCGTCGAGTAGTCGCAGCCTGTGTCGATCAGGAACGGAGTCCGATTCCGCAGGCTCTTGTCACCCATGTAGCCGTACACATAGGGCGCAGGCAAAGCTCCCGCGCCTGTCGCGTGACCTTCCCAGCGAAAATAGCCTCGAACGACTCGGCGTTCAGCCATCAGAGAATGAACGCCACGCCGGCCGGTCGCGCGACCCAGGTGTCGGAGGCGGCGTTCGAGATCGGGGGGAGTTCGCGACGGCGCCGTTCGAGTACGCGCAGGTCGTCGAACGCCTCGACCGTTCCGCCGCTGTGGATCAGCACCCATTTCTCCGGATAGAGCTCGTAGAACTCCTGCTCGTGCTCGATCAGGTACTTGGTGTTGCGTTCGCCCTCTTCCCAGACGGCGCGTCGCACCTCGGGGTCCGGCTCCGGATCGCCCGGTTGACGAGTCAGGCGGGGGACAAAGTTGGCCATGCGCGTTTCCTCTTCGCTCGGATTCAAGCCTATCTGAATGTCCGCACCCTCTACACTGACTTCACCGAGCGCGTACCAGCCTCCGATGAAGGAGTTTCCGATGAAGTTTCACTGGTTCAACCTGATGCCCTGGCCGCATCTGCCGGACGATTTCCGAGAGACCAACCGCTCTGTCTGGGTCGATGTCGACTCGCGGCTGTACGACCCGGTTGAGGGTCACCGGGTCTACAACGAGTACCTCGACCAGCTCGAGTACGCGGCCTCGCTGGGATTCGACGGCATTGGCGTCAACGAGCATCACCAGAACGCCTACGGAATGATGCCGTCGCCGCAGATCATGGCGGCGACGCTGGCGCGTCGGACGCAGGACGTGACGCTGCTGCTGCTGGGTCAGTCGATTGCGCTGTACAACCCGCCGACTCGGGTGGCCGAAGAGATGGCGATGCTCGACGTGATGTCGGGCGGGCGGCTGGTCGCCGGATTCCCGGTCGGCACGTCGATGGACGACAACTTCTGCTTCGGCTCGAACCCGGCCACGCTGCGAGACAAGTACCGGGAGAATCACGACCTGATCCGTCGCGCCTGGGAGGACCCGGATGTCTTCTCCTGGAACGGCGAGTACAACAAGATTCGCTACGTCAACCTCTGGCCGCGCCCGATCCAGCAGCCCCCGCCGATCTGGATTCCCGGCGGCGGCTCGGTCGAGACGTGGGACTTCTGCGCCGAGATGGGCTACAACTACTCGTACCTGTCCTTCAACGGCTACGTCCGCGGCGAGGCGCTGATGCAGGGCTTCTGGAACCGCCTGGGCGAGCTGGGTGTCGACTTCAACCCATACCAGGGCGCGTTCGCTCAGCAGATCGTGGTCGCCGAGACCGACGACCAAGCCGAGCAGATGTACACCGAGCACATGCAGTACTTCTTCGACAAGTGCCTGCACGTCTACCCCGGTTTCGCCGACGCTCCGGGCTACCGCACCGAGAACACGATCCGCGCTGGCCTGCGAGCCGGCGGCGCGCAGGGTCTGGGCGTGGCGCACACGCTGACCTGGGACGACTGGGTGCGCGAGGGCTACATCGTGGCCGGCTCGCCGGATTCGGTCGCCGAGCAGATCGAAGCGCTGGCGACGAAGTTGCAAGTCGGCCACCTGGTCAGTCTGTTGCATATCGGCGATATGCCCGACGACAAGTGCCGAGCTTCGACCAAGCTCTTCGCCGAGCAGGTCATGCCGCGCGTCAAGCACATCTGGGACGACTACGAGGATCACTGGTCGCCGAAGCCGATCGGTTCCAGCCACGTGGCAACGCCGGCCCCGGTGCTCGCAGGGGCGAACTAGCGCTGAACGTGCGAATGTGCCGAACAAGAACGCTCCCCGCTCCCCCCTTGCAGGGGGAGTTGTGGGGTGCAGGGCAGCATTGCGTTGTATCGCCGAGTGGGGAATCCTGGACCTCAGCTGAGGCGATAGCCGCTTGAGGCATGGGGCACTCATCAGGCCTCCGTCATACGCGCGCTTGTCGCGGGTATCACGCTGCTTCCGGTACCAATGTCTGTGGGCGGCACATCGAGATTGCCGCGGCAAGCGCGGCAATGACGGTCTCTTGATTTCAAGGAGACTCGCAATGGACAGAACCTGGCGCCGATGAAATACCACTGGTTCCACGGAATGCCCTGGCCGCACCTGCACTACGGCTGGTACGTGGGCAAGCACCTCGATCCGCGCTGGACCGATGCGCCCGGATACAACAGCGAACGAGCGCTGCGCGACTCGGGCGCTGCAACCCAGGCGCCGCCGTCGCCGGAGCCGAGCTTCGATGAACGCATCGCGCAAGGTACGCTGATTGGCGGGTCACCGGAGTCGGTGACCGAGCAGGTTGAGGACCTGGTCACTCGACTGCGCATCGGCCACCTGATCGGCGTGTTCCAGTTCGGCGACATGCCGAGCGAACTGACGAATCGCAACACACGGCTGTTCGCGGAGCACGTGATTCCGCGGCTGCGACATCTTTGGAGCGACCATTCCGACCACTGGTCGCCAATGCCGCTCCAGGGCAACGAACCGACAGAACCGCGGCGAGAGCTGCATCCCATTGGAATCACAGGAGTCAACTGATGGCTGAACTGAAGACGCTCGATCTCACACCCGGCGGCCAGACCGCACATGTCTGGGAGGGCGGCGATCCCGAGTCGCCGGCATTGCTCTTCCTGCACCCGATCACCGGCATTCCCCGCTGGGGCGATGCGCTGGAAGCGCTGGCAAACGACTTTCGCGTGATCGCGCCCTACCAGCCCGGCTGGGGTCCGGCCAAGGACGATCTGCCCGGCGTGCGCGACGGGCTCGACCTCGTGCTCTTCAACGTCGATCTGCTCAACACGCTAGGCGTGGGCTCGGCGCACGTCGTGGGCGTGAGCATCGGCGCTTGGATCGGCGCGGAGATCGCCGCCATCCGGCCCGACGCGGTGCAGTCGCTGACCCTGGTCAACCCGCTCGGCCTCTGGTCCGAGAACCACCCGGGCGAGGACCCGTTCGCGCAGCATCCCGGTTTCCCTACCGCCGTCCTGTTCAGCGATCCGGAGAAGCGCAACGAGCTGCTCATGGCCGACCGCGACCCGATGGACGCCTACGTCGAGGAACTGCTCGACCTGCGCGCATCGGCCAAGTTCCTATGGCCGATTCCCGACACGGGAGTCGGACGCCGGCTGGTCCGAATCGATACCCGAACGCTCGTCGCCACCTCCGCCAACGACAACATCGTCGCGAAGGAAATGGGTGACATCTGGCGAGCCGCGATCCCCGGAGCGCAGTCGGTCGAGCTCGCGGACTCCGGCCACCTGGCCGATCTCGAAGCCCCCGAAGCCCTCTCCAACCTCGTCCGAGACTTCACACTCTCGGGAGCGTGACGGCACAAGACCTTCGCCCACCGGACGCCGATATCCGAGGCCAACCCTTCCCGGATTCCAACTCCCCCCATTGCGGGGGAGATGCCGAAGGCAAGGGGGGCTCCCTGCCTATTGGCCCTATCTGCTCGTCGCCAGCCGACCCCCCCCCCCCCTCTGTCACTCCGTGACATCTCCACCCGCACGGGAGGGAGAGGGGAATCGGAGGATATGCATCAGTCTCTTGCAGGGGGAGCTGCCGAAGGCTGAGGGGGTCGCACTCCCAATCGACAATGCCCTAAACCACCCATACGGTTGTTCGCTTCCCCAGGTGAACAGGCCCTAGTCAAGCTCGAGCGACCAGCCCTTCTTCGAGATCTTGAGCGCCTGATCTGGACCGAGACGCATACCGTGACCACACTCGGTCCACCTCATCCTCTATCGAACGTGCGGAATGAGGAGTCGTCGACGGTCACGTGGGAGCGCCAGCCCGAGCCCCGAGTCTACGTCGTCAGATTGCGGAGCAAGGACCGCTTGTGGTGGAAGCGTCATGTGCCGAGTGGTCAAGCCACGGAGATCGTTCACTGCTCCGGCGTGCCAACGGGACTCGACTTGGATGTGGAGTTCATCAGTCCTCCCCTGAAAGATGGTGCTGAGCTGTTGCTGTGGGGACTTGAACTGAACGTCGTTTCTGGGCATTAGCCAAGTGTCTGATTGGCCAGCAGCCGATAGCCTGCGTCTGAATTGGAGCTCCCACATGACCAACTTCGGACTGACGCTGACCAACCGCGGGGTGGTCACTGGCGACTCCTCGCTTGAGGAGATGTATGACCTGACGGCGCGGGTCGATGCGGACGAGCGCTGGGACTCGGTCTGGGTTGGAGACTCGATTACGGCCAAGCCTCGGCTGGATGCTCTGTCTTTGATGAGTGCGCTGGCGGCTCGGACGGAGCGCGTTCGGATTGGGCCCGGCTGCTTTGCTACGACTCCGGTGCGACCGGCGACGCTGCTCGCCTATCAGCTCGCGGCGATCGACGTGATTTCCAACGGACGGCTGACCTTTGCCGCCTGCATGGGCGCTGCCGACAACTCCGAGTTCGAGCACTTCTGCGTGCCCGCCGTCACCCGCTCGGGTCGAATGGAGGAGGCGATCGAGATCATCCGCCTGCTCACCTCCGAGGACAACGCCTCGTACCACGGCAGGTACAACGACTTCGACAACCTGACGATCGAGCCGCACTCGATCCAACGCCCGATCCCCATCCTCGTCGTCTCCAATCCCAATCCCAGGGACGCCCGAAATCGGGAGCGCGGCCTCAGCCGCGTGGCCAGGCTGGGCGACGGCTGGATGTCGACGACGCTGACCCCGGAACTGCTGGGGGAATACCTCGGCGACATCCGCCGCTACGCCGACGCCGCCGGCCGTGAGTTACCCGACGACTTCGATGTCGTCGCCTTCCACTCGGTGATGATCGACGACGACCGCGACGCCGCCTACGCCGAGGCCAAGCGCTTCCTTGACGACTACTACTTCCTCGACCACTCGGAGGCGATGGTCCGCCGCTGGTGCTCCTACGGCCCACCCGAGCAGGCCGTCGAAGATATCCAGCGCTACATCGACGCGGGCGCGACGACGGTGCTCCTGCGAATCTGCTCGGGCGACCAGACAACGCAGTTCCAGCGGATCTCGGAGGAAGTGCTGCCGGCGTTTGCGTGAGCGCACACCCAGTCCCCGACTCGTTCGGGGACCCGTTCCCTATCGGAACAACCGGGGCCGTAACAGGTAGGCGACCGGGAGCCGAGCGGGTCCCCGAACGAGTCGGGGACTGGAATCAGCCGTCCCTTCGTATTCGGTAGCCTGCCTTCGCAAGAGGAGAAACCTCATGGTCAACTTTGGACTCACACTCTCAAATCGCGGCGTCGTGACCGGCGCTTCGACTCTGGATGACATGATTGCCCTGGCCCAGCGGGCGGACTCCGATGAACGCTGGGACAGCATCTGGGTTGGCGACTCGATCCTGGCCAAGCCTCGACTCGATGCGCTGACGCTGATGGGCGCTCTGGCGGTGGTCACCGACCGCGTTCGGATTGGCCCTGCCTGCTTCGCCTCGACACCGCTGCGCGACGGCCTGCTGCTCGCCTATCAGTGGGCGTCGCTTGACTTCATGTCCAACGGCCGCACGATTTTCGCCGCCTGCATGGGGCAAGCCGCGCCGGGCGGCGGCGACATGCTGCACGAGTTCGACGCCTTCTGCGTTGCGCCCGAGTCGCGGATGAAGCGGATGGAGGAGGCGATCGAGGTCATGCGCCTGCTGACCTCGGAAGACAACGTCTCCTACCACGGCGAGTACAACGACTTCGACAACGTCACGATCGAGCCGCGCTCGGTCCAGCGTCCGGTGCCGATCTGGGTGACGTCGAATCCGCGGCCCAATCTCACCCGCAACCGCGAGGCCGGCTTGCGCCGCACGGCCAGGCTCGGGGACGGCTGGATGACGACGTTCCAGCCACCGGCAATCGTCGAGGAGTACATGGCGGACATCCGCCGCTACGCCGACGAGGAGGGCCGCGAGCTGCCCGACGACTTCGAAGTCTGCGTCTACTACAACATCAACGTGAACGAAGACCGCCAGGCCGCCCTGGACGAGTCGCGCCGCTACCTCGAGGCCTACTACAACACCGAGTACTCGGACGAGATGCTCGATATCTGGGTGGCCATGGGCACGCCCGACGAGTGCATCGCCGATATCCGGCGGTACGTCGACGCAGGGGCGACGACGATCACGCTGCGTCTGGTCGGGTATGACCAGCAGTCGATGTACGACAGGGTGGTGAAAGAAGTCCTGCCGGCGTTCGGCTGAGTTCGGTACTCTCTCCCTCCGTGTTGCGCTGATAAGAACATCCGCGCTATCATACTGGCATGCCGACGCCGAACTTCGCCAACCGGACGCTGTACCACGGGGACAACCTGGGGTTTCTGCGGGGGATCAACTCGGGAACGATTCACCTGATTGCGACGGATCCGCCGTTCAACAAGGGTCGGGACTTCCACGCGACGCCGGACTCGCTGGCGGCGGGCGCGCGGTTCGAGGATCGCTGGAGCTGGGATCGGGATGTACACCAGGACTGGGTGGACGCGATCCAGGACGACTGGCCGGCGGTCTGGGAAGTGATCGACGCCGCAAACTCTCTCTGGCCAAAGCGCGACATGGGCGCGTTCTTGTGCTGGCTTGGAGTCCGCCTGCTCGAAATGCACCGAATTCTGCGTGAAGACGGGACGCTCTACCTGCACATCGACCACACTGCGCACGCCTATGTGAAAATGCTGCTCGATGGAATCTTCGGCAAGGAGAATTTCCGAAACGAGATCGTCTGGCACTACGGGAAGATGTCGAACGCCAAGGTCAACTTCCCGCGCAACCATGACACCATCCTCCGCTATTCCAAGGGCGATAGCGTGGTCTTTCGTCCGATCAAGGGAGACGAGTCAGAGTATCGGAATCGGTTCGAGCGATTTCTAACTGGTAATCAAGTGCTGTACGGAACTGTCAAGCATCTGAGCGACAAGCTGATCTTGCGGCGTGTGAAACGACTGAAGACAGCGTTGCTCCGGGAGTTGGACGATAGTGATGTGTTGTTCGACTTCGACGAGGAGTTCAAAGCACAGTCGGATGTGATCTATGTGCCCATCCTGAAGGGCAATGCTAAAGAGCGAACTGGATTCGAGACCCAAAAGCCGGTTGCACTCTACCGAAAGCTGATCGAGGCATCTAGCAACGAGGGCGACTTTGTGTTGGATCCCTTCTGCGGTTGCGCGACGACGCTGATTGCCGCCGAGCGTTTGGGGCGGCAATGGATTGGGATGGACATTTGGGAGAGAGCCCACGAGACAGTGATCGATCGATTGCAGAGAGAAGGTCTTGCCGCTCCCGATGGCGACTCAGGAGGACAACTGGTCACCTTTGGCCAGATCGGGTACAGCACTGTCGCTCCTGTTCGCTCTGACGACACCGAAACAGCCGCGCCTGTCCTCAAGACGAAGCAGAAGATCGCCGAGCCGCCCGGTCCCAAGATGTCCCGCGCCGAAATGGTCGATTTCCTCATCGAGCAGAACGGCATGGTCTGTCGCGGGTGCGATCGGGAGTTTGACGACCCGCTCTATCTCGAACTGGATCACAACACCCCGAGGTCGGACGGCGGGCTGAATCACATCTCGAATCGGTTATTGCTCTGCGGGCCGTGCAATCGGATCAAGTCGAATAGGCTGACGTTGAGCGGTCTGCGTGCGGAGAATGCCAAGCGCGGTCGGATGGCGAAGAAAGGAAACTGACATGGTCCGAGAACTCAACTCGAGTGAGCGACCGTTCGCGTTCGAGCAACTTGCCAGGCAACAGAGCGAGTGGCGCCAATCGCTCAATGAGATGATGGAGCGGTTGAGCTCCTTACCGGATGGCGACGCTAAAGGAATCGTGTTCTCTCTTTTCCTTAAGAAGAATGCGGAAACCGAAGATCTTCTCGAGGATCTCGTCGGAACGTCAGAGAGGAGACCTTTCGTGTCAGGAACCGCTGACACGCCAGATGCTAGCGGTAACACTCATTGGCGTGCCGACGTGCGCGTAGAACGAGCTGGCAGTGAACAACAACATTACCGCTTGGCACTTTCTCGGATCGTGATTGGGAAAGACTTGCAGGAATGGGAGATGCTTGAGATCGGCGAAGAGGTTGCCAGAGATTCCATACCAGATGATGGCATGCTGCCGGATGCCCCATACTTCGTAGTGTCAAGGGTCGATGATGATGGTCTCGTGCATTTGACTCGGCTCCGCTCTGCTGTCGCAACTGACGAACAGTTTAGGGCGGGCTTGAAAGTGTGGACAGAAAAAGGCGGGAGGATCGACATGGGAGAAATGCTCGTCGTATGGGATGTCGTTGTCGAGCCGTACTCCCGCACCATCGTGGAGAAATTTGTGGACGGAGAAGACAACGACCTCTAGCAGGTGCGGTCGTGCTCTGTTGGTCTCCTGAGACAAGAGCACCCAACCTAGCGATCTGCCGTCCGACCTGCTCCATGTACTCCTCAACCTCTTCGCGCATGCAGAATCCCAGACTGAGGCCAACCGCTGGTCTGGCTGCCCGGCTCATATGCGGCAACAGCTAAGATTCCCACGGCCAGCGTGGCAATGACGGAGCGGGGAGTCGGGTTAGGCTAAGGCCTCCAACTTCCCCACCAGCCGCTCAACCTCTCCGAGATACTGTTCAACCGACTTTGCGTCGAGCCAGTCCTCGTAGTAGTTCGTGTGCAATGCTCCGGCCAGTCCGAACTGCCTTCGCATTGCCTCGTCTTCGGTTTCGTCGGCAAGGCGATGCAGAGCGCGCCACAGGTCCCGGTGCGCCTCATGCCGCCAGCCGCGTTCTTCCGCTACGGCCTTGACGAGCACGCCAGCGGCGCCCCACGCCTTCTCTGAGCTTTGCTTGAGATCTCCGTCCGCCAGGAGCGCGTGCGCGTGGTCCAGATACTCGGCGCTGATGTCTCGGTAGTGAACGACCTGTTCCGTTGCCATGCGGTCAGTGTAGTCGTCGGCACTTGAGCGAGATTCCCGCGTCGGAGCGCGGGAATGACGGAAGGGGGGGTGTGAGAGTGGCGGGAATGGGTGCGGGAATGACGGAGGGGGGAATCGCGCTAGCCTGCGTCGGAGAGTGATTGGAGCCTCGCATGGAGACTCAGCGCATTGATTCCAACGGGATCCGGATCAGCGTCACGACGGACGGGCCGTCCGACGGGACGCCGGTGCTGCTGATCCATGGCTTCCCCGAGACCTCGTATGAGTGGCGCAACCAGGTGCCGGCGCTGGTCGACGCCGGGTACCGGGTGATCGTGCCCGACACTCGCGGCTACGGCGAGTCGGATAAGCCGCTGGGACCGGTCTCTCGCGCGACGCTGGCGGCGGACATGGTCGGCGTGCTCGATCACTTCGACGTGGAGCAGGCGGCGGTGGTCGGACACGATTGGGGCGGGATTATCGGCTTCAAGCTTGTGATTGACTACCAGGATCGCGTCTCGCGGACGGCGCTGATGGACACGCTCTGCACGGTCTGGACGCCGGCCGCGATTCACGGCTTCTGGTTCAAGGCGCGGCCGCTGCCCGAGCACTTCTTCGCCGAGTATCACCAGCAGTTCATCGAGACGATCTTCACCGGCGCCTCCGACCCCGAGCTGCCCGACTGGCCCGCTTCGCCCTGGAACGTCTCCGGTCGGCGGCTGACGCAGAATCGCTGGGCGACCGATGAGGATGTCGAGGTCTACAAGCGAGCGTTCTCCGACCCGGACTCGCACGCCGCCGCGATTTCGTACTACCGACACGCGCTGCCCTTCCACCGGATGCACGCCGACGATAATGTCGCCGGTGGGTATCGCTGCGAGCGGCTGACCAGCAGCCTGGTCGGCGAGGTCTGGCGCCGGGGGCTGAACGACCATCCCTGGGGTCGGGAGTTCATGGAGTACGGACCGGAGGATCGGCACAAGCGGTTCGAGAAGCCGGCGCTCTGGATGTACGGCAATTCTCGGCTGACCTCGGGAGACCCGGCGTCGACCACGGTGCCGTCGGGCAATCCGTTCTTCGACCAGTTCTCGATGTACTTCCCCGACCTGACTGCGGTCGGCGTACCGGGAGCGGGCCACTTCTTCCCCGAGGAGGCGCCCGAGTTCACCAACCGGACGCTGCTCGAATTCCTCGCGGGAGGAGACGGGCCCTCACCCTAGCCCTCTCCCTCAGGGCGAGGGGATCAGAGGAGGAGATAGAGATGTCAACGAGTGAATCGACTGAACTGGCGCTCGGGCTGCTGCGGCAGTTGACCGATACGATAGAGCAGCTTTCAGGGCTGTCGGACGACGATCTCTCGTTCCCGACCGAGCACGGCTGCGCGATGAACGGCGGCGTTCGGCGGTTGCTGGTGCATAACGCCGAACATGATCGGATGCACGCCGGCGCAGTCTCGACGGCCCGCTACACGGCGAAGCAGATGCAGGAGTCGCCGCTCTCGCATCTCACCCGTGATCTGATCTTCCAGCGGGCCGAGCTGGTCGGTCAGTTGCTGCACATGGACGACGCGCTGCTGGATGCGAAGGCTCCGAACGACGAGTGGTCAATCCGTGAGCACGTGGAGCATGTCCTCTACTGGGAGCACAACTCGATGAATCAGGTCGCTTCCGAGATGAAGTCGCAGGCCGGTTCGGCGGCTGCGGGAGGTTCGGGATGACATCCTCACGAGATCGCTATGACGTAGCCGTTGTCGGATTGGGAGCGATGGGATCGGCCGCCGCTTGGCACCTGGCTCGGCGTGGACAGCGGGTGATCGGTTTCGACCGCTTCCGGCCGCCGCACGTGTTCGGCTCGACCCACGGCGACAGTCGAGGCATCCGCGAGGCCTACACCGAAGGTCCGTCCTACGTGCCGTTTGTGCGGCGAGCGTACGAGCTGTGGGACGAACTGGCCGACGCGGTCGGGCAACCGCTGTTCAGACGGACCGGCGCGCTCTCGCTGGGAACCGAGGGCAACGACCTCGTGCAAGGCGTAATCGACAGCGCCCGCGAGCACGACATCGCGGTCGAGCAAATGGACGCCGCGGAGATCCGCCGGCGCTATCCCGGCGTCCACGCAACCGACGACCTGGTCGGCGTGCTGGAGCAGCGGGCCGGGATGTTGGACATCGACACCGCGCTCAACGGTCAGCTCGACCAGGCCGCCGCGCACGGGGCGGACCTGCATTTCGACGAGCCGGTCGACAAGTGGCTGCCGCAGGATATGGACGACGTCGAGTCGCCAATCACGATTCAGACATCGCGAGGCAGCTACGAGGCGGAGCGGATGGTGGTCACGGCAGGAGCGTGGAACGCGGGTCTGTTGGGCAAGCTCAGCTTGCCGCTGACGGTCACGCGGCAGGTGATGTATTGGTTCGAGCCGCGCGCCAACCGCGAACACTTCCAGGAGGGCGCGATCCCGTTCTGGATGTGGGAACGCAGCGAGACCGAGACGGCCTACGGATTCCCCGACATCGGCAAGGGCTTCAAGCTAGGCCTGCATCAGCCGCTTGACGAGGTCGATCCGACCGGTTACAGCCGCGAGATCACCCAGACCGACGAGCGCCGCATCCGCGACTTCCTCGAGCACACCTTCCCCGACGCCTCGGGCACGCTGTTACGAGCAGAATCATGCCTCTACACGAGCACGCCCGACCATCACTTCCTCATTGACGTGCATCCGAAGCGTCCCAACATCGTGCTGGCCAGTCCCTGCTCGGGTCACGGCTTCAAGTTCTCGCCGGCGATCGGCGAGGCGCTGGCCGACCTCAGCATGCACCGCGAGACCCGGCACGACCTGGATCTGTTCCGCGTCGACCGCTTCGTCGAGCGGCTGAACGACGCAGCGGGACAATCAGCGCAGACGGCAGCGGGGGACTGACTGACGATGTCGCAGAGAATCGCGATTGTCGGCGCGGGAGCGGTCGGCGGGTACTTCGGCATGCGCCTCGCCGAGGCGGGCCACGATGTGCGCTTCCTCATGCGTCGCGACTACGACGCAGTCAAGGCCGGCGGCTTGCACCTGACGAGTCACCTCGGCGACATGTCGCTGGACGCTCCGACGGTCGAGCGGACGCCTGAGGCGCTGGCGTCGCATGGACCCGTCGACTGGGTGCTGGTTGGTCTCAAGGCGACCGCGATTCCCGACATCCCCAAGCTGGTTGGGCCGTTGCTGTCGGATCAGACGCGGGTTCTTGCGATCATGAACGGGCTCAGCGTCGACGATGAGATCGCGGCGCAACTGCCGGACGGGACCTCGCTGTTTGGCGGGCTGGGGTTCATCGGCGTGATTCGCGGCGAGCCGGGCCAGATTCTGCACCAGGAGTTCGGCGCCATCAACCTCGGGCATTACGGCGACGATCCGGACGAGCTGCAACGCGGCGTCGACCTGTTCGCGGGCAGCAAGGTCGAGATCCGGCCCGAGTCCAGCCTGCTCAAGGCGCGCTGGGAGAAGCTGTGCTGGAACATTCCCTTCAACGGCCTCTGCGTGATTGCCGGCGGGGTGCCCGTTGACCAGGTGATTGAGGACCCGCCGCTGTACGACGCGGCGCACGAGATCATCCGCGAGGTCGTCGCCGCCGGCAACGCCGACCTTGAGGCGCACGGCGAAACGGTCAGGATCGAGGGTCCCCGGATCGCTCACCTCTTCCTCACCCAGACGCTCGGGATGGGCGCGTATCGGCCGAGCACGGTGATCGATTACAACGAGGGCCGCCCGCTCGAACTCGACGCGATCTTTCGCCAGCCGGTCCAACGGGCGAGCGAGTTGGGCATGGGAGTTCCAATGATGTCGATGGTGGCGTCGCTGGTGGGGAAGCTGGGCGAGCGCGATGCGATGGATTGACCCGCTGCGTTGGTTAGAGGGACTGCTCCGGGCCGCTCTGTGGACGCTGGAGTCTCGGCTGGCCGTCGTGACGATCGCCGCACTGGCGCTGCTGATCGCGGTCGCTATTGTCTGGTGGGATTCCTCGGACGAGGTGCGCAACTTCGGCCTGATCGCCGCCGCCGTGATCGCGCTGCCGCTCGCCATCTGGCGCAGCCGCGTCAGCGAGCGCCAGGCGGAGGCATCGCAGCGGCAAGCGGAAACGGGGCATCGGGCGCTGCTGGAATCTCGTTACAATCAAGCAATGGAAATGCTCGGTAGCGAAGATCCCGGAGTGCGCGCGGCTGCGGTGTACGCCTTGGGCCAGCTCGGCGAAGACTACCCTGACCAGTATCGGGAGCAGGTCCGATTACTGCTCAGTTCCAGCCAACAAGATCGCTTCCGTGAGGAACACAATGACGACCAGTGAGCGACAACGTCGAACTCGGAAACCGGTGAAACCGCTCCCGATCGACCAGCAAGCGATCGTCAATGTGTTGGCAAACCCGGAGAACCCGAAGCGTGGATGGACCGACCCAGTCGATTGGTCGCTGAGCGATCTACGAGGCGCAAACGCCGAAGGGAAGTGGTTTGCCAATGCCAACCTGCGCCGAGCCGACCTGTCCGGAGCGCATATGGCCGGCGCCGACCTGACCAACGCCAACCTCTCACGGACGATGTTGCACGGTACCGAGCTCTGGGCCGCCAACCTGACCGGAGCCAACCTGCTCGGCGCAGACATCAGCGGCGCGATCTTCTCCGACCGGCTCGAAGGCCCCGCGATTGGACTGACGCAAGCCCAGATCGACTCGGCCATGGCCGACCCCGACGATCCCCCGATTTTGGACGGCGTGCTCGACGCCGAGACGGGCGAGCCGCTGGTCTGGCGCGGCGGTGTGGGGCTTGAGTGAGGAGCGAGCTATAGCGGCCAGCGACGCCCTGCCCGCGACTTATCGGTCGCTACTCAGACTCGGCGTTGCTCTTCGACGAGGTCGCGGAGCACGACCGTGGGTAGTCCTTCGACGCGGCGGAAATCGGCGTCGTTGGTGATGAACAGGTCGCACTGGGCGTCCAGAGCGGTGGCGGCGTGCAGCGCGTCGGCGGTCTTGAGACCGGTAGCGGCCCGAATCTCGGCCCCGCGCTCCCAGTGCGCACGAGTCGCCGGGATGAGCCTGACTTCCTCGGCGTCGAACATGTCGAGCAGGAATCGGACCAGCGTCGCGTTCCGGTCGCGAAGCGGCTTGACCAACGCTTCAATCACGATGCTCTCGCTGCTGACAATCTCGAGGTCGCCGACCTCGGCGCGATCCCACATTGGTGCCAGGAGCGTGCGGTACGGCTCGACCCGTTCCACGCTGTAAATGAGGACGTTAGTGTCGATGTACGCCAAGCTGCCATCCGGCAAGATCAGCGGTCCCACGAATCGCGTTCTTCCCGGATGTACTCGTCAACCTCTTCGGCGGTCTTGAACAGCAGGTGGCCTGGGGCCTCGTTGAGGATGTCCACCACCGACCGACTCTGCCGCGATCGCTCGACGCCCAACAGCCGCTCCGAAGATTCCTTAGGATCGGGCGCCGCTGACACGACTACGCTGACGATCTCGCCGGCCTGGAGTTCGGGGCAGACCAACTCGACTTTGCCGCCCGCCTGGACCGTGACCTGTTGCTGGATCGCTTGCCGCATGCCCTCGTCCTTCGGCTTCATCTTACTCCTCTCGCTGATCGTCGGTGGCCTAGTATCCGATAGGGCCGATGGAGCGGGCAACGTCTTGCAACGTGAGAACGACAGATGAACGATCTGAAGCGAGCAGTACGGGAGTACCTGCAGGCCATCTCGAAAGTCAGTCCGGTCGGCACGCCGGAACTCTCGCACTACACCGCGCTCGACAACCTGTTTGACGCGATCGGCGAAGCGCTGACTCCGAAGGTCCGGGCGGTCGTTCACTACAGCGAGTCCAGCAGTGGACAGCCCGACCTTGGATTCTTCTCGGGAGAGAGCACCGACCCGGATCGCGGCGTGGTCGAGGTCAAGGGCGCCGACGCCGACCTTGAGGCGCTGATCGCATCCGAGCAGGTCGACACGTACTGGAAGGCACGCAAGCTCGTCCTCGTGACCAACCTGCGCGAGTTCGCCCTGGTGGGACAGGACCACGCGGGCGCGAAGCGCACGCTGGAGCGCTACAGCCTCGCCGACTCCACCGCAGCTTTCGACGAATCGCTCAAGCATCCCGTCGCCGCGGCCAACCGGCACGGCGTGTCGCTGGGCGAGTACCTGCTGCGCGTGATGTCGCACCGCTCGACCATCTCCGAGCCGCGCGACCTCGCCCGGCTGCTCGCTTCCTACGCTCGCGACGCCCTCCAACGAGTCGAGCAGGCGGCCGAAGAGGAGGAATCGCTGTCGACAATCCGCGAGGCGCTGGAGCAGGCGCTGGGCATGACCTTCGAAGACGAGCGCGGCGAGGGCTTCTTCCGCTCAACCTTGGTGCAGACGCTGTTCTACGGCGTCTTCGCGGCCTGGGTGCTCTGGGCTCGCGCCGGCAAGCCTGGGCAGTTCCGCTGGAAGGACGCGGTTGACGAGCTGCGCGTGCCCTTCCTGCAGATGCTCTTCCATCAACTCACCGATCGGGGGCTGCTCAGGAGGCTGCACCTGTTTGACGTGCTGGACTGGACCGAGGCCGCGCTGGAGCGGGTCGACCGCGAGGCGTTCCTCAAGCGCTTCAGCGAGGGCGAGGCGGTGCAGTACTTCTACGAGCCGTTCCTGGAGGCGTTCGACCCCGAGCTGCGCAAGCAGCTGGGCGTCTGGTACACGCCGCGCGAGATCGTGCGCTACATGGTCGCGCGGGTCGACCGGGCGCTGCGCGACGACCTCGGCATCGCCAAGGGACTGGCTGACGAGCGCGTCGTCGTGCTCGATCCCTGCTGCGGGACGGGCGCGTTCCTGGTCGAGACGCTGCGCCGGATCGCGGAGACGGAATCGGTCTCGGCGGGGGCGCTGACGGCCGCGGCGGTGCGGCAGGCGGCGACTGAGCGGGTCTTCGGGTTTGAGATCATGCCCGCGCCGCTGGTCGTGGCGCACCTGGAGGTCGGGCTGGCGCTGGAACAGCTCGGCGCGGGCCTGGACGACACGCAGCGCGCCGGCGTCTACCTGACCAACGCGCTGACCGGCTGGGAACCGCAGACGACCAAGCCGCTGCGCTTCCCCGAGCTGGAGCAGGAGCGCCAGGACGCGGCGAAGGTCAAGCAGCAGCGTCGGATCCTGGTCGTGCTGGGCAATCCGCCCTACAACGGCTTCCCCGGCGTCTCCGAGAATGCCGAGGAGCGCAAGTTGACGGACGCCTATCGCGAGGTCAAAGGC
>DAOUKQ010000064.1:0-2438 GCA_034421135.1 Dehalococcoidia bacterium
GCCTCTTCCCAGGCCTCGTCGTCGAGTTGGGCGAGCGCGTAGGCGGCGTTGTAGCGGTCGGCCTCCAGGCGATCGCCAAGCCCGTCACGGTCCGACGTTTGGAAGATCTCGACCATCGGGCGTGGGTCGCCGAGCCGAATAGAGAGGGCCATGGCGGAAACGTTACCGCGTTGTGGGGAACAGCGTCGATGCAGGAACGCCGTCGACGGTGATCTGTGAGGTCCGCCGGGCGACGGACTCCGTTGTGGCCGCCATGATTCCCTGGATACCGAACTGCTCGATAGCAAACGATGCGGCTGCGCAGCCCCAGACTGCGCCCTGGATCAGGTCGTAGCCGCGCGAGACGGCGCTGAGCAGGGCGCTGATGAATGTGTCTCCGGCGCCGGTTGGATCGGTCGCCTCGATATCCGGCACCGCGCTGACCAGGGTCCGCCGCCCGCGTTCAAAGATCTCCACCCCATGCGACGCCTTCTTGAGGATGAAGACTGTCGGCCCGAGCGCCTGAATCTCTCGCCAGGCGGCGAGCGGAAGCTCCGGATCGTCTTCCTGTCCCGGCCACCGGATCAGGTGCGCGGCCTCCAGGGTGTTGATCGAGACGATGTCGGCGTAGCGCAACTGCTCGCGGAACTCGTCTCGCCGATCGGCAACCTCGCGTTCGATGGTGTCGATCGCCACCAGTTGCGGCTCGACCATCTGCTGCATCGCTCGATGGTTCTGGTCGGGATTGCCGGCGGTCAGGAGCACGTGACGGGCATGCCGAATGGTCTCGCCGACGACGATCGGATGCGTGTCGTAGACGCCCGCGTGGGTGTAGAGCGTTTCCCGGACATCGCCGTCGGAAGAGTAGCGGCAACCCCAGCGGAAGTTGGGTCCCTGGGTTCGCTCGATGCCGTCGAGGCAGACGCCCCGGTCGATCAGCGGTTGGAGCAGCGACTGATCGAAGTCGTCGCCGATCACCGAAATCGGAGCGGTCTGCGCGAGCAGCGAAGCGGCTAGGCTGGCGTATACGGCCGAGCCGCCGAGGACCTGGTCGATGTCCCCGGCCTGGCTGTGGATTTCATCCAGGGCCACCGCGCCGACGACTGCCAACTCGACGGGCTGATCGCCGGTCACGGCAGCCGGCCCTCGATCAGCAGCGCGTAGCGTTCCAGCGTCTCGGCCGGGATGCGCCGTGCGTCGGTCATGATCGCGCCGAACAGCGCTCCATCGGCCGTTGAAGTCCAGTCTTCGGGCAGATGCTCGCTGAGGTCGGCGATGATGCGCTGGGCCGACTGCACGTTCTGCGCGACGATCTCGGCGACAGCCGCGGCGGTGACATCGGCTTCCGACTCGTGCCAGACGTCGTAGTCGGTAGCGGTCGCCAGCATGGCGTAGGCGATCTCCGCCTCGCGGGCGAGTTTGGCCTCGGGGACCGCGGTCATACCGATGATCGAGGCGTCCCAGGAGCGGTACATGTGCGATTCGGCCCGCGTACTGAACAGCGGACCCTCCATGGCGATGTATGCGCCCCCGGCGTGGACGGTCTGCCCGACCCGACCGGCGCTCTCAACCAGGCGCTGGCTCAAGTCGGCGCAGAACGGGTCGGCGAAGCCGACATGCACGACGATGCCATCGCCGAAGAATGTGGTGGGACGTCCGGCGCGGGTTCGGTCGATGATCTGGTTGGGGACGACCATGTGGCCGGGTACGATTTCCTGCTTCAACGACCCGACGGCCGAGACGGCCAGGATCCCTTGCGCGCCGAGAGCCTTGAGCGCCCAGATATTGGCGCGGACCGGAATCTCATGCGGCATCAGTCGGTGTCCGACGCCGTGCCGAGGCAGGAAGGCGATCCGCTTGCCATGCAGCGTGCCGATCACGATCTCGTCCGAAGTGTCGCCAAAGGGCGTCGCCGGTTTCCAGTGCTCGACATCGCTGAGGCCAGGCATCTTGTAGAAGCCTGAGCCGCCGATCACGCCGAGCTGTGCGGTCGGACGGTCGTTGGTCATCTCGGCGCCTCTCCCATTCTTGGTAGACCAGCTCAGTGGACCGGCTCAGTAGACCAGCATCGAGACGATGTCATGCGGCAGCAGCCGGTCGCGTCCGTTGAGCGCCTCAAGTTCGATCAGGAAGGCGACGGCGGCCACATCCGCGCCGGCCTGAATCAGGAGCTGGAGCGATGCCTCGGCTGTGCCTCCCGTGGCGAGCAGATCATCGACGAGCGCGACTCGGGCACCGGAACTCAACGCGTCGGAGTGCATTTCAATCGTCGCTGATCCGTACTCGAGATCGTACGAGCGCGTGATCGTGTTGGCGGGCAGTTTGCCGGCCTTACGGATCGGCACGAACGGCCGATTGAGACGCTGCGCGATCGGCGCGCCGAGGATGAAGCCTCGCGACTCGACGCCGACGACGGCGTCGGCGCCATCGCACTGCGCCGTCAGCCAATCCAATGCGTG
>DAOUKQ010000065.1:0-1851 GCA_034421135.1 Dehalococcoidia bacterium
ATCACGGGTGGCGCGATCACCGCGCCATGCTCGGAGGAGCGACCGTACTCGGGATCGAGGAAGAGTGGGTTGGTGTCCTCGACCATGTGGCAGTGCCGGCGGATGCTGTCGTATTCGACCGGATATCGGCCGGGGACGACATCGGTTTGGCGGCCGATCCACTCTCGGCGGACTGCTTCGATGTCGTAGGGTTCTGTCGTTCGAACCATCAGTGTTCTCGTGTGACAGCGCACCTGCTCGTGGCTAGGCTGAGGCTACCAGACGACAAGCGTTGGTCATGTACGCGGGGAGTACTGATGTCGGTGATGGCTCCGATTCTGAGGATCCGCAAGGTGCTGCGCTCGATCGGGGCGAGCGACGAACACGCCGACGAGTTTGCCGACGCCATGAACGGCTACCCGACGAAGGATGAGTTCCAGCAACGACTGGATGCGATGTTTACTCAGCAATTCAACCGCATCATGTTTGGCATCATCGTGGTCGTGAGCCTCGCGGTCGGGGTGATTGCGGTGCTGATGGTCGCGCTCGACTAGGCGGCTTATTCGCTCCTTGGACCAAACGGCTCCGGGATGAACGGTTCGTCCCGAGCCCTGAGAAACGCGCCGAATCCGCCCGCTTCCCGTGCGGCGTCGAGATGCGCGACCTCCGGACCATCGGCCGAGGCCTCGACCAGTGACGACAACATCGACCCGACGTTGAGCGCGTTGCGCAGGCCCATCGCCTCGAGGCCGCGGGCCGTGATCAGCTTGTTGTAACGAATCGAATGCGACGGCACCAGTGCCAGCCGACGAGCCAGCGCATCGGCCTGCTCCATCAGATCCTCCGAGGGCACGATCTCATTGATCACGCCGAGCCGCAGCGCCTCCTGGGCGTCGAAGTGGTCGCCGGTCAACGCGTACCGATGCGCCGCCTTCCAGCCCACCAGGGCTGCAAAGAGCACCGAACTGTTGGAGATCATCCGCACCTCCGGCTGCGCAAACACCGCACGCTCCGACGCAATCGTGATGTCCGCCGCCAGCGAGTACCAGAAGCCGCCGCCGATGCACCAGCCGTTGACCGCGGCAATGATCGGCTTCTCCAGCGTCATCAGATGCATCATCATGTCGGGGTTCTTGGACGAGAATCGGAACCAGCGCTCCAGGTGCTCGGAGACCGGCTGCGTCGGACCGCCGACCTCGCTGTCGATCCCACCGGCGATGTTGTAGCCCGACGAAAATGCTCGTCCGGCGCCGGTGAAAATGATCGAACGCGCCGACGGATCGGCGTTGGCCACATCGAGCGCGTCGTGGAACTCCCGCTCCAGCGCCGGCGTGATCGCGTTCAGCGTCTCCGGATTGTTCCAGGTGATCGTGACGACAGGGCCGTCCTGCTCGTAAAGGATGTTCTCGTAGTCGGGCATCATTTCGCTCGATTCTTAGCGGGGTTTACTCATTGAGAGTCTACGCGCCGGCCTCGCCTAACCTGCTCGATTGAGGAGTTGCTCATGCCCGGACCGCTGGACGGCATCAAGGTGCTGGAACTCACCCAGATCATTGCCGGGCCGTACTGCGGCGTCGCGCTGGCGGACCTGGGTGCTGAGGTCGTGAAGCTCGAATCTCCCGAGGGAGATGCGGCGCGCAAGATTGGACAGTTCGCGCCCGGCGAGAGCAAGGCCTTCCACGGACTGAATCGCGGCAAGCGCGGCCTGGTGCTCAACCTGGCCAGTCCCGACGGGCGGGCGGTGGCGCACCAGCTGATTCGCGACTTCGATGTGTTCGTCACCAATGTCCGTCCGGGCGTCGCAGAGCGCATTGGAGTGGACTACGAGACGCTGCGCCAGTTTCGTCCGGATCTGATCTACTTCGACGTGAC
>DAOUKQ010000066.1:0-21562 GCA_034421135.1 Dehalococcoidia bacterium
ACCGTCGAAGAGGGACAAGGGATCCGCATGGAGACCGAGTTCACCGACGGCATGCAGCTCGACCGCGGCTACGTCTCGCCCTACTTCGTCTCCAACAACGAGCGCATGGAAGCGGCGATCGACGACCCGTACATCCTGATCACCGACCGCAAGATCTCGGCCGTGCAGGACATCGTCCCGCTGATGGAGAAGCTGCTCCAGATCACGAAGAACTTCGTGATCATCGCGGACGACGTCGACGGCGAAGCCCTCGCCACCCTCGTGGTCAACAAGATGCGCGGCACGATCAACGTGCTGGCCGTCAAGGCCCCGGGCTTCGGCGAGCGCCGCAAGGCCCAGCTTGAGGACATCGCCGTCCTGACCGGCGGCACGCTGATCACCGAGGAACTTGGCCGCACGCTCGAGCAGACCCAGGTCGCCGACCTCGGCCGCGCCCGCCGCGTCGTCTCGTCCAAGGACGACACGACCATCGTTGAGGGCTCCGGCTCGGACGAGGCGATCCAGGACCGGATCAAGGAAATCAAGGCTCAGATCGACGTCACCGCGTCGGACTTCGACCGCGAGAAGCTGCAGGAACGCATGGCCAAGCTGGCCGGCGGCGTTGCGGTGATCAAGGTCGGCGCGCCGACCGAGGTCGAGCTGAAGGAAAAGAAGGCGAAGCTCGAGGACGCGCTGTCCGCGACCCGCGCGGCCGTTGAAGAGGGCATCGTCGTCGGTGGCGGCTGCGCCCTGCTCCGCGCCGACCGCGCGCTCGCCGCGATGGACGAATCCTCAACCGGCGACCAGCGCACCGCGGTGCGACTGCTGCGCACGGCGCTCGAGTCGCCGCTGCGCCAGATCGCCTTCAACGCGGGCCAGGAAGGCTCGGTCGTGATTGGCCGCATCCGCAAGGTCGAGGACGACAAGCACGGTTACGACGCCAAGCTGGACCGCTACGGCGACCTGCTCGAGTACGGCATCGTCGACCCGGTCAAGGTGACCCGCTCCGCGCTTGAGAACGCCGTCTCGATCGCCGGCATGGTGCTGACCACCGAGTCGCTCGTCGCCGAGATCCCCGAGGCGCCCCAGATGCCCGCCGGCATGCCGGACATGGGCATGGACTACTAAGTCCAACCGCTCCAAGGAGCAATCCAGAGCCCCCGACGCCTCGCGTCGGGGGCTCTGTCGTGTCTGCCAATCCTGCGCGGAAATCGCCGGGTTCTACTCCCTCTCCCCCTGGAGACCTGCGCGTACACCGACCCGGTCCAGTCCCCGACTTGTTCGGGGACCCGTTCCCGTTCGGCACTACCGGGGCTCTACCACGTACGAGACGGGGAGCCGAGCGGGTCCCCGCGTAAAGCGGGGACTGGGAAACGGAGCGCACCCGCGGCGGAAAGTGGACTTACACGTGCGGCACTCGTTGTTCTGCAGCGGTTAGGCGACCGCGCCGGCTGTCTTGAGTTCTTCGCCCTGCGATCCATTGAGGCCGATCTCGGCGAGGATCTCGTCGGTGTGCTCGCCGGGATAGGCCGGCGGACCCTGAATCTCCGACTTGGTCCGGCTGAACCTGGGCGCCGGAGCGGGCTGGACGACGCCTGCGACCTCCTCGAATGCGCCGCGCGCCTTGGCGTGGGGATGGTTCGGCGCTTCCCACGGCTCGAGCACCGGACCGAAGCAGACATCCGAGCCTTCGAAGATCGCTTCCCATTCCGCTCGCGTCTTGGTGCGGAAGATCGCCGTGACCCGTTCCTTGAGCTCGGGCCAGCGCGTGTTGTCCATCTGGTGCGGTAGCTCCTCGTTCTCCATTCCAAGCAGATGCAACAGCTCGGCGTAGAACTGCGGCTCGATCGAGCCGATGGAGACGTACTTCCCGTCCAGCGTTTCGTAGGCGTCGTAGAAGTGAGCGCCGGTGTCGAGCACGTTGGCCGCGCGGCCGCGACGCCAGCCGCCGGTGGCCAGTCCGGCGTGCACCGAGGTAATCAGCGACGACGCGCCGTCGACCATGGCTGCGTCTACGACCTGTCCCTTGCCCGAGCGTTGGGCATCGATCAGCGCGCCCAGCATCCCGACCGCCAGGTACATGCCGCCGCCGCCGAAGTCCCCGACGAGGTTGAGCGGCGGTACCGGCGCCTGGCCCTTACGCGCGATCGGCGCGAGCGCGCCGGCCAGCGAGATGTAGTTGATGTCGTGCCCGGCCATCTGCGCGTAGGGACCTTCCTGGCCCCAGCCGGTCATCCGTCCGTAGACGAGCTTCGGATTGCGCTCCAGGCAGACATCGGGTCCGAGTCCCAGGCGTTCCATCACGCCCGGGCGGAAGCCCTCGAACAGCGCGTCCGCGCCCTCGATCAGCTTGAGCGCCACTTCGACGCCTTCGGGATTCTTGAGGTCCAGTGCGATCGAGCGGCGACCGCGGGCGAGCAGATCGCCGGGCGGATTTGCCGGCGCGTCCGACGGCGCGTTCGAGGCTCGGTCGATGCGCACGATGTCGGCGCCCATGTCGGACAGGATCATCCCGCAGAACGGGCCTGGTCCAATGCCCTGGAATTCAATGATGCGAATGCCGGTCAGCGGTCCCATATCGTGCTCCTCACGTGCGAAGCGTGTGTCGTGTCGTCAATAGCAGCAGGGTAACGCGCCATGTCCTTCGAGATTGAGTCGGTCGGCGTTGAGGCTGCGCCGGAAGTCATCGAACTGATTCACCGCGTCTTCGACGAGTACGGCTTTGTCTGGGATCCCGAAGATGAATTCTGGGACCTGCTGACCGAGGAGCACTCGTTTCCCTACCGCGCGCCCATTGGCGGCATGTGGGTCATGCGCGATAACGAGGGAACGGTCGTCGGCTCGATCGCGGCGAATCGGATCGATGGACCGACGGTCGAGCTGCATCGTCTCTACCTGGACGCGCACCTGCGAGGCCGCGGTCTGGGTCGCCGGCTGCTCGAGACCGCCGTCGATTGGGCGCGCGAACACGGCGCCTGGCGGATCGAACTCTGGTCGGACACCCGCTTCGAGGACGCGCACCGGCTGTACGAGCGCCTCGGTTACGTCAAGTCGGGTAGCCGCAAGCTCGACGACGTCAACCACACGGTGGAGTTCCGCTACGAATCCGACCTGTCGGCTTGATCGCGATTGCGCCCAGAGCGAGCCTCAGTCAAGGGAGATTCGCGTGAACATCCATGATGAAGTCGCCCCCGCGCGGCCCAGACATTGACCCTGATCGTACCGCGCGGGTACGATCTGTTGGGCGCCGGAGAATCCGGCGTCTTCCAGCGGAGCGGGTGACGGCAGGTCGACGTGTCTGAACTGTTCGAGAACTACGGCGCGGTACTGGTCGCGATTCCGGTCGGGATCATCCTGGTCCTGTCCGCACTGCTGGCGACCAAGTTGCTAGCGCCTCAGCGACGCACCGCGCTCAAGGGACAGGTCTACGAGTGCGGCATGTTGCCGATCGGGCGCAACTGGGCCCAGGTCCATGTCCGCTACTACACCTACGCGCTGCTCTTCCTGGTCTTTGACGTCGAGGTGGTCTTCCTCTTCCCCTGGGCCGTCTCCTTCCTCGGACTGATGGCCGAGCCCGACTGGGGTAAGGTCATTCTCTGGCAGATGGTGCTGTTCATCGGCACCCTGCTGATCGCGCTGGCCTACGCTTGGCGCAAGGGCGTCTTCGACTGGCAACGGAACTAACGGAGCGAGAGCCGCGTATGACGACCTCCCAGCCACCACACATGGGCGACCCGACGCCCGTCATCATCTCCCCCGAGTCGCTGCGCCTTCAGGCGGTTGACGACCAGGCGCCGACCGTCCCCTATAAGGTCGTCCTGCCGGGCGTCATGCAGGCTCCGGCGGAGGCGCTGATCTCGGCCGCGCGCAAGTCGTCGCTCTGGCCGATGACCTTCGGTCTCGCCTGCTGCGCGATCGAGATGATCGCCACCTATATGGCCAACCACGACCTCGACCGCTTCGGCATCGTGCCCTGGCCGTCGCCGAGACAATCCGACGTGATGATCGTGGCCGGCACGGTGACCAAGAAGATGGCTCCTGCGGTCAAGCTGCTCTACGAGCAGATGCCGCATCCCAAGTGGGTGATCTCGATGGGCGCCTGCGCGACCAACGGCGGCCCGTACACGCAGTACGACCGCGTGGTCCAGGGCGTCGACAACATCGTCCCCGTCGACGTCTATGTGCCTGGTTGTCCGCCCCGTCCCGAAGCTCTGATCGATGGTCTGCTCGCGCTACAGGAGAAGATCGTCGAGGAACGCGCGCGGGGTTACTAGGCCACCATGACATCACGCCGCACACCTACCGCTCCTGAAGAGCCGGCCGGCAACGAGCCGCCGCCCGGCTCGATTGCCGACACGTACCGCGAGGTCATGCCGTTGATCAACTTCGACGCGGCGATGACGAAGGGCGACGACGTGGCGCTGACGATTCCCTCAGACGCTATTCACGAGGTCCTGGAGCGGGGTCGAGAGGACGAGCGTCTGCAGATGAATCTGCTGCGCAACCAGACGGCGGTCGATTGGGAAGACCGCGGGCTGGAGATCGTCTATCACCTCTATTCAATCCCGCTGCGGCAGGCGGTCACGATCAAGGCCTGGCTGCCGTCCGAGGGCGCCGTCGTCGAATCGGTCGCCGATCTCTATGCGATGGCCGACTGGGCCGAGCGCGAGTGCCGGGAGATGTTCGGCATCGAGTTCATCGGCCACCCCGACCCGCGCAATCTGCTGCTCGACGAAGACCTGGACATCCACCCGCTGCGCAAGAGCCATCCGCTCGCGCCGATCGAGATGGAGCAGGGCGTCGATGTCGAATTCTTCACCAAGCAGTACCCGCCGCCCGAGCCCGAGGAGGAGGAAGAGGCTGCCGCCGACACGACGGCTGCCGCCGCTCCGGAGCGCAAGCGCGTCGAGGACATGACCGAAGAAGAACGCGAAGAGCGTCGGGCCGAGCAGGCCGAGCGCGTCGCTCGCGCCCGAGAGTTGGCCGCCGTCCGCCGCGCCGAGCGTCTGGCCGGCGCCCCGCCCGCCGGAGGTCCGCGTCCCGAGGGCGCAGCGCCTCCGCCGCGACCGGCTGCGGCTCCTGCCGCTGCGCCGGCTGCCGCCCAGGCCGCGCCGTCGAGCGCTCCGGCGCAAGACGATCGCCCGCCGGCGCCCCCGCCGCCTGAACTGCCAACCATTCCCGACGCCGAAGAAGACCCCGAAGGCCGCGCCGCTGCCCAGGCGGAACGCGTCCGTATCGGTCGTGAGCTGGCCGCCGCCCGACGCGCCCAGTTGCGCGGCGAGTAGCGGGTCTTGAGACGCGAACGGACAGACGCGACATGACCAATCCGACGAGGCGCGCGACGAGGATTTGGGAGTAGGCCGCATGGTCCAACGAACCTTCGAAGGTGAAGTGCTCACCGAACCCGTCGTCGTCGAGCGCGAGTTCGAGACCGTCGACATGAACATCAACATCGGGCCGCAGCATCCCGCGACCCACGGCGTGTTCCGCATGGTGCTCACGGTCGACGGCGAGATCGTCAAGGACGCCATCCCCTACATCGGCTACATGCATCGGGGCGGCGAGAAGCTCTCCGAGAACCTCGACTATCGAGGCGCGCTGGGCTACCAGGACCGGACCGACTACCTCGCCGCCTTCAACTCCGAGTGGGTCTACGTCAACGCCGTCGAGCGGCTCGCCGGGATCGAGATTCCCGAGCGCGCCGAGTACATTCGCCTGATTCTGGCCGAGTTCAACCGCATCCTCTCGCACTTCATGTTCATGGGCGCGTTCGGGACCGATGTCGGCTACTTCGGCACCGCGTTCACGTGGACGTTCAAAGAGCGCGAGCGCATCCAGGACCTGTTCGAGGCGGTCTGCGGCGACCGGATTATGTACAACTACTTCCGCGTCGGCGGATTGGCCTGGGACCCGCACGAGACCTTCGTCGAGGACTCGCACTGGGTGCTCGATCAGGTGGAGGTCGGGATTGCCGATGTCGACGAGCTGATGACCAACAACGAAGTGTTCGTCGCCCGCTGCCGCGACATCGGCGCGATGACCGCCGACGAGGCAATCGGCTACGGCGTGACCGGTCCGATGCTGCGCGCCTCCGGCGTGCCGTTCGATCTGCGCGTCGACGAGCCCTACTCGATCTACGACCGCTTCCACTGGGAGATTCCTGTCGGGGAACGCGGTGATGTCTACGACCGCTACCTGGTGCGGCTGGAGGAGATGCGGCAATCGGTCACGATTCTCCGTCAGGCGCTGGATCAGATGCCGACATCGGGTCCCATCATGCCCGAGCGGATGCCCGCGCGCTTGCGGCCGGAACCGGGCGAGATCTACATGCGCCAGGAAAACCCGCGCGGCGAGTACGGCATCTATATGGTCTCGGACGGGACCGACAAGCCCTGGCGCGTGAAGATGCGCTCGCCATGCTTCCACAACCTCTCCGCGCTCAAGCCGCAGGTGATCAATACCTACCTGGCCGACGCCGTGGTGGCGCTCGGCTCGATCGATATCGTGCTCTGCGAGGTTGACCGCTAATGTCAGCGAATCCGTCATTCCCGCGCATGCGGGGTCCGCGACTTCGTGTGCCGAGCGCCCATTCCGACAGGATGGGCATAAGTCGGATCGCGTGTAACCTGCGTGAGCAATCGCAAGAGCGGGTGGGGAAGCGCTAAATGGATCTGGTCCTGAGCGAATTCGCCGGCGTCAACATGCCCGCATGGGTCGATGCGCTCCTGCGCGTCGTCTTCATCGTCGCACTGATGACGATCAACGCGTTCGCCCTGATCTATCTGGAGCGCAAGATTCTCGCTCGCTTGCAGGCGCGTGTCGGACCGACTCGCACCGGTCCGATCGGCACGTTGCAGTCGATTGCCGACGCGCTCAAGCTCGTGACCAAAGAAGACGTCCGACCGATCACGGCGGACCGCTGGGCGTTCGAGCTTGCGCCCTACATGGCATTCGTACCGGTGTTCCTCGTGTTCGTGCCGATACCGTTTACCGAGACCTGGTTCATCCGCGATCTCAACCTCGGCCTGCTCTACGTCTTCGGTGTGCTGGGCCTGAACATCGTCGGCGTCGTGATGGCCGCCTGGGGCTCGGACAATAAGTACGCCCTGCTCGGCGGCGTCCGCGCTGCGGCGCAGGCGATCTCATACGAGATTCCCATGCTGCTGATCGTTGTGGCGGTCGTGATGGTTGCCGCGGGCCGGCTCGCCGTTGACGGTGACGCCTCGCTTGCCGGATCGATCAACGCGATCGTCGGCGACCAGACCACCACGCCCTACATCCTGCTGCAACCGCTGGGCTTCGTCATCTTCCTGATCGGCGCGCTGGCCGAGTTGCATCGCCCGCCGTTCGATATGCCGATCGCCGAGTCGGAAGTCGTCGGCGGCTACTTCGTGGAGTACTCCGGCATGCGCTGGGGCATGTTCTTCCTGGCCGAGTACACCGCGCTCTTCCTCATGGTGATGCTCGCCTCGTCGATCTTCCTCGGCGGCTGGAACTGGCCATTCGGCGCCGATGTTGGTCTAGGACTGCAGATTGTCCTGACCCTGGCCAAGACCTCGGTGATGATCGTGCTGATCATCGGCTCGCGAGCGCTATTCCCGCGACTACGCATTGACCAACTCATGGCCTTCTCCTGGAAGGTGCTGCTGCCCTTCGCCATCGTCCAGGTCCTCGCCAACGGCATCATCCTGGCCTACGGCGGACCGGACTGGGTGGTTGGGCTGGTCTCCTTCGCGCTGCTGGTCGCCCTGTCGGGGCTGATCTACGCCGTCATGCGCCGCAAGCAGGGCGCAGGCGCCCGAACCGTGCAAACCACGCCGGCCACGCCGCGCGTGATCACCGCGCCCGAAGTCACCCCGGTCGAGGCCGGCGGCGACTAGGGACAGAACAGGCAAGAAGAGGAGCAACCGCGTGGAGGACGGCGTCACCGCAACACAGGTGGTGTTCTGGATCCTGGCCGTGGTCATGCTGGTCTCCGCGATCGGCGTGGTCACCGCAGGCAACATCGTCTACGCCGCACTGTTCTTCATCGCCTCGCTGGCCGGAGTCGCGGGCATCTACCTGATCCTCACGGTCGAGTTCCTCGCCCTCGTTCAGCTCCTGATCTACGGCTCAGCCGTGGTCATTCTGATCCTGTTCGCGCTAATGCTGACTCGAGCGCGCGAACGTCCGCAGGCGCTCTTCGGCCGTTCTCGACCGCTCGGCGTCGCGGCGTCGCTGGGACTGCTGGCCGCCCTGATCGGTGGCATCGTCGCCACGACGTGGACGACGCCCGAGGCCTCGTCAGCGATACAGCCGGTCGGCCTGCAGGCCATCGGCGACGCGATCTTCACACTCTGGATTGTGCCCTTCATCATCGTCGGCGTGCTGCTCTCGATCGCCCTGGACGGCGCGATCATGCTCGCCTCACCGGACGAGGATGAGAACTGATGCCGCCACTCGAGCACATCCTCGTCGTCAACGCGGTCCTCTTCGCCATCGGCGTGATGGGCGTGCTGACGCGCCGCAACGCGGTGCTGATCCTGCTCTCGGTCGAGCTGATGCTGAACGCCGTGTCGCTCAACATGGTCGCCTTCGCGGTCTATGGACACGTCGATTTCGGCAACATCACCGGCATCGTCTTCGCCTTCTTCATCATCGTGGTCGCGGCCGCCGAGGTCGCGCTCGCGTTGGGCATCGTCGTGCGGACCTTCCGCAACCGAGCCACCGCCAACGTCGACGAAGTGAATCTCCTCAAGTGGTAAGCGGGAGCGTGCGCTGATGATCTGGGCTGACCACGCGTGGATTCTGCCGGCGATCCCGGCCATCTCCTTCGTCGTGCTGTTCCTGTTCGGCCGCAAGCTGCCGCGCGGGGGCGACTTCATCTCAGTCGGCGCGGCGCTGGCCGTGTTCGTGCTGTTCTTCTTCGTGCTCGAGTCGCACCTCGACTGGCTGGGCGCCGGACTGGGCGGGATCCGCAACGTTGGGACGGACTGGATCAACTTCGACAGCTTCGTCGTCCGGCTTGGATTCACCGTCGACTCGATCGCGATGGTGATGGTCTTCGTCGTCTCGACGGTCGCGCTGATGGTCAACGTCTATTCGACCAACTATCTGCGCCACCACGGACGCCCCGAACCGCGCTACTGGTGGTACTTCGCGGTGCTCTCGCTGTTCGTCGCGATGATGCTGACGCTGGTCCTGGCCGACAACCTGTTGCTCATGTTCGTCGCCTGGGAAGGCGTGGGGCTCTGCTCCTTCCTGCTGATTGGCTTCTACTACGAGCGCCGCTCGGCGGTTGAGGCGGCCAAGAAGGCGTTCGTCACGACGCGACTCGGCGATGTCGGGCTATTCATCGGCATCATCCTCTTCTGGCGGGCGACGGGGTCGTTCCAGATTTCCGACATCATCGCCGCCGCCGAAGCGGGCCGCGTCAACGACCTGCCACAAGTCATGGGCGACGGCTACCTGACGCTCTCGACCCTGACGCTGTTCCTCGGCGCCGCCGGCAAGTCGGCGCAGGTGCCGTTCCACGTCTGGCTGCCCGACGCGATGGAGGGTCCGACGCCGGTTTCCGCGCTGATCCACGCCGCGACGATGGTGGTCGCCGGCGTCTATCTGGTCGCGCGGCTGCTGCCTGTCTTCGAGGTCACGCCCGGCGCATCCAACGTGGTGCTCGGCGTCGGCCTGACGACCGCCTTGCTGGCCGGAATCATGGCCCTCGCGCAGAACGACATCAAGCGAGTGCTCGCCTATTCCACTGTCTCGCAGCTCGGATTCATGTTCGTCGCCCTGGGGGTCGGCGCGGTCGGCATCGCCATGTTCCACTTGCTGACGCATGCGTTCTTCAAGGCATGTCTGTTCCTGGGCTCCGGCTCGGTGATCCACATGACCGAGGAGCAGGACGCGCGCAAGCTGGGCGGTCTCTGGTGGCGGATGCCGGTCACGGCCTCGACCTTCATCATCTCTTCGGTGGCGCTTGCGGGGATTCCGCCGCTGTCCGGGTTCTTCTCCAAGGACGAGATTTTCGTCGCGACGGTTGGCGGCGCCAACACGGTGATTGCGATCCTGCTTGGCGTGGCAGCATTCCTCTCGGCGCTGTACATGGCGAGACTGGTGATCATCACGTTCTTCGGTCCGCCCAAGGACCTTGCGGTGATCAAGCGCGCTCGCGAGGCAGACCCGACGATCCTGATCCCGCTGGTCTTCTTGACCGTGCTCACCTTCCTCGTCGGCTTCGTCGCCTTCGATCAGGTCGGCGACGCGCTCGGTTTCCCGGGCGGGATCAACAACTACATCTACTTCCCCACGCCGCACGACTTCCACTTCTCCAACTCAATCGCCGCGGTCACCGGTACGGTGTCGCTGCTCGGATTCCTCACGGCCTGGTGGTTCTTCTGGGGCAAGAACTCGGAGCGAGCCAAGGCTGTGCGCGAGTTCCAGCCGCGACTGGCCGCCGTCGTCGAGAACAAGTTCTACTTCGACGAGGCCTATCAGTGGGGTATCGACCGAGCCATGCTGCCGCTGGCGCGGATCGTCTCCTGGTTCGACCGCATGATCGTCAACGACACGGGAATCAACGCTCCGGCCGACGCGACCCGCTACGCCGCCTACTGGCTGCGCTATCACGTCACCGGACGGATTCCCGACTATGCGCTGCTGATGGTGATCGGCGTCGCACTGGCCGGTGGACTCGCCTTCCTGCTGCGTGGGTAGCGGGTCGGCCGTAGACGGAACGATGTAGAGAGAGAGGCACACTGCGTGGACGCTCCCAGCTTGGACGTCGGCGAAGCTCTGCTCGCGCTCCTGCTCGTACCCGGCGGGGCGATGCTGCTGACGTTGTTCGTGCCCTCACGACACGCCAACATCGTGCGCTACATCGCGCTCGTCGCCACGACCGCCACGCTGGCACTCTCGATCTATGTGTTCGCCGTCTACGACTTCGCCGAAGGCGGATACCAGTTCGATCTGCAATACCCGTGGATCGAGAACATCGCGTTCCTGGGCGAGAACGGCATCTCCCTGCATCTCGCCGTCGACGGCATCGCGGCGCCGATGGTGCTGCTCAACGGGTTGGTCGGATTCGCCGGCGTGCTCGTCTCCTGGAAGATCACACATCGGGTGAAGGACTTCTTCATCCTCTTCATGGCGCTGTTCACCGGCGTCTACGGCGTCTACATCGGACAGGACCTGTTCTTCTGGTTCTTCGCCTACGAGCTCGCCGTGCTGCCGATGTACCTGCTGATCGTGGTCTGGGGTTCGACCAACAAGGAATACGGCGCGATGAAGCTGACCATGGTCCTGGTTGGCGGCTCCGTGCTGATCTTCGTTGGTATCTTCGCCGTCTTCGCCGAGGCCGGCGCGGGTACCTTCGACATGGCGGTCCTGCGCGATATCGAGTTCGACCGCGGCTTCGCCAACACGTTCTTCCCCTTCTTCATGATCGGCTGCGGCATCCTGGCCGGCCTCTTCCCCTTCCATACCTGGTCGCCCGACGGCCACGTCGCCGCGCCGACCGCGGTCTCCATGCTCCACGCCGGCGTGTTGATGAAGCTCGGCGCGTTCGGGATCATCAGGTTGGGGATGGAAATCCTGCCCGCCGGCACCGACTTCTGGATGCCGGTGCTGCTGGTGCTCGGCGGCGTGGCGGCGGTGTATGGCGCAATATCGGCGATCAACCAGACCGACCTGAAATTCGTGATTGGCTATTCCTCCGTCTCGCACATGGGATTCGTGCTGATGGGGTTGGGGACGATGAACAACATCGGCGTCAATGGCGCGGTGTTGCAGATGTTCTCGCACGGCGTAATGACGGCGCTCTTCTTCGCCATGGTCGGCGGACTCTACGACCAGGCGCACACCCGCGACATTCGCGTGTTCGGCGGCCTCGTTCGCAAGATGCCGCTGTTCGTGATCTTCTTTGGCCTTGCCGGATTGACGTCACTCGGATTGCCCGGCCTGTCGGGGTTTGTGGCCGAGTTCCACATCTTCATCGGTACGGTGGACGCATTCCCGCTCTTTGCGGCGCTGGGCATCCTCTCCGCCGCTTTGACTGCGGTCTACGTGCTGCGACTCATGGGCCGAGCGGCGCTCGGTCCGTTCAACCCGCGCTGGGAGAACCTGAAGGACATCTCGCGCTGGGAGATCGCTGCGGCGATCGTGCTGATCGCACCGATCATCGCGATGGGCGTCTGGCCCGACCCGTTCATTGATCGCATCGCGCCGACCGTGGCCAACTTGCCCCAGGTCGATCAGATCGGCAACCTCTTCACCCTCAGCTCGCTGACCGGACGGTGAACCTGATGGACCTCGAATACCAACTCATCATTCCCGAATTCATCATGGCCGGCCTGGCCGTGGTCGTAATCGCGGCTGCGTTGGTGTTCCGCCAGGTCGACCAGAAGTGGTTCGGCTACGCGACGGCGGCGGCGCTCGCGGTGATCGCCGTGGTCACGGCGGTCGCCTATTGGGACACCAACGACGACTTCGGCGGCGTGCTGGCGGTGGACCACTTCACCGTCTTGTTCCGCGTGTTCTTCCTTGGCATCGCCTTCTTCACGGTGATGGCCGCCGTCCAGTTCGCCGGCGAGCGACTCAAGAATCACGCCGAGTTCTACGGACTGATCGTCTTCGCCACCCTGGGCATGATGCTGCTGGCGGCCTCGCGCGAGCTGCTCACCGCTTACCTTTCGCTCGAGTTGCTCTCGTTCAGCTTCTACATCCTGGTTGGATTCAACAAGCTCAACCCGTTCTCCAACGAGGGTTCGCTCAAGTACATGCTGCTCGGCGCGTTCTCGTCCGCGCTGATGCTCTACGGCATCTCGCTGATCTACGGCGTCACCGGCAGCACGACCTACTCGGCCATCGGACCCGATGTCGTCGAGGGAACCCGCAGCATCGCCGGCCAGCTCGCCTCATTCGCCGGCGGGAGCGGCGGGGTCGACCCGGATGGCGCCCGACCCGGACTGCTCATCGGTCTGGTGCTGATCACTGCCGGCCTGGGCTTCAAGGTCTCGGCCGTACCCTTCCATCAGTGGACGCCCGACGCGTACCAGGGTGCGCCGCTGCCGATCACCGCCTTCCTCAGCGCCGGCGGCAAGGCCGCGGCCTTCGCCTTCTTCCTGCGCCTGTTCTCCGAGGCGTTCCTGCCAGCCGCCGACGAGTGGGTCTGGTTCGTGGGCATCCTCGCCGCCGTGACGATGATCGTCGGCAACCTGATGGCCTTGCAGCAGACCAACTTCAAGCGCCTGATGGCCTATTCGTCGATCTCGCAGGTCGGATATCTCTTAGTCGGCATCGTCGCACTCGACGCGGCGAACATCTCCCAATCGCAAGACGCGGCGTCTGCTCTGGTCCTGCATCTGATTGGTTATGTCACAACCAACATCGCCGTCTTCGCCGCGATCATCGCCTTCTACAACCGGACCGGTCGCGACGACATCGTCGACCTGCGCGGACTGGCCGAGCGTCAACCGTTCCTGGCGTTTGCGATCGCGGCTGCCCTGTTCTCGTTGGCCGGAATGCCGCTCTTCGCCGGATTTGCGACCAAGTTCATCATCTTCCAGGCGGCCTTCAACAACGGCTTCCTCTGGCTCGGCGCGATTGGCGTGACCGCATCCTTCGTCTCGCTCTACTACTACTTGATGGTGATCAAGCAGATGTACCTGTACGAGCCCGAGGGCTCCGACCGAGCCCGCTTCCACGTCTCGCGGCCGCTGGCCGGCGCGCTGGTCGTGCTCGTCGCTGGTGTGCTGTTCATCGGTCTCTACCCGACGCCGCTGTTCGACGTGATCCACAGCTCGACGGAGGGCCTCTTCGAGCAGGCTGCCGCGCTCTCGGCGGCAGCCGTCGGCAAATAGCCGGCGCCCATCACGATCGCTGATGCTGATGTCGGCGCGGCCCTGTCGGCCGCCGACATCCCACTGGGTCGTTTGGCTCGCTTCTGGCGCGGGCGACCACAAGGGTCGCCCCTACCGGCAATTGTTCGTACACCCTTCCGGTCCCCTCTCCCGGAGGGAGAGGGTTAGGGTGAGGGCCCTCTGCGCCGATGGATGCGGTCCCTACCAGATACGATCGCCGCGCCGGACCCTCACCCCAGCCCTCTCCCAAAGGGAGAGGGAGTAAAGCCCAACGATTGATGCACAGGTCTCAAGAGGGAGAGGGATCGGAGTGGGATTACGCGCAGGGTGTCGACGGCAGCGTTAGAGGACGGCCAGGTAGCGGTGCAACTCGTAGTCGGTGACTTGCGAGCGGTATTCGTTCCATTCAAGGCGTTTGTTTTGCAGCACGGTGGACCACACGTACTCGCCGAGGACGTGCTTCATGAGGTCGGACGTTGAGAATGCGTCGATGGCGCGGCCCTGCGTCGTGGGCATCTCGATAATGCCGCGCGCAGCCCGCTGTTCCGGCGTGAGCAGGAAGACGTTGTCTTCCGCCGCCGGAGGCGGAGTCAGGCCCTCGTCGATGCCGCGCAATCCGGCGGCGAGGAAAACCGAGAAGGCCAGGTAGGGATTGGTCGCGGAATCGGCGCCGCGATACTCGAGCCGGCTCGACTCGGCATCGCCCGGCTCATACTCGGGAATCCGCACCAGGTCCGATTGATTGGCGTGCGACCAGGTCAGGTACACCGGAGCTTCGGTGCCGGGCGCGAGCCGCTTATAGCTGTTCGACCACTGGTTGGTAATCAGCGTGAACTCGGGCGTGTAGGCGAGCAGTCCGGCGAGGAAGGACTGGGCGATTCCGGAGAGACCGTCGTCCTCTTCGTAGAAGAGATTCTGCTCGTGGTCGAACAGCGAAAGATAGACGTGCATCCCCGAGCCGTTGACGCCATTGAGCGGCTTTGGCATGAATGTGGCGTGGACGCCCTGCTTGATTGCCACTTCCTTGACCACCAGCCGCGTCGTCATCACCTGGTCGGCCATGGTCAGCGCGTCGGTGTAGCGCAGGTCGATCTCGTGCTGCGAGGGCGCCGCCTCGTGGTGGGACGATTCGACTCCGATGCCCATCTCTTCCAGGGTCAGCACCGTCTCCCGACGCAGGTCGGTGGCGGTGTCGAGCGGGGAGAGGTCGAAGTAGCCGCCGGAGTCCAGCGGGGACGGGTCGTCGGGCGCGCGGAAGTAGAAGTACTCGATTTGCGGCGCGACGTAGAAGGTGTAGCCGCGCTGCTGGGCCGACTCCAACTGGCGGCGCAGGATGCGTCGCGGATCGCCCTCGAACGGCTCGCCCGAGCGGCGGTAGATGTCGCAGATCAGCCGCGCGACGCGGTGCTGTTGCGGTCGCCAGGGGAGCACGACAAACGTATCCGGGTCGGGAATGGCGACCATGTCCGATTCGTCGCTGCGGGCGAAGCCCTCGATCGACGCGCCGTCGAACTCGACGCCCCGTTCGAGGACGCTGGGTAGCTCGTCGATCGTGATCGCGACCGACTTGAGCTGGCCCAGTAGGTCGGTGAACCAGAGGCGCACGAAGCGCACATCATGCTCGCGACAGGCATTGAGGACGTGCTGATGCTCGCTGGGGGGAGTGTTGAGGTCAGCGTCGAGGGTGGTCATGGCGCTTGTAGTGCTCCCTCTCCCCCTGGGAGAGGGCTGGGGTGAGGGTCCGGCGCGGCGATCCTATCTGGTAGTGACCCTAGCAGTTGACTCCGAAGGGCCCTCACCCTAACCCTCTCCCTCGGGGAGAGGGGATCGGAAGGGGATCACGCGCAGGTTTCCTCGGGCAGAGGGGACCGAACCCTAGATGTGGTAGTAGTGGAAGAACTCCGCCGCGACCGGGTGCATGAACACGTCGCGCGCCTCGGTCAGTTTGAAGTCCTGGTACTCGTCGATCAGGTCCTGCGTGAAGACGCCGCCCTCCATCAGGAACTCGTGATCTTCGGCGAGCGCTGCCAGCGAGCCCTCGAGCGAGTGCGGAACGGACGGAATGTTCGCCGCTTCCTCAGCAGAGAGCTCGTAGATGTCGGTGTCGACCGGGTCGTCCGGCTCGATCCGGTTGCGGATGCCGTCCAGACCGGCCATCAGCATCGCCGAGAAGGCCAGGTAGGTGTTGGCCGAGGCGTCGGGCGGTCGGAACTCGATCCGCTTGCTGTTCGGCGAGGTCTCGTAGGTCGGAATCCGGACCGCCGCCGAGCGGTTGCGCTGCGAGAAGGCCAGGTAGATCGGCGCTTCGAAGCCGGGTACCAAGCGCTTGTACGAGTTTGTCGTCGGCGCGCAGAACGCAAGCAGCGCGGAGCCGTGCTTGAGCAGGCCGCCGATGTAGTGACGCGCGGTGTCGGAGAGATCGGCGTAACGGCCGGCCTCGTAGAACAAGGGGCCGCCGTCTTTCCACAGCGACTGGTGGCAGTGCATGCCGGTGCCGTTGTCGCCGTAGAGCGGCTTGGGCATGAAGGTCGCCGACTTGCCGTGCGCCTTGGCCACGTTGCGCACGATGTGCTTGTACCACTGGGTCTCGTCGGCCTTGGTGCGCAGCGTGTTGAAGCGCGTGGCGATCTCACCCTGGCCGCCGGTCGCGACCTCGTGGTGGTGGACCTCCAACTCCATCCCGACCGCTTCCATCGCCTCGGCCATTTCCCAGCGGATGTCGCTCAGGGTGTCGAACGGCGCGGTCGGCGAGTAGCCCTGCTTGGGCGGAATCTTGTAGCCGAGGTTGCTCTCGTCCTCATCGCGGCCGCTGTTCCAGTCGGCCTCGTCGGACTCGACGACATAGAAGGCCTGATTGATCGACATCTGGAACTGGACGTGGTCGAACATGAAGAATTCGAGCTCGGGACCGAAGAAGGCCTGGTCGGCGATCCCGGAGTCGATCATGTGCTGTTCGGCTTTGGTCGCGACGTAGCGCGGATCGCGGCTGTAGCGGTCGCCGGTCAGCGGGTCGTGAACGTCGCAGATGAACTTGAGCGTCGGGACGTTCTCGGTGGGGTCGATGCGAGCGGTGTCGAGGTCGGGGCGCAGCAGCATGTCCGACTCGTCGATGCTCTGGAAGCCGCGCAGCGAGGAGCCGTCGAAGCCCTGGCCGCGCTCGACCAGGTCCTCGTCGACCCTTGAGGCGGGAATGCTGAAGTGCTGCCAGCGGCCGATCAGGTCGGTGACCAGCAGATCGACGCGGCGAATGCCCTGATCCTGGATCAGGTTCTGGATGTCGGCAAGGGTTGCCATCGGCGAAGCCTCTTTCTCTCTCCGTGCTGCGCGCACAGTGGGGTCCGGTTGTTCGGTAACGACGTATGGCGCCAGTCGCTGTCGCGCAGCGTGAACGATTGCCGAGTCTCAGCCTATGGCCGAGGCGCGCTCCGCTAACGGCGATTGGGTTACACCTGAGTTACGCCCGCCCATGACGCGGATCGCGGGGGCGATCTGTGTCGCGTTTATCGCAGACTCGCGGCGATCGGTCAACGCAAGGGAAGGGAGAAGCGGTAGCCGACGTTGCGAACGGTCTCCACGTAGCGCTGGCCGCCGGCTTCGAGCTTGGAGCGCAGCCGCCGGATGTGGACGTCGACGGTGCGCGAGCCTCCGTAGTAATTGTATCCCCAGACACGGTTCAGCAAGGTCTCCCGCGTGAAGACCTGCTGGTTATGGGTCATGAGGAAGCGCAGAAGCTCGAACTCCTTGAAGGTCAGCGTGACCGACCGGCCGCTCTCGAAGACCTGATAGTTGGCCGTGTCGACAATCAGGTCGCCCGCCTCCAGCGTGTTGCGCGAGAGGGCGCGTCCGTGCCGCCAGAGGACGAGCTGGACGCGAGCCATGAGTTCGGCGTCGTGAACCGGGGCGAGGACGAAGTCGTCCAGTTCATGGTTCGGACCCAGGTGATGGGTGTCAGCCGGGCGGACGGCGGCGAGTCGCATGGCTTCGGGCCAGGCGCGGACCTCGGCGGGTTTCGTCGGGGGCAGCGAGGCGCGCCAATCAAGCAGGAGCACATCCGGAGCCGCGGCAGGGTCGGGTTCCGTCCCTTCCGAAGGCAAGTAGTGCACGACTTGCAGCCCGCCTCGCTCGAGCGCGGGTCGCAGCGGTGTCAGGAACTCGTCGTCGGGGGTCGACACCGTGAGTCGGAACATGGGCGCACGATAGAACATGCTTCAAGACGTTGCGTAGGTCTATAGACGACTCTGGTGTCCGGCGATGGGTTCCATCGGTATCTGGGTATGTGTTGAGCCTCGGCTGCGGAACGTTCCCCATCGGAATGTGCGATACGCTCTGGTTCAGGCGGCTGCCGGCGTAGCTCAGTGGTAGAGCAACGGTTTCGTAAACCGTAGGCCGAGGGTTCGAATCCCCCCGCCGGCTCCAGTTCGCCTCCCCTACATGCACACGCCTGAGCAGAATGATCAGGCCACTGCCCGCGACCGTCGCTTCAGGCGGTGGCCTGACCGGGCAGGGGCTCCGATGTTTGGCTCCGGTCTTCATCGCCTTCGCGTGCTTCGAGGTGCGAGATTGGCACTGCGGGCATGGTGGTGATCTCCCCCCGGATCCTGGCGGAGAACGCGATCGACCAACGAGCCGCGGCGTCATTGTCGGGCGCGTCGATGATCGCGGTGAAGTCGTATGGACCGAGCACCGCGTAAATGCCGAGTGCGCTCACGCCCGGAACCGAGACGCTGCGCTCGGCTTCCAGCGGAGCCTGCGGATTCGTCGCCGTGGCGTCGATGCCCTCCGGCCAGAGTCGCACCAGCAAGATGTACTGCATGTTCGGCGCCCGTCCCTTCCAGCTTCGACCTGTGTCCCTGTAACCCGTGTCCCTGTAACCCGTGTCCCTGCGACCTGTGTCGAGGTCAGTATCGCGGCTTTACCTACGGGTTGTGCGACCTCGATGTGGGATACAATCCGATCACACTCCCCAGAAACCCAGTCAGAGCTGAAATGCCGCTGGTTCGCCGCTCAGTAGTGCCGTGAAGGCGACGGGGAACGAGATGAGGATATTCATGCTGACACGACGCGTGCGCCGCGGCGGAATCTGGTTGTTCGGACTGATGGCCGCCTCGGCGTTGCTGTTCAGCGCCTGTGATCTGGTCGGTACTGACGACGAGGACGAACAACCACAGCAGCAAGCGGCCGCCGAGCAGGAGCAGGCTCAGCAGGAAGCCGCAGCCCCGGCTGCCCGCCCGGCGACCCAGCCGCCGCCTCAACCCTCGGGGCCGCCGCCACCTCCCGTCGCGCGCGGAGGCGGCGAGGGCGAACGCGCCTACAGCATCGTGTTCCCCAGCGTCGCTCAAGTGCAGGTCGGCGGCGGCGTGGCGACTGGCCTGGTGATCAGCCAGGGGTTGGTGCTCGTCGATGGAGCCGCGCTTGGCGGCGCGACGGAAGCCGATGTGCTGCTGTCCAATGGCGACACGCTCGTCGACCTGCCGGTCGTCGGGCGGGATGCCTTGACCGGCATCGCCTACCTGGGTCCGGTGGAATCCTCGCTGGTTCGCCTGCTGCCCGCGGTTCGCCTGGGCGACGGAGAGGGCGTTCGGCCAGGCGCGTCGGTCTTTGCAGTTGGCTACGCGAGTTCCGATGGCGCGGATGCGCTGCCTTCGGTCTTCTCGGGCATCATGAGCGGCAGCAGCGAGTGGGACCCTGGCCAGCGGACGCTGTTGCGCACCGACATCACGTTGCCGTACCTGATCGGCGGCATGGTCTTGATCGACGCATCGGGCACCGTGATTGGCGTGGCGCCGGCCGCCCTCGTTGGCGGTGGCGTGTACATATCGACCGGCGATCTCGCCCGCAGCCTCGACGCCGGGCAGATGGCCGAACAAACGGCGGCGGCTTCGGTTGTCACCTCGACCGAGCACACGCTGATGGTGGGCGACGGTCAGCAGTCGGTATCGCTGTTCCTGGCCTACCTCCCCTTCGATGAGCGAACGCTGATCACTGTGCGAACCGAAACGGCATCGTCGCTGCAACTGATTGACGGCGCCGGCGACGTGCAGCAGGAGGCGATCCTGGTCAGCGGATCCACGATCGTCTCTCTTGCTTCTGAAACCGCGGGGCCCTACGAAATCGTGATTGCGCCCGCGATGGACATGGCGATGGAGGCTGACGGGGACGATGGGGCATCGGAGTCGATGGCCGAGCCGGCGACCTATGAAGTCAGTTCCAATGTGGAGCTGATGTCGATCGCCGAGGCCGAGGGGTTGGCCGCATTGAGCATCGGCGAGCCGTTTGTGGGCTACATCGATGTCGTCGGCGATGTCGATACGTTCCAGCTCCCGGTTCTCGCGGGCGCGGTCTATGAGGTGTCCGTGCAGAGCTTCCTGCTGGACTCGTACCTGATGATTGAGGGCGCGGGCATTGAAGCCGCCGATGACGACAGCGGCGGCGGTCTGTTCAATCGCGACTCGTCGCTGACCATTGAGCCGGCTGAGGACGGGATGATCACGCTCTCGGTGAGGGAGTATTCGAGCGGCGCGAGCGGCGCCTACTTGCTAACCGTCAAGCAGATCAGCGGTCCGCCTGCGGCCGTGGCCGAAGAGTCGATGGCCGGGGAACAGCAGGAGGACGCGATGACCGCGGCGATGCTGCCCGCTCCGTCGCCTCCGCCCACGATCTCGTTGCGCGGCATCGGCACAGAGAGCGGCCTACAGGCGACGTTGATCGGCCTCGGATCGGAGTCCGTCGGCGACGGTTTGTTGGTTGAGGACCAGGATGGCGCGTTCGAGATCATCGTCTCGGTGCTCGGCAGCGACGGAGCGCTGGGCCGCCTGACCGTCACCGATATCGACGGCAGCGTGGTCGTCGAGGGTCGTGTCCTCGTGGCTTGCCCCGGTGCCGGTGAATGCCTGGCTCAAGCAATCTTCGTTGGCAACGAGTCGTCTGGCGGCCCTTGGGTCGTCGCCCTCAGCGCCGATCAGCCGGGCATCTCGGAGTGGCAGATCGAAGTCGAACGGCACGAGTAGACATCGTGAGTGCGAGTTCCTCCCGCGGGGAACCCGAGGCGTGTGAATCGCCGGGATTGACCCCCTCATCCTCTCCCGCCGGGAGAGGGGACGAGAACGGGTTTCTTGCGCATACGGGCCAGTTCCTCTTGCAAGGACGAAGCGCACGGACGGCCTGTCTGATGAACGAGCCTCAGTAGAGCCCCGACTTTTGTGGTCTGGCGAGGACCATGTGCAGGGCGATGCCCAGCATTCGCCTGACCCGGGTGCGGACGGGTGCCGGCGGATCGATGGTCAGGCCGGGCAGAAGGTTGTCGAGCCAGCGCGGCATGTACCAGTTGGCTGGGCCGGCGATCTGCATGAAGGCGGGCACGAGCACGAGTCGGACGAGCGTTGCGTCGATGAAGATGGCGAAGGCCATGCCCACGCCGAACTCCTTGACCGCGCGCTCGTCGCCGAAGAAGGCGAAGCTGCTGAACACGGCGATCAGAATGGCCGCCGCCGCCGTGATCACCCGTGCCGACGCTCCGATCCCGAATGCGACCGACTCGCCGGAATCGCCGGTCTCAAGCCAATGCTCGCGAATCCGCGAGAGCAGGAAGACCTCGTAGTCCATCGAGAGGCCAAAGAGGATCGCGAACATGAACATGGGGATGAAGGACTCGATGGGACCCGTGCGATCGAGCCCGATCAGCTCAAGGCCCCAACCCCACTGGAAGATCGCGACGATGAATCCCAGCGCCGAGCCGATCGCGAGCA
>DAOUKQ010000067.1:0-1930 GCA_034421135.1 Dehalococcoidia bacterium
CGGAGATGGATCCACGCGATGTCACGCGGATGTCGTCGTACGACGGCCTGATGCGTCGCAAGCCGCGACCCGACATCGGCCTGGGCGAGGTCGCCAGCGGCTGGTTCGACTCCACCGACATGATCAATGCGAGCGGCGTCCCCACCTATCTCGTCACCGGCTGGTGGGACCTGACCTTTCCCGGATACCTGATCGATGCGTTCAATCGTCTGGACGTGCCCAAGAAGCTGCTTGTTGGTCCCTGGAATCACGGACAGGGCGGCGACCCCGAGCTGCTGCGCTGGTTCGATTACTGGCTCAGGGACGTCGACAACGGCGTGATGGACGATCCGCAGGTCCACTACGGCGCAAGCGAGCCATCGGGTGCGACGCAGTGGAAGTCGGCCCCGCGCCTGCCGCTGCCTGAAGCGCGAAGTCGGTCGCACTGGCTCGGCGCCGACGGCACGCTTGCCGCCTCTCGCCCGAGCGCTACTGAGCAGGTCGCGTACGAGGTGGACCACGAGGTGAGCCTGGGCACGATGAGCCGGCACAGCTACTACAGCCAGGACCTGTACATCAACACGGTCGACCTCAACGCGCGCGCCGAGCGCTGCCTCAGCTTCACCAGCGAGCCGCTGGCGGAAGACATCGAGATCACCGGATGGCCGGCCGTCCAGCTTGAGCTCGCAACCTCATCGGACCGTGGCGCGGTCGTCGTGACGCTGGAGCAGATCGCCGCGGACGGCTCGGCCGCCTACCTCTCGGAGGGATTTCTCAACTTCGCCCATCGCCGAGCCGGCGACGATCCAGGCGGTCACGAGGGGCCAGTCTGGCACAGCTGGAGCAAGGCCGACCTTGCGCCGGTCAATCCCGGCGAGCAGATGGATCTGCAGATCGAGCTCTATCCCGTCGCCGCCGTCGTCAGAGCCGGAGACCGCCTGCGCCTGACCATCGCCGCAGCCGACGCCGACAACCTCGTCGTCCCCACCCAGGGCGACGAAGCAACCCTCACAATCACCGTCGGAGGAGAACGCCCATCACGCCTCCTCCTGCCAATCGTCAACAACTCCGTAACCCCAACAGCGGAAACAGTAGAAGGAGGCTTCAACGGAGAATCGGGAGGCTTCGCCTTCCGCCGCCCCGTAGACGCGCCGCTGGTGAGCTAGCAGGAGACTGCGCTACTCCCCGACGAACGCCGCCGGGCGACGCTCGAACAGCGCCCGGATCCCCTCCTTGGCGTCGCTCGAGTTCCGCGCCGCCGCGACCAACTCGTCGACATCCTCGTGCGGGATGTGATCGCGGAAGTCCATCTCACGAACGATCAGCGCCTTCATCGCGCGCAGGCTCAGCGGCGCGTTCCTGCTCAACCGATCGATCACCGCCTCCGCCGCGTCGTCAAGCTCCTCAGAGTTCGACACCCGAGCGATCACACCCCACTCATGCATCCGCCAGGCCGGAATCCGATCGCCGAGCAACAGGATCTCGCGCGTCGCCACCGGCCCCGCGACCTCAAGCAGTTTCTTGGCCAGGAACCACGACGGCGCGAGACCGATCTGCGCTAACGACATACCGAACTTCGCATCGACGTCGGCGACGACAAAATCGCAGTGCAGGGCCAACTCGTTGCCGCCCGCGATCGCGTCGCCCTGCACGACCGCGACAACCGGCAGCGGCCAGTGCTGGATCGCATCCAGCATCCGCTCGATCGAGACATCGCCGCCCGGCAGGCCCTCTTCGCGTTCACGCAGGTCGAGACCGGCGCAAAACACGGGACCATTCGCACGAATCACCGCGACCCGCTCCGCCGCTGACGGCTCTCCGGCGAAGGCAGCGTGGAGCTCCGACAGCATCTCGCTGTTCAGCGCATTGCGCTTCTCGGGGCGGTTCAGGGTCACGGTGCGCACGGCCCCGTCGACGTCAACCTCGATGATCTCGCTCATCTGAATCTCCT
>DAOUKQ010000068.1:0-3693 GCA_034421135.1 Dehalococcoidia bacterium
ACTCCGTAGCCGGCCCAGTCGCCTGCCCGCTGGCGCTCGAGCGCTTCCTCGAATGCTTCCTGGGCCTGCTCGGCGAGTTCTGCGGCGTCGCCCGAGAGTTCAACCGGCGCTCGATCCTCTTGCGATTCTTGCTGCTGGGCTTCCTCGCTGGCGGGCACCGCGGTGGATTGACCAGGGACGTCCCCGAGGAAGGAGAGCCCCTGGGCCGATTGGTTGCCGAGCGCAACCTGAACCGCGCGCACGAACGTGTCCTCAAACGCGATCGTGTCGCCGTTGACGACGATCACACCCTTGAGCTGGGGGAATCGCCCGGTTTCGGCCTGGAGATAGATCGGTTCGACGTAGACATAGGAATCGCCCACCGGGATGAAGAGCAGATTGCCGCGGATCACCTCCGAGCCCTGCTGACCGAGCAGCGTGAACTGCCGCGACACGGCGACATCCTGGTCGATTCGGTTCTCGATCTGTTTGGGACCGTCGACATTCTTGTTGGCCGGGAAGCGGAAGGCGAAGAGTTTCCCGTAATTCTCTCCGTCCGAGCGACCGGCCATCCAGGCGATCGAGTTGAGACGGTTGCGCGGCGTGAAGGGCAGGATGAGCAGGAACTCGGGCTCCGCCTGGTCGGGCAGGCGCAGCGTGACGTAGTACGGCTCGACCGCGATCTCCTGCTGTCGCAGCAGTTCCTGCGGGATCGCCCAGAGGTCCTCGCGGTTGAACAGGCCGCGCGCCGACTCGATGTGATAGGTCAAGTACTGGTCGGCCTGGATCTGGAAGTAGTCCTGGGGATAGCGCCAGTGCTCCTGCAAGTCGGTTGGGAACTCGTCGGTCGACTTGAACAGCTCGGGGAAGATGTCTTCCCAGACCTGAATGATGGGGTCAGTTTCGTCGACGATGTACAGGTCGACGGTGCCGTTGTAGGCGTCAACGACCGCCTTGACCGAGTTGCGCACGTAGTTGAAGCCCACGCCGTGCGGCTGCGAGTACGGATAGCGGTCGGTGACGGTGTAGGCGTCCTGGATCCAGTACAGCTTGCCGTCGTCGCCGACGACGATGTAGGGGTCCTGGTCGAGCTGCAGGAACGGCGCGAGCTCGTTGATGCGTTCCTGGATCAGACGGCGGAACAGTATGCGGCTATCGCCGTCAATCGAGCCCGAGATCAGGATGTTGGCGTCGCCGAAGGACCAGGCGAATGCGAGCCGGCGGAAGAGGCCGCCGAGTTCAATCCCGCCCTCACCCGAGTATCGCGTCGTCGCCTGATTCGCCGACGTGCTGGTTTCCTCGCCGCTGAGCGGATAGTCGAACTCTTCGGTTTCGCTGTTGGCGATCACATACGCGTCGGTGACCTCGCCGTAGTAAATGCGCGGTTCGACCACTTCCAAATCCAGGGGACCGGAGGACGTTTCCTCGGTGATCTCCGGGGGGATGTTGGAAACCCAGAAGACCGGCTCTCCGGCTGGCGAGACCTCGTCGACCGGCGTCATCACGACGCCGAAACCGTGCGTGAACTGCAGCCGCCGGTTGACCCAGCCTTGCTGCGTCGATTGTAGGTTGGACTGGGCAAGCTCACGCGCCGCGAGGAAGACCTGGTGCTCCTCGCCGCCGACGTCGTAGCGGTCAACATCGACATCGGGGAAGACATAGAGCGGGCGGATCGTCTGAATCGTGTTCAACGTGTCGTTCAGCGGTCGGTGGTCCCAGAGTCGAACATTCTGCAACGCCTCGGGATTCTTTTCGAGATCGGCTTCGCCGACGAAATCATCGGCTGCGAATTCACGTTCCTCGATCTTGTCCAGGGCGAATGCCGAGCGGGTCGCAGCGATGTTGCGCTCGATGTAGGGCGTCTCGCGCTGCAACTCGTTCGGCTCGACGGTGAATCGCTGGATCGCAGCCGGCAGGATTGCGCCTCCGACGATGGAGATCAGAATCAGGATCGCGATTGAGCCGATCGGGAATCGCAGCCGCTCGTGGAACGGCCACGACAGGACGCCGAGGATGACGAGAATCCCGGCGATCATCTTGACTATCTGAACCGGCGAGCGGATGTTGTCATCGGTGTAGGTCGCGCCGAAGACGAAGCCGCCCGGGTTGAGCGCCAGCTCGAACCGTGCCAGCCAGTAGCTCCAGACGAACAAACCCATCACGATCGCGATCGTCAGCGCGATGTGGATACGGACGCCGAGCGTCGATCGCGCGTTGCCGCGATGCATCATCAATCGCACGCCGTATGTCGCGGCGGTGGTCAGCATGGTCATGATCGCCAGGCCGGTCGCCCAGCCTTTCATGAACTGCAGCGCCTCCAACTCGAAGACATAGAAGCCGAGGTCCCGACCGAACTGCGGGTCCGTCTCGCCGAACGGCTTTGCGTTCAGGTACTGGAGGATGAGCTCCCACTGACCGGCGGCGACCGAGCCGAAAATGATCGCGAGCAGGATCATCGCCACGGCGGCGATAATGTGAATCACGCGCACCAGGCGCGGATCGTCGACGGCAGGCGCTATCTCCTCAACCGGCATCCGCCAGGCGATCGCATAGCTCACGCCCAGGACAAGCAGGGAGATCAGCGCGCCGGCGACGAACAGCCAGACCTGGGTCACAATGCGCAGATCGAACACGCCCTGATAGCCGACGTTCCCGAACCAGAGACGGTCGACGTAGATGTCGATGCCGATGTTGAGCAGAATCAGTAGGACCAACAGCGCGACGCCGGCGACGACGATGCGCGGCCACGTCCGTCCTTCGCTTGGCGGCTGTCCTTCGGCTGCGGTGTAGGGCGGCGGCTCGTCGTCGCCGAAGCCTCCGCCCAGCCCTTCCCGGAAGACGGGCGGCGGCGGACCGAGTTCGCCCGAACGGCCTTCGTCCGACGGCGGCACGTCGCGCGGGCCGTCGCCGCCGTTGCGCCAACCGCCCTGTGTGCGGTGAATCCAGGTGGAGACTGACGGACGAGTGAATGTTGGGCGATTAAGGAACGTCATACCAGAGCCGTTCCGATCGCTGCGCCGTCGACGACTTGCCGGACGACATTCGGTTGGGTGCCGTCCACGATACGAACTCTGCACCCTGCTTCAACCGCTTGACGCCCCGAGCGCAACTTGGGCAACATCCCGCCCGCGATCGCGCCGGAATCGATCAACACCTGTTGACGTTGCGCATCGAGGCAATCGATGCCCATGCCCCGGTCGTCGAGCACGTGCGGCACGTCGGTCAGGAAGATCAGCATCGATGCGCCCAGCGACGCGGCGACGGCGCCCGCGGCCGTGTCGGCGTTGATGTTGAGCGTGGTCGACAGATCGTCGGCCAGACCAACCGGAGCGAGGACGGGCAGCAGACCCGAGTCGAGCAGTTTGCGCAACGTGTCGGGTTGGCAGCATGGCGTTTCGCCGACGAGTCCGATTCGCTGTGAGATTGGGGAAGTCAATGTGCCTCCGTCGGCGCCGCTCAGCCCGACCGCCGACGCGCCGAGTTGTTGGAGTTGGCGGGCCAACTCCTTGTTGATGAGCCCGCTCAAGACGGCGACTACCACTTGCAGCGACTCCGGAGTGGTTGCGCGCAACCCGTCGACCCAGGCCGCCTCCGCGCCCAACCGCTGCTGCCAGTCGCTCACCGCCGCTCCGCCGCCGTGAACGATCACGACCTGCATTCCCTCGCGGTGCAGTTCCACGCAGTCGGACAACGACGTATCGTGCTCGCCTAAAG
>DAOUKQ010000069.1:0-1739 GCA_034421135.1 Dehalococcoidia bacterium
GCCCCCTTGGACGAGCTCACACCCGACGACTGGCACGCGATCCTCGACGCCAATCTCCTCGCCCCCGCGATGACCGCTCGCGCGGCTGCGCGAGTGATGAAGGTCAACGGCTATGGGCGGATCATCAACCTGACTTCGGTCCTGGCCGCCCGAGGCGTGGCCAACACCGCACCCTACGCCGCCGCCCACGCCGGAGTCCTCGCATTGACCCGGGCCCTCTCGCAGGAATGGGCGCGCTCCGGGATCACCGTGAACGCCCTACAGGTCGGCATCTACGAGGGCCAACACGGCTTCGGCGACGATCCGGAAACGGTTCGCCGGGTGGCGCGCATGCTGCCGGCCAAGGAGCTGGTCAAGCCCGAGGATGTCGGTCCCGCCGTCGTCGCGCTAGCCGCCGACTCCGGCTTCATCACCGGCGAAATCATCGCCGTCGACGGCGCGGCGACCGCCCGCGTCTGACGCGTCCCACGCTACGAGCCCGTCAACAGCGACCTCGTCGCCGCCTCGATCCGTTCGCGCTCCGGAACGCAATCCAGCCAGCGCTGCGGAATCGCCGATGCGCCATAACGGGCGCCTAGCACTGCCCCGGCAACGGCCGCATTGGTGTCGGTGTCGCCGCCAGCCTTGACGATCCGGATTAGCGCTTCTTCGAGGCTGTCGTCCGTGTCGAGGCACCAGAGCGCTGCTTGCATGCAGAGGTAGGTGTGGCCGCTGACTCGCTCTTCGGCGATCCGTTCGTCGATCGCATCAGGAATCGCCAGCGTCCAGGCAATCAACTCCGCCGGCGCTCCATCCTGGGTGGCGGCGAAGGTCAGATCGTCGCGACTCGGCTTGCCGCCTCGGACCAGCATGGCGATCGCGGCATTGACCAGGATGCACGACCATTGCGCGCCGGGTGCGAAATGTGTGACTGCGCAGGTCGCTGCCGTCTGCTTAACCAGCGTCTGCGGTTCCAACGCATGCCGGAGCGCCACGGGAGCGCAGCGCATCAGCGCGCCATTGGGTTGCGTCTCAGGACTGCCGCGCTCCTGCCAGAACGCCCTCGCCGCTGCCGGTACGCCGAGCCCGACTTCCAGGTAGTCAATCACCGTCGACGTCATGACCCCGATGCCGCGACCGTTCGCGGAGCGCCAGTTGACGAGTCGGTCGGCGAAGCCGAACACCGGATCCAGATCCTGCGTGAGCGCTTCGGCCAGGTCGACGGCTTGCGCCAGATCGTCGTCCATCGGCCGATGGCGTTCGCGCGGGTCGATCTCAAGCAAGCCTTCCGGGTAGGCGCGTTGAATCGTCGATCGGTTCGCTCCCTCGACCGGCAGGCCCAGCAGATTGCCCACGGCCAGGCCGAGGAGGACGCCACGGGCCTGATCCTGATCAATGGGTTGCGGTGAAACCGAATCGATCAGGTCGGCCAAATGCGACGCCTGGCGGATGATTCCTGTGTCCTCACTCGTTGACATGGCCATCGCAGCCTATCCAGTGGACCGTTCAAACGGGCGTGGTCGGCAGCTACTCTTAGCCCTAAACCGAGACACTGAGGAATCGCGCATGACTCTGCCCAATGACGCCTGGGGACTGCCCCTGTCGACCTCCAACGAAGCGGCTGACGCCTACCGGCTGGGCGTCGATCGGATGCTCTCCTACACGCTCGGCGTTGACGAGGCATTGGAACGGGCGATTGAACTCGATCCCGGCTTTGCCCTGGCGTACTCGCAGCTTGGCCTGTTCTATCTCTTCCGAGG
>DAOUKQ010000070.1:0-16340 GCA_034421135.1 Dehalococcoidia bacterium
GAGACGGGGAGCCGAGCGGGTCCCCGAACAAGTCGGGGACTGGGAAAAGTGTGCCCTAGCAATGAAGATCGGGTTTACGCACAGGTCTCCAGAGGGAGAGGGGGTCAGAAGCAGCGTGTTACGCGCACGTCTTCAGAGGGAGAGGGAGTAGAACCCGGTGATCTACGCGCCGGCTTCCTGAAAAGGAGGGCTTGCGCTCATGCGTCTTCCTCGCAAGTCCTCAACCCAGGAGTATTGTCAGCGTCGAACATTCTTTGCGCTTCCGATTGCATAGACGGCTGACGGACCCTCGCCTAATCTGAGTTGGACTGACCCTGCCCGTTGGCGTTTCCGGAGTTTCGACCATGCCCACCACTGCCGAGCGCGAGTCTGCCGTCTTCATGATGTCGGCGGGGCGTTTGCCCGTCACGCTCGTGCGTGGCGAAGGATCCAAAGTCTGGGACGACGAGGGCAACGAGTACCTCGACTTCGTCGCCGGGATCGCCTCCGACAACCTCGGCCACTGCCATCCGCGCGTCGTCGATGCGATCAAGGCCCAGGCCGAGACCCTGCTCCACGTCTCCAACTACTTCTATACGATCCCCCAGCTCGACCTCGCCGACCTGATTCTCGAACGGTCCGGCATGACCCGGATCTTCTTCTGCAACAGCGGCGCAGAGGCTACCGAAGGCGCGATCAAGATCGGCCGCAAGTGGGGCCAGACCCGGCGCGACGGCGCGACCGACATCATCGTCATGGATCAGGCCTTCCACGGTCGCACCCTGGCCTCCGTCAATGCCTCCGGCAATCCTGCTTATCGAGAGCCGTTCGGACCACTCGACGGCTTCCGCCACGTGCCGTTCAACGACGTCGAGGCGGTGCGCGCCGCCGTTGGTCCCGAGACGGCTGCCATCCTCGTCGAGCCGCTGCAAGGCGAAGGCGGCGTCAACGTCGCCGACGAGGGCTACCTGACCGCGTTGCGAGCGATCTGCGACGAGCACAACCTGCTGCTCATGCTGGATGAGGTCCAGACCGGCATCGGCCGCACCGGCAGGCTCTTCGCCTGGCAGCACGAGGGCGTTCAGCCCGACGTGATGGCGCTGGCCAAGGGCCTGGGCAGCGGCGTGCCGATCGGCGCGATTGTCGCCAACGAGCGCGGCGACATCCTCGAACCCGGCGATCACGGCACAACCTTCGGCGGTCAGCCCTTCACCACTTCGGTCGCGCTGGAGACGCTGCGCGTGATCACCGAGGAGGACATTCCCGCCCAGGCTGAGGCTCGCGGCGAGCAGCTCATGTCGGGCATTCGCGCGCTCGAGGATCGGCATCCGCTGATCGACCACGTCCGCGGCAAGGGCTTGCTGATCGCGGTCCAGCTCAGCGCCGATGTCGGACCGGCGCTGGTCACGGCAATCCGCGACCGCGGACTGCTCTGCAACGTCGTCAAGCCGAACGTGCTCCGCCTGGTGCCGCCGCTGATCATCACCGAGGACGAAGTCAACCAGGCCATCGGCATCATCGACGACGCCCTGGCGTCGATCAGCGAGTAGCGGGGAATCGAAAGGCAGTTCGGAACATGATCTTCGCCGCACTACAAAATCGACACCGGTTGATCGTCTGTTCAATCGTCATCGCCTCGCTTCTGGTCGCTGTAGGGAGTGTTGCCTGGTCCGCAACCAGGACCGTAGAGACCGAAGTGCGTGTGGTTGCACAGCCGCACGAGGACGGCAGGGTTGAGTTCGGCATTGAGCACAACGGCGAGCGGATTCTGCCTAGAGGTCGGTTCGTTTCACCCGGACAGCTTGAACAGAGAGTTGGAACTTGGCTCAGAAGCACACCCGTGACCGTGGCTGTCGAGGTTGCCGACGAAGGCAGCGAGATCGCTACGTACGCCAGCTGCGAAGCCGCTGATGAAGCCGGTCTCGCACGGGTAAGAGGATCACGTGGAACCGGATGGGGTTTCTTTGCAGCCCAGGTTCCATCCGCACGCGATGGCGACAGGGACGGAGTCGTCTGCGAGGAAGCACAAGCGAGTGGTGATACGTCAGCAGTTGGCACAACTCCGACGAATCCAGCGGGGCGCGGTGAAGCAGTCACAGTCGGCGACTGGCGAGTGAGAGTTCTCAGCGCAACTCCAAATGGAACTCAAGCCGTTCTCGACGAGAACCAGTTCAACGATCCTCCCGAGGAGGGTTGGCAGTTCTACTTGGCGCGTGTTGAAGTGACATATCTCGGCTCCGGCTCTCAGCGAGTCTCGCTGCACGTGGACTTTGGCGGGCTTGGCCAAGGTGCCGTCGTTCGTACTGACAGCTGTGGTGTGATACCCGATGAGCTCGACACATTCGCCGAAATCTACACCGATGGGACGATCAGCGGGAACGTTTGCTTCGCTGCGCCGACCGCCGAGATTCAGGCGGGCGGGATGGTGCTTCAGGTGGATGGGTCAATAGATGGCCAGATCTTCGACACAGACCGGGCGTTCCTCGCTCTCGACGATTAGCGAGGAAACCAAGTACAGCACTCGTGGATAGTCGAGGCAAGAATGTCGCTAAGGCAGAAAATGGCTCCCCAGCATGTGCCAGAAGCGAGATACGATTCCCGACACCACCGAACGAACTGAACACAGTAGGGAGACCCGGGTGCCAAGACGAACAGAAGACAAGAGGGTGGTGCTGGCCTACTCGGGCGGGCTGGACACGTCGGTCGTGACGCGCTGGCTGACCGAGCGCGGCTGGGACGTGATCTGCATGACGGCCGACATGGGCTTCCTCGAGGCCGACGAAGACCTCGAGGCGCGAGCGTACGCCGCCGGCGCGATCGGTTTCGAGATGCTCGACCTGCGGGACGACTTCGCCGAGTCGTTCTGCTACCCGGCGCTGATGGCCGGCGCGTTGTACGAGGGCCGCTATCCGCTCGCGACCGCGCTGGCGCGGCCACTGATCGCCAAGGCGCTGGTCGATGTCGCGCGTGAGCACAACGCCACCGCCGTGGCCCACGGCTGCACGGGCAAAGGCAACGACCAGGTCCGCTTCGACGTCTCAGTGCAGGCGCTGGCGCCCGATCTGCGTATCCTCGCTCCGGTGCGCGAGTGGGAACTGACCACGCGCGAGTCGGAAATCGTCTACGCGCAGGCGCACGACATCCCGATCACCGTGAGCGTCGACAAGCAGTACTCGACCGACGAAAACCTCTGGGGCCGCTCGATCGAGGCCGGCCCGCTGGAGGACCCCTGGACCGAGCCGCCGGACAATGTCTGGGAGTGGACCGTCAATCCCGAGGCCGCGCCGGACGATCCCACGTACATCGAAGTCGGATTCAACCACGGCCGCCCGGTCTCGCTGGACGGCGAGGAGATCGACCCGGTCACCTTGATCACCCGCGTACACGAGATCGCAGGCGCCAACGGCGTCGGTCGGATCGACATGGTGGAAGACCGGCTGGTCGGGATCAAGTCGCGCGAGGTGTACGAAGCGCCCGCGGCGACGACGCTGCGGATCGGTCACCAGGCGCTGGAGACGCTCACGCTCTCCAAGACGCAGATTCGGCTCAAGCATCGGCTGATGCAGGACTACGCCGATCTGATCTACGACGGCCTCTGGTTCACCGGAGTGCACCAGGACCTGGCCGCGTTCACGTCGTCCATGCAGCGCCATGTCAGCGGCACGGCCCGGCTCAAGCTCTACAAGGGCCAGTGCGTCGCGGTCGGCGTCGAAAGTCCCAACAGCCTCTACCAGTACTCACTGGCGACCTACGACGAGGGCGATGTCTACGACCAGTCCTCGGCCGTCGGGTTCATCGACATCTTCGGCCTGCCCGTCCGCGTGCAGGCCGAGAAGCAACTGCTCAAGCAGCCGGGCGGCGTGCTCGACGTATCATCGGGAGGAAGCGCGTAACGAGGAGCAGGCAGGGCGCGCGATCTGGGTGCGCGATCTGGGCGCGAGAACAGGACGACAGCCATGACGACCAACGCCGAAGACATCGAGATCGTGATCGAGTATGAGACCGCCGTGCCCACCGCCGGCGGACCGGACGCGGCCGATTTCCAGATCAGCCGTCCCGGGCATGCGTCGCTCGAGTGTGCGCTGTATCTCGCGCTAGACGCCAAGCAGGCTTTCGGATCTCTCTGCGGCCCGCTCTCCGACGACCAGGTGCAGGCGGTCATCCGCGCGATCGGGGATGCGCTTTATCGGTCGCAAATCAGCCAGGGCATCGTGCCGCCGGCGATCCAGACCATCCGGGCGCGCGATCTATCGGCGGAACAGATGGATGCTGTGATCGATGCCGCCGGGCTGACCAAGCTGCCCACAGAGGAATAGCGGGCGGCGCATGGCCGACGCCGACAACTCCAACAAGTCAAACAACTCCAACGCCGACGATCAGCGCCTCTGGGGCGGTCGCTTCGAGGAAGCGCCCGACTCGCTGGTCCAGGCGTATACGTCCTCGATCCAGATCGACCTATTGCTCTTCCGGCACGACATCGCCGGTTCCCGCGCCCATGCGCGAATGCTCGCCGCGCAGGGCATCATCGATGCCGACGACGCGGCGAAGATCCTGCAGGGCTTGGAGCAGGTCGAATCCGAGATTGAGTCGGGCGGCTTTGAGATCAACCACGAGCTCGAAGACATTCACACGCACGTCGAGGCGCGGCTGAGCCAGATCATCGGACCCGATGCCGCCGGCCGGCTGCACACCGCTCGCTCGCGCAACGATCAGGTCGCGCTCGACACGCGTATGTTCGTCCGCGACGCCATCGTTCAGGCCGTCGGCGCCGTGCGCGGATTGCAGGCCGCGCTGATCGAGCTGGCCGAGCGCTCGCTCGATGTCTACATGCCCGGCTACACGCATCTGCAGCGAGCGCAGCCCGTGCTGTTCGCGCATCACCTGCTGGCCTACCTGGAAATGCTCGACCGCGACGCCGAGCGGCTGGTCGACTCGTTCGCTCGGGCCGACATCATGCCGCTGGGCAGCGCCGCGCTCGCTGGGGCCGCCTATCCGCTGGATCGACAGGCCGTCGCCGACGAGCTGGGCTTCGAGTCGATCTCGCGCAACAGCATGGACGCGGTGTCGTCGCGCGATTACATCGCCGAGTTTCTCGCCAATGCGGCGCTGTGCATGGTCAACGTGTCGCGCCTCTGCGAGGACATCATCCTCTGGAGCTCGGCCGAGTTCGGCGTCCTGCAGTTCGCCGACGCCTTCACGACCGGCTCGTCGATCATGCCGCAGAAGCGCAATCCCGACATTGCCGAGCTCGCCCGCGGTCGCAGCGGCAAGGTGCTGGGACACCTGACCGCGCTGATGACCACGCTCAAGGGTCTGCCGCTCGCCTACAACCGCGACTTGCAGGAAGACAAATCGGGCCTCTTCGACACCGCCGAAACGCTGATCGGCACGCTGCACGTGCTCGCGCGAGCGCTGCTCACTGCAAGGGTCAACGGAGATCGGGCGCGCTCAATGGTCGATAGCGATCCTTTCATCCTGGCCACCGACTATGCCGACTACATCACGCGCAAGGGCGTCCCCTTCCGCGAGGCGCACGGCGTGGTTGGCCGCTTGGTGAAGCTCTGCGAAGAACGTGGATGCGGTCTCACCGATCTGAGCCTGGAGGATATGCAGCGCGAGCATCCCGCCTTCGAGGCCGACTCCGTCGGCATGACGGTCGAGTTCGCGCTGCAATCCCGCGATCTGCCCGGCGGCACGGCCCCGGCGCAGGTCTCCGCGGCGTTGCAGGCCGCCAAGTCCCGACTCCAACTCCAGCCGGCGAGCCAGGAGTCCGCGCCCGAGAATCCGCCGACGGAGCCGAACCTGGAGACCGGACTCAACCGGGCGCAGCGCCGGGCCGCCGAGCGCGCCGCAGCGAAGCAACAGGGGCGACGATGACGCTTCCTGTTCAGATCGCCCCGTCGATCCTCAATGCCGACTGGACCCGCCTCGCCGAGCAGATCGCCGAGGCCGAAGCCGCCGGCGTCGACTGGATTTCGCTCGATGTGATGGACGGCAACTTCGTGCCGCCGATCACGTTCGGCGCGCAGATGGCCTCGGCGGTACGACGCCTGACCACGCTGCCGATCGAGGCCCACCTGATGGTCGAGCACCCCGAGGACCAGATTGACGACTTCATCGACGCCGGCGTCAATTGCGTCACGATCCACATCGAGTCGACCAGACACCCGCATCGATTGCTGCAACGAATCGCCGATCGCGAGGTCGAGGCAGGCATCACGCTGAATCCAGGCACGCCGCTCCAGGAGATCGAAGCAGTCTTGCCCATCTGCGACCGCATCCAGATCATGAGCGTCAATCCAGGCTGGGGCGGACAGCGGTTCATCGTCGAATCCCTGGATCGCATCCGCCAGGCGCGTGCCCTGCTCGACGCCTGCGGCAAGCGGCAGTCTCACGTCGCAGTCGACGGCGGTGTCAACGAGTCGACGATCGCCGACATCGTCAAGGCCGGAGCAACCTGGCTGGTCGCCGGCTCAGCGATCTACAACGACCGCGAATCCGTTGAGAATGCGGTGGTGAGGCTCCGCCGGGCCTTGATCTGAAAGATTGAGGCAAGCGCCGGCAATCGCCGGTTGCGTGTCGCGGAAACCCGAACCAGAGGTCGCTGCCGCACCTCCGCTTCATCCGAAGCGCGGGCGGCACAGGTCGGATCAAGGCAGAGATCGGCCCGCGAGGGCCCCAGTCGGTTGGCCGCCGTCCACTGCTAGCCGTCCGTTGACCACGACGTAGGGAATGCCGGCCGGCGGCGTCCGGGGATCGTTGAAGTCGGCGGTATCGATCACCGACTCCGCGTTGAAGACGACGAGGTCGGCGAAATTGCCCTCGGCGACGACGCCGCGATCCGTCAATCCGAAGCGGCTCGCCGGCAGCGAGGTCATGCCTCGCACGATGTGCTCCAGCGAGACGCCCGTGCGTCGTCGCAGCCGACCCACGATTCTCGGAAACGTGCCGTACGCACGTGGATGCGGTATGCCTTCGTCGAACGGGATGCCGTCCGAGCCGACCATGTAGTCGTCCCGGGAGAGTAGCGCGATCACGTCCGCCTCGACTTGTCGCACGGTCGCTGGACTGGCCGGCATTCCGTCACGGAAGCCGCATTGCAGGCCCGACTCGCGCATCACCGTGAGCATCATCGCCGCGACCGACATGTCCATCCTCGCGGCGGCATCCGCGAACGAGACGCCTTCGAGATGCTTGAGCTGCTCCGCGCCGATCCAGGTCCAGGCCGCGGCGTCGCTGCGGCCGGGGAAGAGGTTCTCCAGGGAATCGACCAGACGATCGCGCCAGCCGGGATCGCCGAGACGGTCGAGCAGGCGGTCGATCCCGCCGACATGGCACTCGCCGCGCAGGAAGTAACCCGGCACCGTCGCGGCCGCGGCGTAGGGATAGCACTCCAGCGTGACGTCCACGCCCTCGGCCTTGGCCCGGTCGACCTCGGCCATGATCGAGTCGATGTCGCCGGCGTTGCCGGGAAAGGTGCGGTAGTGGGAGATATGGACTTTGACGCCGCTGCGCCGGCCGATGTTCATCGCCTCGACGATGCCTGAGCCGTCCGGCGCGCGATCGTCGTTGTGATTGCGGATGTGCGTCACGTAGACGCCGTCGTACTGCGCGACGACCTTGTTCAGCGCGACCAATTCATCGGTGTCGGAGTAGGAGTTGGGATAGTAGGAGAGTCCGGTCGAGAAACCGGTCGCGCCCTGTTCCATCGCTTCGGCGACCATGCGCTCGGCCTTGGCCAGACTCGCGCCATCGAGCGGCGCATCCTCGAATCCGACGCTCTCCAGCCGCACCGGACCATGCGGCGCCTGGACGGCGACGTTGCAGCCCTTGCCGTCGTAATGCGAGCGGAAGGCGGCCATCGTCGACATATCCAACCCGCTCGGCGGCGGACCGTAGAGTCCCGCGATGTAACGGCCGTAGAAGTCGAGATTCCGCTCGGAGAGCAGCGCGTAGGAGAGTCCATCCTGGGTAATGAACTCGGTCGTCACGCCCTGGACCAGTCCGTGTGCATGAACGGCGTCGCGCAGCAACACGCCGTCGGAGTGGGCGTGCGTGTCGATGAATCCCGGCGACACGGTCAGACCCGACGCGTCGATCTCGCGCTTAGCCGACATCCCTGACAGGTCGCCGACTGCGCTGATCCGATCGCCGTCAACGGCGACATCGGCCGCGAACGCCGGCGCGCCGCTGCCGTCGACCACGGTTCCGCCGCGCAGAATCAGGTCGGCCATTGCGTCACCTCTCTCCCGGGCGGATCCCGGTCTCGTCCCAGGCCTGAATTTTGGCGTCAATATAGTCCCAACGGTCATCGATCTCCGAGTGAAGCAGGTTGACCGCCGCCTGCCACTTGGCCTGTCCCGGACCCTTGACGTCCGCGGCGACATGCTCCGCGATCAGCGCGGACAGCCGATCAACCCGCTGGTGCATCGTCTCCAACGAGATCGTCTCCTGCATCAGCGTCCGCGAGGCCTCGATGTAGCGTTCCCAGCCCTGCGTGACCAGGGCTTGCAGCACCGGATCGCAATGCGGCGCGCGGGCGTCGAGGTCCCAGAACACCTTGCGCGTCCGGCAACTGCGCTCCACGTCATCCCAGTCGGGCATGTCGTAGACGGTGCGAATCGGACTCACGCCGCGCCAGGAGTGCTCGACATCCCAGGGAATCAGGGTGAAGCCTCCCGAGATCCCGTCCTGGTACCAGAAGTAGTTGTGATTCAGACACTCAGGCACGCAGTACCAGGCGACGATGCCGTCCCAGTTATCGGTCAACCGGTCGGCGGCGATGTAGTTGAAGATGTCGTCTTCGTCCTGGAGCCGATCCAGCAGCACGCCGTAGAGCGCTTCGCTCGTCGCGGCCCCGCTGACCGCCTCCGAGAACGCTTCGATCCCGCCCGGATCCAGCGGGCCGCGAGCGATTGCGTCGGTGATCGTCTCCTGGAACGCCCAGAGCGTGTCGATGTTGCCCGGCCAGATCTCTTTGTAGAGCACCCCGCGGCCGCGATCGCGGAACCGGTCGCGGATGAACACGTCATCGATGTCCTCGGTCAGCGTGAACAGTCCCAGCGCTTCCCCATTGAGCTGGAGCAGCGCGTAGACCGATCGCGGCGCGGCGACGCCGGCGTCGCGGAACACCTCGTAGGTCAGGATCTCCCGTATCTGCGCTTCGTCGCCGTTCATGGCGTGGAAGTTGAGTCGTTTCAGCCCGTGATATCGCAGCGACGGGTCGTACTCGTCGAACCTCAGCTTCCAGGACAGCTTGGGACAGACCTGCTGACCGTTGACGAAACAGGCGCGCAGGACGCCGAAGAATCCCTTGTAACGAACCCCGACCGGCTCAAGTCGTTCGCCGTCGATCTCGACTGTCGCAGGCACATAGAGTTCCGCAGTCGGATTCCGCTGCAACTGCGCCAACTCAGCCTCGCCGATCACGAAGTTGTACGTGCGCACCGTGTCGATATCGAACACCACGTTGCGCGGATCGCTGCGCTGCTGATCGACGCCGATCGTCGCCGCCGCCGCGACCGACGGTTCGCGCGGCGCTCGCGTGGCGCCCGCGGTCGCGACGATCACGGCGAGGATGATCACCACAGCCGCCAGTCCCAGCGCTGCCGCCAATCTACGATCCATCGGCCGCATCCTCTCCAGCCCTACGTTAACAAGGGGTTAGTCTGTCGCCATGACGCTGTTACCCGGGCGATCGGCGACTCAGGATCGGGTCCCAGGAGCAGAACCGGCAACCCGCGAAGAGCGCAAGTATCCGTTTCCCCCAGCCCGGGCCGCGCTGCTAACCGCCTGGCTCGATGCTCGCTTGCCGCGCGATCCGCGATATCCCGATGGCGTCGTCACCAGTTGCTACTACGACTCCCCGCAGTTGGACGCCTACCAGGAATCCGCCGACGGCGAGTTCCGCAAGCGGAAACTGCGCCTGCGTTGGTACGGCGACCCGATCGATCCCCTCGCCGGCGTCTGGCTCGAGGTCAAGTCGCGCGACGGGCTGCGCTCCTTCAAGCATCGCGCACGGTTCCCAACGTCGGGCGCTGAGCATCCCCTGGGCATCCAGATTCCCTCGCGCGATCAACTCAGCGCCTGGCTGCGATCGATTACAGAGCTAGCAGCGGCGGACATTGCGCCGATCGATCCCACCGTGGAGCCGACGGCCCTGATTCGCTACCGCAGGATCCGCTGGCAATCGAGTGACGGGCGAGCTCGAGCCTCGCTCGACACCGAAGTCCGCACGGCAATGCCGCGCGGCGCGTCAATCTGGATGCCTATCCGGGACGGCTCGGTGCTGGAGCTCAAATCCGAGGGCGAGCTTCCGCCGCAACTGTCGCAGCTTGGCCGGCTGGGTCTGCGCCGCACCGCTCACTCGAAGTACGCGCTGGCCGTGGAGCGACTCTGCGGCGGCGAACGGCCTCGCGCCGGTTAGCGGTTCGGAGGAACGGAGAAACCGATGCCCATCGTCATGATCGAATGGCCCGATATCTTCGGCCCGACCTCGGAGATTGTGCTGGAGGAGTATCTCTTCGCGATGATGGTGTCGCTCGCGGCGTCGGTCGCGACGTATGCGCTCTACCTGATCTTCTACCGAGACTGGCAACGCGGAGCGGGCATTCACCGCGTGTTCCTGCTGGCCGGACCAGCGATCACGCTGCTCTTCATCGCCATCCAGTGGTCGCTGCCGCTCTCGTTGGGGCTGCTGGGCGCGTTGTCGTTCGTGCGCTTTCGCACGCCGATCAAGGATCCGGCCGAGATCGGCTATCTGCTGGTGATCATCGCCTCGTCGATCGGCGCGGCGACCTACAACTACGAGTTGGTCGGTATCCTCTTCGCCGCCGTGCTTCTGGTCCTGGTCGGCCAGCGCGTGTTCTCCGGCACGGGACTCAGCGGTCTCGGCGTCGGCGCGCGCGACCTGGTCATCACCATGCCGTCCGACGAGTATGCCCAGCATGAGTCCGCGCTGCTCGCGTTTCTGAACTCCAACCTGACCAGCTTCAAGACCGCCTCGGTCACCCAGAGCGCCGGCTCGGCCAGCCTGCATATCACCTTCCGCCGCTCCCGCTACGACGATCGCTGGGCCGAGTTCCGCAGCGAGCTCGACACAGCCATCGCTCCGGCCTCAGTCGAACTCTACGTCGGCTAACCTCACTGGCACGGGAGCGGAAGGGGACCGGTGTCCTCCACAGTCTTCAACACTGATGCGAGGCGGTCCGCGCCGTCTCGGGTGGGTTCGACTCCCATGCGCTCCCGCCATTGCCGTCTTCGCCTTCTCACACGGCGCCCGCTGGTGACCTGCGCACGGGTCCCATTCTGATCCCCTCTCCCAGAGGGAGAGGGAGTCAGAAGCATCGTTCTACGCGCAGATCTCCAGTAGGAAGGTCGCAACGAACGGACTACAGCGCGTCGATTACCGCCTGGGCGAACTCTTCGGTGCTGGCCGAGCCTCCCTGGTCGGGCGTGAGTGATTCGCCCGCCTCGTAGACCGCGTCGATTGCCGACTCCAGCGCCGACGCCTGCTCGTGATGCCCGAGGTGATGCAGCATCATCACCGCCGAGAGCATCGTCGCCGTGGGATTGATCCGGTGCATCCCGGCGATGTCCGGCGCGGTACCGTGGACCGACTCGAAGTAGGCCCAATCGTCGCCGAAACAGCCGGATGGGGCGAGACCGAGTCCGCCGATCGTGCCCGCGCCCTCGTCCGAGAAGATGTCGCCGTAGAGGTTGGGCAACAACACCACATCGAGGTCGTGCGGCGAGGCGACGAGGCGGCGGGCGAAGTCGTCCGCGATGAACGACTCGAACTCGATGTCCGAGTAGCCGGCCGCGACCTCGGCGGCGATCTCGACGAACCAACCGTCGGTGCGCGCCAGCACGTTGGTCTTGGCCGAGCAGGTCAGTTTGCCGGGGTAGCCTTCGGCCTTGCGCTGCTGAGCCAGCCGGCAGGCGAAATGGGCGACCCGCTCCACGTTGGCGCGGGTGAAGTACTTGATCGCGTATCGGCCCTCGGCCTCGGCGAAGTGGCTGAATCCGCCCGGCACCTGCGTCCGCGAGACGCCGCCGAACCGCGGCCGGTCGGCCAAGCCCGACGCCGCCACCTCCGACAGGTCGCCCTCGATCCCGGCGTACAGGTCCTCGAGGTTTTCGCGCACGATGATGTAGTCGATGCCCTCCGGCTGCGCCATCGGCGAGCGGAATCCCGGCCGCCACTTGATCGGGCGCACGTTGGCGAAGGTCTGCTTGCCCCAGCGGAAGTAGCCCACGCCGGGCGTCTGGCCGTTGGTCGAGCCGAACAATACCGTGTCGCAGCGTTCGGCCGTGTCGATCACCAGTTGCGTGCCCTCTTCGCGCGACATCTGCGCCGCGAAATCGGCCCCGTCGGGCAGCACTTCAAACGTGATGGGCAGCTCCATCGCCTGGAGCACGGTCATTGAAGCGTGGACCGCCTCGGGCGCGGCGTCGTCGCCGGGCAGCACGCCCACGCTCGCCTGGGCGTCGGATGAGTTGGCCATGTTCAGTCGTCCTCCCGAGTCAAGTGCTCAGACTCCAGATCGCGGAACCACGCTTCATCGACCGCAATGACGCGATCCATGTAGTCCAGCTCGAGGCCGAGGCCGTGCGTTCGCATCAAGTCAATCAGCTCGTCGCCGTCGATCAGCCGCGTCGTGTCTTCGGAGCGGGTCGCTTCCTCCCTGGCCGAGGCGGTGAAGTCGCCGTTGGTGACGTACAGGCCCTCGTATTCCTCCTCGTCCATCCGCTCGCGCAGTTCGCGTATCTGGTTTGCGCCGAGGGTGCCGAACGAGCGCCGGAAGATGACGTACACGCCCACGCCGCCGGCATCAGTACTGGTGGCGACGCACTCGACCGCGCCGTCGAAGGAAGTCCGCTCGACCTGGATGTCGGAGAGTCCGATCGCCGAGAGGAACTCCAGGACGAAGCGCTGGAAGGCGTCCGATCCCAGGTTGCGAACGGCGGAATCGATCCGCGAGCGCCATTCAAACTCGCTCATTGGCGCGACTTCCGAGACTTCCGCTTCTAGCGGCATCTCCGGAGGCTGGTGCGCCGCTCGCCGTTCTTCCTCCTGGCGCTGCCGGCTGCGCCGCAACGTCCGCCAACCCAGGTACACCATCGCCAGCACCAGCGGAGCAAACTGAACCCAGGCCGGCGCCGACTCCCCTTCCTCAACTCCCGCAATCCGAGCAAAGATCGCCCCGCCAATCATCAAGATCAGCAGCGCCACCAGGACATCGACCAGGACCGATCGGGTACCTCTCATGGCGAATCCTCAAACTGGTCGAAGTAGGCGTCGTCGACAGTGACCTGCTCGATCATCTCTGTGTGAACGCCAAGTTCGTGCTCCTTGAGCAAGCCGCAAAGAGTGGCGCCATCGATCAGGTCGACGGGATTCGCGCCGGGGCGGGCCGCTTCATCCCTTGCATCGCGAGTGAAGGAACCCGTTGTGATGATGATCCCTCGGTCCGAGCGGCCGATGAAGGAGCCTCGGAAGTCTCTGACCGTCGAGGATCCCACGGATCCCTTGTACCGCTTGCATTGAAATGCTGTGTGGAACGAAATCAGACCCGAAGGTCGGTACGTTCCAATGCCGTCGATTCCGCCGTCGCCTCCTCGCCCGGTCACCTCGACATCGTCGAATCCCGCTGCTCGGAGCAGGGCGCCGGCCAGATGCTCAAACGCCTTGGGGGAGGCGTCCATCAGTCGATCCAGCAACTCTTCATCCCATGAGCGCACATCGTCGTCGTCTCGATCTCGTTCGCTGTTCCCTTCGGACTCAATCTCGCTCTTCGCTCGTTGCCGTTCGCGATACCGGCGTCCCCGTTCACGGTGTCGCTGTGCCACCTCTTGGTCCGAGATGGTCCGTCCAAGCTCGGTAAGTTGATAGAGCCCTTTGCCTGGCTGCTCGCACACACCGATCCACTTCAGATCGTTGCAGGCGTACTCGGACTGCCAAGAGACAAACGAGCGATTCCCGGCTCCCCCCGGTTCAAGCACTGCCAGATGTTCCGGCTTGAGTTCGAGCCGCTCGGCGACTGCTTCCCCGATCTCCAGCCGATGCACCGGCATCGGCATCGAGCGGAGCAAGTCCAGCACCAACGGCAGCATCTCCGACCGCGTGGGCAGTCCAGCTTGCTCGCGTCGCGATGCCATCGATCATTCCTCCACCCCGCAGCCTACCCGCCCAGTCGATCTTGGAGGTCGGGGGCGGGTCGGAAGACGAACTGCCGACCGATTCGCTCACGCACCAGCAGGCCCCGCTTGACGAGATTGACCAGGTCGGCGCGCGCGCTGCCGTAGGAGACGCGAAACTCGACCTGATGGCCCTCGACCGTGAACTCGGAGAACGGCAAGCGCATGGCTCGTTCGACAACGAGCTCCTGGCGACGGTTTAGCCCGCGGAGGTCCTTGAGCGCCTGCGCAATCGCCGCGGCACGCTCGGCTTGGCGGCTGATGTACTGACGCAGCTGATCGGCCGCTCGTTCAAGGACATTGAGTTGGTGGATCAGGAAGTAGGTCGCGTCATTGGCATCGGCGTGTACGTACTCGTAGGCCCGGGAGTACTTGCTCGGGGCCGTGCGGAGCAGGTTCGAGATCGAGAGATACGAGGCGAGCCAATAGCCGGAGCGCAGCATCGTCCAGTAGAAGAGCGCGCGCGCCGTGCGACCGTTGCCGTCGACGAAGGGGTGGTCGTAGCCGATCATGAAGTGGCACATGATTGCGCGGATGACTGGGTGGAGATAGCGTTCGTCATCCTCTCCGTTGGCGAATGCGCAGAGCCGCTCGATTCGCTCCGGCAATTCCTCAGCGGGCGGCGGCGTATGCACCACGGAGCCGTCACCAGAGACGACTGCCACGCGGACTTCGTCGGCGGTCTGCAGTCGGCCGGAATCGATCGGATCTCTGAGAGTGTCCTGAGTGACCGTTTCGTGCAGCTCAAGCAGCCGCTGTTTAGTTACGACAAGGCCTTCCCTTGCCCACTGCTCGACCTTGAGCATGGCGGCGAAGTTGTTGAAAATCATCCGCTCGCCTTGATCGCGGGGGCGTCTGCCCGTACGCAGCATCTCCTGGGCCACAAGGCGCGTCGTGTTCGCGCCTTCTAGCTGGCTCGAGCGGATCGACTCTTCCATTAGCGAGTTGACCAGATAACGGTTCTTCTCTCCCGAGCTGACGACATCTTCGTCAAGCAGGATGTGGCCAGCCATCTCGCGATCGAGCCGTTGCAGCGCCTCCATGACAGGCGGCGCATGGCAGAACCAAAAGGGAACATCGCCTTTGCCAAGCAGACGCAGTCGCTGGCGCCCGGTTCGACGAGCCAGCACAAACCCCAGCCACCAGGTGAGATGGCTCAAACCGTCGGGCGGCGGTCGGCGGCGGACCTCATCCCAGTGAAGATAACGTCCTTTAGCATCCAGCGCGTCTGATTCGTCGATCAGGCGCAGTTGCGCCGCTTCGTCAAGCAGAAGGAACTCCCGCATGGTTGCGGGGAGGGAGGGGGATGTTTCGGGCAAGCGCATGCGCTCGTGCTGTCAACTGTCAGTGTGAAATCAATTCCGTTGACACTGACAGTAACAGTGGCAGTAGCCGTCCAAGGGCGCGATGCCGTGGCTAGATGCAACGAACTGTCAACTTGATGTCAATCTCGTTGACATTGACAGTTAACAGCGCTGCTCAACCTACACCGGCAGCGCGTTGACGTCGATGTTGTAGAGCTTCTGCACGTTGCCCCAGACCATCTTGTCGATGTCCTCCTGGGGGACGCCTTCCATGATCTCGTCGAGGATGCGGTGCGAATTCGGCCAGATCGCGTCGTGGTGCGGGTAGTCGTTGCCCCAGAGCAGGTTGTCGACGCCGATGCCGTCGCGCGTCTGCACGCCGATCGCGTCGTCCTCGAAGGTGACGTTGAAGTTGCGGTGGAAGTACTCGGAGGGCAGCATCTGGAGTTCGGGGGTGCGGTCGACCGCGCGGGCTCGGTAGTAGGCGTGGTCCCAGCGCTCGAGCGTGTGGGCGATCCAGCCGGTCTCCCACTCGGCCATCACGAACTTGAGGCTCGGATGGCGCTCGCAGACACCCGAGGTGACAAGGTTGGAGATCGTGTTCCAGGCGGCGGCGTGGGCGAGGGTGTAGCTGACGACTTCGTCCCACTCCTTCGGCAGGCCCATGCCCGGTTCGGCCCCGCAGAAGATGTGCATCGTCAGCGGCAGGCCGACCTCTTCGGCGGCGGTCCAGAAGGGCTCGTAGTAGGAGTCCGAGTACGGCAGGTCCTTGGGCGCGGTGCAGGGGATCGCGAGTCCCTTGATGCCCATGCGGGCGCAGCGCTCGAGCTCGGCGATGCCGGTCTCGACGTCGCGCAG
>DAOUKQ010000071.1:0-29436 GCA_034421135.1 Dehalococcoidia bacterium
GGTGTCGCAACGGAGACGGCACGACACTGCCGAGAATGGACATGTCTTGAGATTATCCGAGGGTCAAGCCTGCGATGTCAGAGAGTCAGGGCAGCGCGCCGACCTCTTGCAGCAGTTCCAGGGTGCCTTCCAGATCCGAGAGCGACGTCAGCGCCAATGACGGTGAGTCCAGCTCTGCAAGCGGGATCAGTTCTGCGCGCGCCTCGACATCGGCGCTGACGGGGTACTCGCTCGTCTCGTCGCGGAAGTAGGTCTGCGACTCCTCCGACAGCAGGAAGCGGATGAATCGGAGCGCGTTCTCGTCCTGCTCATTGGCGGCGAGCAACGCCACGCCGGCGATGTTGATCAGTCCGCCGGCAGCGCCGGAATCGGTGAAGTGGTTGGCGGCGGGAAAGTCGGGCGCCTCAGCGGTGAATCGATACAGGTAGTAGTGATTGACCAGTCCGATGTCGATCTCGCCGTCGCCGACTGCCTGGACCTGAGGCGAGTTGCCCGGGAATTCTCGGACATCGTTCGCCATCATGCCGCGCAACCACGCCTCGGTGGCGTCCTCGCCATGAATCTGTCGCATGGCGGTCACGAACGCCTGGAAACTGCCGTTCGTCGGCGCCCAGCCGACGCGTCCGCGCCACTCCTCGTTCACGAGGTCGAAGACGCTATCGGGAGGACTGGGTACCCGTTCGGGCGAATACACGAGCACACGGGCGCGGCCAGAGGTCGCCACCCAGTATCCGTCGCTATCGGCGAATGCCTCGGGAACACGCTCGACGATGTCGTCCGGCAGACGCGTCAGCGCGTTCGCCTCGGCTAGCGCCGCGAGCGCGCCGGCGTCTTGCGCGTAGTAGATGTCCGCCGGCGATCGATCGCCCTCTTCGAGAATCGCCGCTGCGAGTTCGGCGGTTCCCGCATATCGAACCCGGACGGTGATGCCCGTTTCTTCTTCGAACCGCTCAATCAGCGGCCCGACCAGCGACTCGCCGCGACCGGAGTAGATGGTCAGTTGACCCGCGTCCTCCTGGTCGGCCGGCGCATCGTCGCTACACGCGACAAGCAAGAGCGCCAGCCCCGCAACGAGAATGAGCGTCGGTAAGAGCCAACGAACCAGACCATTGAGGCGCAATCGAAGGGATGTTGGCGACATGATCCGGAGTCTCCCTGTCGGCCTGGCGTAGGTTCTCAAATGCCGACAATGGGATTATTCACCAATATTGCGTTTATTGCAATATAAGAGCGCAAAGATAACAAGTAGCCGATGCATGGCTTCACGGCGAGCGGTCGAGCTACCAGGAGCTCTTGCGCACGCCGGGGAGCAGGCCGAGCGAGGCCATCTCGCGGAACGTGATGCGGCTGAGGCCGAACTTGCGCATGTAGGCTCGCGGGCGACCGGTCACGGCGCAGCGATTCTTGATCCGAGTCGGTGAGCTGTTGCGCGGCAGCGCCTGAAGCTGAAACTGCAGGTTCTGCTTCTCGCGCGGGTTGTTCGACTCTTTGAGCTGCTGCTTGAGCGCCGCGCGCTTGTCCTTGTACTTGGCGTGCATCTCACGGCGCTTGAGGTCGCGGTGAACATTCGAGGTTCGGGCCATGCGTCATCCAGTGGTTGCGGTTCAGATCGTCTCTATGAGCGTAGTGCCCCTGTGAGCAGTCAGGCTAGTCTTCCGAGTCAAATCATGAGCATCGCCCTTGTCGCACCGGTTTCCGTTCCCAGCGGAGACTTGCGCGTAAATCGCTTGGGTCCAGTCCCCGATTTATTCGGGGACCCGTTCCCTGTCGGCACTACCGGCGCTCTACCAGGTACGAGGCAGGGAGCCGAGCGGGTCCCCGAACAAGTCGGGGACTGGGAGGAGTGCGCCATCGCATTGAAGCTCGGGTTTACGCGCAGCCCTTCGGAGGTAGAGGGGCGTAACTCTGGCGGTCTATGCCTAGCTCTCCAGAGCGATAGGGGACTCATGGCAGCCGGGAGCTTAAGGTCAATCCCGACGCTTGCGCTTGTCGATCTTGCGACCGCTCTGCTCCTCCAGCCGACCCAGGGCTCGGCCTTTGTCTGGTTGGGGGTCCTTGCGGATGCCGTAGATGCCGATGCCCTCGTGGCCTTCGGGGAGATACTCGGTGATGGGAAGACCTTCCTCATCGCAGAAGAGCAGTCAATGGCAATATTTCCAGCGCTGCATTTCCTCGCAGGGACAGATCCAGGTCGATTCCTTGACCTCTTCCGCCTTGTCCTCGTAGAAGTTGCAGGGGCACAGCGGCCGGCCGTAGTCGTCGATGTGCTTGGCCAGGCCAATCACGAGGAACTCGGTGATGTCCTGTTCGGGATGCAGGTGCGACCCGCTCTTCTCGGCGAAGTTGCGGGCGAACTTCCACATCTTGTTGAGGTTCTTCTCGGAAGCCTGCTGACGGTCGTCGTCGCTGACGTGTTCCACATCCGCCATCTGGTGTCCGCCCATCTAGCCCCATTGGGGCGCCGCTGCTGCGTTCACTCTACGTTCCCACGCAAGCCGGCGCGCCGTCAGTTGTTGGCGTTGTCGCCGCCTTGCCGGAAGAAGTCCTCCAGATCGGCGATCAGCGCGTCGGCGCTGGGCAGCTCGCTCTCCTGTCGCGTTTCCGGTTCGGGCACGTCGGTCGCGGCTTCGAGCCTGGCGACGTACTCGCGCAGGTCGCTGTTTTCGCGCAGCGCCTCATCCAGTTGCATGTTGAATCGCTGGATGCCCTGTTCGAGCGGCTCGTAGTCCAGTCGCAGCCCGGTCATGTCGCTGACCACGCGAAGCAGCGCCTGCGCGCCAATCGGATTGGAAATGCCCGGCAGGTAGTGCGGCACCGACGCCCAGAGCGAGACGCCGCCCACGCCCCGGCGTCGGCAATGGTCGTGGAACACGCCGACGATGCCGGACGGACCCTCGAATCGCGACGGCTGCATGTTGTAACGCTGCGCCAGCGTGGGATTGTTCGCCGATCCACGCACGTGGACGGGTATCGTGTGCGGCGTACCCGCCGCGACCGCGCCCAATGAGAGCACCAGTTTCGCTTCGATCGTGTCGACCAGCTCGGACACGGCCGCCATGTACCGTTTCCAGCGATACTGCGGTTCGATGCCGATGCCGACGACGACATCGCGCGTCGCGCCCGACGGCCGCAACTGCACGAATTCGGTGGACGGCCATTCGATGTAGCGTTCGCCGTTGCGATAGCGGGCCATCGGACGGGCGTCGGTGAAGTCGTAGAATTCCTCTGGGTCGATGCTGGCAACCTGACTTCCGCCCAGTTGCTGAATCAGGTAGTGGGCTGCGGTCGACGCGGATTCGCCGGCGTCGTTCCAGCCTTCCCAGGCGAGAATCAGGATCGGGTCTGTCAGGTCGGGCACGTCTTCAATATTGAGGTCAGGGGAGTCAGTCATGGGTCAAGTCTACTCCAGCAATCAATCGGCGGATTCTCGGGAGCCGGCTCTCACGCTAGCGCAGGATTGGTCCAACCGGGTGGCGGCCAACCGCGAGCAGGCCGAGCGGCTGCGCGAAGAGCCGGGCGACGGCGACCACTATCGACCGCTCGCCGCGATGTTCCGCGCCGATCCCCACCGGTCCGGCGACGAAGTGCTGGACGCGTTGCTGGCGATCGCCAAGATGTCGGACACGTGGGTCGACGTTGGAGCCGGCGCGGGACGCTTCTCGCTGCCGCTGGCGCTGCATGTCGAGTCGGTGGTCGCGATTGAGCCGTCGGGCGCGATGCGGAACGAGTTCGCCAACCTGCAAATCGAGCACGGCATCACCAACATCGACCTGCGCGACGACCGCTGGCCGTCCGATGACCCGGATATCACGGACATTGGCGATGTGGCCCTGATCTCCCACGTGGCGTACGACATCGAGCCAATCAGCGGCTTTCTCGACACGTTGGAGCGATCGGCGCGGCGCGAGTGCGTCGCGATCCTCTTCGACAGCGCGCCCAGCTCGCTGTTCTGGCAGGTCTGGCCCGCCATTCACGGTGAGGATCAGGTCCAATTGTCGGGCGGCAACGATTTGATTGCCCTGCTCGAAGCGCGCGGGGCGAGCGTGGACGCGTCCGTCATAGCGCCGCGCGGCGGACATCGGCGGTTCGTCTTCGAGTCGAAAGAGAGCGCCATCGAGTGGGCGCGCAGACGCCTATGGTTGGGTGAACAATCGCCCCGGTTGCCCGCGTTGCGCGAGGCGGTCGCCGATCTGCTGGTTGCCTCCGACGATGCCTGGACGCTGCCCGATCAACCGGAACAACTGCTGATTCGCTGGAGGACACCATGAATCGCGTCAAGCCACTGACTACCGAGGAACTGCTGAGGGTCGCGCCGTATCTGACGGCAATTCAGGATGGCGGCGGCACGATTCCGACTTCGTTCCATGTCCTGGGCCGCCGGCCGAACGTGCTGGAGGCGTTCCAGCCATTCTTTGGCTCGATCATGCGCGAAGGCGATGTGCCGGCGGGCCTCAAGCAGCTCCTGGCGCACGTGGTCTCGCGGTCGGCGGGCTGTCTCTACTGCCAGGCGCACACCGGACACTTCGCCCACTCGCTCGCCGGCGAGACCTACGACCGCGTCGAGGCTGTCTGGGCGTTTGAGACCTCGGACCTGTTCAACGACGCCGAGCGAGCCGCGCTCCGCGTCGCACGCGACGCCGGCCTGGTACCCAGCGCCGTCACCGACGAACACTTTGAGGAGCTGGCCCGGCACTGGTCGGAGTCGGAGATCGTGGAAATCGTCTCGGTGATCTCGATGTTCGGGTTCCTCAACCGCTTCAACGACACCCTCGCCAACGAACTTGAGCCGGACGCAATCGAGTTCTCCGACGCCCATCTCGGCCAGTCCGGCTGGACGGTCGGTAATCACGGCTGATCCCCAGTCCCCGATTTATTCGGGGATCTGTGCGCGCCGCCGACTTCTACCGAGGTTTGCGCTCCAGGGGATTGTCGATGCCTTCGAAGAAGGCGCCTCGGTAGACGGTGGTGTCGCCCCGGACGCGCGATTCCCACTCGATGTCGGTCATTGCTTCTCGCAGGCGGATCGTGTGGACCGTGTCCTCGCCGATTGGCCAGCGCATGGGGAGCTGTTGTTCGAGCTCGACGATGTCGGCGACGGCGGTGGCGACCGAGCGCGAGCCGGGGCGCGTCGCCGCTCGCTTGCGGAACGCGGCCAGGGCGTGCTCGGCCGATTCCTGGTAGGGCGAGCGACCCTCGCGAATGGCGGCGGCGACATCGAGATTGGTCGTCTGCCAATCGGAGGCGTACATGCCCGGCTCGAGGATGGTCACGTCGATGTTCCAGCGCGAGACCTCGTAGCGCAGCGCCTCGGACATCGCCTCGACCGCCCACTTGGATGCGGCGTAGAGACCCATCAGCGGCCCGACGATGCGTCCCGCGAGCGAGGAGACGTTGATGATCTTGCCGTGCTCGCGTTCACGCATCTGCGGCAGCACGGCCTGCGCCATGCGGATCTGACCGATGAAGTTGGTGTCCATCTGCCGCGACACTTCCTCGTCGGAGAGGTCCTCGACCGGTCCATAGAGTCCGTAGCCCGCGTTGTTGAACAACGCATCGATGCGGCCGAAGCGTTTGAGTCCGGCCTCGATTGCGGCTTCAGTCGAGGCGCGGTCGGTCACGTCGCATTGCGCGATCTCCAGCAAGTCCGAGTCGATAGCGGCCAGGTTGGGCGCATCCCGACCCGGATTGCGCATCGTGGCGATCACGGGATGCCCGCGCATGGCGAGCTCCTCGGCGGCGGCGAGGCCGAATCCCCTTGACGCGCCCGTGATTAGCGTGACCTGTTGCTCAAGTACCATGGAAACACCTCAACACTCTGTCCTGCACGGTAGTGAAGATGTTAGTCAGCGGGACAGCTAGCAAGAGTTCCCCGTGGAATGGCTGACCGATCCGTGGTCCTTTGAGTTCATGCACCGTGCTCTGTTGGCGGGAATCATCGTGTCCGTCGCCGCCGGCATGGTCGGCGTCTTCGTCGTGCTGCGCGGCCTGGCGTTCCTGGGCGACGCGGTCGCTCATACGCAGTTAGCCGGAGCGGCGGTCGCGCTCGTGTTGGGCGGCGGCGCGGTGCTGATTACGCTCGGCGCCGGAGTCGCCGCCGTTCTCACCGCGCTCGGCGTGGCGCTCCTGACGATTCGCGGCCGGCTGCGCGAGGACACAGCGATCGGCATCATGTTCGCCGGATTCTTCGCGCTGGGCGTGATGCTGATCTCGCGACAGCGCACGTTCGCCGTCGATTTGGGCTCGCTGCTGGTCGGACACATCCTCGGCGCATCGTGGACCGACCTGATGGTGATGGCCGCGTTGACCGTTGTGGTCACCGTGCTCGTGCTGGCCTTCCTGCCCGAGCTGCGCTTCACCGCCTACGACCCGGAAGTCGCCTCGGTTTCCGGCGTGCCGGTCACGTTCATGCAGGTCGGACTGCTGGTCCTGATCGCGATGGCGACCGTGGTGGCGTTCCGTCTGGTCGGCGTGATTCTCGCGGTGGCGATGCTGGTTACTCCGGCGGCGGCCGCGGCGCTGCTGACCCGTCGACTCTCGTTGATGATGCTGGTGGCCACGCTGGTCGGAGTCGTCTCGACCGTCGTGGGGCTGTACGCATCGTTTTATTTCGATCTGGCGGCGGGACCGTCAATCGTGCTGACTGCAGTGGTGTTGCTCATCGTGTCGTTCATCTTCAGTCCGCGCGGCCTGCGCGACACGCTGCCCACGTTGGTGCTGGTGGATGACGGAATGGCCGACGTGTCGCCGCGCGGATGGCGGGGAACCGCTCGCCTCTGCTGGGGAGCATGTTGTTCCCTGGGAGGGGCCTGTTGGGGGACATGCTGCCGCTTTGGCGCGCGGATTGTGTCCCGGGGCTGAGACGGCCAGGTGGTCAGGCGGACGGTTTGAAGATCTGCCGGCGATACCAGCGCAACTCGTCGATCGACTCGCGGATGTCGTCCATCGCCCGGTGCCGTTCCTGTTTGGCGAACTTCTCCAGCTCGGGATACCAGCGCGTGGCCAACTCCTTGACCGTCGAGACGTCGATGATTCGGTAATGCAGCCAGTCGACCAGTTGCGGCATCTCGCGGTAGAGGAAACGCTTGTCCTGGTGCACCGAGTTGCCGCACAGCGGCGATTTGCCCTCTACCGTCCACTGCTGGACAAACTCCAGAATCTCCGCCTCGGCCTGTGCAATCGTCACGTCCGACGTCCGCACCCGCTTGATCAGCCCCGAGCCGTGGTGCGTCTTGCGGTTCCACTTGTTCATCACGCTCAGCTCGTCGTCCGAGCGGTGAATGGCGAGTTCGGGACCATCGGCGATGACGTTGAGGTCGGCGTCGGTGATTAGCACGGCCGCCTCGATGATCACGTCCCGCTCCGGGTCGAGCCCTGTCATCTCCAGGTCGATCCAGATCAGGTGGTCTTTGGATGCGGTCGGCGACATGCGATCAGGCTAAGGGAGACCGGCCATAGACAACGAAGGGCGCCCGCGATACACATCGCGGGCGCCCCTCGGTTCGTTGCCGGTTCAGCGGCTACTGCTCGGCAATTGCTCTCGCGTTGCCGACGAGGATGCCGATGAAGGTCGGGTTGTCTTCGGTCGGTTGCGACCAGATGATGCCCCTGGCGGCGCCGGTCTCCTCGGCGACGGTGTCGAGGATCGATGCGTCGAACTGAGGCTCGTGGAAGACGGTTTCCACGCCCTCGTGTTCAATCAACTCGATCAACTCGGCCAGAGACTCAGCGCTGACGCCTTGTTCAGGCCCCTCGACCACGAAGCCCGCGATCTCCAGGCCGTAACGGCGAGCGAAGTAGCCGAATGCGTCGTGGAAGGTGACCAGCAGCCGGTGGCTGTCGGGGATATCCGCCAGCAACGCTCGCACCTCGGCGTCGGCAGCCTCGATTTCGGCGAGGTAGCTATCGAGCCGGTCGCTGAAGACATCCGCCGCGTCGGGGCTCAGGTGGCTGAGCTCGTCGGCGATTGCTTCAATCGCGGCGGCGGCCAACTCAGTGTCGAACCAGAAGTGCGGGTCTTCATCGCCGTGATCGTGGGCGTGCCCGTGATCGTCTTCCTCGTGCTCGTCGTGGTCGTCGTGTTCCTCTTCCTCGTGCTCGTGGTCGTCGTGCTCGTCCTCATGCATTTCGTCTTCGTCGTGACCGGCGTGCGGCGCGTCGTCCGCGTCGACTACGCCGACAAACGCCAATGAACCAGGCGCGCCGCCAACGTGCCATTCTTCGACGACCTCAAGCGATTCTCCGTCGACCATCAGCACGTGTCCGTCGCTGGGGTCGGTGATGAAGAGGTTGTGGCCGACAGCGATCATGCGCGGGGTTCCGGCCTCGCTGGCGCCGACCATCTCCGCGCTGGCGATGAGCTCGCCGTCATGCGCGTCGAGCGCATGCAGCATGCCGTCTGCGCCGAGCAGGTAGAGCTTCTCGCCGTGATCGCCGATCACAGCGCCCAAAACAGCGTCGTCGTAGACGCGCGTCATCGTGCCGAAGGCAACGTCGATCAGCCAGATCCCGTCGGAGTTCCAGCCGTCCTCGCCTCGGTAGGAGGCGCTGCCGAAGAAATGCTCGAGGTGGTGGTGCCCGTAGACGGAACCGATGCGGGCATCCTCGTGCATCTCCGGCGGGTTGGCGATAAACGTGTGCTCGTACTCGCCGTCGTGGGCGTGGAGGAAGAGCACGCCGCCGACGCAGCCAAAGGCTGCGCCGTGCTCGTTGTGCGACTCGCCGTGCATGCCGGGGCAAGAGCGGTTGCTGGCGTCGTAGACGACATCGCCATCGAACGTCCAGACCTCAACGCCGACAGGCAGCGGGTCGTTCGGATCGTCGGGATTCTTGGTCGTGACCACGACGTGGTCTTCGGAGATGACCAGCGCGGCTCCATGCTGCGGTCCCGCTTCAAGCAGGATTGGCTCGTAGTCGCCCTGTGCGTTCGTGAGCGCTTCTTCGTTGATCAGGATCACGTGACCATTGGTGTCGGCGAAGATCGCCGTCCAGCCGAAGCTGTTGACGTAGTGGATCGGCGCTTCTTCAACGATCTCCAATGAGTGCTCGGTCACCGGCTCGGTGAACAGGTCGAAGTGGTCGCCGTGCTCGACGAGGAACACGCCGCCGTCGAAGATGTGGACCCGGTCGTCGTCATCCTCGGGACCGCGAGCCAGCACGATGCCGTAGCGGTGAGTAGGACTGTTCTTCACGGTGGCGTTCACCGCGGCGACGGCGAACGCGCCGAAGTCGACCTCTTCAGTCATCAGATCGACGACCGAGAGGACAGCCTCGGCACCGTCGGCGATCAACAGGCGGCCGGTCGGGGTCGCAGCATGTTCGTCGTCGTGCTCGTCCTCATGCCCGTGCTCGTCTTCCTCTTCATGGCCGTGGTCGTGCTCCATCGCGCCAAACGGGGCGAGCACGAAGCCGGCGTCCTCAATCGCCTCCGAGAGGTTGAGCACGTGGTCGTTGTTCTCGAGGATCGCGTCCTCATAGGCCGCTTCCAGGCTGGCCCCGTTGATAATCACGAGGTCCGCTTCGGCGACGGCGCGAATGTCCGAAACGCTGAGCTCGATCGTGTGCACGTCGGCGCCGGCCGGAACCAACGCCTGGACGTTGACGTGGTCGCCGCCGATCTGGCGGACCCAGTCGGCAATGATCTGCGTGGAGACCACGACGTCGAGCGGTTCGGCTGAAACGGCCTGCGGTTGCGCTTGTTGCTGTTGTTGCTCCTGTGCAGTGCTTGACTGAGCCGGCGCCGCCGCCTCGCTCTCCTGCTGCTGTGGCTGAGCCTGCTGCTCGGCAACCGGCTGCTGTTGTTGCTGTTGCGCTTGGTCGTCGTCGGAACAGCCGACGACGAGCGCAGCCGCAAGGGACAACGCAATCAGGGCGCCGAACGCCAATCTGGTGATCCGGGACATCAAACAATCGATCTAGGCGGACTGGGTGCTGCTAGCGGCCTGTCCGCAGGGCCTTAAGGACCGCCTGACCGTGATCGGCCGCTTTGGCGCGTTTCCAGACTTTCGTCAGCACGCCGTCGGGTCCAATCACGAATGTAGCACGGGTCATGCCGATGCTCTTGCGCCCGTACAACACTTTCTCGCCCCAGGCGCCGTAACGCGTGGCGACCTCGGCCTCCTCGTCCACCAGCAGCGGGAAGTTCAGATCGAACTTCTCGCGGAATTGCCGGTGCGACTCCGCGTCGTCCGTCGAGACCCCGAGCACGACCGCGCCTTCCGCCTGAATCTCTTCCATGTCGTCGCGGAACGAGCAGGCTTGCTTCGTGCATCCCGGCGTGTCGTCGCGCGGATAGAAGTAGAGCACGACGGTCCGTCCGGCGTAGTCGGCCAGCTTGTGCATCGCGCCGTCCTGGTCGGCGAGTTGGAAATCCGGGGCCTGGTCGCCCTTGGCAAGCGTGACGGGCATGTGTTCCTACTTTCGGTCGGTTACTCGGTGTGCAGGACGGGGCTGCCGTGATGGTGGATCAGGAGCCAGGTGTCGGTCGGTGTGTCTGCGTTGTCAGTCTCGTCGGCGCGGTCCGAGCGCTGGTAGATGTTCGTCGCCACGATCGGCACTCCGGCGACGACCTCGCGTCCGGCGACGATGCCGATGTCGCCGATGACGCGCGCATCCTCTGCCGCGAACACGATCTTGGGCTGATCAGGATTGGTCAGGATCGCTCGCCAGGTGCGCTGGACATCCGTGTGACCCTTGGTCACGTTGCGATGCGGGTGGATGCAGGTCACATCGTCGCTGCGCAGCCAGAGGTCGGCCATCGCCTCGATGTCGCGGGCGTTGAACGCTTCGTAGAAGGCGCGGTTCGCCTCCAGCACCGCGTCGCGGTCGACCTGCCAGTCACGCGCTGCGTCGTCCGACATGCTGCCGCTCTCCGCGAAATCGACTCCGGAGCGCCATGCGGCGCGTATGCTCAGGCTCATGCCAAGCATACGAAACTCCCCGCGGAACGTTGGCTGGATGAGCGCTGCCTTAGCGGCGGTCGTGTTACTGGCCATGGCGGTCGCCTGCAGCGACGACCTCGATCAAGCGCAGAGCCAGGGACAGGCCGCTGCCGCGCAGCAAACGTCGGTGGCGCAGGAGCAACAACAGCAGCTAGAAGAGCCGCCCGCGCAGCAAGCTGCGCCATCCGACGCCGACGAAGCGCAGGAGACTGCGGAGGACTCCGAGCAGGGCGAACAACCTCAGCAACAGCGGCAACAGCAGCAAGAGCCCGATCGATCCTCGACCGTCGGCGACGGACGACCGACCTTCCTGCCGCGCGACGCAACAGAGACGGCCGACGGCGTGCCGATTATCCGAGACGACATGCGCCCGACCCACTACGGCGTCGGCTGGTCGACCGATTGGGGCATTCGCATCGTCGATCTCAACGAAATCGGGCAGGGCGCGGTGCGCGACGCGATTCCGGCGCTCAGCGGGCCGCTCTATGTCCCGCTGGCCGAAGCCACGACCTACTACGACGACGGCACGCCGGTCGTCCAGGTCAATGTCAACGGCGATGTGCGCGGCTATCCGCTGGAGATTCTGACCTGGCACGAAATCGTGAACGATGTCGTCGGCGGGATTCCGGTGGCCGTGACCTTCTGTCCGCTCTGCAACACGGCGATTGCGTTCGAGTCGCAGATCGGGGAGACGGTCTATCAGTTCGGCGTCTCCGGCCTGCTGCGCAACTCCGACCTCGTCATGTACGACCGCAACACCGAATCGCTCTGGCAGCAGTCGTCGGGCCGGGCGATCATCGGGCGGATGGTCGGCGCGCGGCTCAAGTATCTGCCGGCTTCGGTCGTCAGCATCGGACAGCTCCGTTCCGCCTATCCCGATGCACTCATCCTCTCGCGGGAAACCGGCTGGCCTCGTTCCTATGGACAGAATCCCTATCGCGGCTACGACAATCCCACCGACGGCGGCCCGTACGGCTTCTTCTTCGACCGCGACTCCGTCGATCCCCGCCTGCCACCGGCCGAGCGCGTGGTCGCGATTGAAGGGCCGACGGGAGCGGCGAAGGCGTACTCCTGGTCCTACCTCCAGGGCGAGCCGGTGGTACACGACAACTTCGACGGCATCGACCTCGTCGTCTTCTGGACCCCCGGCGCCCGCTCGGCGCTGGACGCCAGCGTGATCAGCGAAGCGCGGGAAGTCGGCGCGACCGCCGTGTTCGAGACCGCGCTCGACGGCCAGGACTACGCGTTCCAGCCGAATCCCGACGATCCCAGCGGTCGCACGTTCATCGACGAGCAGACCGGCTCGGTCTGGGACATCTTCGGTCGCGCTATCAGCGGCGAACTCGAGGGCGCGCAGTTGACCCGAGTGATCCACTCCGACCACTTCTGGTTCGCCTGGCAAGCCTTCCATCCCGACACGGAAGTCGTCTCGGTCGAGACTGAAGAGTCCTAGGTCCGGTCCCATCTCCTAGAAGAGACCTGGGCGCAAACCTGCTCTTCATTGCCCGGGCACACGTTTCCCAGTCCCCGCTTTATGCGGGGACCCGCTCGGCTCCCCCTTCGCGTGCCGAGTAGGGATCTGGTTGTTCCGATGTTGAACGCGCCCTCGATTTACTCGGGGTCCCGTTCCCTGTCTGCACTGCGAAGGCTCAACCAGGGCCGAGACGGTGAGCCGAGCGGGACCCCGAACAAGTCGGGGACTGGAACACAGGGTGCGCTTGCGACGAAGGTCCGGTTTCCGCGCAGGCCTCTAAAGGGAACACGGTCGGCCGTTGACGCCTGACCGTCAGTCAAGCAACTGCACCGGGTCGCCGACATTGACGGCTCCGCCTTCGACGACGTAGCAGTAGCTGCCCAGGTGTTGCTTGGTGTTCTCGATCAGCGCGCGACCCACGGCTCGGCTGGAGCCGAAGTCGCGTTGGGCGTGCGCGGGCACCGAACAGCGGACGGTGGTCGTCCTCATCTCGATCACGACCTCGCCCAGGCGTAGCTGTTTGCCGGTCCAATCGACCTCCAGCAGGCCTTCGGCGCTGCCGGTGTCGATGAGCACATTGGGCCGGAAGCGGCGCACATCGACATCGTCGCCTCCGCCGACGCCCGCCAGCGTGCTCAGCGACGAAGTGGTCATGATGTGGATCGGATAGCAATCGAAGTACGTGCCTGGCGGCGTGGAGAAGCTCTGCAGCTCCTCCGGCAGCCCGGAGAAGTCGGGCAACGGATCGTCCTCTTCCATGCCCATGATCAGGCGCAGCGCCTTCATCGGATCGACGCCTTCCGGCATCGGCGCGCGCTGGTACCAGGCGAGGTCGTCGGCGGGATGCAGCGGGGTCAGGATGACCGGCCGGCCGAGGATGTCGCTGAGCTGCTGGTCGCGATCCTCGTCGGCGGACTGGACCTGCACGTTGTCGGGTGTGGTGATCGTGACGGCCGGCGAGCGCTGGTCGAAGCTGGGCGACTCGGCGTAGGCGGAGGCGAACTGGAGCAGCTTGGGCATCTCGCGGGCGTTGCGGGTGACGTCCGCCTCGACCTCGCGCACGGCCCAGCCGCGGTCGCCGGCGACCCCGTTCTGGTCGATCTCGACGCGCTCAAGCAACTCGCCGGCCATTGACTTGACCGGGTATCGCCAGAGCTGGTTCACCGTTCCCACTGTTTGCTCGGCCATCTGATGCCTCTTCCTGTTGGATCGCGGTTAACTCTGTGTCTCGCGGCACTTCGATGCAGACTACCCAATAGGTCATACATGAGTACCCCAGTAATATTTACCAAGATAGTTCGATTAGTGATGTATCGATTGCGAGGGCGTTATGACGACAGCCGCGACCAGGCCGGTCTCGGTCGACACCCTGTCCTGGCTCGAGGCCGAGGGCATCCACATCATCCGCGAGGTCGCCGCCGAGTGCGAGCGACCCTGCCTGCTGTTCTCGGGCGGCAAAGACTCGATCGTGATGCTGCGCCTGGCCGAGAAGGCCTTCTGGCCGGCGCGGATCCCGTTTCCGGTCATGCACGTCGACACGGGACATAACTTCCCCGAAGCGATCGACTATCGCGACCGCCGCGTTGCGGAACTGGGTGTCGAGCTGATCGTGGCGTCGGTCCAGGAGTCGATTGATCGTGGTCGGGTCGTTGAGGAAGTCGGACCGCGCGCCTCGCGCAACCGACTGCAGACCGTGACTCTGCTCGACGCGGTGGCCGAACACAACTTCGACGCCCTTTTCGGCGGCGCTCGCCGCGACGAGGAGAAGGCGCGAGCCAAGGAGCGCATCTTCTCGTTCCGCGACGCGTTCGGTCAGTGGGATCCATCCAATCAGCGACCTGAACTGTGGAGCCTCTACAACGGCCGCCTGAACCGCGGCGAACACATCCGCGCGTTCCCGCTCTCGAACTGGACCGAGCTCGATGTCTGGCAGTACATCAAGCGCGAGCAGCTCGAGATTCCCTCGATCTATTTCGCCCATCGCCGGGAGATGTTCCAGCGCGACGGGATGCTCTTCCCCGTTTCCGACTTCGTTCCCCGGCTGCCCGAAGAGGATGCGTTCGAGGCGCGGGTGCGATTCCGCACGGTCGGCGACATGTCCTGTACCGCCGGCGTGCTCTCGGAAGCGGAGACGCTTGAGTCGGTCGTGGCCGAGATCGCGGCGACGCGGATCACCGAGCGCGGCGAGACCCGCGCCGACGATCGCTTCTCCGAAGCCGCGATGGAAGACCGCAAGCGGGAAGGCTACTTCTGATGACGACTGCGACGCTCGATGCGCCCGCCGACATCCTCGCTCCCGACCATCGCTCGCTGCTGCGGCTCGCGACCGCCGGATCGGTTGACGACGGGAAGTCCACCCTGATCGGCCGGTTGCTGTACGACTCCAAGCAGACCTTCATCGATCAGATGGAGGCGATTGAACGCACGTCGCGCACACGGGGCGAGGACGCCGTCAATCTCGCCTACCTGACCGACGGTCTGCGCTCCGAGCGCGAACAGGGCATCACGATCGATGTCGCGTATCGCTACTTCTCCACGCCGACACGGAAGTTCATCCTGGCTGACACGCCGGGCCACGTGCAGTACACGCGCAACATGGTCACCGGCGCGTCGACCGCCGATGCCGCGCTGTTGCTCGTCGATGCGCGCAAGGGCGTGATCGAGCAGACTCGCCGTCACGCATATCTCTCCAACCTGCTCGGCATCCGCCACTTCGTGCTCTGCGTGAACAAGATGGACCTGGTCGATTGGGACCGCGCGGCCTTCAAGGAGATTGTGGAGGAGCTGACGCGGTTTGCCTCGCGTATGGGCGTGTCCGATGTGCGCGCGATTCCGATCTCGGCCAAGCTCGGCGACTGGGTGGTCGAGCCGTCGGAGCGGATGCCCTGGTACGACGGTCCGCCTCTGCTTGAATTGCTGGAAACGCTGGAGGCTTCGGAGCCGCCGCAACACCACGCCGCGCGATTCCCGGTCCAGTACGTGATCCGTCCGTTACGGGACCAGTTCCACGACTATCGCGGCTACGCCGGCACGATGGCTTCGGGTGTCCTGCGAGTCGGCGATCGGGTCAAGGTCATGCCGTCGGGCGCAGAGTCGACTGTCATTGGCATCGACGCCTACCAGCAGGCCATCGACGAGGCGACACCGCCGATGGCAGTCACGGTGCGGCTGGCGGACGACCTGGACGTGCGTCGCGGATCAATGATCGTCGCCGCCGAGCATCCTCCGGTCGCCGCGTCCTCAATTGATGCGCACGTCTGCTGGATGAGCGATCGCACGCCGCTGCGCGAGCGAGACCGGCTGGTGATCAAGCAGACCACGCAGACAACCCGAGCCATGGTCGAAGAGATCGGCGCGCGGCTCGATGTCAACACGCTCGATTACGACCTCACAGCTTCGCAACTCGCCCTGAACGAGATTGGGCGGGTTCGTCTGCGACTCATGGCGCCACTGTCGATTGACCCATACGCTGAATCGCGTGCGACGGGCGCATTCATCCTGATCGATGAGGCGACCTCGGCCACCGTCGGAGCGGGCATGATCACCTCCGGCGCGTAGCGAACTACAAGCCACGCTGGAGGAACGATGGGCCGAGCACGAGTGCTGGGCTGGTTGATACTGGCCGTTCTCGTCCTTGCGGGAATCTCCGGCGCATGCAGCGACGATCCCGGATTCAACGAGGACGAACTGATCCTGGCGACGACAACCTCGCTGAACGACTCCGGACTGCTTGACGAACTGGTTCCGATCTTTGAGAACGAGACAGGCGTCAGCGTCAAGATCATCGCAGTCGGCACCGGAGCGGCCTTGCGCATGGGCGCAGAAGGTAACGCCGATGTGCTGCTCACGCATGCGCCGGCGTCCGAGCAAGCGCTGGTAGTCGCCGCCGACGTCACTAGCCGCATCCTGGTTGCTTACAACGACTTCGTGATCGTCGGCCCGCCCGACGATCCAGCCGGCGTCGCGGGCATGTCCGATGTCTCTATGGCGCTGGAACAGATTGCCTCCTCGGGTGCGAGCTTTGCCTCGCGGGGCGACGACAGCGGCACGCACAAGAAGGAGCTCGCTCTCTGGGCGGACATTGGCGTTGCGCCCTCCGTTGATGGCGATGACTGGTACCTCGAAGTCGGACAGGGGATGTCGGCAACGCTCACGGTCGCCAATCAGCGTGCGGCGTATGCGCTCACGGACCGGGGGACGTATCTCTCCTTATCGGCGGACATCCCTGATCTGACGCCGCTGGTCGAAGGCGACCCGTTACTGCTCAACTTCTATAGCGTGATGTTGGTCAACGGAGACAAGGGCCGGATCAACACCCAGGCATCGCAGCAGTTCGCCGATTTCCTCGTCCGAGACGACATCCAGTCGAAGATCGGCCTGTACCTGCTCTCGGAGTATGGTCGTCCGCTCTTCATTCCCGCTGCCGGAGACACCGAACAGGCCATCTCCGCCCGAGGCGGACCAGTCAACTGATCTCAGAACGGTCGCGGATAAGATCGCCCCATGGATTTGATCTGGGACGGCATCCGGGAGGCGGCGCGGCTGTGGTGGTCGGGCGACGCCGAGATCATCGAGATCACCCTGCGCACGCTTGCGATTTCCTCGACGGCGACGGCGCTGGCGCTCGTGGTCGGCATACCGCTCGGCGCGGTGCTGGCGCTGCGCCGATTCTGGGGACGTAGTCTGCTAGTCGCTGCGGTCAACACCGGAATGGGGATGCCACCGGTCGTGGTAGGTCTGCTGGTCGCGCTGATCCTTTGGCGCACCGGACCGCTGGGCGACCTCAACCTGATCTACACGCCGACGGCGATGGTCGTCGCCCAGTTGCTGCTCAGTTTGCCGCTGGTGGTTGGCTTCTCGCTCGCTTCGATTCAGTCCGTGAATCCAAGGTTGATCGGCCAGATGTGGGCGATGGGCGCGAATCGCTGGCAGGTACTGTGGCTGCTGGTACGCGAGACGCGGCTGGGACTGCTGGCTGCGGTGATGGCCGGATTCGGTGCGGCCATCTCCGAGGTCGGCGCGTCAATGCAGGTTGGCGGCAACCTCGCCGGCGAGACACGAGTGCTGACCACGGCGACCGTGCTCGAAACGGGACGCGGCAACTTCGAGGTCGCGATTGCGCTGTCGTTGGTCCTCGTCGTTCTCGCGTTCATCGTCAATCTGTTCCTCACCGCCGTACAACAACGACGGCCCGTCGCATGACCAGCCAACGTAACACGCACGATGGGCACGAAGCTCACCTGGAGATTCGCGATCTGGTCGTACAGCGAGGCGGGGTGAACGTGCTCGAGATCGACTCGCTCGACATTCCCCGCGGACTGGTGACGGTCGTGATCGGTCCGAACGGATCCGGCAAGTCCACGCTGTTGGGCGCGCTGCAGCTTGTTCTGCATCCGCATCGAGGGACCTTGACGCTCGACGGCGAGCCGATGAACGCCAACCCGGTCCGCACGCGGCGGCGGATGTCGGCGGCGTTCCAGGAGCCGCTGCTGTTGAGCATGTCGGTGCAATCCAACGTCGAGCTACCGCTGCGACTTCGAGGCGTCGACCGCAAGCGGCGACGCGAACTGGCTGAGCACTGGCTGGAGCGATTCGGCATCGCGACGCTGGCCAGGCGTCACGCTCGCCAACTCTCGGGCGGTGAGGCGCAGCGGGTCAGCCTGGCGCGCGCCTTCGCGTCGCAGCCGGAGGTGATGTTGCTCGACGAACCGTTCGCCGGCGTCGATGCCCCGACGCGCGAAGGCCTGATCGAGGACTTCGCCGAAATTCTCTCAGAGACCCGCCCAACCACGATCCTGGTCACTCACGATCGCGACGAAGCGCTGCGCCTCGGCGACTATGCGGCCTTGCTGATTGGCGGCGGTCTGAGGCAGACTGGCGAACCGTCGGAAGTCTTCGACCGACCTGCGGATCGCGCAGTGGCGGAGTTTGTCGGCATGGAGAATGTCTGGATGGGTCAGCGGTCGGAGTCGGGGGTGTATCGGGCCGCCGGCGTGCGGCTGTCCTCAACTGCGAAGTCTGTCGTCCCCGGCGCGTCCGCGCTGCTCTGCGTGCGACCGGAGCGGATCGTGCTCGGCCGTGATGCGAGTGAGTCCGGGAACCAGATTCGAGCGGTCGTGCGCACGATCAGGCCTCGTGGACCAATCGTGCGAAGCGAGCTCACGAGTGGCCGTCTGCACCTGGTTGCAGATGTGCCGGTAGCCACCTGGGATGAACTGGATCTTTCAATCGGCGATCAGGTGCTCGCGCGCATCTCGCCGACCGATGTGCATGTGATTGAAGATGCCGGCTAGGTTCGCCTGAATCGCCCCAAGACGCCCCCGGATGACGCTGCCTCTTCGATGCCGAAGATGCTGGCCAGTTCGGCGCGGCTCGGTTCGGTCGCCACGTGCTCGCCGTCGACGAGGATCGTCGGTACCGAGCGGCTGCCGCGATTGAGCGCCTCGACAATGTCGGCTGCTTCCGGCTGATCGTCGAGGTCGATCGTTCGGTAGGGGATGGCGTACTCGTTGAGGAAGTTGATCGCCCTGCGGCAGTCGCCGCACCAGGCGTTGACGTAGAGCAGCACGTCGCGGTCGGACTCGCCGATGTTGTTGGTCGTTTCGATCGGTCCGGCAGCCGGATCGATCTCGCAGGCTTCGCCGATCTCGACGTTGATTTCGAGATCTGTGGTTTGTTCGGTCATTGCGCTTCCCTCACCGTTTGACTTCAGGATATCGGCGCGGGAATCTTGTGCAGCTTGAGGAAGTTGGTCGGCTGTCCCTGGCCCAGCGGGAAGCCGCCCGTAACGACAACTGAGTCACCTTCGGTGAGCCCCAGTTCGTCGATTGCGGCACGCTCGACATCCTCAAGCATCCGCTCGATCGTGGTCGGCGGATCGCAGTGCCTGGGATCGACGCCCCAGCTCAGCGCCAGTCGCTGGAGGACAGGCTCGGAAGGGGCAAGCACGACCGTCGGCACCGGCAGCCGCACCTGTGAGAGCAGCCGGCCCGAGCGTCCTGAGACCGTGAAGACGATGACGGCCTTGACTTGCGGGTGCTGATCGACCGCAGTGGCTACGGCCTGGCTAATCGTGCGGGCGGTGTCGCTACTCAGTTCGTCGGGTCGAGCCTCGCGATGCGGGTCGCCCTGCTCGGCGGTGCGGATGATGCTGTCCATCATCGCCACGACCTCGACAGGATGCCTGCCGACGGCAGTCTCGCCCGACAGCATCAGCGCGTCGGCGCCGTCCCAGACGGCGTTGGCCACGTCAGACGCCTCGGCTCGGGTCGGACGCTGGCGGGTAGCCATGGATTCCAGCATCTGGGTGGCGATGATGACCGGGATCATGGTTCGAGCGGCGGTGGTGATGATCTGACGCTGGGCAATGGGCACCTCGGCCGGGCCGACCTCGACGCCAAGGTCGCCTCGGGCGACCATTGCGCCATCCGAGGAAGCGATGATGGCCTGGAGGTCCTGGAGCGCGGAGACGGTCTCGATCTTGGCGATCAGGGGGAGTTCCCCGCCGGCGGCGTGAACCGCGCTTTCGGCTTCAGCGAGGTCGTAGGCGCTGCGAACAAATGAGAGCGCGAGGTAGTCGAGGCCCCGTTGAACGGCGAAGCGGACGTGGGCGCGGTCCTGATCGGTGAGGGCGGGAAGCTGTTGACCGCCGCCGGGGGCGTGCAGTCCGGCTCGCGTCGTGAGCAGGCCGCCGCCCCGCACGGTGGTCTTGATACGGGGACCGTCAATGGCCTCGATCCGCAGGTCGAGTTCCCCGTCGCGCAGGTAGATGCGACCGCCGACTTCGACCTCGTCGATCAGGGCGGCGTATGGGCAGCTCGCAACCAGGACGCCGTCTTCGTTCCGATGGCCCGGCTCCCCGGACCCGGTGACGATGTCGACGCGTTCGCCGCGCGCGATCTCGGCGCCTTCAGGGACCGAGCCGATGCGAATCTTGGGTCCCTGCAGATCACCGAGGATGGCGACCGGCTTGCCGGTCTCAGTCTGGGCGCGGCGGACGGAATCGATCGCTCGCGCCCAGGACGCTTCGTCGCCGTGCGAGAAGTTGATCCGGGCGACATCGAGTCCGGCCTCGACCAGTTGGAGCACGGTGTCGGGATCGCTCGACGCGGGTCCGAGGGTGGCGACAATCTTGGCTCGGCGTCGTGTGGTCATGTGTCCAGCGTATTGGGCAGTGTGGAGCGAAAGGTTAATCGTCGGTTGGCGGATGTTCGTGGTACGTCAAGGGTCGTTGCCGCGACCGATGTTGGGAGGTTCGTGGTTCCTGCCTGCGCAGGAATGACGGAGGGGAGGGCAGGAACAACGGAGGATGAGGATTGGATTTTGGGTAGCAAACGGGCCGCTCCGGAGAGCGGCCCGTTGTCGGTTGCCGGAGGGTCGAGCCTAGTAGGCCGGGGCGGGCGGGGCCGCGACGGCGCTGTCGTCCTGCTTCTCGGTGACCAGGCAGTTGGTGGTCAGGACCATGCCGGCGATCGAGACGGCGTTCTCGAGCGCGGCGCGGGTGACCATCGCCGGGTCGGCGATGCCCATGTCGATCATGTCGCCGTACTCGCTGGTCGCGGCGTTGTAGCCGTAGTTCGCGGTCTCGGCGTCCTTGACCGACTGGACGATGACCGAGCCGTCCTGGCCGGCGTTGATCGCGATGCGGCGCATCGGCTCTTCCAGCGCGCGGTTGAGAATGCCGACGCCGGTGGCCTCGTCGCCGTCGAGTTCGACGTTGGTGAGCGCGGGGATGACGTTGATCAGCGCGACACCGCCGCCGGGGACCATGCCCTCTTCGACGGCTGCGCGGGTTGCGGACAGCGCGTCCTCAACGCGGTGCTTGCGTTCCTTGAGTTCGACCTCAGTCGCGGCGCCGACCTTGATCACGGCGACGGAGTTGGACAGCTTGCCCAGTCGCTCCTGCGCCTTCTCGCGATCCCAGTCGCTCTTGGCCTGCTCGTAGACGTGGCGGATCTGGTTGACGCGGTCGTCGATGGCCACGGCGTCGCCGTTGCCCTCGATGATCGTCGAGTTTTCCTTGGAAGCGAGGAAGCGGCGGGCTCGGCCAAGCTGCGAGATTTCAGCGGTGTCGAGTTGTCCACCGAGCTGCTCGGAGATGACTTCGCCGCCGGTCAGCGTGGCGATGTCGCCAAGGTTGTCCTTCTGGCGGTCGCCGAAGCCGGGCGCCTTGACGGCGATCACATTGATCGTGCCGCGCAGCTTGTTGACGGCCAGGGTGGCCAGCGCTTCGCCGTCGACATCGGAGGCGATGATGACGAAGTTCTTGGTGACCTTGAGCACCTTCTCGAGCAGCGGCAGGATGTCCTGCACGGCCGAGATCTTCTTGTCGGTGAGGAGGATGTAGGGGTCCTCGATTTCCGCTTCCATGCGGTCGGGGTTGGTCACGAAGTAGGGCGAGATGTAGCCGCGGTCGAACTGCATACCGTCGACGTACTCGACCTCGGAGCGGATACCCTTGCCCTCTTCGACGGTGATCACGCCGTCCTTGCCGACCTTCTCCATGACCTCGCCGATCAGCTCGCCGATGGCCGGGTCGGCTGCCGAGATGCCGGCGATCTGCGACATCTGCTCGCGGGTCGTGACGCGGACCGCTTTCTCGCGGATGGCGTCGGAGAGGACCTCAACGCCGGACTCGAGGCCGCGCTTGAGGGCCATCGGGTTGGCGCCGGCTGCGACGTTGCGCATGCCCTCGTTGACAATCGCCTGGGCCAGCACGGTCGCGGTGGTCGTACCGTCGCCGGCGATGTCGTTGGTCTTCGAGGCGACTTCCTTGGCGAGCTGAGCGCCAATGTTGTGGAAGGGGTCCTCGAGGTCGATGTCGCGGGCGATGGTGACGCCATCATTGGTGATCGTGGGCGCGCCAAAGGTCTTGGCGAGCACGACGTTTCGGCCCTTGGGACCGAGGGTGATTTTGACGGCGTCGGCGAGGGCGTCAATGCCGTCGCGCAGCGCCTGACGGGCGTCCTCGTCGAACAGAAGTGCCTTGGCCATCTCTGCTTGTCTCCTTCTTGGTTCGGTTGATGGAGTCTGACTGCTGGTTTGTTCGCTTAGCACTCGCAAGGTGAGAGTGCTAACGCGTGTATTGTGTCGAAAATCTCGTCCCAGCGCAAGTAGCGCCCGCGTTATCGTTTCCTCCCGCCGACTCCCCGCCGCGCCGCTGTTAAGTCGGCTACAGCCAGCGGAACGGCGCAATCCGGCAGACGGCGACGGCCTCGACCGCCGAGGCCGGTACGGGACCAAAGCGGCGGCTATCGGTGCTGCGCGACGGGTTGTCGCCCACGGCGAACCAGCCCTCGGCTTCCCGCGACAGCACCCGCTTGAGATACAGCTCGCCCTCGCGCCGGAAGGCGATGATCCGCCCCGGTTGGATCGGTATGACGTGAGGCGTCAGCGCGAGCAGTTGATCACCGTCGCGCAGCGAGGGCGACATCGATTCGCCCTGGACTCGGAGGAAGTAGAGCATGACGGAGCACTCGTTCGTGCGGGACCGAGAATCGACTTCTGCTTGATCTCACTCGCTCAGTAGAGAACTGTACGTGGACTCTTGCTGATCCCCTCTGCTTGAGGAGACCTGTGCGTCAACCCGAGCTTCAATGCGTTAGCGCGCTCCTCCTAGTCCCCGACTTGTTCGGGGACCCGCTCGGCTCTCCGGCTCGTACCTGGTAGATCCCCGGTAGTGCCGAACGGGAACGGGTCTCCCTGAACAAGTCTGGGGCAGGCTCCGAACAAGTCGGGGACTCGACCGGGTCGGTGTACGCGCAGGTCTCCAGAGGGAGAGGGGGATCAGAGGAGTAGGCGCCGCGAGGAACTCTAGAACCCGTCCATGCCGAAATCGTCCATGCCGAAGTCGTCGTGGCTGTGTCCGTGACCGTGGTCGTGACCATGGCCGCCCATGCCCATGTCGGGCATGCCCATATCGCCCATGTCGAAGTCGTCGAAGGACGACCCCGATGCGCCGGTGTGGATCGCGACGCCTGCGCCAAAGACGCGTTCGCCGACGCCGTCGTCGCAGGCCGGGCATTCGGGCGACTCAGGGGCTTGCCCCATCTTGGCGAGCACGTCGAAGACGTGAACGCAGGTCGGGCACTTGTACTCGTACATGGGCATAAGATCGCTCCTCCCGTGAGGATGGTGGTGGTTGCAGGCGCTGTCGGTCATATCTTACGCCTGAGACCTGTACGCGCAGTAGCCACGCTCACTGGAGCGGAGAAACTGACAGAGGAGCCGTCCCATGCCCAACCTTCGAGACTATTGCGACCGACTCTGGCGCGGCGAGGTGGATGTCATTCATGAGGCCCACCCCGTCATCTCGCCCTGGAACAACCGCGAGGCCGAGGAATTGGACGACGGCTTCCTCTACATCAAGTCGGCCGCGTCGATGAACACGATCGACACCGGCGATGGTCTGGTCATGCTCGATACCGGAACCGCACGCGATGCCGAGGGCCTCTACCACGCCGTCCGCGGCTGGCGGCCCGACGCGCCGCTGCGCTCGGCCGTGTTTTCGCATCACCACGTCGATCACATCTTCGGCGTCGGACGGTTCGATGAGGAAGCCGAGTCGAAGGGTCAGGCGCGGCCGACCGTCTATGGACAGCGGCATATTCCCGCACATTTCGACCGCTACAAGCGAACGGTTGGCTACAACACGGCGATCAACTCGCGGCAGTTCATCCGTCCGGGCATGGACGCAATGCAGGTCCGCCTGCCCTGGCCGGACGAGTTTCGCTATCCCGACGTGACCTTCGACGATCAGATCCGCTTCTCGGTCGGCGAACTCACCTTCGAAGTCACCCACACGCGCGGCGAGACCGAGGACGCCGCCTGGACCTGGATCCCGGAGAAGAAGTGGCTGTTTCCCGGCGACCTGTTCATCTGGGCCGTGCCCAACGCCGGCAATCCGCAGAAGGCTCAGCGCTGGGTCGGAGAATGGGCCGCGGGACTGCGCCAGATGGCCGGCAAGGGCGCCGAGGTCATGTCGCCCGGACACGGTCTGCCGATCTTCGGCGCCGACCGCATCGCCGAGGCGCTCACCGACACTGCCGATCTGCTCGAGTCGATTGAGAATCAGACCCTGGCGATGATGAACCTCGGCTACACGCTCAATCGCATCCTGCACGAGATCGAGATGCCCGAGGACTTGCTGGCCAAGCCCTGGCTGACTTCGGCCTACGACCATCCGGAGTTCATCGTGCATACCGTCTGGCGCTACTTCGCCGGCTGGTACGAGGGTGAACCCGACCGGCTGCTGCCGGCGCCGCGCTCGGCTGAAGCCGCCGAGTGGGTCACGCTCGCCGGAGGCCTCGAACCGGTCATGGATCGCGCCCGCGCGCACATGGAGAACGGCGACCTGCAGATGGCCTGTCATCTGATCGAAGGCGCCGCGCTCGCCGCGCCGCACAGTCCCGAGGTCCACGAACTGCGCTCGGAAATCTACGACGCCCGAGCCAACGAGCAGGATTCCTCCATGGCCCGAGGCATCTTCGCCTTCGCCGCGTCGTCGAGCCGACACGGCAAGCGCGACGTGTTCAATCCGTAGTACACAATCCCGCAATGGGCGCGCTTGCCGAGAGGGGCGACCACAAGGGTCGCCCCTACGGATCTGCGGCTAGGGAAGCAGTTCCGTCCGAAAGTGATGCGAGGCGAACGCAGTGCCCTCTGTGATCCGGATCATCGCGCGTTCGTGAATCAACTCGTTCGACGTGCCCTCGTTCAGGCCGCGGGTGAACGTGGCATCGGCGAGCGGCCACTTCAGCCCCACCGTCGTGATCCCCGCGACTCGCTCGCTGACGGCGGTGATGGTTACATAATCGCCGACGTGTCCGTGGAAGTGCGTCTCCGACACACCGTCGCCGTTGAGTACCGTCAGCGCAGTCCAGCCATCGACCGTCCACGTGGGAATCTGCCTCAGGCTGGGGTGCGTGAGCAGGTAGAGGTTGGCGACCGCGTGGTCGGTGCGCGGTCCGCCGAAGAGTCCGACGACGATGATGCTGGTCGCGCCGCGTTTGAGCGCGTACTCGATCGCGACATCGCCATCGGTCCGCTGCTCGGGATCGGGATGCGGTTCGAACTCGACCCCGACCGCCTTGAGGTGGAACAGATCCTCGCCGGCCAGGGAGTCGAGGTCGCCGATCACAACGTGGGGCAGAATGCCCAACGCTCGCAGCCGGTTTGCCCCACTGTCTGCGGCGACGATCAGTCCCGCGCCATTGAGCGCGCTGCGGACCAGGGGAGAATCGTGAATCTCACCGGCGAGTGCGACGACGATCTGCATGGTTGATCCAGTGGCTTTCAAGCCGAGCTTGCGCTCACGCGCTTCCACCAGCTTCACGAGGCAACACGCGCATCAATCCATCTGGTTCTGACTCCCTCTCCCTCTGGGAGAAGCCTGCTCCTGCGAAGGCAGGGGGGCTGGGGTGAGGGTCCGGCCGCCGTTCGTTATCTGGTCGTGGGGCGTGTCCGGATCGCGGAGGGCCCTCACCCTCACCCTCTCCCGCAGGGAGAGGGGACCGGAAGGGGGTTGCCGGGCCTTTCCGACGAAGGCGGGAACCGGGCGCGAACCGACTAATCCGCGACCGGCTCAGCTTCGGCTTCCGCCGGGGCTTCAACGCCGTTGCTCGATGCTCCGTTGCCGGACTCGGCTACCTGCTGGAACTCGGGTGGGAGTTCCTTGCCTGCGTCCTGGAACGCCTTGGCCATCGCCTTGGCGCCCGCGCCGAAGATGTCGAGCTGGCGATCCTCGACGAAGTCGCGCGAGGCGACCAGCCGGTCGAGTTGACCCTGGAACTTGGGCGCGACGTAGCGCATCAAGAGTTCAAAGCTGCGCTTGGTCGCCTCGGTCGAGGCCCACTCGTGGTGCATGCCCAGCAGTCCGCCGATGCCGCCGGAGCGGTCGTGCATCGCCTCGATCTGCTCGACGGCGTCCTCGGGCGAGCCGACGATCACCATGTTCTTGTCGATCGCTTCCTCGATCGTGTCCGCCATCTGCAGCGCGATGCCGCCGCGGCGGCCCGGATCGCGGACATCGCCGACGTAGGCGCGCTTGAGGAATCCGGCGCGGACATCTTCGATCGCCTGCGCGCGCGACTCGGCGACGTGGATCGCCGTGACCACGCGCCAGGTCTTGCGGGAGACGTCGTGACCGTGCTCGGCGGCGGACTCTTCGTACCAGTCCCAGACCTGCTTCATCCGGTCGGAATCGGCGCCGGCAACCGAGAGCAGGCTCGCGCCGTGCTTGCCGGCGAGCTGCGGGCCGGAAGGCGTGAGAATCACCGCCACCGCGAGCTCGGGGTGCGGGTCGGAGTACCAGGCCATCTGCAGCCGCGCTTCGGTCAGCGAGAACCAGTCGGTCTCCATCGAGACCGGCTCGTCGCTGCGGGCGAGCTGAACGATGGCGTCGAACGACTCGGCCATGCGCTGGCGCTGCGTCGTCGGTTCGATGCCCATCTGCACCGCGTCCGAGGTCAGCGCGCCCGGACCGACGCCCAGCATCACACGACCGCGAGTCATGTGATCGAGCTGGAGCAGGTCGTCCGCGATCATCAGCGGGTTGTGATAGGGCAAGGAGACCACGCCGGTGCCCAGCTTGATGTGCTTGGTCCGCTCGGCCAGCGCGGCGATGAAGATCATCGGGTTGGAGATGATCTCACGGGCGAACGAATGATGCTCGCCGATCCAGGCCTCGTCGTAGCCGAGGTCGTCGAGATGCTCGATCAGCTCCACATCGCGCTGGAGCGCCAGCGTCGGATGCTCGCCGACATGGTGGAAGGGGGCCAGAAAGAGGCCGAATTTCATGCGCTTGGGTCGCCAGGACATGGTGCGCCGTCCGTTCTATGCGTTGGAACCGTCCTACGAATCGAGGATAGCGGTGCAGCGCGGCCGGCGGTCAGTTGGGCTCAGTTGGGCTCAATTGCGCCATGAGACGACCGCCGGTTCGCGTTCGGCGGGCATGTCGCGGGCGCCGTCCTGCGGATAGCCGACGTAGAGGAAGGCGACGATCCGATCCTGCTCGCCGATGCCGAGCCAGCGCTTCGCCGCCGGATGCTCGGCCAGCGCTCCGGTGCTCCACTTGGACGCCAGCCCTCGCGCGGTCGCAGCGAGCATCATGTTCTGCACCGCGCAGCAGACCGCCGCGTAGTCCTCGCGGTCGCGGATCGGATCGTCGAGTACCGCCTGCTGCGTGACCGCGATGAACTGCGGCGAGCGCATCAGCTTGCCGCGCGGGTCCTTGGCGAACTCTCCGCCGCCATTGAGGATCGCGTCGCACAGTTCTTCACGCGCCCCGCCGGAGATCACGTGGAAGCGCCAGGGTTCGGTGTGCTTGTGGTTGGGCGCCCAGCGCGCCGCCTCGATCAGCTCTTCAAGTACGGTGTGCGGGACCGGGCGATCGGCGAACACGCCAACGGTGCGCCGTTCCTTGATTGCGGTGTCAACATCCATGTTCGCGATTCCTCCGTCCCCGACTCGCTCGGGGACCCGCTCGGGGCGCGACCCAGACGCCCGTCCAGCATACGATCACGGGACATGATTCGCGCGGGCATCGGCCAGACATTCGAAGCGTTCGGCGTCGGCCTCTTCCGGCTGCACTGGTTGCTGACCGTGATGGCCTTCATGGCCTTCTCGATGAACTTCACGGTGCTGCCGATCGTGGCTCACGAACTCGGCGGTACCAACCTGTCTGTCGGAATCGCAATGGCCGGCAACGGCTTCGCCTGGTTCTTCATTGGGCCGTTCGCTGGAGCGTTGACGGATCGGTTGCCCAAGCGCCGATTGATCGTGTTGGCTCAGACCGCCATCTGCATCAACTACGCAATCATCGGCTTCCTGATCGTCATCGGACACATTGCGGTCGTTTGGTTGACGGTCAGCACGCTGTTTCTGGGAGCCTGCTTCGCTTTCACCGGCCCTGCCCGCCGAGCCTACGTTGCCGACATCGTTCCCCGCCGCCTCGTCGGGAACGGGGTCGCGTTGCTACAGACCGGCCTGACATTCCCGCAGGCCGTCGGCCCCGTGCTCGGGTCGCTGCTCCTGTTGGCGCCCTTCATCGGCGCAGACGGCGCCTACTTCGTCATGGCTGGAATCCTGATCATCACGATCGTTTCGCTTTTCATCATGCCACCGGGCAACCCACGCGATGTCCCTCGAGGCTCCGTCATGCGGGAGTTGATCCTCGGCTTTCGGTACGCAATTCATGAGCCGCGACTGCGCGTATTGCTAGCGTCCCTATTGCTGGTTTCGGCGACTGCCGGCTCGTACCAGAACATTCTTCCAGGCCTCCTGGAAAACGCGCTGGGGATTGATGCGCGAAATCTGGGTCTGACCACTTGGCCGATGGGTGTCGGTTCGTTCGTCATCGGCCTCTCCGTTGCGGGGGTGGTGGGAACCCGATGGTCGGGACTTGTGCTCCTGATCATGAGCTGCGCGTTCGCTGTTGGTGTCGGCTTACTCGGAGTGATACCCAATGCCTTGGTCATGCTTCCCGTCGTGTTCCTGGTCGGCGCAGGATTCTCCGGATTTCAGACATTGAACACCGCAGAGGTGATTCGACAGTCCAGCCCCGAGTACCACGGTCGGATCACGGCTCTCACGTTCCTGCCCTTTGGCGTGCAATCGTTCACCGGGCTTGGGTTGGCGTTCCTGGCGGACATCATCGGCGAGCAGGCGGTACTGATCATCATGGGTCTCAGCGCCATCGCAATCAGCCTGGTCCTGGGCACGATCTACCTGCGTATCAAGACCCCTGCAATCCAGGTCCAACAGGTCGCGCAACAGGTGATCCGGCGTTCACTGCGACCGGTCGCCGCAGTGATGCGCCCTCAGAAGTAAGGATGCGCGGCAGCCACGCCCTGGAAGGACCAATGCCCGATGCCCTTCCGGGCCCCTCTCCCAGAGGAGAGTTGCGCGTAAACCGGAGCTTCAATGCGATGGCGCACTCCTCCCAGTCCCCGACTTGTTCGGGGACCCGCTCGGCTCCCCGTCTCGTACCTGGTAGAGCCCCGGTAGTGCCGAACGGGAACGGGTCCC
>DAOUKQ010000072.1:0-40922 GCA_034421135.1 Dehalococcoidia bacterium
GGGATGGGAAGCCGCCAGAGATGTTTGTGAAGGTCTCGCGCTCCGTATTGCCCCTTTGACATGAGCGGTTTGACTGATTCCTCTAATCGCTCACTATTGATCACCGCCGTTAGGTATCTGGCCTCTTGAATGCTATCTGTCGCAATCCAATATGCCGTGTGATCAATCACAGTCTCAGGGTCATCGACAACGGCTGCAGTGGGTCGTCCGGACTTCGTGTAAATGACCCTCTTCTGCTTATCCCCTGTAGACCGCTGCGTCGTGAGTTTGCCCATGTAATCGAGATTCTCCAACAGAGTCAGTTGGTTGTTCGGGCTCTTATGCAGGTCCCATAGCTCGTTCGCGATCCGCCAGCGGCGGCGCATCCTCTCGCCCAAGGATGAAGGTGCAAGCCCGTACCAACCCTCGTTCGATTTGTCCAGTTTCCCGGTCGATCTTGAGAGTGGGAGGATCGCTTTGATCGGTTCCAATCGGACGTACGGTGCCACGGTCTTCCCCAAGAGCACATCGTATGAGTGAATGGCCTCTACGGTCTGATGGATAAGCTCCGGGAGCTCAAGCTCTTTCCAAGGCAGGTTTTCCTGCCTGCTTCTGTATGGCGAAACTGTAACAGTGCTCGCCGCTTGGACTAAGGCCGTCGGTTCCTGCTGAACGGCCAAGAACAACAATCGAGGGTAGACGTCTGCCCCCTTGCGTGATCTCGGCGCATAGGGAGAAGTACGATCGGCGGATGTGTCTACGAGAGCCACATTCTTCCGCTGGAAGGGACCACCAGCCTTCCCCAACCACTGTTCCGCCTCACCCAACATCGGCCGGCCGGGTGCATCAGCGCGTGTGAGAAAAGCGACGGACGCGGGAACAGGAAAGAAGTTGTTCGGCTCTATTCGCTCAAGATCCCATGGACGTCGCGTGCCGAGATCGGCGGAGATCGCTTTCCACTTGCCACTTCGCCATTTCGAGTGCTGCCCCGATTGAAGCGTGCTATGCGGAAGCACCATCGCACTTTGACCCCCCGGCATTAGGTAAAGCTCTGAACATCGTGCCATGAAGAGACCAGAGATATCCTGATTCGGTGCGTGGCGGCCACCCGCCCATATCTCGTATCGCTCCTTGCTCTGACGCTCCAACTCCTCCCGCACGACCGCCTGCGTCTTGTTGTACGTGATCCACGGCGGATTCCCCACGATCACATCCACCGGATCAGCTCGCAACGCGACCGGACGCACCAGATTCCGCGTGTAGTAGGCCCAGATGTGGTCCCGGCCCTCCTCGTGGAGTTGCTGGAGCAGGGCGGCGGTCTTTTCCAGCATCTCCCGATCGGACCCGCTGCCGATCTGTTCGTCGTCCAGCGCCCAGGCCGGGTCCTCGCCGTTCTCGATCGCGTTGGCCATGCGGGTCATCAGGTTGTCGAACCAGTCGGCCTGCTCGACCAGCGCTCGCGGGAACTCGAGTTCGCGATTGAACTCGACCTCGGAATCGGGCGGGTCGGGGACGGGAATCGTGACCGTCTGCTGGGCGAACATGCCCGAGGTCTCGGCTCGCAGTTGCAGCGAGTCGCCCAGGTAGACGGGCACCGTCGCGTTGACCGATTGACGTTCGGCAACCGCGCCTTCCAGCGCATCCCGCGCCGCCAGCGTCCAGGTCGCGCGGGCCAGATGCACCGCGACCGGATGCACGTCGATGCCGATCACGTGATCCAGCAGTCCGCCCACTGCCTGAGCCGAAGTGCGTCCCTCGGCCTTCGCCGCGCTCAGGTACTTGCGCACGGCGGCGAAGATGAACGACCCCGACCCGCAGGCCGGGTCGAGCACGCGCTGATCGAGCGGGTCGGTCACCACCGCGTCGACGATCTCGCGCGCCAGCCAGTCGGGCGTGTAGTACTCGCCCAGCCGCCGCCGGTCGTCGGCGGGAATCACCGACTCGTACAGAATCCGCGCAATGTCCGACTCCGCCTCGTTCCAGTTGAACCAGCCAATCCGCTTGGCCAGGTCGCGAATCCACTCATCTCCGCTGACTTCCGCTGGCCACGTGAAGAAGTCCGACTCCACAACCCCGCTCACGCCCGTCTGATCGACGAACAGTTGACCGCCGAGCAGCGCCACCGGATCGCTGTTGGCATTCGCTTCGATCTCAATCCCGAACGCCGCCTGTACCGCCAGTCCGACCACCACCGAGAGATAGGTGTGTCGCACAAAGAGCTCGTCAAGGTCAGGCTCTTCTTCCACCACCTGCCCCAGCGCCGCCGCCAACAGGCTGCGCCAGAGGTCGCGCTTGAGCGCAATCGTCGGGTCGTCGCGGTTGGCCTGATAGAGCTCGGTCAGCGCGGCAATGTGCTGGTCGAAACGCGGACCCTCGCCCAGCCGCGACCGAACCTCTTCCTCCGTCGGCGGCACGCCGCGCGCTTCCAGCGCCTGCGACTGATCGCGCAGCCAGTCGTACAGCCGCGTACCGAGTTCCGCGTTGGTCAGGGTGAAGGCGTTGGGCGCCGACGTGCTGACCGCTCCCATGCCCGGCCAGCGCAGGAGCCAGTACTTGCCGTCGGTGAGGATGCCGAAGCGTTGCGGCTGTCCGCCGGCGGCGGCGGCGATCAGGTAGTCGTCAAGCTGCTTGACGTACCCGGCGTGCGGATCGATTCCGCTGCCGATGGTCCGCTTGAACTCGATGATCACGTCTCGGGTGCGCAAGTCCACGCGGCCCGATTCGCCCGGCGCCGGCGCAGCCTCTTGCTGGATCTCGGACCCGGGCGCGAGTCCCGTGTGAATCAGGAAGTCGCGGACCGCGGACCGAATGTCCGCTTCGGACGCGGCCGAATCGTGCCGCTCGAGGATCGGTTGCGCGTACTTGATTCGCGTCTCAGGCGACGTCATGACTCCGAGGGTACCGGCAGTTCCACGCATACACTGACTCCATGAGCTCGCGCGACGCCACCTGCTATCGGCACACCGACACCTGGGCGGGCGTGCTCTGCCAGCGCTGCAACCGGCCGATTTGCACGCAGTGCATGATCACCGCCGCGGTCGGCTTCCAGTGCCCCGAATGCGTCGCCGAGGGTCGCAAGCGGACGCGCGAGTGGTCGACCGCCTCGCCCTACCGCGTCACTCAGGCGCTGGCCGGCCTCAACGCCGTGGTCTGGGTGATCGTCTCGCTCTACACCGGATCGCTCTCGCTCTGGGGCGGCGGCGTCACCGAGCTCCACCGCGACTTCGCCCTGCACGGGGCCTACGTCTACGACGGCGAGTGGTGGCGCATCGTCACCTCGGCCTTCCTCCACTACGGCCTGCTGCACATGGCGATGAACGTCTTCATCCTCGTCCTGCTGGGCCGGATGCTCGAACCGGCGATCGGTTGGTGGCGGATGCTGCTGCTCTACGCGGTCTCGCTGACCGGCGGGGCGCTCGGCGCGCTCGCGGTCGAGCCGAACGCGTTCACGGCCGGAGCATCGGGAGCGGTCTTCGGACTCGCGGGCGCGGTCGTGATCGCCGAACGCGCCTCGGGTCGGCGCTGGCAGGACTCGGGCATCCTCGCCTTCCTGATCATCAACATCATCTTCTCGCTGCTGATTCCGCGAGTCAGCATCGGCGGCCACCTCGGAGGCATGATCGTCGGCGCGCTCGCCGCCATCATCCTCTGGAGCTTCCCCAATTGGACCGCCTTCATCCGCACCGCTTCCAACATCAGGGTGCTCAGACCACTACCCGAGCTCACCGTGTTCGCCCTGGGAGTCCTCTGCGTCTACCTCGCCCTGGAGTGGGCCGCCCCCCGCTGGTTCAACCCAATCTTCGGCTAGCGCCGGGCCTGAAGTTCCCTCTCCCCGCGGGAGAGGGTTAGGGTGAGGGCCCTTCGCTCTCACCATCTTGTTCCCAGTCCCGGTCCCCGAGCCGGGACCCGCTCGGCTCTCCGCCTCATCGTCCGCCCACTAGATTCGTGACAGGGAGCCGAGCGGGTCCCCGCATGAAGCGGGGACTGGGAACCACTGTCCGGGTGCAATGGAAATCGAGTTTCCGTGCAGGTCTCCAGTGGAAGTGAGCGAGTATCCTTTGTCCAACTGATTTTGGGAGAGGACGACGACTCATGAGCGACCGATTCGCAGGCAAAGTGGCAATCGTGACCGGCGCAGCCGGAGGTATCGGACGCGCGGCGTGCGCCCGCTTCGCCTCCGACGGTGCGCAGGTCGTCGCCGTCGACCTTGCAGGCTCCGACCTCGACGAGACCGTCGCGGCGATCTCGAACGCCGGCGGCGAGTGCGTCACCGTCGAAGCGGACGTGACCCAGGAATCGGATGTCGCCAACTACGTCGCCCAGGCGCTCGCCGCCTACGGTCGCATCGACGCCTTCTTCAACAACGCCGGTATCGAGGGTGTGCGCTCGGCGTTGACCGACCTGGACGAGGACGATTTCGACCGCGTGATTGCGGTCAACCTCAAGGGCGTCTGGCTGGGCATGAAGCACGTCGCGCCGGCGATGCAGCAGTCGGGCGGCGGCGCGATCGTCAACACCGCCTCGATCGCCGGCCTCTCGCCGACGCCAGGCATCATCGCCTACGGCGCCTCGAAGCACGCGGTCGTCGGAATGACCAAGTCGGCAGCGCAAGAGCTCGCGCCCAACATCCGCGTCAACGCGGTCTGCCCCGGTCCAATCGAGACCCGGATGATGCGCAGCCTCGAGCGTCAGTTCGACCCCGACAACCCCGAGGCCGTCCACGACGCCTTCGCCGCCGCCAACCCCATGGGTCGCTACGGAGAACCCGAGGAGGTCGCCTCGCTGGTCACCTGGCTCTGCTCCGACGACAGCATCTACATCAACGGCTCCATGCACACCATCGACGGAGGCGGCAATCGGGCGCGCTAGCGCCTCCGCTCTTCGCTCAACCTGGTCCGTTGGACGATCGCTCGGTCGATCAGACCATCGATTGTCGGATCGACGTTGCGCAAGACGATGCGAGACATGAATGCCCGGGGGCCGAGGTCGACGAAGAGCCGGCCAAACACCTCGTCGGCGAAACTGCTGGAGATGACTGACACGCCCCTGAAGTCCAGCACGACGTGATCTTCCTCGCGGAGGAGATTCTCCAATTGGCGCCTTACTCGCGCACCGCCGTTTCTCGAACCAAGGTCTTGTTTCGCGTGTTCCACGACGGCGTACACCATCTCACCGCGCTCCGTTCCGAAGGTGCGTTCAAGATAGTTGAACAGAGGTCGGTGTGAGCGACCTTCGAATCGCAAGGCCCTGTCCAACAGCTGAGCCTCCGTCGGCCCAATGGCGCACCGAACTGAGGTTCCCCGATATGGGACCGGTTCATTTCTGGTCTTGGGCCCACCGGAGTGTCGATCAAAGTACAAGTGCGCATGCTCAGAGTGAATCTCGAATTGTCCCTCGGAAAGACTGGCTACCTGATAGCTTCCAAACAAACCGTTGCCTGCATTTGAGGAGCTGTCACGGGTCTGTCCCTCTGTGACCGCAGACCGCAACGCCCGTTCGTGGTTGTAGATGCTGAGTGTCGACGGAATCCCCACACCAGCGTCTGCCACTACAAATTCAATGCGAGACTCGTAGACAGTGGCCTGAACGAAGCCTCCAGTCGTTGTCTCTGCATGGCTAAGGACGTTGTCGGTGATTTCGCCGAGAGACCATTCCACAGCCCGGAGCGTGTCTGGCCCCACAGTGCGCCCCCTCGTAATGAACCGAAGAACCTCGTCCAGGAGTTCGTAGGCCTCCTCGTGATCATCGAATCGCCTCGCCGGAACGTGGTCATCGGAATCGGGTGCAGGGTCAAATCGGTTCGGCTGAATGAAGTGGCTCCAGTTGGCGTTGACGAAAAGGCGATATAGCTCGTTAGAGGTAGGGGGAGTCAGCGTAAAGGCAACTTGACCTTCCTCTCGATACCGCACGATCTGCGGAATCAAAGGAAGAATCACGGCTTCAGTGACCGTCTCACACTTGGCAAAATCCAGATTTACATCCAGATACCCACTGTTGGAGATGGCGTGATGCAGACACGCGCAAGCACGCCGTATCGCACCGGACCTGTTCAACTGGCCGCGGAACTCGATTCTGTTGCCATGGCGTGAGATATCGAAGGCCAAGTGTGCCCTCGGACTCTATACCTCGCTCAGACGCCCTACTCAACCTGCCAGGTCGAGCGGCCACGGAGCAGTTGGGCTACGTCGGTTCGGTTCTTGAACTTCTGGACCTCGATCTGGCCGTCGAGGTAGTCGCCGTACGTCGGAGCCGTGACCTGGCGGATGACGCCCATCGGGACCGGCATCTCGGGGTAGGCGCAACGCGCGAGGAGCTGATGCACGTCCGGCGCCGGGCGCGTGGCGTCGTGACTGAGGATCAGGCCGGCGTCCGGACCATGCGCGTCGACCACACGCAGCCCTGTTGCCGAAACTGCCAATCCCTTGTCCTTGTTCTCGCCGAACAACATTGGCTGGCCGTGTTCGAGGTAGAGCAGACGCTCGTCGCGGACGTCACGGTCGGTGTAGTCGGCGAACGCGCGGTCGTTGAAGATGTTGCAGTTCTGCAGAATCTCGACAAACGCCGAGCCGTGGTGGCGGGCCGCGGTCTCAATCGTCGCCTGCAGGTGCTGAGGATCGGTGTCGTAGCTGCGAGCGACGAACGTCGCCTCGGCCGCCAGCGCCACCGACAGCGGGTTGAGCGGACGCTCGGTCGTGCCGACGGGAGACGACTTGGTCACTTTGCCCAACTCGGACGTGGGCGAGTACTGACCCTTGGTCAGGCCGTAGATGCGGTTGTTGAAGAGGAAGATCTTCACGTCGATGTTGCGGCGCAGCACGTGCAGCAGGTGATTGCCGCCGATCGACAGCGCATCGCCGTCGCCGGTGATCACGAAGACCTGTAGATCGGGTCGCGCGAGCTTGAGCCCGGAGGCAATCGTCGGCGCGCGGCCGTGGATCGAGTGCATCCCGTAGGTGTTCATGTAGTACGGGAAGCGCGACGAGCAGCCGATGCCGGAGACGAAGACCATCTTCTCGGGCGCGACGTTGATGTTCGACAGCGAGCGCTGCATCTGGGCGAGAATCGAATAATCGCCGCAGCCGGGGCACCAGCGGGTGTCAACGTCGGAGGCGTAATCCCTCCGCGAGAGGTTCTCCTCCGCAAGCGGAATCACGGCCTCGATAGGCTCTGGGGTTGGCGGCGTGTGGAGTACCATCTCGTGCCTCCTGTGGCTCTGTGCACTCGATCCTACGGGAACTGCTCGAGGATCGTCGCTATTCGCTGGCCATCTTGACGATTGCCTCAGTTAGGTTGCGCGCCGACAGCGGCTGGCCGGTGACCTCGTTGTAGCCCTTGGCATCGACGAGGAACTTCGCCCGGATCAGCATCCGCAACTGGCCCGCGTTGGCCTCGGGGATGAGCACCTTCTTGTACCTCGAAACCACGTCGCCGAGGTTGCGCGGGAAAGGATTCAGGTACTGCAGGTGCGCGTGAGCCAGCTCGTGTCCAGCCTCGCGCGCATCGTTGACGGCGGTGAAGACCGCGCCGTAGGTCGATCCCCAGCTCAGCACCAGCATGTCGCCTGACTCAGGGCCGTCGACTTCGAGCTCGGGGATGAAGTTGGCGATCCGGCTGATCTTCTCGCCGCGCAGGTCGGTCATGCGCTGGTGATTCTCGGGCGAGTAGGCGACATCGCCGCTGATGTCGGACTTCTCCAGGCCGCCGATACGGTGTTCGAGGCCCTTGGTTCCGGGCGGGACGAACATGCGCGCCAGCGTGTCGGGATCGCGGCTGTACGGCTCGAAGTCCTCGGGCTTGACATGCTCGACTCTGCGATAGGGCACGTCGATCAGGTCGAGCTGCGTGACGTCCGGCACCGGCCAGGGCTCGGCCGTGTTGGCCAGGTAGGTGTCGGAGAGCAGCACCACCGGCGTGACGAACTGGAACGCGATTCGCACCGCCTCGAGGACCATGTAGAAGCAGTCGCCCGGCGACTTGGCCGCCAGCACGCAAAGCGGCGACTCGCCATTGCGCCCGAACATCACCTGGAGCAGATCGGTCTGTTCGGTCTTGGTCGGCATACCGGTCGAGGGGCCGGACCGCTGCACGTCAAGCACGATCAGCGGCAGCTCGGTCATGACCGCAAGGTTGAGCGCCTCGCTCTTCAGCGCGATGCCGGGGCCGGAGGTCCCGGTAACCCCAAGTCCGCCGCCATATGCTGCGCCGATCGCGGTGCCGATCGCGGAGATTTCGTCTTCCGCCTGGAACGTGCGGACCCCGAACTCGCGCAGCGCAGCGAGTTCGACCAACACGTCCGAGGCGGGAGTGATTGGATAGGAACCGTAGAACAGCTCGAGGTCGGAGAGATGCGAGGCGGTCACGAGACCGAGCACCAGGGCCTGGTTGCCGGTGATCGTGCGGTACTCGCCGGGATTCAGCACCGCCGGCGGCACTCGGACGTGGGCGTCGGCGACCTCGGTGGTCTCGCCGTAGGCGTGACCGGCGTACAGCGCGCGGCGGTTCGCCTCGGCGATGTTGGGCAACCGGCCAAACCGCTCCTCGATCCAGTCGAGCGTCGGCTGCAGGTCGCGGTCGTAGAGCCAGTAGACCAGGCCCAACGCGAAGAAGTTCTTGGTCCGTTCGGCGTTCTGGGTGGTCAGTCCGAGGTCCTCCACCGCGGCGATCGCCGCGGTGGTGATCGGCGCCTTGATAATCCGGAAGTCGTCGAGCGATCCGTCGGAGAGCGGATTGCTGGGATAACTGGCCTTCTTGAGGTTGCCGGAGGTGAACGCGTCCTCGTTCACGACCAGCAGTCCGCCCTTGGCCAGCGCGGACAGGTGCGACTTGAGCGCCGCCGGATTCATCGCCACGAGCGTGTCGGGTTCGTCTCCAGGCGTGAAAATCTGGTGCTTGGAGAACGAGATCTGGAAACTGGAGACGCCAGCGAGCGATCCGGCTGGCGCGCGGATTTCGGCGGGGAAGTCGGGCAGCGTCGAGAAATCGTTGCCGAAGATGGCGGTGGCGTCGGCGAAGCGGTTTCCGGCCAACTGCATGCCGTCACCGGAATCGCCCGCAAAGCGGACAGTGACGCGGTCGCGTTCCTGGATCGTGGCGGTCTGTCCCGATCCGTTCGCCTGCGGTGAAGTGGTGGTCATCTCTCAACGGCCTCCGCGGGCGACGCGGGAATGCGGTGCGACGCCCTGATTACTGGGGAAGGAGCCTCCCAATGTGGGCGTCGGACACCCGTCTCGTCCGCACAATAGACCTGTGCTGAATCGAGTATGGAGTACCAGAGCACACAAAGATGGAAGCAGGGAAATTGGCGCCGCTTGGGCCGATCATTCAGTACCCCCAGGGACTTCCCTGTCAAACAGGACGCTACGCCCTTTGTCCCGTTATCCGCAAGTCGTTTCGTAAACACGAACGAAAAGCGGGTGTCTCACAGCGCGCCGCCCGCCATTCCCGGACGCGCCGGGAATGGCGGGCGGTCCAGCGGGCGCGGCGCTACTCCGCGTACATCGAATCGATCACCGCCTGCATATACTCCGCATCGGCGATCTGCGGACGGATGAGCACCGAGAGTCCGTCGAAATACGTGACCGGATCGAGCCGCCAGCGGTTGGCGATGACCGCGGCCACGGTCGACATGTAGGCCTGCATCTCGGGGTGATCGAGAATCGTGAACATCACCGATCCGTCGACGATCGAGGTGGCCAGGCCGACGCTGAAGCCAAACGCCGCGATGTCAACGTCAATCTCGTGAATCGCTCGTGTGAGGCGGGCATCCCAGGCGCTGTAGACGGAGAGGGTCAGAATGGCGCTGATGTCGCCATCTCCCAGCCGCGCTGCGAGCTCCGCTTGGACAGCCGCAGGATCATCCGCCGACCATCGTTCGACCGAACCTCGGTAAGTCTCTTCAAAACCGTTGCACCGATGATGCAGTCCGACGTTGTTCGGCTCGTGGATGACGCACAGGACCTGCCCCTCGACCCCGCGCCGGTTGAATTCTTCGCCTGCGATGCGTCCCGCCTCATGGTCGTCGAGGGCGATGTGCAATGCGGTGCCCACGCTGCCGACGGCCTCACTTCCGGAGTTGAACGAGACAACCGGAATGTCGGCTGCGATCGCTTCGCCGATCGCCGGCGACAGCGGTTCAGGCTCTACGAGGGTTGTTGCGATCACCGAGGCGCCGTTGGCCACGCACTCGCGGATTGCGGCCGCCTGATCGGAGACGTTGCTGTGCATGCTCGTGTCGAGGTTGACGCCGAGTTGCGCCGCCGCCGCAGTGCTGATCTCTGCCGAGAGGCCCCAGAACAGGTCTGACTCATTCTCGACCACCTGTCCACTATGCGTGATCTGGCAGAACAGCGGTTCGTCCGAGACGAGATGCTGATCGAGCAGTTCGATCCAGTAGATCAAGGGGAGTCTCCGGCCGACGGTCTCGCTCGCCTCCAGCGCGAGGATGGTGGTGGGCACGCTGGTTGTGACGACCGCGACCGCCGCCTCGTCCGATTCGTCCGCATAACGGCGCTCAAGCTCCGCTCGCAGCGCTTCCCAGTCGGACAAGGCGATGCGCTCCACCGCTCCGCGGTATGCCGCCTCAAGGCCTTGGCAGATGCCGTCGATGCCTGCGTCATTGGTATCGATCACGCACACCACGAGGCCTGGTTCACTGTCGGGATTCTCAGAGTCGGCGAAGTACCCATGGAAGATATCGGCGATATCACCGCCGGCTTCACGCAGATAGGCGTTGTACCCGCTCGCGACGCGCTCCTCTCTGGTTTCGATCTCGACCGGAATCGCTTCGCTGTAGCGCGGCGTGCCGGTTTCAGCGTCGGGCGCGAGAAATCGGCGTCGCGGTTCGTAGGTATCGCCCCAGGTTCCGTCATCCAGCCGTTGCTGAAGACCAACCTCCACGCGGCCATCGTCCAGGCGCTCTACGGAGATGCGTACCTCCGCGTCTCCGTCTCCGTGTCCCGCCCAGACTGCGCCGAGAGCGGCGGCGCCAATCATGATTCCCAAAGCCATCAGTATGAATGAACGCACACCTAACCTCCTTCGACACTGAGGACCAACGCTGACCTCGCGGCCCACGACACATTATGTCCCATCGCGGCGATACGGGATCCCAACTCACGGCTTTTCCTGCCAGGCCGTGAGCGAGTCGAGCAACCTCTGCATCTCCTCGTCGTTGACGATGGTGGGGACAATCAGCATTTGCATGCTGTTGAAGTAGGCGATGGGATCGATTCGCAGGCGTTCCGACAGGAGCGTCCCTACCGACGCGAGATAGGACTGAATCTCCGGATGGTCGAAGATGGCGAACATCAATCGTCCATCGGAGACGTACTCGGCGATCGTGCGGCTGAAGCCGAAGGTGGCAGCGCGAGCGTCGGCGCGGGTCCTGAAGATGGCGCTGCGCACCTCGACGCCAATCGACGACGACAGTCCAAGGACGGCGTTGACATCGCCCTCGCGCAATCGAGCCGAGAGCTCCTCGACCGTCGTGGCGCGGTCGGTCATGCTCCAACGCTCCACGGTCCCGACGAAGGAGTCCTCTAGTCCGTCGCAGCGGTCGCGCAGCCCTTGATTCTCAGGCTCGTGGATTACACAGAGCGCATGTCCCTCGACCCCCTGATCGTTGAACTCGTTGCCGGCAAGACGACCGGCCTCGTAATCGTCGAGGGAAATGTGCAAAGCAGTGCCAACCTCAGCAGCCTGTTCCGCCCCCGAATTGAACGAGATGACGGGAACACCCGCCTCGATCACCTCTCTGACGGCCGGCGTCATGACCTCCGGCTCCGACAGCGTGGTTGCGATGGCGACGGCGCCATCGGCGGCGCAGCGTCGAACAGCGGCAGCCTGTTCGGCGCCGGTCAGGTAGACCTCGCTGCGTACGTTGATGCCGAGCATGCCTGCGGCCGCAACCGACGTCTCAGCCGACAGACCCCAGAAGAGGTCTTCGTCGCTGCCATGGCTGATCACGCAGTAGAGGTTATCTGGCGATGGTAGGAGTGGATCAATCAGTTCGATCCAGTAGCTCCAGCGGACAAATCGACCGGTCGCTTCCCGCGTATCGTCGACGATCGCTGCGGTGGGAACGCTGGTGGCGAAGAGCGCCCCGATCTCCCGATCCTCGAGCAAACGTCTTTCGAGTTCCAGGCGGAAGGCCTCGTAATCGGTCACTTCCATGCGCTCGACCAGCCCGTTGTACTCGGCCTCAATGCCGTCGCAATAACTGTCGAAACCTGGATCGTTGAGGTCGTTGATGCAGAGCATCTTGGGCAGATCTTCGGCGCGTCCGAAGCGCTCGTGGAACCTGGCTGCCGATCCCTGGCCCGACTGGTACAGGTATTCCGCGTAGTTGTCGGCCACCGTCTCGTAGCGGCTGTCCGTATCGATGACGACGACCGAGCTGTGCAGCGGCGTTTGCGCCGGGGCCTCGCGACCCAGGAACCGATGCCTCGGCTTCAGAACCTCGCCCCACTCGCCCGACAGCTCTCGCTGTTGCAATCCTGCTTCGACACGGCCATCCTTGAGTCGCTCTAGGACAATGCGCACGTCGACCTCGCCATTTGGATCATCTGGCGTGTTGGCAACATTCGCCCAGACAGCGCCGAGGGTCGCGACGCCGATCACCACTCCGAGTAGGACCAACAACAGGTTTCGCATTGGTGTTCTCTTTCGTTACGTCGAGTAGGGGCCGTACGGGCATCGTACCAATCATCCGCGAAGGAGACGGCGCACGCCGCCACCCGCGCTGGTCGATGAATTGCTCTCCTTTTTCACAAACCACGCCGACGCTCCAAAGAGCGCTTATCCTGCCGTCGGCAGAATGAGGACAGCCAGTCGCCCAGAGGCGACGCTGCAGGATTGAGAGGCTGACGACATGGCAGGAGCACTGGAGGGCAAGGCCGCATTGATCACCGGCGGCGCGAGCGGCATTGGCGCCGCCTGCGCCATCCGCTTCGCCCAGGAAGGCGCAGACGTGTTGCTCGCCGACCTGTTGCCGGACCGAGCGGCCGATACGGTCGCGGCCGTCGAGGCGCTGGGGCGTCGCGCGGTGGTCGTGGAGTGCGACACGTCTACCGAGGCGGCCAACGACGCCGCGGCGCAGGCCTGCGCCGACGAGTTCGGACGTTTGGATGTGGTCGTGGCGGCGGCCGGCATCGCAAGCGCTGAGTACGTCTCGGGCGAGACGACGGACCTCGGCGACGATCGCACTGCCTCGTTCATCACCAACCAGAACGTCGAGCACTGGGAGAAGGTGCTTGCGGTCAACCTGACCGGCGTGATGATGACCGACCGCTCATGCGCGCGGAAGATGATTGAGCTTGGCAACGGCGGCGCGATCATCAACATCGCCTCGATCATGGCCAAGTTCCCGCAACCCGGGGCCGGCAACTACTGCGTCTCCAAAGCCGGCGTCTGGATGCTGACCAAGGTGCTCGCGCAGGAGTTGGTCCAGGACGGCATCCGCGTCAATGCGATTGGACCGGGATTCATCGAAACACCGATGACGGCGGCGATCTCGGGCAATGAAGAACTGAATCAGTGGGTCCTGAGCATGACGCCGATGCGCCGGTTCGGTCAGCCCGAAGAGATCGCCAAGGTGGCGCTGTTTCTCGCCTCCGACGAGGCGTCCTACGTCACCGGAGAGATCATCCATCCCGACGGCGGCTGGTTCACGGAGTAGCCCAGGTTGCTCGCCCTGAATTGGACACAGGAGGTCGACATGTCGCTCTGGGATATCGCTTCGCAGACGATCGACGCCGCGTCGGAGTCGCTCCGCGCATTGAGCCTCGACATCCACTCGCATCCCGAGGAGAACTACGAGGAAGTCCATGCGCACGCGTCGCTGACCTCGTGGCTGACCGACGCCGGATTCGACGTGACGCCCTCGGCATACGGCATGGACACCGCGTTTGAAGCCACTCGCGGCTCAGGCGGTCCGACGATTGCCGTGCTGTCCGAGTACGATGCGCTGCCAGGTATCGGACATGCCTGCGGGCACAACCTGATTGCGATCTCCGGAGTCGCCGCAGGTCTCGCGGTCGCCGAAGCGCTGGAGCGCGAAGGGGTCGAAGGCACTGTGCGCGTGCTGGGATCGCCGGCGGAAGAGGGCGGCGGCGGCAAGATCCGATTGATCAACGAGGGCGCGTTCGATGATGTTGGCGCCGCGATGATGATTCATCCGGGCACCGGCAACATCGTCTATCCATTCGTCCTCGCCATCGATACCTGTTTCGTCGAGTTCCGCGGCAAGAACGCGCACGCGGCCGGCGCGCCGTGGGAGGGACAGAACGCGCTGGATGCGCTGGTGCTGGCTTACCAGGCGATCGGCCTGCTGCGACAGCAAGCGCATCCCACGGTCCGCATCCACGGCAAGATCCATCACGGCGGCGAGAAGCCCAACATCATTCCCGACTTCGCACAGGCCGAGTTCTATGTCCGCGCGCCGTATGAGGGTCGGCTGAACGAGATGATCAAGCGAGTCGAGGACTGTTTCGCCGGCGCAGCCCAGGCGACGGGCTGCGAGTGGTCGGTCGAATGGCAGGCCGGCGAGCGCTACAGCAACATGGCCAACAACGGACCGCTGGCCGAGGCCTACGGACGGCGTTGGCTCGACCTCGGCATTCGCGCCGCCGACCTCGACGGCGGAGTCCAGGGCAGCTTCGGCTCGACCGACATGGGCAACGTCTCGCACGTCGTCCCGTCGATCCATCCCATGTACCTGATCCCGCACGAAAGCGGCAATCACACGCCGCAGTTCGCCGCCGCCGCCGCGACCGACGACGGCCACCAACTCACGCTGACCGCAACCAAGGCAATGGCTCACGCGGCGCTCGACTGGCTCACCGATCCCGATCTGCGCGATCGCGCCCAGGCCGAGTTCGATGCCACACACAGCAACTGATCAACTGATCAACTGAAGAACTGAGGACCTGCGAGATGCTCGATCACATCGTTCTGGCCACCCCCGACGTGCAAGCCACGGTCGACGAGATCGCAGACGCGATCGGCGTGCGAGCCGCGGTCGGCGGACGATTCACGGAGATGGGCGCCTACAACCACCTGCTCGCGCTGCAGGACGGCGCGTACCTGGAGATCATCGGGCCCGATCCCGAGCACGAGGCCGGCGGATCGATGCCGTTCGGATTAGACAGAGACTCCACCCGGGGCGCGCACATCGCCCACTGGTGCTGGAAGGGCAACGAACGGATCGACGAACTCGCAGCAGCGGCCAAGACCGCCGGATACGACCTGGGTCGGGTCGTTCCGCTCGGGCGCGACCTGCCCGATGGCGGCCGCCTCGACTGGCGGCTCACGATCGGCGACTGGCCGCCGCATCTCGGCGGGCTGATTCCCTTCCTGATCGATTGGGGCGACGCGACGCATCCCTCCACCACCGCAGTCCAGGGCGCGACCCTCGCATCCTGGCACGGGGAACATCCCGATCTCGCCACCGTGCGCGCCGCGCATCGGGCAATGGACATCGACATCGAACTGCGCGAAGCAAGCGAGCCTGCGCTGGTCGCCACGTTCCAGGGTCCCGACGGCTCGATCACGTATCGCTAGCTCGCGAGGGAGAGACACTCATGCTGGATCACATCGTGCTCGCCACGCCCGACGTGCAGGCCTCGGTCGACGAGATCGAGGCCGCGATTGGACTGCGACCCGAGCTTGGCGGCCATTTCCCCGGACGCGGCGTCTACAACCACTTGCTCGCGCTGCAGGACGACGCCTACCTGGAGATCATCGGCCCCGATCCAGCCCAGCCAAATCCCGACGGCCCGCTGCCCTTTGGTATGGACGGTTTCCGCGACGGGTCGCTGCTTGATCGCGGCGCGCATGTCCCGCACTGGTGTTGGAAAGCCGGCGACCAGATCGAGGAACGCGCGGCGGCCGCCCGCGACGCCGGCTACGACATCGGCGAGGTGCGGCCGTTGGGCCGCGTGTTGGCCGACGGCACGCGACTCGACTGGCGCCTGACCCGCACCATCTGGCCACCATTGCTGGGCGGTCTGGTCCCATTCCTGATCGATTGGGGCGACGCGCGGCATCCCTCCGCTACGGCGGTCGGCGGCGCGAAGCTCGTTGACTGGTACGGCGAACATCCCGACCTCGACGCCGTCATCCGCGCGCATGACATCATGGGCGTCAAACTCGAGCTCATGCGCGGCTCGCAGCCAGCGTTGGTGGCCGTCATCGAGGGACCCAACGGCTCCATCACCCTCAGATAGGAGAAGCAGATGAAACTCGGACTCTCACTTGGCTACTCGGGCGCGGACATGCGCCTGCCTGTCGAGCTCGTCCAGAAGGCGGAGGCGCTCGGCTATGACTCCGTTTGGACGGCCGAGGCGTACGGCTCCGACGCCTTCTCGCCGCTGGCATACCTGGCGGCGGTGACCGAGCAGATCCGTCTCGGCACCGGCGTGATCCAGCTCGCCGGGCGGACGGCCGCCAACGCCGCCATGACCGCCGCGACGATCGACGCGCTGGCCGGTGGCGACCGCGTGATCCTGGGCATTGGCGTCTCGGGGCCGCAGATCGTCGAGGGCTGGTACGGCGAGCCGTGGGGCAAGCCGAACACGCGCATCCGCGATTATGTCGCGATCATTCGCAAGATCCTCGCCCGCGAGGAGCCGGTCACACACGACGGCAAGGAGATCTCCCTGCCCTACAGCGGACCAGGCAGCGCCGGACTGGGCAAGCCGCTCCGGTCGATCCTGCACATGAACCCGAACATTCCGATCTGGCTGGGCACGGGCACCGAAATGAACGTGCGCATGACCGGCGAGGTCGCCGACGGCTGGCTCCCGCTCGGTCTGACGCCGTACAACGCCGACCTGTTCGCGCCGTGGGTCGAGGAGGGCTTCAAGCGCTCGGAGGCCAAGAACGGCGCCGCCAAGTGGTGGCCCGATTTCGAGGTCCAGTCGTCGGCCGAGGTCGAAATCACCGATGACCTGCGCGACGCCTTCCGCAAGATGAAACCGCGCGTGGCGCTCTACGTGGGCGGGATGGGTCATCGCACGATCAACTTCCACAAGATGAGCATGGTCCGCCGCGGCTACGGCGACGCCGCCGAGCGCATCCAGGAGCTGTACCTCGAGGGCCGCAAGGCCGAGGCGATCGAGGAGGTCCCGGAGGACTTCCTCGACGAGCAGGCGCTGCTGGGTCCGCCGGCAAGAATCCGAGAGCGCTACCAGGTCTGGGCGGACAGCTACATCACCGGCCTCACCGTCCGCACCGACCAACCCGAAGCCATCGAGCTAATGGCCGAGTTGGCCAGGGAATCATCGGGCGCGTAGGGGCGCTCGAAGCCGCCTACACTTCACGGCGGTCCCACACGTGCACCGAAAGGAATCACCCATGTCCGACGCCGAAGCGATTGTCAACGCCTTCATGGCGGAGTTTGATGCGGAACACCCCGACGCCGACAAGTTGGCCTCGTACTTCACCGACGATGCGGTCTACCACAACATGCCGATGGCTCCGGCTGAGGGTATCGAGGCGGTCAAGGCGGCATTGGCCGGCGTCGCGCAGATGACGTCCAAGGGCTGGGAAGTGCTGCACTCGGCGGCCAACGGCGATGTCGTGCTCAATGAGCGGATCGACCGCTTCGACATGGGCGGCGCCGAGGTCGCCGTGCAGGTCTGCGGCGTCTTCGAAATCCGAGACGGCAAGATCGCGCGTTGGCGCGACTACTTCGACATGGCCTCGTTCCAGAAGCAGATGCCCGGCGGGTAACGGCGCAGGCATCCCTCCCAGGAAACCAGCGCGTAAATCGCCACTTCTGACCCCCTCTCCCTCTGGGAGAGGGCTGGGGTGAGGGTCCGGCGCGGAGATCATATCTGGTCTTAGAGATTCTCGGTGCTACAGAGGGCCCTCACCCTAACCCTCTCCCTCGGGGAGAGGGGACCGGAGGGGGGTTCGCGCTGAGATTCACTGTGTGAGGTTGGCCCTCAGTCCATGCCGAAGGCGGAGCGCAACTCGGCTGCGATCTGGTCGAGCGCCTGATTGCCCTCGGGGACGGCGGCGAAGGCGCTGACGAAGCCGTGGATGACGCCGTCGTAGCGGGTGCAGCTCGACTGGTTGCCGGCCGCTGATAGGGCAGCGGCGTAGGCCTCGCCCTCGTCGCGGAGCGCGTCGTACTCGGCGGTGATCGTCAGGGAGCGCGGCAGGTTGGACAGATCGTCGGCCTGCAGCGGCGAAGCGTACGGTTGTGCGCCCTCGGAGTCGTCGTTCAGATACAGGTCCCAGAACCAGCGCATGGCCGCTTCTGAGAGTCCGTACTCGCCGCGGCCGTTGACCTTGTACGACTCGGTCTCGAAATTGAAATCGGTGACCGGATAAATCAGGACCTGGGCGTCGATGCGCGGTCCGCCACGATCGCGAGCCATCTGCGCGACCACCGCAGCGAGGTTGCCTCCGGCCGAGTCACCGGCGACGGCGATTCGGTCGTCCCGGCCGCCCTGCTGGTCGTACATGCTGTTGATCCAGGCGACGGCGGCATAGGCGTCCTCGGCCGCGGCCGGGTACTTGGCCTCGGGCGCGAGCCGGTAGTCGACCGACAGCACGCTCATCCCGGCGCGGTTGCAGAGCGCGCGGGCTACGGCGTCGTGCGAGTCGAGGTCGCCGATCACCCAGCCGCCGCCGTGGTAGTAGACGATCGTCGGTAGGTCGCGCGGATCGTCGGTTGGCAAGTAGCCGCGGGCGGGAATGTCGCCGGCGGGGCCGGGGACTGTCATCTCGTGGACCTGGGCGACAGGTTCCGGTTCTATGCCCTGCGGTCGCATCGCTGCCATCGCCTCACGCGCCTCCTGCGGCGACAGCTCGTTGAATGGCGTCGCGCCGGCGCGCATGTCGAGGATGGCCTGGGTCTCTGCGGTAACGGGCATTGGACAGCTCCTGTCGAGGCTCCAGTCCCCGATTCATTCGGGGACCCGCTTGGGTCTGCGGCGAGCAAGCCGAGCGGGCCCCCGAACAAGTCGGGGGCTAGCCCCTGGCTAGATGCGAGCGTTGATGAAGGCCGCGGCCTCCTTGAGGCACTCGACGCCTGTCGGGATGACGGCGAACATCATGAATGGGTCGTGGACGACGCCGTCGTAACGATGCACCGTGACGTCGCCGCCGGCCGCTTCGAGCGCGGCTCCGTAGGCTTCGCCCTCGTCGCGCAGCGGATCGAGTTCGGCGGTCTGGACCAGAGCCGGCGGCAGGCCGGAGAGGCTGTCGGCCTTGATCGGCGAGGCGTAGGCTTCCTGCCCCGCCTCGGCGTTGGGCAGGTAGTGATCCCAGAACCAGACCATCGAGGCCCGAGTGAGCAGCTTGCCCTCGGCGTTTTCGGTGTAGGACGGGTAGCTGTAGTTGTGGTCGGTGACCGGAACGTGAAGGACCTGCGCGGCGATCGCCGGGCCGCCTTTGTCGCGGGCCATCTGCGAGACGACGGCGGAGAGGTTGCCGCCGGCGGAGTCGCCGCAGACGGCCATGCGAGAACCGTCCGCGCCGATCTCGGCGCCGTTCTCGGCGACCCAGGCTGCGGCGGCATAACAGTCGTCGGCTGCGGCCGGGTACTTGTCCTCGGGCGCGAGCCGGTAGTGGACGGAGACGACGACCGCTTCGCCCAACTCGGCCAGGAGTTGCTTGCAGGTGCCATCGTGGGAGTCGATGTCGCCGAGTACCCAGCCGCCGCCGTGGAAGTACATCACAACCGGCAGGTTTTCGCCTTCAGAAGCGTAGACGCGGACCGGGATGTCGCCGGCCGGACCGGGGACGCTGCGATCCTCGACGCGTGCGGGCTCAGGCGCGCCGGCCTGCATCGCCGCGAAGTTGGCGATGGCCGCTCGCGCTTCTTCCGGCGTCTGTTCGGAGATATCGGGCCCGCCTGCTTCCTCGAGCATCGCGAGCAGTCCCTGGGTCTCGGGGGTTGGCGGCATGGTTCACACCTTTCATCGTGTGTCGAGAGCAATGTCGGCGCGCCGTCGGGCGCAACGGGGACAGGATACGCGGTGTCCGCCGCGACATCGCCGTGCAGTCCGAACAGGTCCCCGCGTGAAGCGGGGACTGGGGATCAAGCCTTGCTATCAAGCCACTGGCGAGTCATCTCGGCATGGCCGACGTGCTCGGCGGTGTGCGCGAGGGCGCGGCAGACGAGCTCGTGCCCGGTCAGATTCTTGTCCATGAACATGTGGTAGTGGAGACCCTCCCACGCGTCGTCGGAGAGGCCTTCCAGCGCCGACTCAATCGCCACCTTCGCGCCCGACCAGCGTTCGGCGAGCAGCGCCAGCGGATCGTCGACCGATGCCGCGCGCGACTCGAACTCCGCTTGACGGCTGCGATCGACCTCCAGTCCCGCCAGGACCTGTACGAAGTTCCACTCGGTCCCCGAGATCGCGTGGGTGGCCAGAACGAACATCGACGACGCCTCGTCCCAGGGCGCCGCGTCGAGTTGCTCCACAGAGAGTCCATCGGCGGCGGTCAGGATGCGGTCGATCAGATCGCAGGCGGTCTCGAACGCGGGCTGGGCGGGACCGGAAAGCGGCATGGCGGACTCCAATTCCTATACTCGGCAGACAACTGAATCGTATCCCACGACCCGATGGAGCAACCCAATGAGACCTGACCCGCAGACGCAAGCGCTGAACGTGATGATCGAAGAGGCCTCGGCGCAAGGCAAGCCCTGGCACGAGATGGAGCCGCAGGAGTTGCGCGACGTCCTGGCCGAGGGCGGCCCGTTCGGTCCGCCGCCGCCGCGTCTCGACGACATCGCGCAAGAACGCACGATTCCCGGCCCGGCCGGCGAGGTGCCGATCCGCGTCTTCATTCCGCCGGTGGTGCGCGGCGTTTACCTGCATATCCACGGCGGCGGCTGGGTAATCGGCTCGCACGACGGACAGGACGAGCGCCTCTGGGAACGCGCCCAGACCACACAGCAGGCCGTCGTCTCGGTCGGCTACCGGCTCTCGCCCGAGCATCCGTATCCCGGTCCCAACGAGGACTGCGAAGCGGCGGCGGTCTGGCTGGTCGAGAACGGTCAGGCTGAGTTCGGCACCGACGCGTTCACGATCGGCGGCGAGTCGGCGGGCGGCCATCTTTCAGCCACGACGCTGCTGCGCATGCGCGACAACCACGGCTACACCGGCTTCAAGGGCGCCGCGCTGACCTACGGAGTCTACGACCTGCGTCACTCGCCCTCAGCTCGACTCTGGGGCGAGCGCAACCTGATCCTCTCTTCGCCGATCATGGAGTGGTTCATCGACCACTACGTGACTCCCGAGGAGCCCGAGCTGCGCGATCTGCCGGATGTCACGCCCCTGCTGGCCGATCTGTCAGGCATGCCGCCGGCGATCTTCACGGTCGGCACGCTCGACCCGCTGCTGGACGACTCGCTGTTCATGTCGGCCCGCTGGCAGTCGGCCGGTCACGAGACGGAACTCCACGTCTTCCCCGACGCCCCGCACGGCTTCGACGGCTTCCCAACCCCGGCCGGAATGGACGCGACCAACCGGATCAACAACTTCCTCAGCGGGTGTCTGGGCTAGGCCCACTCAGCGAGATAGGCGCCATCCGCTCCCTAGTCCCCGATTCATTCGGGGACCCGCTCGGCTCCCAGTCCCCGACTCGTTCGGGCACCCGCCGGGGTCTTACTCCCTCTCCCGCTGGAGACCTGCGCATAAATCGCCGCTTCTGACCCCCTCTCCCTCTGGGAGAGGGCTGGGGTGAGGGTCCGGCGGCCGTCATCTATCTGGTCATAGCGATTCTCGGTGCTCCGGAGGGCCCTCACCCTAACCCTCTCCCTCGGGGAGAGGGGACCGGAATGGGTTTACGCGCAGGTCTCCGCTGGGAGAAGCCTGCCCCGTGCTTGACACGGGGGGCTGGGGTGAGGGTCCGGCCGGTGCCTACTATCTGCTCGACGTGGCCATAGGGAATGCAGCGGGCCCTCACCCTAACCCTCTCCCGCAGGGAGAGGGGACCGGAATGACGAGTCCATAGGAGCCGGTTCCGCGCGCACCCTGGTTTCCCAGTCTCCGCCATTTGCGGGGACTGGGCTCGTTAGTGGCGCAGGCAAGATGCAAGCGAGAGGAATCGAGAACGTAGAGCCTCAGTCGTCGGTGGCATCGACGACTTCGACCAGTTCCTTCGAGCGAAAGTCCCTGGTGCTCAGGCGCAGGGCATCGGGTTCCGGAGCCTCCTCGCCCTCGCCGCCGCCGAGTTCTCGCATCTGCTTGGCGCCCTGCAACAGGTTGCCCTGCATTGAACTGATCCCGTCGTCGTAGGCCTGAACGGCACGAGATAACCGCGTGCCGAGTTGGGCGTAGACCGTCGCATGGCGGCGGACGCCGCTGTAGAGGCGCTCTCCCGCCTGCTGAATGGCCTGGGCGTTCTGGTGCAGCTTCTCTTGCTGCTCTTCCTGGTGCAGCGCCGCCGCGACTCCGCTGACCAGCGCGATCATCGTGACCGGCGTGGCCAGCAGGACGCGATGATCGGAGAAGGCCCGCTCGATCAGATTGGGCATCACCCGCGTCGCGCCTTCGAGGATGCTGTCGGTCGGAATCCACATGACGATGAAGTCCATGGAATTCTCAAACTGCTGGTCGTAGCCGGTCTTGCGCAAGGCGGCGGCCGTGCTCAATACGGTGTCGGCGTGCTTCTGCAAGAGGGCGCGCTGCTCCTGCTCGGACGGCGCGTCGAGCGCATCTCGGTATGCGTCGAACGGCGTCTTGGAGTCGATGATGATCCGCTTGCCGCCGGGCATGCGGACGACGAAGTCGGCGATGCTGCTGCCGTGCTCGCCTGAGGTCTGCGTGGTGAAGTCGTTGCCCCGCCTCATGCCGGCGAGTTCGAGGATGTTCTCAAGCGTGGCCTCGCCCCACTGACCGCGATGCCTGGATGAGCGCAGGATCTCGCGTAAATCGCCCGTCTCCGAGTTCAGCCGACCAACCTGCTTCTGCGTCTCCTCGATCAGCTTGCTCACGCCCTCATACGCGCCGGTACGGGCCTTCTCCATCTCCGAGACGTACTTGCGGAGCTGTTCCAGTTCCTTGCCGACGGGTTCGACCTGTTGCTTGAGCTCCTGGTCGGCGAGCTCGCGTTGCCGTTTGAAATCCTCCGCCGCCTGCTTGCGGAACTCCTCGTTGCTGGCGCTGGCGATCTCCGCAGCGAGACCCTTGAAGTGCGTGTCCAGCTCCTTGCGACGCTTCTCCAGTTCCTCCTGTCGCGTCTGGTCGGTGGACTTGATCCCTTCCAACTCGGTGCGGGCGGTTTCGAGTTGCGTGCGAGTCTGTTCGAGCATCTCGGCGTGGTCCGCAAGTTGCGCTCTGTCGCGCTTGAGGGCGGCTTCAACCTGTTCCAGGGCTGCTTGCCGGGCGGACAGATCCGATTGCGCAGCCGCCAACTCCTCGACGCGAGATTCCAGTTGCACACGCGCCTCGTCCCGTTCGGCGGTGACGACTCCGATCTGGCGATCGCGTTCCTCAAGCTGCGTCTTGTCGGAGCTGCTGGTGATTTGAAGCTCTTGCAGCGCCGATTCGACCTCGCGCAATTGCTCGCGCAGACCGGATGTGTCCGCGCGCAGGCCGACGGCTTGCCGCTGGAATACGACTGCGACGATGCCGCCGACAGCCAACCCGATGATCAAGCCAATGACAATCTCCATCACGACCTCCCGACTGGTTCTCTCTGCCGACCGCTTCGATGCTATCTAATGAACGTATCGGCGGGCGTAAGAAAACGGAGCGTCTGATGCCCACAGTTGTCACACGAATGCTCGCAATAGTGGCGCTCGTCAGCGCGGCGGCATTGCTGCTGGCCTGTGGGAACAGCTCCGACAGCATCAGCGGCGAAGTCCGCTTCCACCGGGATGTGGAACTGCCCGAGGGCGCGACGGTCATGGTGACCCTGTGGGACACGTCGATCGCGGATGGCCCAGCCTTGATTCTTGGCCGCGAGGTGATCTTCGATGTCGAGCGGCTGCCCGTTCGATTCCGAATCGAGTACGACGCTGAGGGGTTCGACGAGCGAAACGAGTACACGCTCGGCGCCCGTGTCGAGGCGGACGGCCAACTGCTCTACATCAACGACACCGTGCATCCCGTGCTCACGCGCGGCGCACCGGACCACAGCGACGTGACCGTCGTCTCGACCGACCCGTTCGACCAGTGCGGCGAGCCGCTGCCCGGTCTGATTCACTCTGCCTTTTGGGACGGCGATCTGCCCGCCGACGCGGTACTCGAAGTGCGCCTCTGGGACGTGACCGAGCCGGCGGAGCGATTCGTGGTCGCCGAAGGCCGCTATGAAGACCTGGGATCATTCCCAATCGAGTTCGCGCTGCCGCACGAAGGCGTCGCCATTAACCGCCATCACCGCTACGAGCTTGAGGCCGAGGTCTGGTTCGACGACAAGTTGCAAATGCACATCCCCAACCCCGAGTGGCGCAAGACGATCCTGCCGCACTGTGCGAACGACGATCTGATGATCGTCAACGACGTCTTCCCCGTTTCCGAGTTCCCGGCTGAGTAGCCGCACGGTCCCGTCGCGTCTGAGTGCAATAATGTTTCCGAATCCGTGATGTCCCGCGGCCACAGCAAGTTGCGCCGCGGGCCGATTGAGGGAGAAGAAGATGGAAGTCCCGCTGCTGGTCAACGATTTCCTGCGCCGCGCGTCGAAGCTCTACGGGCCGTCGGAGGCCGTGGTCGATGGCGACAAGCGCTTCACCTGGTCGGAGTTCAACGCCCGCGTCAATCAGCAGGCGCACGCGCTGCTCGATGCCGGGATCGGCAAGGGCGACCGCGTGGCGATCATCGCCCCGAACTCGCACCAGTTCCTGGAGTCCTTCTACGCAACCGCCGCGATCGGCGCGGTCATCGTGCCCATGAATTACCGGCTCGTGCCTTCCGACTTCCAGTACATGCTGGAGCACTCCGGCTCGAAGGTCGTCCTGGTCGACGCCGAATTCCTGCACCTCGTCGACGAGGTGCGCAGCGGCGTCGACACGGTCGAGCACTTCATCGCCATTCCCTACGGCGACGCCGAGATCGTGACCGGCTGGACCAACTACGAAGACTGGATCGCCGGTCAGTCGACCGCACAACCACCTGACTCCGGTCTGGAAGAGACGGACCTTCTTTCGATCAACTACACCTCGGGCACGACCGCGCGACCCAAGGGCGTGATGATCACGCACCGCAACGCCTACATCAACGCCTACAACTTCATCGCTCACCTGCGCATTTCGCAGGACGATGCCGAGATGTGGACGCTGCCGATGTTCCACGCCAACGGCTGGGGCGGTCCGTATGCGATCACGGCGATGGGCGGCAAGCATGTCGTCTTGCGCGCGCCCGAGGCGGCCGACATCTACCAGGTGATTCAGGACGAGAACTGCACGTTCGCCTGCATGGCTCCCGCCGTGCTCGCCCGCATTCTCGAGTTCGAGCGCAAGGACGAATTCAACATCACCGTCAAGCCGCGCTTCACGGTCGCAGGCGCCCCGCCGCCGCAAGCGTTCATCGAGCGCCTGGAGAAGGAGCTCGGCTGGGAGTTCATCCAGATCTACGGCCTCACCGAGACGTCGCCGATCCTCACCGTCTCCGAGGTGGCGCCGTATCTCAACACCGACGAAGACGGCTACTTCGGTACCAAGGTCCGAGCCGGCCACGACGCGATCGGTGTCGAGGTCAAGGTCGTCCGAGACTCCGGCCGCGAGGTCGCCTGGGACGACGAGGAAGTCGGCGAAGTGGTCGCACGCTCAAACGTCGTCCTGCGCGGCTACTGGGAGCAGCAGGAAGAGACCGACAAGGTGATCGTCGACGGCTGGTTCCACACCGGTGACATGGCGACGGTCAACGCCGAGGGCTACATCAACATCGTCGACCGGGCCAAAGACGTGATCATCTCCGGCGGCGAGAACATCTCCAGCATCGAGGTCGAGGACGTGCTCTACGACCACCCGGCCGTGCTCGAAGCAGCCGTGATCGGCATCCCCTCCGAGCAGTGGGGCGAAACCCCGCTCGCGCTGATCGTGCCGCGCGAGGGCCACGCCGTCACCCGCGACGACATCGTCGCCCACTGCCGCACCAACATGGCCGGCTTCAAGATTCCCCGCAACGTCGAGTTCGTCGAAACGCTCCCCCGCACCGCCACCGGCAAACTCAAGAAGTTCGAACTCCGAGAAGCCTACTGGGAAGGCGTCGACAAGCGCGTCAACTGACAGCTTGCGAAGAGAAGCTCTTCCCCGACCTACCCCATCTCCACCGATGGGGTGCGGACGTGTTGGTGGGCTCGGAGGTACTCGCGGGCCATCATCAGGGCGGTGATGCCCTCTCCGACGGCGGCGCCGAGTTGCTTGGTTGAGCCGGCGCGGGCGTCTCCGGCGGCGTAGATGGCGGGGATGCTGGTCTGGAAGCGTTCGTCGGTGCGGATAAAGCCTCGTTCGTCGAGGTCGACGACTCCCTCGAGGAAATCGGTGTTGGGCTGCAGACCGATGAAGACGAACACGCCGTCGGGCGACGTGCGGATGGTCTCGCCGTTCGATTGGAGCACGAGGCTCGTGAGTTTCGACTCGCCCTCCATCGATTGAACGCTGGTATTGAGCGAGAGCTGAATCCTCGGATGCGAGCGCACCTTGTCCTGCAACACGGACGAGCCGGAAAGCTGGTCGCCGCGGTGGATGATCCGGACTTCGTCTGCGAACTGGGTCAGGTAGAGACCCTCTTCGAGCGCCGAGTTGCCGCCGCCGATCACGGCGAGTTGCTTCGCTCCCGCGTAGAAGGGGCCGTCGCAGGTTGAACAGAAGTGGACCGAGCTGCCGATCAGCTCCTGCTCGCCGGGCACCTCGAGTCGGCGGTAAGTGCTGCCGGGCGTCAGGATGGCGGCGTGAGCGGCGACGCGATCGCCGCTGGACAGCGTGACTTCGACATCCGACGGGGCGGCAAGCTCGACCGCGCCAACGGCGGAAAGCAACTCGACACCAAACCGCCGCGCCTGGGCGATGAAGCGTGCCATCAGGTCATCGCCGTCGACGCCGTCGGGAAAACCCGGGTAGTTGTCGATCCGGTTGGTCAGACCGGCCTGGCCGCCGAGCGCAGAACGTTCGATTACGACCGTGTCGATGCCCTCGCGAGCGGCGTAGATGGACGCCGCGAGCCCGGCCGGTCCGCCGCCGATGATCGCGAGGTCGTAGAACTGGCGCTGGGGCCGTACCTGGATGCCGAGCGACCGGGCCAGCTCTTCGTCGCTGGGCTCGATCAGCATCTCTCCATCGGGCAGTATGACCGTGGGAATCGACCGACCGCCGTTCTGCAGCGCTTCGACGTAGGCCAGCGCCTCCGGGTTCTGGTCGATGTCGATCCAGTCATAGTCGATCCGGTGCTCGCTGAGGAAGGCCTTCGAGCGCCGGCAATCGGGGCACCAGGGCGCTCCATACACCTTGAGTTCAGCCATCTGGACGCATCCTGGCCAGCGCCGAGACGCCGTCCTCGTCCAGCCGGTACAGCAACCACTCCGATTCGTCGGTCATACCCAACCGGTGATAGAACTGGCGGGCCGGATTCCAGTCGAGCACTGAGAGGTCCAGACGATTCCAGCCCCGCGACTCGGCAATCTGCGCAAGCGCCTGCATCAGTGCGAAGCCCGCTCCAGTTCCTCGTGCCTCAGGGGTGACGAACAGGTCCTCCAGATACAACGACGGCGTGCCCAGCCAGGTCGAGTAGTGCGGAAAGAAGAGCGCCATGCCGACGGGCTGACCCTCGCGCTCGGCGATCAGCGTCTCGAAGTGACGGTCGGGGCCGAAGCCGTCGCGTCGGATGGTCTCGACCGTCGCCTTGACCGTGGAGCGCGGCTCGTGCTCGAACTCGGCCAGGCCGACGATGAAGTCGAGGATTGTCTGCGCGTCGTCGGGAGTTGCTTCGCGAACCGTGATGTCCGGCACGTCGTCTCCGCCTATTCCCCGGTGAACACAGGCAGTCGCTTCTCGACGAAGGACGCCTGCGCCTCCCGTACGTCGTGGTCCGAGCGGGTCGCGTGGGAGATCGCGGTGATTTCGTTGCGCAGCGCCTCCTCGAGGGTCGCATTGAGATTGCGTTGCATCACCCGCTTGGCTGCGCGAGAGGCGAGTGGCGGCCAGAAGGCGATCTCTGTGGCCAACGCGCGGGCGCTCGAAATCAGCTCGTCGTGCGCCACGCGCTGGTTGATCAGGCCGATCTGCAGCGCCTCGTCCGACTCGACAAAGCGGCTGGTCTGAACCAGTTCGACGGCCTTGGGGTAGCCGACGACACGCGGCAGGAACCAGGTCATGCCGGCATCGGGGCTGAGTGAGCGCTCGAGGAAGACCACCTTGAATCGCGCCTTCTCCGAGGCCACGCGCAGGTCGCAGGAGAGGGCCAGGCTCATCCCGGCGCCGGCGGCGACGCCGTTGATCGCGGCGATGGTCGGTTTGTCCAACTGTCCGAATGCGAGCGCCTGATGTCCGACCCAACCAAACTCGTCCATGCGATCGTTCTGCGTGTCGGGAGCGGAGTCCTTGGGTCGGGCGGTCAGGTCGGCGCCCGAGCAGAAGCCGCGACCCGCGCCGGTCACGATCACCACGCGCACATCGTCATCCGCCTGGAGCTGGTTGGCCGCGGCCACCATCTCATTGTGCAGGTCGCGGGAGAGTGCGTTGAGTTTTTCGGGGCGGTCGAGGGTGATTGTGCCGATTTGGTCGGCAATGTCGAGTCGCAGGTTCTGGAAGGTCATAGGTTGCTCCGTTCGTTGAGCAGCGTATCGCGCATCTCGGCAATCTCCGAGAATCGGAAGCAGTGCTCGGCGTGATCGTTGACAATGCCGACCGCCTGCATGAATGCGTAGCAAGTCGTCGGACCAACGAAGCGGAACCCGCGCCGCTTTAGCTCTCGCGACATGGCTCGCGATTCAACGGTCTGCGACTGGATGTCCTGATTGGGCTCGTTCCCAGATTCGGCGTAGGCCCAAACGATTTCCGCCAACGACAAACCCTGCGCTCGAAGCATCAACGTGGCGTTGGCATTGGCAATCGTCGACTCGATCTTGCCGCGATGCCGGATGATTCCTGTGTCCTGAACCAACAGCTCGACGCCTGATTCGTCGATCTTGGCGATCGCTTCAATATCCCACCCGAGAAACGCTCGTCGATAGCCATCCCGCCGCATCAGGATGGTGTGCCAGGAAAGTCCCGCCTGGGCGCCCTCCAGGGTCAGCGACTCGAAAAGCGTCGATTCATCGCGCGTCGGCAAGCCCCATTCGAGGTCGTGATAGGCGATCTCATCAGGATCGTCGCCGGGCCACTGGCAGCGAACAAGAGGCATCTCATCTCCGACGTTTTGTAGACTGTACTAACGAGAAGGTACCCTGCTGTGTCGACGATCATGATCAACAGTGCTTTGGCCGAGTCCGGTGGAAAGCCGCCCAAGTTGCCACCCGGCGGCCGAAAGGCGGAGCCGCCAAAGATGCCTGTGCGAGGATTCGGAGCCCAGAAATGCTGAAGTCTCTTCGGCGACTGCTCACTGGTGATGGTCCTCCACCACCGAACTCCTCTCCGTCGGCGGATGTTGCGCAAGAGCGAGCAGTTGTCGGCGGAAAGCCTGTGGGCAATCGACCGCCAAAGCTCCCGCCTGCCCCCTATCGTTCCGGCCTGTGGGGTCGAATAGGGTCAGGCAAGCCAAACAGCGGTTGATGCCGCCATCGCTACCAGGTTCAGTGTCGTGAGGAAGGCCAACCAGCCGACTCCGCTGGACTTGCTGTCCAACACTACAGAGACCGTTTCAGTTGCGTCCGCGATGCTCTCCACGTAGCTCCATGCCAATTCGTCGTTGCTGAATGTTCCGGTCATGTGTGATTCGAGCACGACTCTTGGGCGCACGAATTGATCGAGTCGCCTTGGCCGAACTGTCCACGCCCCGAGCAACAGCACGAGGAGTGTGACAACCCCTGGCGCGAAGAGCGCCATCCAGTTCGGCTTGTTCATCGAGTCTGAGATCGACAGCACACTGCCGAAAAACACCCCGAACAACGCGATGTTCACCGCGACGATGAACGTCGCTTTGGCATCCATGGCGTCAGAGCCGGGGATGAGAGTCGACAAGTGGGATGATGCCACTTGCAGCGCGGCTGTTCCACCAGTGTCTCCTGTTGGGACGCTCTCAGACATGACCAGTAGCCTAGAGCCATGGCCTTCGTACTCGGCGTCACCGGATCTATCGCCTCGGGCAAGTCGGTGCTTTGCCGGCACCTGGTCAACTTTCACGACGCCAGGCACATCGACGCCGACCGCCACGTCCACACGATGTACGAGCCGGGCAAGCCGGCCTTCGACCGGATCGTCGCGGAGTTCGGCGAGCGCGTCGTCGGCTCGGACGGCTTCATCGACCGCAAGGCGCTCGGCGACATCGTGTTCGGCAAGCCGGACCTGCTGGCCGCGCTGCGGACCGCGATCGGCGACATCGAGGGCGAGTTCATGCGCGTGCTTCGTGAGCTGAAGGACGATCCGGCTCCGATCGCCGTGTTTGAAGCGGTGCGGTTGTTTGAGGGTCCGTACATGGCGATCTGCGACGCAGGTTGGCTGATCGCCGCCGATGACGCGCGGGCGATTGATCGTCTGATGGCTCGCAACGTGCTGACCCGTGAGGAAGCCGAGCAACGGATGGCCTCGGCAACGCCCTGGACGGAACGCGCGGCCAAGGCCGATCTCGTCCTGCACAACGATGGATCGATCGCGGACTTTCAAGCGGCGATTGATCTCGCCATCGCCAATGCTCTGGCCGAGCACGCCAGGCGCTAGCCTCTAGTCGCACTGTATTCACCAGCGATGGAGGCGGACATGGGCGCGCTCGACGGATTACGCGTGATCGACTTCGGACAGTACATGGCAGGGCCGCTGGCTGGAATGATGCTGGCCGACAACGGCGCCGACGTCATCCGCGTGGATCCTCCCTCCGGACCCATGTGGGACACGCCGGCCAACGCCGTCTGGAATCGCGGCAAGCGGCGCATTTCGCTCGATCTGAAATCGGCCTCAGGGCGACGCACTGCTCAGGAACTGGTCGCCTCTGCCGATGTCGTGCTTGAGAATTTCCGTCCTGGCGTGATGGATCGCCTGGGACTTGGCGCTGAAGAGTCAACGGCCAACAACGACCGGCTGATCTACCTCTCGATGCCCGGCTTCGCCTCCGACGACGAACGCGCTGCGATGCCGGGTTGGGAAGGCGTCGTTTCCGCCGGAGTGGGCACCTACAGCGGATCGCTGGAACGGCAGTATCCCAAGCCGGTCTATACCGCCGTGCCGATTGCATCGTCATATGCGGCGTTCGTCGGTTGCGCGGGCGTCGCCATGGCGCTCGTCGCCCGCGAGCGAGACGGTTTCGGCCAGCGGATCGAGGCCTCGCTGCACGACAGCATGTACCAGGCGATCGGCATCCGGGGCCTCAAGTTCCTCGACCGCGACGCGCCCGGCGGTCCCGTCCCCTGGGTTGGACCGTATGAGTGCAAGGACGGCCGCTGGGTCTTCTTCCACGCCGCCTACTCCCACTTCATCCGCCAGTTCTGCGTCGCGGCCGGTGTGTCGCAGTGGTTGGACGAACCGTGGTCGAAGGCGTCCGAGATCCGGCAGGACTTCTCGCTCGCCGACGTGGCCCGCGCCCAACTCACCAATATCTTCCTCACCCGAACGGCGCAAGAGTGGGAAGACCTGATCAACGAAGCCGGACCGCCGACCGTCCGCGCGCTCGACTCGTCCGAGTGGCTGATCGAGCCGCACGCACGCGAGGCGGAGATCATCGTCGAGCTGGACGACCCGGAGATCGGGCCGATGCTGCAGCCCGGCATCCAGGTACGGATGTCGAAGACGCCGGGTGAGATCCGAGGCCCACGCAAGGCGCTCGATGCCGACCGCGACGACATTCTCTCGGAGCTCCAGTCGTCCGCGCCGGCGGCGATGCGCGCGCCGGGCAACCGCCTCGCGCAGGCCCTCGAAGGCATGACCGCGCTCGACCTCTGCATCATCCTCGCCGGACCGACCTGCGGACGGACGCTGGCCGAGTTCGGCGCCGACGTGGTCAAGATCGACAATCCCTTCCGTGAGAACGGGATCTTGCTGCACGAGGACATCAACCGAGGCAAGCGATCGGTGATGCTCGATCTCAAACGCGAAGAGGGTCGCGAACTGTTCATGGAGTTGGCCGCCGATGTCGATGTCGTGGTCCAGAACTACCGGCTGGGCAAGGTTGGCGGGCTGGGCGTGGAGTACGAGTCGGTGCGCCAGATCAATCCTGACGTGATCTACGCGTCGCTAAACGCCTTCGGCGAGATCGGCCCCTGGGCGCATCGCGCCGGCTGGGAACAACTGGCGCAGTCGGCCAGCGGTATGTTGACCCGCTACGGCGATGCCGAGCCGACCCTGCAGCCGTTCGCGATCAACGACTACGGCACGGGCATCAACGGCGCGTTCGCGGTCGGCATGGCGCTCTACCACCGGCTGCGAACCGGCGAAGGTCAGCAGGTGTTTACCGCTCTGGCAAGGACGGCCAGCACGCTGCAATCCAACATGCTGCACGGCTACGAGGGCAAGCGCTGGGACGAGCCGGCCGGCCAGTCCGCGCTCGGCGAGGGTCCTACACACCGTCTGTACGAAGCCGCCGATGGTTGGCTCTTCGTCGGCGCGCGTCCCGACCAGTCCGACGCGATTCCTTCCGAGGACGAGTTCAATACTCGCACCGTCGCGGAATGGGTTTCGCATCTCACTTCACTCGGCCTCGGCGCAGAGCCGGTCGGCACGATCGAAGACGCGATGACCAACGAGCGAGCCGTCAAGCTGGGCTTCTCGATTACCCGCGATCACGAAGGCCGTGGCCGCGTCAGGACCAACGGCCCATCAGTCCGTATGGGTCGCACGCCGGTCAGCGTGGGTCGGCCCGCGATGCTGCCGGGCTCGGCCGCATCGGAGGTGCTGGGCGATCGATCGCAGGACTTGACTGAGGCTGGAGTGCTCGTGACATGACTATCCAGGCGGTACCATCGAAAGAGACATCGGATGACAGGAGACCGCCAATGGGCGCCGTTCACGTCACCGTGACGATTCGTAATCCGGCCGACCGCGAGCGGGAATGGAGCGGTCTGTTCCTCGTCGATACCGGCGCCACGGACAGTCTCGTCCCCAGGAAGCACCTGGAGGCAATCGGGCTCGAGCCGCGAGCTCGCCGAGTGTACGAGCTCGCGGACGGAAGCGAACTAGGGCTCGATATCGGCGCGGCGGAGATCGAGTTCATGGGCGACTTCACGGCCGGCGTGGTCATGTTCGGCGACGACAACGCCGAGCCGCTGTTGGGTGTCACCGCGCTGGAGTCCGTTGGCATCGAAGTTGACCCTGTGAACCAACGACTCAAGCGGCTTCCTGCCGTCCGACTCAAGAGCATTCGTTCCTGACCTGCTCCATGAACTGCCGCTTGGTGGTTATCCTCTGCCCATGACCTGAGAGGGGACCGGTATGTCCTTGGCGCTTTCCGATGTTCGGATTCTCGATTTGACGCAGTACGAGGCGGGGACGTCCTCGACCCAGGCGCTGGGCTGGTTGGGCGCGCAGATCGTCAAGATCGAGCCGCCGGGACGCGGCGAGCCGGGGCGACGCCTCGGCGCTGCGAGCGATGACGACTCGACCTACTTCATCACCCTGAACAACAACAAGCGCTCGTTGACCCTCGATCTCAAAACGGACGAGGGTCGGCAGATATTCCTCGATCTCGTGCCCAAGTTCGACATCGTGGTCGAGAACTTCACTCTGGGCGCCATGGAGCGTCTGGGTCTGGGCTACGACACGCTCAAGGAGATTCACCCGACGCTGATTTACTGCACCGTCAAGGGATTCGGCACGACCGGACCCTGGGCGCCGACGAAGTCGTTCGACATGGTCGCGCAGGCAGCCGGCGGTGCGATGGCGATCACCGGCACCAAGGACACCCTGCCGCTGAAGCCCGGACCGACCGTCGGCGACACTGGCACTGGCGTCCAGGCCGCGATCGGCATGCTCGCCGCGCTCTGGCAGCGGCAGCGCGACGGCGTCGGGCAGAAGGTCGAACTCTCGATGCAGGAGGCGGTGACCAACTACACCCGAGTTCCCATGACCCGCCGCGAAGCGTCGGGCGACCCGGCTCCGCCCTACGGCGACGGCCAGACCGCGCCGACCGGCCTGTTCCCCTGCAAGCCCGGTGGACGCTCGGACTGGGTCTGGATCGTAGTGGCCAGTGGTCGAATGCGTGAGGCGCTGATGAACACCATCGGGCGCCCTGACCTGATTCCCTCAAACGGCTCAGGCGGCATCACCCGCACCGACGGCGACGATGTGCGCCAGGCCATCGAGTCCTGGACTCGCGAGCGAACCAAGTTCGAAGTCATGGAGACCATGCGTGAGGTCGGCGTTCCTTCCGGCCCCGTGCTCGACTCGGGCGAGATTTTCACCAACGAGCACCTCAAGGAACGAGGCATGTTGATCGACATCGAGCATCCGACCCGAGGCCCGATGACCCTCCTCGGCTGCCCGATCCGTCTCAGCGAAAGCCCAGCCGTGAATCGCCGAGCGCCGCTGCTCGGCGAGCACACGGCCGAGGTGCTGGCCGAAGAACTCGGCCTGGACGCGGAAAAGCTGGCGGCGTTGTCGGAGTCGGGTGTCGTGTAGATGCGCTGCGGGAGCGACGACCCCACCACCCCCGCTTCCCTCTATCGTGCCTGCCTCCCTCCGTCATTCCTGCGCAGGCAGGAATCGCGAACCTCCCAACGTCGTTCGATAGAGGGACCCTCGCCGTACCTCGAACGCCTCGCGCAGGAACGTCTTGGTACGTCGAGGGTCTGGGCTGCTATTGAAGTGTGCGGATCGTGATTCCTGCCTGCGCAGGAATGACGGAGGGGAGCAGGGATCGCGGCGAGAGAGCCGCAATGACGGGGAGAGCAGCGGATTAAACAGCAGGCCGCCTACCCCACCGCTACGTCCCAGCGATCGGCGCAATTGGCGACGACCAGGTCGATGTCATCCGCGAGGATGATGCGCTGCTCTGCGAGCGCCTCGGCATCGGCTCTGACCTTGCTCAGGTAGGAATCCTTGTCGCCGTAGCGGTTGAGAATCTCCTCCCGATCGAACCACTGCGTGAGACCCACGAAGTGGCTGGTCAGGTCCTCGCCGCCGGTGTCGGGATGTCGGGGATTCCAGCCGGTGTGCAGACCCAGCGGCTGCGTCAGATCGGGCAAGCGCAGACCGGCGACTTCGTTGCCGGCTTCGTCGAGCGCCGAGACGTAGCCCTGGTATTCGTCGCCCTCGACCGGCGGCAGCGTCGACCAGTCGACCGTCCGCACACGCGATAGTCGATCAGCTGCGGGCGTGGTGACGCGATCGCTGAGCTGATTCAGAGCTTCGTCCCTGGTGACGGCGGTACCCCCGGCCAGACTGGGCACGCTACTCGGAGGCGGGTCGGACTCGCCGGCGGCCCAGCGATCGAGGTTGACGAGGGCGGCGCGCATCAGCGGGGTCTGGTCGACGGCGTTGTGGCGGTACATGCTGCGATCGGCGTTGAGGTAGAAGGTGTCGATCGCCTCGGCCTGTCCGGCGCCGTGCTGGGTGCAGGCCAGCAGATAGTGGCGTGATTGCGGATGCTGGGGCACGTCCTCGCCGGTACTCGGATCGATGTCGATCAACGACGCGTCGCCGCGCCAGTACTCCCAGCTCGTGTTGGTCTTGACGACCTTCGGCGTCGCGCCTTGCTCGTCCGAACGCTTCAGCAACCCGTCTCGAGCCCCGGTCACGGAGTCGTCGCGGATCACGTCGGCGTGCGGGAACTCGTGGATTGGACCAGCCAGGAACAGTTGCGACGGCTGTCCGTAGCGCCGATTGAACTCGCCGCGAATGCCGCCGGCGACGTGGATGTGAACGCCGTCGAAGACCCGCTGCGCGAGGTCGTCGGGGTTGCGGTTCAGTCCCAGGTAGAGCAGATGCCGCAGGAATCGTCCGCTCTGCGAGATACCGAATCCGTGCACGCGCTCGTATGAGCGTTGCCAGCCGCGCAGGAAGAGTGCGGCGTCGCGGAACGCCAGCAGTCCGCTCCCCACGACCGGCGAGCGGTCGGTCGGGTACACGACCTCGTAAATCTTGCCGGGCGTAAACCCGCCCTCGATCCAGAGGTCGTTCGTACTCGGCACGACGCCGCTCTGGGTCTGGCGCGCGAAGCGCCATTGGTCGCGGGCAATCTCGCGCGGCTCGTCGTCTTCGTAGTCGAGGACGTACAGACGCGCGCTGTCGGCTTCGTCCGCCGCAACCGGATACCCGGGCTGGCCCAGGTGCTCAATCGGCATGGAGGCCAGATGCTCGCTGGGCCGCAGGTCGGTGATTGCTTCACCGGGAATCGACTTGCCGTCCAGTCCGAGCGCCTCCGGTGCCGAAAAGTCCAGCAACGTCGGAGCATCAGGCGTGTTCCACTGCCAGGCGACCGAGGCCACGCTGAACCCCTGGCTGAAGAGGAAGCCGTCGCCAGGATGCAACGGGTCGGTCAGCGAGAATTCGGGCGGCGTCCGGTTGAGCGCGCCGGGCAGCAGACTGCGTCCGCGATTAGGCACATCAATGACCAGCGCACCGTTGCCCGCCGATGGATCGGTTGGACGGATCAGCACCAGATCGCCGCTAAACCGCACACAGCCGTCGGTGCCCCGATTCGCCAGTTCCAGGTCGGTAATCCGCTGGTGATCCTCGAGCGTCGGGTTGACGGCGTAACGCAGCCGGGCGCGGATCAGTTCGAAGGGACCTGCGTCGCCGAAGGCTTGGCCACCGGCATACGGCCCCTGGTGAGAGATATCGATTCGTTCAACGGACATGGCTTGCCTCAATTCACTGCGGGTCTAGGCTAAGGCCTGTTCGCAGAGGCTGGCTCCCCAAACTCCCGTCGTCATACCCGCGCTTGCCGCGGGTATCTCGCCGCCATTCCACTGACGTCGGGTGTGCATTCGGCGAGATTGCCGCGACAGGCGCGGCAATGACGAGTTGTGTATCAACGCCTGTGATCGAGGCAAGCCGACTTGATCTGCTGTGACAACGACATTACCGCTATGAGCCAGGATCCAACGGAGGCAGACCCCACTCTCTGCGGATCCCGATTGGCCCGCGACGGAAGATGCGTGGATCCATCACCTTCAGGTCGGGGGCGATTTCAGGGGTGAACTCCATCTGATCGAGGATGTCGGGTTGGAGATCGATGCCCGGCGCGATCTCGGTGAGCATCGGTCCGTGTTCGGTGAGTTGGAACACGGCCCGCTCGGTGACGTAGCAGACGGATTTGCCTTGCTCGAACATGCGGGGGCCGTTGAAACAGACGGCCTGGACTCGCTCGACACCTCGCGGGAACTGGCCCTCGCGGCTTATGTAGAGCTTGCCCTGCTCGCCGATGGCATCGAGCCCGCCTGCCTTGAATGGCCCGAGGAAGACGATGCGCCGGATGTGCGCGGCGATGTCCATCGAGCCGCCCGGTCCGACAATCGTGTCTCCGTAGCGCAGCAGGTTGACGTTGCCGTCGGCGTCGAACTCCAACATGCCCAGGCATGAGGCGTCCATCACCGAGGTCGTATACAAACTGAATATGTCGGCCGTCTCGAGAATGCTGGTCACGCCGGATCGATACCAGCGGCCGTTCAACACGCCGCCGAGCACTCCGGTCTCGACCGAGAACCGTAGCTCGGGGTCGATATCGTCATCCACGGCAGCGGCGGCGACATCCCGCATCGGTGGTCCTAGTCCGAGATTGACGAGCTCTCCGCGCTTGAGTTCCATCAACGCCCGCCGGCCGGCAATGATGTCGGCAGTCAGCTTCCGTTCCCTTGATGGGGGCGATTCGCCCGTTTCTTGCCAGTGGCGCCAGACCTCCGTGTCGTGATCGAGCAGCACCTGCCTCGGCGGACGCTCGACGCGCGCTTCCTGGTCGAGCCAGTCAAGCATCGGCGCCGATTCGTCGATGTGCGCGTCCGGATGGATCACAATCTGGTCGACAAGCTCGCCCGGCACGGCGACTTGCCGCGCGGGAATCTCACCCACCTCCACCAGGCGACTCGCCTGCACAATCACCTGTCCTTGCGGCTGCCGTTTGGCTGCGAGCGCCTGGTAGAGCACGCTCATCGTGACCTGCTCGTCCTCAAGCGACAGATTGCCGGCGCGGTCAACCGTCGTGCCGCGGATGATCGCGGCATCGACCGGAATCGGGCGGAACATGAGCTGTGGACCGTCCGCGTACTCGACACGCTCCACGAGCGGCTCGGATGCGGCCTGGTTGAGTCGACCGCCGGCGCATGGATCGGGGTGGGTTGGATCCATGTACGTGTCGAGACCGGTCTCAGTCAGCAGCGACTGCCCGGCCGCGCTCGATCGGCACCAGAATCCTAACGTGCCCAGGGGGTAGCAGTAGGCGGCAACCTCGTCGGCGAGCGCCATCTCCCGCAGCCGAGGATGCAGCGTGTACCAACCGCTGATCACGCGCCGCAACAGTCCCTGGTGCGCCAGCGGCTCAATCCCGGCCAGACCGGTTGGAAAGATGTCGAACCAGCTCAGTTCGCGAGGATGACCCTCGCTCAGAAACCGAGCCTCGATCGCATCGAGGATCGGGATCGGCAGCATGTAGCCAATCGTGCCCGAGATCGTGATCGACGCCCCATCGGGAATCGACGCAGCCGCCTGCTCGGGCGAGACGATGCGAGGCACGTGGCTCAGCTCAGACCCCATAGCTTCCGGGCGTTGCCGCCGACGATCTTCTGGGCGTCTTCGATGGAATCGGTGGCGTCGAAGACGTCCCACAGCGACTGCTGGGTGTAGCCGACCGCGCTCTCGGGGTGCGGATAGTCGGAGCCCCACATCACGTTGTCGACACCGATCAGATCGAGCTGGCGCAGGCCGGACGGATCCTCGATGAACGTGGCGTAGCAGTTCTCGAACCAGTACTCGCTCGGTCGCTTGGCCAGCTTGGGCGTCATCTCGCTCTCGAACGAGGCGTAGACCTTGTCGCAATCGAACAACGCGCTGGGCACCCAGGAGATCCCGCCCTCGGTAAAGATCACCTTGAGTCCCGGGTTGCGCTCGAAGATGCCCGCGAAGGTGAGCAGCGCGAACAGGCGGCGGAAGGGCTGGAAGGCGACCACGATGGTCGTCGCCAGACCGCCCTGTCCGCGGGCGTCGAACGTCTCGCCGACGTGGAAGCTGAGCGGCAAGCCGGATTCCCCGATTGCCCGCCACATGGGCTCGAGGCCGCGAGCGTTGTAGTAGACCTTGGCGTGCGGCGGCGGCAGCGACGGCATTAGCACGCCCTTGAACCCGAGCGCCTTGATCTTCTGTAGCTCGTCCTCGGTCGCCTCGGGATTCCAGTAGTTGAGCAGCGCCAGGCCGTGCAGTTTGCCCGGTTGCTCGGCGCAGAACTCGGCCAGCATCTCGTTGTAGGCGTCCATGCAGGCCTGGATGTAGTCGAAGTCCTCGTTGCGGATCACGCCGAGCATGCGCTGGGGGAAGAGGATTTCCTGGTCGACGCCCTCGCGCGTGATCTCTTGCACCCGGACATCGGCGTCCCACATTCCGGCGCGGCCCTCGATCATCTCGCTGGGCATGGCCGGGTTGTCGGTCGACTGGCCGTCGATCTCCATGTGGAAGCCGCGCTCGTTGAAGACGCCGCGCGGCGCGCGGTCTCGGTACTTGGCCGGCATTCGGTCGATGAATTCGCCGGTCTCCAGCCAGTGGCTGTCGGCGGAGATCACGGTCGTACCCGCGGGCAGCGGGCGGGTGGTCTCGGGCAGTTCGCGCTGATTCGGCCAGGGCAGGGGGCTGGTGCTGATGCTGCTCAGGGTGGTGGTCATGGGGCGTCTTTCGTCGAGATGGGGAACTTGCTTGCAAGATAGCCCGTTGCGGAGTTGGCGGGGGACCCCCCTCTGCCCCCGCATCAAGTGCGGGGCAGGCTTGCGGCATCTCCCCCCGCTCCGCGGGGGGAGAGGGAAGATGTGACGTCTCTCGTCGCGCGGGGGGGAGGGGGAGTGGAACTGGGAGGTAGCCTGCGAGCCATGGCTGTCGAAGCGACGACCCTTGAGCCGCGCGTGAAGCGGCGCTGGCAATTCTCGCGTTTCTATTACGGCTGGTACGTGCTGTTCGGCATGGTCGTCGCGATGATCGTCGCCGAAGGGTTGACGCTCGGCTCGCTGAGCGCCTACACCGAGCCGCTTGAGCAACGGTTCGGCTGGTCGCGGGCTGAGGTCTCGATGGGCTTCTCGGTCACGGTCGGGACGATCGGGCTGTTCGCGCCGATCATCGGACGGTTGATCGACGTCGTCGGACCGCGACGGCTGATGGTGATCGGCGCGCCGGTCTGCGCTGCGGCCTTCGTGCTGCTCGCCTTCATGACTCAGCTCTGGCAGTGGTACGTCTACCTGGGCGTGTCCTCGCTGGCGCTGGGCCTGGTCGCTTACATGCCCGCCCAGGCGCTGGCGGTGCGGTGGTTCGACCGCCGCCGGGCCCTTGCGCTGAGCATCATCGGCGCGTCGGTCTGGATGGGTCAGCTGATCATGCTGCCCCTGGTCCAGCTGATCATCACGAGGCTGGGTTGGGGCGACGCGTTTCTCTACTCGGGCATGTTGATCGTCGGCGCGTACGTCATTGCCTTCATCTTTGTCCGCGATCATCCCAGGGCGGGGGAGAGCGACGCTCCGATCGCGCCTGCCATGGCGGCGTCAGCGGAACCGGTCGTGCTCAGCGGTCTGACGATCGGACAGGCGATACGCACGCCGCTGTTCTGGACGCTCGTGCTGGGGCTGATGCTGCTCTACTTCGTCGTCTTCGGCTGGTTATCGCAGGGCGTGCCGTACTACCGTTCGGTGGGCTTCTCCGACACCTGGTCGGCGCAGATCGTCTCGCTGACTGCGGGCGGCGCGGTGGTCTGGTTGTTGACGGCGGGAACGCAGAT
>DAOUKQ010000073.1:0-4470 GCA_034421135.1 Dehalococcoidia bacterium
AGACCCAGCTCAACGGCCTCGCCCGAGAAATCCGCCGAACCACACAAGAGGTCCAGCGCCGAGCCGAACAACGCCCCGACCAGCCCGAGCTCTACGAAGACCAACCGCAGGAACCAGAAAAACTAGCAGAAACCACCACCAAACTTGCAAAAATTGAACCCCCCAAATCCACGATCTCCAGCCCAGAGCAGGAGATCGTCCAATCTGAGGCCGAAACAGAAAAAATCCCTACAGAACCCGACCTCGACGCCCTGATCGCCGAATCCGTCCAACACTTCCCGCACCTCCAGGGCCAGTCCCCCGAGCAAATCCTCCACTTTCTCGACCAGATCACCACCCCAGAAGCCCAGGACAAGGACACCTCAACCCAGATCTACGCCGAAGCCGCCGGCTAACCTCCCCATTCCCAGCCCCCGACCCACTCGGGCACCCGTTCCCTCCTGACCCGCTCTCCTCGAGGAGACCTGCGCGCAGTCCCATTTCCTCCCCCTTTGGGGGAGGTGCCCCGTAGGGGCGGAGGGGGCCCTCCGAGCGCGGTACCCACTTCCGTCTCACCTCAGCCTTCTCCCCTCCCAATCCCCGATTCATTCGGGGACCCGCTCCCTCCCCTTCCGATGCCCCGCGCTCCGACGCGGGGCCCAGACCGCAATCTCCAAGCGCGATACCCACGTCCGCCTCACCTCAGCCGGTCGCAGCACCATGGCGTAAGGCCCGCCAGCCCTCAACCACGCCGAAGAAAGAAGACCCTACTCAACATCAATGCAATCCAACAGAATCTTCCCAAAGTTCCGATTCTCCGCCATGTACTGATGCGCCTCAGCCGCCTTGCTCAGCGGAAACACCGAGTCGATCACCGGCTTCATCTCCCCGTTGACGATCGCCGGTTCGAGATGCTGCTGAAAGTCGCGCGTGATCTCGGCCCGGTCGATCAGCGGGCGCGAGCGCATCACGGTGCCGTGAATCCGCAGCCGCTTCTGCATCAACATGCCCAGATTCGTTTCCGCGACCGCTCCGCCCATCAGCCCGACCAGGACCAGCCGGCCGGCCATCGACAACGAGCGCAGGTTTTTCTCCCAGTAGTCGCGGCCGATCACGTCGAGGATCACATTGACGCCCTGTCCATCGGTCTGTTCCTGAACGACCTCGGCGAAATCCTGCTCGCGATAGTTGATCGTCATGTCGGCGCCCAGCTCTCGAGCCCGTTCGCACTTCTCTTCGGAGCCGGCCGTGATCCAGACCTCCGCGCCGATCAGCCTCGCGATCTGGATCGCCGCAATGCCGACGCCGCTGCCGCCCGCGTGAATCAGGATCCGTTCACCGGGCAGCGTCTCGCCCAGCGTGCGCACCGCCGTGTTGGCGGTGAAGAAGACCTCGGGGATCGAGGCCGCCTCGTGATACGTGAGTTCATCTGGGATCGGCATCGCCAGCGACTGATGCAGCGTCGCCATCTCGGCGTAGCCGCCTCCGCCCGAGAGTCCGTACACCCGGTCGCCAACCGACAATCCATGCACCCGCGAACCGACTTGGACCACTTCGCCGGCCAGTTCGAGACCGAGAATCGCCGACGCTCCGTGCTGCGCCGGGTAGTTGCCCATCCGCTGCATCATGTCGGCCCGATTGAGTGCGCTGGCGTGGACTCGAAGCAGCACCTCCTCGTCGCTGGGTTGCGGGTCAGGAACCTCATCGAGACGCAGGGAATCGGCCGTCTTGCCCGGCGGGTCAACAACGATGGCTTTCATCGCACATATCCTCTGTCAGTAGTGAGTGGGTGTCTGGAGATCAGGGTAATCGCGTGTATGTGATTGGCACCGCTGGCCACGTCGACCACGGCAAGAGCGCGCTGGTCCAGGCGCTGTCGGGGATCGATCCCGACCGTTGGGCCGAAGAGAAGGCGCGCGGCCTGACCATCGACCTCGGCTTCGCCTGGTGCGAACTTCCCTCGGGCCGCGCGGTCAGCATCGTCGACGTGCCCGGACACGAGCGCTTCATCAAGAACATGCTCGCCGGCGTCGGCGGCATCAACCTGGCCCTCCTCGTGATCGCCGCCGACGAAGGCGTCATGCCGCAGACCCGGGAGCACCTCGACATCCTCGACCTGCTCGACATCGACCGCGGCCTCGTCGCCCTGACCAAGGTTGACCTCGTAGACGAAGAGTGGATCGCGCTGGTCGGGGAAGAGATCGAAGAGTTGCTGGAGGGAACCGCGCTCGCCGGATCGCAGATCGCTCCCGTTTCGGCGCTCACGGGAGAGGGCATCGAAGAACTGCGCGGGCTGATCGATGAGCAGATCGACGATCTGCCCCCGGTTCCCAACCAGGGCCGCCCTCGCATGCCGATTGACCGCTCGTTCTCAATCTCCGGTTTCGGCGCAGTCGTCACAGGCACCTTGCTGGACGGCGAGCTGTCGGTCGGCGATCCGGTGGTGATCGAGCCGGGCGGGATCGAGTGCCGAGTCCGGGGGCTGCAGTCGCATGAACAGTCGCTCGACACGGCGTCGCCCGGAGCTCGCACGGCCGTCAATCTGAGCGGCGTCTCGGCCAATGACCTGGAGCGCGGCATGGTCCTCACCGCTCCCGGCTGGCTCGCCCCGACGGCGGCGGTCGACATCCGTCTGCGCGCGGTCCCCGGCGCGTCGAAGCCGCTGCCGCACAACGCAACTCGGACGCTGCACGTCGGCGCCGACGAGGTCCAGGCCCGCGTCAGACTGCTCGAAGGCGACTCGCTCTCGCCCGGCGATTCAAGCTGGGCCCAGCTCCGCCTGGATCGCCCGATCGCCGCAGCGCGCGGCGATCATTTCGTGCTTCGCTCGGCCGATGCCACCGTCGCCGGCGGTCGAATCGTCGATACCCGTCCCCGCCGACACCATCGCAATGACGCATCCACCCTGGAGGCGTTGCAGCGACTGCTGGACGGCTCGCCCGACGACACCTTGCTCACCGTGCTCCAACGCATGGAGCCGGTCCGTTGGGATGAACTCGTCGCCCGCAGCGAACTGGCCCCCGACGAGGCCCTGGCCGCGATTGAGCGACAGATCGCAGACGGCTCGGCCCTCGTACTGGACGAGGGCGGATTGTCGGGCTCGGCAGTCTTGATGTCCGAAGCCGGACTCGGAGCGCTGGCCGCCCGAGCCGAAGCGACCGTAACAGATTATGTCAACCAGTTTCCGCTTCGCGCCGGCCTGCCCAGAGAGGACTTGCGCAGCCGAGTCAACCTGCCCCAGCGCGCATTCGCGTTCCTGCAGCAGTACCTCACAGAATCAGGCCGGCTGATCGTCAACGAAGGCTCGTTCGACCTCCCGGCCCGGAGCGTGGCCCTGACCGCGGAGCAACAGGCGCAGGTCGATCGCCTGCTGCCTCGGTTGGCGGAGCAGGGCGTCCGCCCGGAGACCGACCCGACACTCGATCCGGAACTCCTCGAGTACCTCGAAGCCCAACGTCTGATCGTCCGGCTGATGAGCGGGGTCAACCTCGACCGCGAGGTGTACGACCGCATGGTCGCCGAGACTCAGGCGCTTCTGGAGCGGCAGGAGCGCGCGACGCTCGCCGATGTACGCGACCGGCTGGGTACGAGCCGCAAAGTCGCACAGGCCTTCCTCGAACATCTGGACACGAATCGAGTCACCCGCCGCGTCGGCGACGCGCGAGTCTTGCGGCGTGGTTAGGCGCGGCGCTCAACTCGGCGCACGACCCGGCGCTCGCCGCCGCGACGCAACAGACGCGGCAGCGTGCCTTCCTGCCAGAGGAAGACGATCTGGCTCGCCACGGCGATCGACGAGTATGTGCCCGCGACGGTGCCGATGAACAGCACGATCACAAACGGTCGGATCGTCACGCCGCCGATCAGCAGCAGGGCAAGCAGGGCGAGCACCACCGTGATCGAGGTGTTGAGCGAGCGGCCCAGCGACTGCGTAATCGCCGCGTTGACGACGCGGCGGAAGTCCTCGCGCGGATCGAGCAGCAGGTTCTCACGGATCCGGTCGAAGACCACGATCGTGTCGTTGACGCTGTAACCGATGATCGCGAGCAGCGCAGTGACGAACATCGCATTGACCTCGAGGCCGGCGATCTGCCCGCCGATCGCGAACGCGCCGGCGACGATCGTGACGTCGTGCAGCAAGGCCACGATCGCGGCAGAGCCGTAGAGCACGGGGTTGGGCAATCGGCGGAAGGCGAGCGAGATGTAGATCAGGATGGCGACCGCGGCGACGGCCAGGGCGACGCCCGCGTCGCGCGCGATCTCTACCGAGAGCGTCCCCGAGACCGACGAGCTTTGCAGCACGACGATGGGGCCAATCTCAGTGCGAAGCGCTTCATTGATACGTTGGCGCAGGCGCTCGAGGTCGCCGTCCGACGGCTGCTCAACGCGCAGGCGGAAGGCGGAATCTGCCGTGGCCTGGATCCTGGCTCCGCCGAGCCCGATCGTCTCCAATGCCGCGCGAACGTCGTCCTGCGTGGCGCTGCCGGGGAACCA
>DAOUKQ010000074.1:0-1994 GCA_034421135.1 Dehalococcoidia bacterium
GCTGCTGCTCACATGGCCAAGGCCGTTGCCGCTGCCAATGGTTGGACCTATGAGAGACACGCCGACTTCAGCCGGATTCTCAACAATGTCTGGCTGCAAACTCGAAACGATCGCATCCGCGAATTGCGTGGCAGCCCCAATGAGCTTCATAGCTACTACTACCTTCGCAAACGATTCCTCGATGCTGAAATCATCGCGGCCGACATCGCAGATGTCGCTGAACTCATAGATCTGCTTGCGCCGCTGACCGAGTGATGGTCGACCTGCCGACCGATCAGTTCCCCACGCCGAGGCCTTCGTAGCGCTGCTTGTGGTGCAGATGCACGCGGTCGTTGAGTTGGCGATTTGAAGCCCTGAGAATCCGGCTGAGCAGATTGAGCTGCTCGACCGTCGATTCGGACTTCAGGACTTCCTGCTTGACCGAGGCCGGCGCTTCGATGCTCGAGGCGATGTGATTGACGAGCGGGTTCGGCCGCCGCGGGAGCCGGTAGGTGCGCTGCCATGAGTTCTGCAGCGCCAGCGCCAACCCCAGATGATCCCTGTACAGACCGGCAGCGTCCGAATAGGCCGTGTAGGCGTCGGCCGATTCCGCGTCGGCCGGGTCGTCGAGGTATTCGACGTCGGCGACCCAGTACGGACGCTCTCCCAGTTTCTCGATGATCCGGAAGCGGCGCTCGCCGATGCAGCCGATGTTGAACCTGCCGTCGGGGAAGGCTTCGTTCGACTCCATCCGCACCGTGCAGCCGATTTCGTGCGTTGGCTCCCGATCCTCGGGCGTGGCCTGCTGGCGGGTGCGGCGAGTGAGGACGATGCCGAATGGCTCACCGGTATCGAGGGTGTCCTTGACCAGTTGTCGATAGCGCGGTTCGAAGATGTGCAGCGGCACGGACTCGCCGGGGAAGACGACGATCTGGAGCGGAAACAGGGGCAATTCCGGCATGATCTCGGTTTCCGATTAGGCCGCCGGGGGCCTACCTGACGCCAGCCATTCTACCGGCGAGCCGCATGACCCGGCGCGCGCCGCCGTTCTCGTTGAATGCGCGGAAGACCTGCAGCCGCTCGGCCTGGAGCGAACCCTCCGCGTGAATCGCCAGCACTTCCTGGTAAGCGCCGTAGTCGGACGATGTCAGGTCGCGGACGAAGTTGAGCAGTTTCATCCGCTGCTCACCGCCGACTCCTTCGCGTCCGGCGAGGTACTTCTGCAGGAAGGGCCGCAACTCTTCCGATTCCCAGTCTTCGTCGCCGGGTCCTGTGACCAGGATCCCGCCCGCGATCTCCTGCACGTGCTGAACCGCCTCGTGGTATCCGTGGGCGAAGTGCGACTTGGCCAGGTTGACGGTCATCGGATCCGGAGCGACCTGGCCGTTGGGCTTGGAAATGCAGCGTTCGGCCGATTTCTCCAGCAACGCGCGGGTCGTCTCGGCGTAGTCGATCAGGTCGATGAACTTCTCGCGCACATGTGTGACGCCGAGGATGCCGTTGTAGTCAGCCGCCAGCGCGGCGCAACCGCCGAGCGCGTCGACCAACGGCAGTTTGTAGGAGACCGCGGTGAATCGGTGGTACTCGACGAAGGTGAGCGCCAACTGGCCGGCGGCGTCCGTGTCGCCGTTGAGGAAAATGCGATCGTTGGGCACGAATACGTCGTCGAAGATCGTGATCGTCTCCATCATCTTTCGCACGGCGGAGATCGGCCGTTCACCCTCGTGAGTGGCGTTGTCGCCAAACGGCGAGGCGATGAAGCGCAGCCCCGGAGTGTTGACCGGCAGGGCGAAGGCGATCGACCAATCCTGTTCGTCGGCGCCCATGGCGCGGGTCGGCAGGACGATCACCTCGTTCGTATTGGTCACGACCGAGGTGTGGGCCTTGGCGCCACGGACCACGACGCCATCGGGCCGTCGTTCGACGACCCGCAGGTACATGTCCGGGTCTTCCTGCTGGGCGGGCCGCTTGATCCGATCGCCCTTGACATCGGTCTGGGCGACGGCGAGCGAGAG
>DAOUKQ010000075.1:0-2011 GCA_034421135.1 Dehalococcoidia bacterium
CACAGGACCAGGAATCGCTGGTCGAAGTTTGTGTAGGCGTCCTCCAGGTAGTCGAGGAACAGCTTGAGTGAACTCTCGTCACCCATGTGCGCGCCGTCGGCCTGATAGAGGTATGCGTCCGGGCCGGACTCGTTCCCGAACTCCAGATCCTGGTAGTCAACCGTGAGTTGGGCGAGATTGGCCAGCTTCATCCCTCGCCAGCCGTTCTTGTCGGCACCGCCAAATGCAACGACGACCTCGACCGTTTGCGGATCGGGCAGGACGGAGTAACCAACCAACAGCTCCTCCAGGTCGATGGAGGCTGCCAGAAGATCTTCCTCAAGGTCGCTGCCGACGATATAGAGCGCCAGCAGCTTTCTTCCGCTGCCATCGATCGCAGCAGGCGTCACGTATGGGCTCAACTCGCCGTGGTCGTCGGAGAAGCCGCGCTTGACTTGACCCAGATCCGGCGCAGCGTTTTCCCCTGGCGGCTGGGGTTCCGCATCCGACCCAGGGTCACTCTGGGAAGACGCAGGCCTGGAACCCTCCTGAGCGGATGTCGAGGTTGGCTGTGCGTTCTCCGATCGAGGTGCGGGTTGTTCTTCGGGGGATGAACAGGCTGCCAGGAGTGTGACGACGGCAGTAACGAGTAGCAGAAATGCTGGGGATCTAGGCATGCCATTCACTGCGGTACTTCCTTCGGCAGGCCAGACTCAGCGACCTGCTCGGCGCCCATTGTCACTCGTCCGCAAATCGCATACCCCTCGATTGGACTTTGCAGCGTTGGCGTCTGTTGCACGCTAGCAGGAGCGTCGACCAAGGGTGCAGCGGCCGATCTCGTCTAGGGCCCAGACGTGACGATCGTGTGGACGTACACCTACGTCACCCGCGCTTGGGACCACTCTTACCTACCCGCGCTCAGGTTGAGGGATTTCCCCGTCGAGCTGGCGACGTGCTCTGAGTAGGGCGCCGCTAGCCGTCGATCGAGTCCGTGCGCTGGACCAGGATTCACGATCAGAGGTTGCGATCGAACGATCTGATCCTGACGTCCTTGAGGAGGACGGCGGTCAAGGCACGTCATACGGAGAGGCGGACAGTCAAGGCGAACGGCACGCGACTCTCTTGGTCATTTTGGAACAGTGATCCCGATGTTCGTCCAGTGGTGACCAGGCGGCCTGAGGCACGCGCTCGCAGTAGCTAGGGCTCGAAAGCCTGCCCGGCCTCTTCCTGGGAGATCGCGGCGGCTCCGAGGCCGCCGCGGGCATCGCTCTTCAAGTAGTACGTCATGGCGTGCAGGTAGACGACGGGGTCTACGTTGCGGCAGCGGACGCCGGGGGGCACGCGCACGGCGATCGGCGCGTAGTTGAGGATGGCGCGGACGCCGGCTGCCACGAGCTCGTCGATCACCGGCTGGGCCGCGTGCGGCGGCACGGCCACGATGGCGATCTCGACGGGCAGGGCCTCCAGGCTGGCCGCGACGTTCTTGATGTCCTCCACCACGACGCCGCCGATCTCCGTCCCGATGACCGCCGGGTCGGAGTCGAAGGCCTTGGCGATGTGGAGCTGCTGGGAGCCGAAGCCGCCGTAGCTCAGGATGGCCCGTCCCAGGCGCCCCACGCCCAGGAGCGCCATGGACCAGCGTTGCGTGAGTCCCAGCACCTCCCGCAGCTCGTCGAGCAGCTGGGCGACGTTGTAGCCGCTGCCTTGCTTGCCGAAACGGCCGAAGTAGGAGAGGTCCTTGCGGATTTGGGCCGGCGTCACGCCCAGCTCTTCGCCCAGCTCCTTGGAGCTGATGATCTCCTGCCCGTTGGTCGCAAGCAGCGCCAATGCCCGCACGTACAGCGGCAGTCGATCGATGACGATCTCTGGGATGCCGGCCGGCGGCACAGCGCATCCTCTCTCCGGGCCGAGATCTATCTCTTCTAGGCTAGCCGAGCCGCGCCCTGTGGTCGCCTGCCTGGGTGAACGCCGTCTGGATCCGGGGGCGGGGCGGGGCCTGGAGGCCGGAGGGCCCTGCGCGCGCCCGTCAGCG
>DAOUKQ010000076.1:0-38409 GCA_034421135.1 Dehalococcoidia bacterium
AGCGCGCTGAACGACATTCGAACTCTCCCCCCGCTCTGCGGGGGGAGATGTCCCGTAGGGACAGAGGGGGGCGAACGACGGGCGTACCCATCAGAGAGAAGAGAATGCTGCAATGCCCTCCGCCAGCGTCGACGGAACGCCCCAATGCTGCATAAGCCCCGTCCCGTTGACAGACTCTTCAACCACTCCACAGCTTCCGCGGGCGCAAGCTGTGTGAACCGGTTCTAGCCCGGCCGGTACCGCACCATCTGACGCTTGATCCCGCCCACGTGCAGCGACTGCGGAACCATCTCCGGCTCACCGGCCAGCTCCAGATTCGGCAAAATCGGCAGCAGCGCGTGGAAGATCGCCCGCATCTCCCAGCGAGCCAGGTTCGCCCCCAGGCAGAAATGCTCGCCGTACCCGCCGAACGCGAAATGGTCGTTCGGGTCGCGGCGGATGTCGAACTTGTACGGGTCGGGGAAGACCTCTTCGTCGCGGTTGGCCGACGGATACCACATCACGATTGAGTCGCCCTTGCGCAGCGTCTTCCCGCGCAGCTCGAGGTCCTCGGTGACGGTCCGCTGGAACTGAATCACCACCGAGGTCCAGCGCAGGATTTCCTCAACTGCGGACGGCACCAGTTCGGGGTGAGCCACGAGGTCTTCAAGCTGGTCCCGATGGTCAAGCAGCGCCTTGACGCCACCGGAGATCGAGTTTCGGGTCGTCTCGTTGCCTGCGCCGATCAACAGACGGAAGTAGGACGAGATCTCGCGCGGCGTGAGCTTGTAGCCGTCGATGTCGGCGCGCAGCAGGTCGCTGAGCAGGTCGTCGCCGAGGCCGTTGGACTGACGGTCGCGAACCAGTCCTTCGTTGTAGAGGTTGAACTCGAGGTTGACGCGGCGGATCGTCTGTTCGCGATCCTCGCCCGGCAGTCGGAACTCGGGGTCGGCTGCGCCGGCCGAGGTTTCGGTCCAGTGAAAGACCTGGTCCCAATCTTCCTCGGGCACGCCGCCCATGTCGCAGATCGCGGCGACCGGCAGCTTGGCCGACAGCTCGTGCACCACGTCGACCGCCGATACCGAGCCGCGCTCGGCAAAGTCGCTGACGATTGAATCGGCAAAGCTGGAGACGTAGTTGTCGGCCATCTCGCCGAAGTGGTCTTCCAGTTTCTTCATCATCCTTGGGGTGAAGTGGCGCGCGACGAGGCTGCGGTGCTGTCGATGCTCGGGCGGGTCCATGAAGATGAAGTCGGGCGGATCGGACGGGTGGCCGCCGTAGCGGTTGGCGTTGATCTCGCGTCCTCGTTCGCCGATGCCGATTGACTCGGTGTCGTTCATGCGCAGAATCTGCGTGTTCGAGAACAGCTCGGGGTGCGAGGAGATGTAGCGGATGTCGGCGTGCTTGGTGATCGCCCAGAACGGCTCAAAGTTGGGCCGCTGGTACCAGTAGACCGGCGCTTCGCGGCGCAGGATGTCCCAGGCCTCCCAGGGGTAGCCGTAATCGACATAGAGCGAGGTGTCGGTGATGTTCAGGCTGTCAAGCGTCAGTGCGGGTCGTTCGGCGGTAACCATGCCAAGCCTCCGGGGCAGTCGCAAACGGTAGATCACCGCAAAGATACATCTTTCGGCAAGCCGAACAAACCTCAGGCAGGTTGACGGCGTCAGTGGCCGAGGGCGTGAGAACGCTCCGGTGAATGGTGCTGGGGAGTTCTGGCCGTCTTCAAGCGTCTGGAAGAGCACTTCACCGCACAGCGGGCAGCAAATGGTTCGCTACGGTGTCGGGGTCACAAACTCGAGGGTGATGACCTGATTGATCTCGTCGACGTCAAAGAACAGAAAGAACGGGGGTGGACCAATCAGGATGGTAAACCAGAACGTAGAGACGATATTCGTGCGATAGGGGCCTGCATTCGAGTCGGCTCGTAATGCCCAGACAAAGCTCTCAATCAGATCTTCCAGGCGCTCATCGCCTGCGATGTGTTCCTCGTAGGATTCCCAAAACTGAGCTGACTCGGAGACTTCCCATCCGCTTCCGTATGCCATCCGCAGATGCCCCTAGCGCCGCGACGCCAGGAACTCCTTGCCAATGCGGATACCGGCCTCTTCTGTCTCCTGATCCATGGGATCTCCGCTCAGAAAGGCGGTCTGGTACGGAATCTCTTCGCGCTCGCCGACGAGCAGCCAACCCGGTTCCCGATGGGAGTAGTCAGAGGCAGCTCGCTCCGACATTGACCAGAAAAAGTCAATGACAGAATCCACGATCTCCCGTTCCTCCGGTGAGAACACCTCTCTGTTTGCTCGCATCCCCTCTACCGGTACCAGGCGCTTCTGTTGCCTGTTGAAGTAGTTCCGCTTCTCGATGCGCAGCCTGCCCCCTTCGACCAGTTCGTCTCGTACGTCGACCAGCCGACAAGGTCCTGGTCCTGCTCCATACTTGAGATACCTGGCTCCGGTGATTGGCTCACCCAGCAGCCGATACGCGTCGAAGTCGGCGTAGTAGAGGATTTTGTTGAGCTTGACCGCGCCAAACGACGGGTCATCAGCGCAGCGTTCCGCCACGTAGACGATGAGTTCCTTGAACTTCTCGGCGTCAAAGTCGAACTTGCGGAGTCTCGGTTTCCGCGACATGAGAAGTCTCCCTTCCCCTAGGGCCTGGAGTGACGACCTTGCGGATCACCGTATCTCGACACCCGTCACGCCGGGCGGTGGCGGACCATTTGACGCTTGATGCCTCCGACGTGGAGGAAGGCGATCACGTTCTCGGGCGGTGCGACGAGCTCGAGGTTCGGCAGGATTGGCCTGAGCGCGTGGAAGATGGCGCGCATCTCCCAGCGGGCGAGGTTCGCGCCCAGGCAGAAATGCTCGCCGTAGCCGCCGAAGGCGAAGTGATCATTCGGGTCGCGCTTGATGTCGAACCGGTAGGGGTCCTCGAAGACGTCCTCGTCGCGGTTCGCCGAGGGGTACCAGAGCACGACCGACTCGCCCTTGCGAATCGTCTTGCCGCGCAGCTCGACATCCTCCAAGGCCGTGCGCTGGAACTGGATCACGATCGAGGTCCAGCGCAGGATCTCCTCGACGGCCGAGGGCACCAGCGACTCGTCGTCGATCAGCATCTGCATCTGATCGGGGTGATCGAGCAGCGCTTTGACGCCGCCGCTGATCGAGTTCCGGGTGGTCTCGTTGCCTGCGGCGAGCAGCAGCACGAAGTAGCCGTGAATCTCGCCGGGCGAGAGCGGGCGGCCGTCTATCTCGGCGCGCAGCAGGTCGCTGAGCAGGTCGTCGCCCAGCCCTTCGCGCTTGCGCTGCTCGATCAGCTCGTTGTTGTAACGGAACCACTCGACCCCGACACGCTCGGTCGCCTGGCCGGGCGACTCGCCCGGCAGCCGGAACTCCGGATCGTCGGCGCCGACGATGACTTCCGTCCACTTGAAGATCTGATCCCAATCCTCCTCGGGCACGCCGCCCATGGCGCAGATCGCGGCGACCGGCAGCTTGGCCGACAGCTCGTGCACGAGATCGACGGCCGAACGCGAGCCCTTCTCGGCGAACTCGGCGACGACCTTGTCGGCGAAGTCGGAGACGTAGTTCTCGGCCATCTCGGCGAAGTGGTCTTCAAGCATCTTCATCATGCGCGGCGTGAAGTGCCGCGCGACGAGGCTGCGGTGCTGCCGGTGCTCGGGCGGGTCCAGGTAGATGAAGTCGGGCGGGTCGTCGGGATGGCCGCCGGTTCGGTTGGTGCTCGCCTCGCGCTGGCGCGACGCGGTGCCCAGCTTCGAGGCCCGATTCAGGCGCAACATCTGCGCGTTGGAAAACAGTTCGGGATGCGAGGAGATGAAGCGGATATCGGCGTGCTTGGTGATCGCCCAGAACGGCTCGTAGCCCGGCCGCTGGTACCAGTAGACCGGCGCCTCCTGGCGCAGCAGGTCCCACTCGGCCCAGGGGTATCCGATATCGCGGTAGCGATCGGAATCGGTGATGTCGACGGTGTCGACTGTCAGGGCTTGCGCTTCGGCGACGACCATGGTGTGCTCCCGTCTGCCCGCTTGCTGCGAGCGATGTCCGATATCCGGCTGTTGAGAGACAGACTAACGTCGCCGCTCTAGACTTTGCCCGTCAGCGCAATGGAGAGACGGGATCACGCACGACGCGCCCGTGAATCAACGTCCGAAGTGAAGCAGGAGGCGACCGATGGCCGAAGTCATGCGACCCGACGGCACGATCATTCACTACGAGGTCTACGGCGAAGGCAACAGCGAGATTCCGCTCTTACTGTTCGCGCCGGGCGGCGTGAACTCGCAGATCGAGTTCTGGCAGCGCTCGATCATCAATCCGATCGAGGCGTTCGCGGACGAGTTCACCGTGATCGGCATGGACCAGCGTCACTGCGGTCAGTCCAAGACCGGGCTCACGGCGTTCAACTACGACGAGGCGATGAAAGACCAGATTGCGGTGCTCAACGACCTCGGCGTCGCGCGGGCGCACGTGATGGGCGGTTGCATCGGCTGCGCCTACGCGCTGCGGCTCGCCGATCAGGCGCCGGCCCGCGTGGCTGGCGTGGTCATGCAGGACCCGGTCGGATTGGACGAGACGAACTCGCCCGAGACGTTTTACGACATGTTCAACCCGACCATCCGGCTCTGTCGCGCCGAGGGTCTGGAGGCGGTGATCGAGTCGGCGCAGCGCGATCCGATATTCATGCAGAACAACGAGGGCGGTCCTTTCGCCCAACGCATTCACGACGAGCCGCTCTTCGCCGACGCGCTGCGCAGCATTCGGCGCGAGGGGTACATCGCGCTGGTCGTTGAGTTCCGCGACGGCATGTGGCCGCCGGTCGAACCCTACTTCGCGGTCAATGACGTCGCGGTTCAGCGCACGCATACGCCAATGCTGGTGATCCCGGGCGCGGACCCGTTCCATCCGACGGGCATCGGCCACCGCATCTGCAACGAGGCCCCCAACGCCCGCTGTCTCGACGTCGACGCCCGCTCGCCGGAGAAGCTCCCGGCAACACTCGACGCGATCCGCCAGTTCCTCCGCGATTGCAGCTAGCGAAGCGGAATCGAACGGGTCCAGTCCCCGCTCTACGCGGGAACCCGCTCCGGTCCCCGCTCCCGGCGGGAGAGGGTTAGGGTGAGTGGCCCTCCGTGAGTAGGCCAGGCGAGACGACCAGATAGGAAACCATCGCCGGACCCTCACCCCGGCCCTCCGTGTCAAGCACGGGGCAGGCTTCTCCCAGAGGGGGAGGGAGTAGAACCCGGCGAATCACGCGCAGGCCTCCGAGGAGTAAGGGAAGCGCCAGTTGGCCTGATGTGGGCCTAGAGTGGATTTCAACGGAGCTACTTGGAGGGAACCAGGAACCATGCAGTACGAGATTCTCCACCGACCGTCGTATGCCCTTGGCCGGATTGAACTGGCTTCAGGCGAGCAGATTCAGGCCGAGGCCGGGGCGATGGTCTCGATGTCGGCCAGTATCTCGATCGATACCGGGATGCGCGGCGGATTGCTGGGCGGATTGAAGCGGTCGGTACTCGGCGGAGAGAGCTTCTTCATCAACACCTTCACAGCCGAGCAATCGGGCGAGGTCACGATCGCCCCGGGACTGCCGGGCGACATCCAGGCGATCGAGATGAACGGCGGCACGGTCCTGGTGCAGTCGGGTTCGTTTCTGGCCGCCACAAACGAGATCGAGGTGGATACGTCCTGGGGCGGGGCCAAGAGCTTCTTCTCCAGCGAAGGACTCGTGCTGCTGCGTTGTAGCGGGCACGGGCTGCTGTTCCTCTCCAGTTACGGCGCAATCCACCTGAAGGAGCTCCGCGCAGGCGAGGAGTACACCGTCGACACCGGTCACATGGTCGCGTTCGACGACTCGGTCACGTACAACGTGGGACGTTCGGGCGGCTGGAAGACGACGCTGCTCTCGGGCGAGGGGCTGGTCTGCAAGCTCGAGGGTCCGGGCCGCTTCTACATGCAGACCCGCAGTCAGGACGCGCTGTTGAGTTGGCTCTTGCCCAAGATTCCCAAGCAGGGGTAGCCGGACTGCCTCGCGCTCAGGATTCAGGCGTAGCCTGCGCGGATGGACTGGATTGAATTCGTCGCCCTGGTCGGCGTGGGACTCGCGGTGGGCGTCTATGCGACCGCGGTCGGGGCAGGCGGTGGATTCCTGTTCGCCCCCGTGTTGCTCACCCGTCACGCGGAGTCGAGCCCCGCCGAAGTGGCGATGGCGTCGATGTGCCTCGTCCTGGCGACATCCGGCCTTGCGGCGGCCCGGCTCGCCCGGGAGAAACGGATTGACTACCGAGCCGTCGGCATGGCTGCGGCGATCGCCGTGCCCGCCGGCGTGATCGGCGCTACCGGAACGGCTCAGTTACCCAGGGAGATTTTCGCGGCCGGATTCACCGTGTTACTGGCTTCGCTCGGCCTGTATCTGATCTGGCGACCAACCGGCGACGCCGGGCAGGTCGGGCGGCGCGGTTGGCGACGGCTGATCCGCGACGGTCGCGGCGAGACGTATCTCTACTGGATTCCCGTGCGCCGCTCCGTCGGCGCAGTTGCGGTGACGTCGTTGCTGACATCGCTGGCCGGCATCGGCGGCGGACTGTTCTTTGCGACGATCACCATCCGCGTCATGCGGATGCCTGCCTGGCTGGGCGTACCGGCCTCGCACAGCATCGTGACCAGCATTGCGATCGCCGTGGTCATCTTCCATACCGCGACCCAGCACTTCGGCGATCCGCTCAACGACGTGCCGCCGCTGCTGATCGGAGCGATCATCTCCAACCCGATCGGCCTGCGAGTCGCGGCGCGGATTCGCGAGTCGCTGCTTTCGCGTCTCCTGGCGTTTGGCATGTTGGCAGTCGCGATCCGAGTCGCCTTCGAAGCGTTCTAGCCGACCGGATCAATGTCGACCGACCAACCGCGGCCGAACTCCACTTGCCTGAGCAGCGAGAGCGGATCGTCGCCCTTGAGCAGCACCTGGCGTCGCCACTGATTGCGTCGGCGAGCGGGATAGGCGGGAGCCGGGCCGATGATCTGGGCGACGGCGCCGGGCGTCCGGGCGCGGAGATCGGAGAGTTCGCGGACTATGCGCAGCGCTTCGGCGTCGGATTCGCTCAGCGTGGAACGGCTGACCGTGAGTCTCGCCAGCTCGCCGAACGGCGGATAGTCGAGCACGCGGCGCAAGTTCAGCTCGGCCTGGTAGAAGGACTCGTAGTCGTGCGCCGCCGCCGCGACGACGGCGAAGTGATCAGGCGCGTACGTCTGGATAATCACGCGGCCGCCCAGAGCTCCTCGGCCGGCGCGACCTGCGACCTGCGAAAGCAACTGGAATGTGCGCTCGGCCGCCATGTAGTCGGACTCGCGCAGCGAGAGATCGGCGTTGACGATGCCAGCGACCGTCACGCGAGGCAGGTCGAGTCCCTTGGCGATCATCTGCGTTCCGATCAGTACGCGCGACCGCCCGTCGGCGAACTCCGCCAGCAGGGCTTCATGCGATCCGAAGGCGGCGGAGGTATCGCGATCCCAGCGAGTGATCGGCACCTCGCCCCAGCGGCGGCGGACTTCGGACTCCAGTTGCTCGGTACCGAAACTCATCGCGCCGATGCGTTCGTCGAAGCACGACGGGCAGCGCAGCGGAGCAGGTTGACGCTCGCCGCACTCGTGGCACTGCAGATACGGACCGGGACGATGCAGCGTCATCGCGATGGAGCATTGCTCGCACTGGACCGCTTCGCCGCACGCACGGCAGACGAGCGCCGACATTCCGCGGCGGTTGAGGAAGAGCAACACTTGCTCCTCCCGAGCCAGCGCCTCCGAGACGGCTGAGTCGAGCTCCCGTCCAAAGACCGAGCGAACGCCGGCGGCGAGCTCGTCGCGCATGTCGACGATGTCCACCGTCGGTTGCGGGATGATCGCGGCTGAGCCGCCGCCCGACTGAATCCGTTGTGTGAGCGTCAGCAGCCGACCGTTGCCGGCCCGCGCGTTGGCCATCGAGACGATGTCAGGCGTCGCCGAGCCGAGGACTGCGACCACGCCCCAGGACCGAGCGATCTCGCGCGCGACCGCTCCGGCGTGATAGCGCGGCTGGGGATCGGTCTGCTTGTATGTCCACTCATGCTCTTCGTCGACGATCACCAGTGCCAGATTCTTCATCGGTCCGAAGAGCGCCGAGCGCGCGCCGATCAGAATGCGCTTCTCTCCCGCATGGACTTGTCGCCACTGTTCGCGCGCTTCGGAGCGGGAGAGTCCAGAGTGTCGAACGGCAACCTGACCCGGGAATCGGGCGTCGAACCGCGCAATGGTCTGCGGCGCGAGCGCGATCTCGGGGACGAGCGCGATGACGCCGCCGCCCGAGGCCAGGGCCCGTTCGGTGGCCGACAGGTAGACCTCGGTCTTGCCGCTGCCGGTCACGCCATGCAGCAGGAAGACTTCGCCGGCGTCGGAATCGAGGGCATCGCCGATTGCGTCACTCGCCAGTTGCTGCTCATTGGTGAGCTTCGGCGCCGACTGTGGTTCGACCGCCTCCAACGCAGGCGCGCTTGCGAGCCTGCCGAGATATCCGGCGCGTTCCAGGCTGTCGATGTCGGCCCGCGTCGCTCCGCTCTGGCGCTTCGCTTCCTGTTCCGTCAGGCCCGACTCGGCCAACAATCGAAGCAGAGCGAGTTGACGGCGTTCTGCTGCGGTGCGACGCAATGATGCCGCGACGGAGGTTGCGTCTTCCTGGTTGACGGTGAGTTGTACTTCGTTACCGTCGCGATGGGCGAACGACGTCGACGCTAACCAGTCGTCCAACGCCTTCGATCCACCCAACATTCTCGCCGCTTCGCCAACGTCGACCCCTTCCGCCTGGGCGGCGAGCGCATCGAGCAGCTCGGCGGGTCGAGACCGCTTGCTCTGGGGCCAGGTGTCGATCACTTCTCGAAGCTGATCGATCGTTATGGAAAGTTCAAGCCGCTTCGGTATCGACGGATTGGCCGGCACAACGGAGCGGAAGGTATCGGGCGACTTGCGTGGACGCGACGGGGTGCCGGGCGGCAGGAAGAGTTGAATGCAGGCCGCAATCGGCGACAGGTAGCGTTCGGCGATCCAGTGGGCGAGTTCGAGCTGGCCGGACGACAGCAGGGGTTCCGGATCGAGCACGCGCTCGATTGGACGCGGCTCCGCGACCTCGGAGTCGCCGCTGACCCTGAGCACGATGCCGATCGCCCACTGCGTCCTCCAGGGCACGACAACCGACATGCCGCGGGCGAGCGCCATGTCGGTCGGAACCGAGTAGGTGAACGCGCCTCGCTGCGGACTGCCGGTCAGGACGGCGACTTCGGCGTATCGATCGCTCATGGATGTGGAGTCAGATTACAGAGCGGGCGCGGTCGTCGGACACCGTGCCCGGCGACGGGCGTCCCAATCGCTCTCAGGTGATAGCGTCCCATTCGAAGCGTGACGACGGAGACTGATGAATGGAAGCGCCGTATGCCCAGTGAAGCGCCCGACCAGACAGCCGATCCACAGCCCTTCGACGGGATACGGGTCGTCGAGTTCGGCCAATTCGTCGCCGTGCCGTTCGCGGCGCAACTGCTCTCCGAGGGCGGGGCCGAGGTGATCAAGATCGAGTCGCTGGAAGGCGACCCGACACGACGGCTCGCCCAGGTCGCGCCGATGGAGTCGCGCATCTTCCTCTCGCGCAACCGAGGCAAGCACTCGCTTCCCCTGAATCTCCGCCATCCCGACGCGGCGCAGATCATCGAGGCGTTGCTGAGCCGAGCCGACGTAGCGCTGATGAACTTCCGTCCCGGACTGGCCGAGCAACTCGGTCTCGACGCGGACACGTTGCGGGCCAGGTATCCGCGACTGGTGATCGCCGCGGTCACACCATTCGGTCGCTACGGCCCCGACGCCGGATTGGCCGGCATGGACATCGTGGTCCAGGCGCGCAGCGGACTGATGGTCGCCAACGGACGCTCCGGCGATGGGCGCCCGCTGAGCGGCGATCCGGTCAGCGCCGACTACATGGCCGCGATGTCGCTCGCCTTCGGGATCGCCTCGGCGCTGCTGCGCCGAACCGTCACCGGCGAAGGCGGCGAGGTTCACGCCTCGTTGATGCAGGCCGCGATGACGCTGAACAACAACCAGATGATGCGTGTCGAGTCGGTCGACGGACCCATCCACGACGAGTCTCGGCGGGAGCTGGCCGAGATGCGTTCGCGCAGCGCCGCCTATGCCGAGCAACGCATGGCTCAGCCGTCGGCGCGTGCCCGGATCATGGCCGACATCTACTTCCGCACCTACACCACCTCGGACGGCTGGCTCGCCGTGGCCTGCGGCAGCACGCGCCTGCGCGCAGCCTTCAGTCTCGCGATCGGGCTGGAGGACGAGTACACCGGCGACGATCCGAATCATCATCCCGAACATTACGAACGCCTGCGTGAGTCGGCGGAAGCGATCATGCGGTCGCGTCCGACCAGTGAGTGGGAATCGCTGCTCGCCGAGGTCGGTGTGCCGGCCTCAAGGGTCCTGATGCCCTTCGAGATCCTCGACGATCCGCAGGTCGAAGCGAACGAGATGCTCTACGACCTCGATCATCCGGACGTCGGTCCCGTGCGCCTGCTCGCCCCGCCGGTCGCGTTGGACAAGACGGGTTTCCGCCAACCGCCCGCCACCGCGCCATTCGCCAGCGAGACGCGGGAGATTCTGCAAGAGCTGGGGTTCGATGCGTCGCAAGTGGACACCTTCATAGAGTCGGGCGCCACGCGCGACTCGATGTCCTGAGCGGGCCCTCTTGCTTCGGAGATCTAGTCATGGATCGCTGGGGGCTTACTCCCTCTCCTTCCAGAGAGTTGCGCGTAAACCCTCGGGGGCTGCCCCCCTCTCCCCCTGGGAGAAGCCTGCCCCCGCGAAGGCGGGGGGGCTGGGGTGAGGGTCCGGCCGCCGCTCATTATCTGGTCGTGGGGCCTGCCTGGGTCGCGGAGGGCCCTCACCCTAACCCTCTCCCGCCGGGAGAGGGGATCGGAAGGGGATTGCGTGCAGGTCTCCGCCGCAGCCGTCAGTCCGACAGCTTGCGCATTTGAGGGAAGAGGATCACGTCGCGGATGGACTGAGAGTTGGTGAGCAGCATGGCGAGACGATCCATGCCCATGCCCAGACCGCCGGTCGGAGGCATGCCGTGTTCCAGGGCAACGAGGAAGTCCTCGTCCATCTGCTCAGCTTCGTCGTCGCCGTCCGACTTGAGCCGGAGCTGCTCTTCGAATCGCCTGCGTTGATCGACCGGATCGTTCAGTTCGGTGTAGGCATTGGCCAGTTCCCAGCCGGCGACGAACAGCTCGAACCGCTCGACCAGCGTCTCGTCGTACTCGGTTCGCTTGGCCAGCGGTGAGATCGCGACTGGATAGTCGAGCAGAAAGGTGGGCTGGCGCAGATTCGGTTCGACTCGCTCCGAGACGAGCTCGTCGAAGAGCTTGCCCCAGCCTGCGTTGGGAGGAATGCCGACGCCGGTTGCGCGCAGCAGCGACTCCATCGCCTCGACCGTGGGGTAGTCGCGAAAATCGACGCCGACGTGCTCGCGGACCGCGTCGACCATCGTGACGCGGCGGAACGGCGGCGTGAAGTCGATCTCGCCGTCCTCCCAGGGAACTCGCGTCGATCCGGTGACCTCAGCGCTGATGTAAGCGAGACTCTGCTCGACCATCTCGGCGACGCCTTGATAGTCGGTGTAGGCCTCGTAGCTCTCCATCATCGTGAACTCGGGATTCCAGCGATTGCCAACCCCCTCGTTCCGGAACACACGGCCAATCTCGTAAACCTTGTCGAATCCTCCCACAATCAGGCGCTTGAGGTGCAGTTCGAGGGCGATGCGGAGCTGGCGCGGCTCGTCGAGCGCGTTGAGATGGGTGAGGAATGGACGCGCCGCCGCGCCGCCGGCCTGGGATTGCAGGACCGGAGTCTCGACCTCCAGGAATCCGCGGTCGTCCATGAACCGGCGCATCGCCGAGAGGACTTGCGACCGCTTGCGTAACACCTCTTTGGCGTCCTGGTTGGCGATCAGATCGAGGTAGCGCTGGCGGTAGCGGATCTCGATGTCTTGGAGACCGTGGTACTTCTCTGGCGGCGCTCGTAGCGCCTTGGCCAATAGAGTTACGGATTCGGCATCGATCGAGACTTCACCCCGTCGCGTTCGAATCAACCGACCGGAAGTTTCTATTATGTCTCCTACTTCGACGACACCAAGCATCGACTCGTCATCGCCTAGCTCGCTTCCAGCCATTATCTGAATCGAACCAGAATCGTCCTTCAAGTCCAAAAACGTCGAGCGACGCATGCTCCTAATGGCCATGATTCGTCCAGCCACGGTCACTTCAAGAACCCCGTCTTCTCCACCTTCCGACTCCTGCTGGTCAAAGACCTGCTTTGCTTCCGCGACGGTGTGACTCCTGTCGGTCCGGGCCGGGTACGGGTCACGCCCAAGATCACGGAGGATTGCGGTCTTGAGATCTTTCCAAAACACCGACCTTTCCTCCTCTGGCAGAGCTAGGTACCCCTCTAGCCACTTCGCTACTTGGAGGGTTTTCTCCTTCGGAAACGCCGTAAGGAGACTCGTTTGCGCTGAGAGGGCACTACTTCTAGCAGCCGCGAACAGCTCTTGAAAGGTTGGGTTATCGGCATCCGGTGATGCCGTACCAGCTTGCCCGTGAGGATCGAGGCTCATCACAGACGCTCCCTGCATGCCGATATCGCAACCACGATTATCGTTGACCAGGCAATCCAACCAACACTCTGCGATCAGGCGGTACGTAGGTCCGGAGACCGAAAGTTGACTAGGCAATCGCCTTGACCCGGAACTTGCGCACACCGGTTGGGGTCGACACCTCGACGGTGTCGCCGACCCTCGCGCCCAGCAGGGCTTTACCAACCGGCGACTCGTCGGACAGGTAGCCGTTCTTGGGGTCGACTTCGGCCGGGCCGACGATGCGGTAGTTGACATCGGTGCGTTTGGGCAGCGGCCGCACGGTGACGGTGGAGCCGAGGCGCACAATCTCCGAGCCCTGGACTTCCTCTTCGTCGATGATCTCGGCAGCGGCGATCACGGCCTCGATCTCGCGGATCCGGCCCTCGATGAACGCTTGCTCGTTGATCGTCTCTCCGCCCTCGCCTTCGTCGCGGGCGCCGGGCGAGTCTTCCCGCACCTGCTGGATCAGCTCCGCCGCCTCGCGGCGACGTTCCTTGAGCGTGAGCAGCTCATCGCGGAGCTTTTGCAAGCCGACTGCAGTGATGGGCACTGAGCGTCTGAGTACCACTGGCGTTGCCTGACTGATAGACCGTTCGGCCAACCGTACGAACAGCCGAAGGACTTTATGGCAGGCTACGATAGCAGGCAAGGCGGCAGTGCGATCCTGAGGGCTCGGGACATTCGTGTAACGTGCGTCACACTTTCACAATCTCGATCATCTCCGCTCTGATTGGGGCCGTCGTCGGCGCGGTTGCGGTGGGAATTGTCGGCGACAACGGGCCGTCGCGAGAGGAGCTGAACGCGACGATTGAGGCCTCGGTCAGCGAAGCGGTCGAGCAAGCCGTTGAGCAGGCCATGGAGCGTTCCACGGAGAACCTCGCCTCGCACTTCGACCAGTCGGTCGCGGCGCAACAAAGGCGGATCAGCGAGATCTTCGCGCAGATTTCGCAATCGGTGGTCGTGATCGACGCGGAAGGGCCTGAGCGGGTCAATGATGAAGGCGTCACCGTCGTCCCGGCGGCGCTGGCCACTGGATTCGTGCTCGACGACGACGGCCATATCGTGACCGCCGCGCACGTGCTTGAAGGCATGACCAGCTTCACCGTGATCCTGCACGACGACCGGCGCTTCCCTGCGATCCGGCTGGGCGACGATCGTCCGTTCTCGGATGTCGCGGTGCTGCGCGTCGAGACCGATGGGAACGATGGGAACGATGGTGATGAACTGCTCGTGCCGGACTTCGGCAGCACCATGTCGGTGCGGGCGGGAGAGACCGTGTTGGCGATTGGCAATACGCTTCTGGGACAGGAAATCGCTCTGACCGTCGGCGTGGTCAGCGATCCCGACACGACGTTCTTCCGGGAACGCTACGTGCAGGAACACCTGATTCAAACAGACGCCGCGTTGAATCACGGCAACTCCGGAGGCATCCTCGTCGACCTCGAAGGCAACATCATCGGAATGACGGCAGTGATCGCACGCGAGACCCAGGACGGCGGATTTGTCGACGGTGTCGGTTTCGCCGTGCAGATCGACGCCGTGCTCGAAGTCGCACAAGCGATCGCCGGCGAAGGGTTCTTTCCGCGGCCCACCTTCGGCGTCGTGCAGGAGCGGCTGTTGACGCCGACGGCGGCGGCGCAGCTCGACCTCGAAGTGAGCGAAGGCGCGTTCCTGATCGAGTTGGAACGCCGCGGGGCGTTCGCACGACAGGGCATCCAGCCCGGGGACGTGCTGCGCTCGCTGAACGGTGTGCCGATCAACGCCGAGACGCCGTATCTCAACGCGCTGGCCCGGCTGGAGCCGAATGTGCCCGTGCTGGTCCAGATTCATCGCGGAGGCGAGGAGTATCGGCTCAGCATCGCACCAGATTTGCGAGCGCCGTGACGACCCGAGACGGCGGCGAGTGGGAGCCGCGACCGGTACGTCGAATCGGCGAAGGGCCACCGCAGTCTGCGCGCCGATCCCGGCGAGCGCGGCGGCCGGCGGAACCCGCGCCGTTCGATCCGCAGCCGCCGGAACCGACAGCGGTCACGCCTACTCCGACCAGGCCGCGGGCGGCGTCGCAACCTGGGAGTCCCCGCGGCGGGCAGCGTGCGACATCGCAGGCTCCAGGCGGCCGCAATCTGGGATGGCTGTTAGTCCTGGTCATCGCCGCGCTGCTGATCGGCGTGGTGATTGTGGTCTTCTTCGAGCCTGGCCTGATCGAAACGAACTTCAACACCGAGCCTGAGACGCCGTTCGCGCAGACGGACGAGACGGTAGTGCAGACGGCGCTGTTCGAGTCGCGGTTGACCGAACAGCCGCCGGCGATTCCCGAGATTCTGGGAGCGGTGTCGCCGATCTACGAGTTCCGAGCCGCTGATCGTGGCTTCGGTCCGTTCGAGTTTGAGTTGGACCTGATCAATCCGACGCAAGACCCGCGCAACCTGGGCGCGTACACCTGGAACGGCGACCAATGGACACGCCTGGGCGACGCCCGGCTGAGCAGCGACGGATCGAGCGCCCGGATCGAACTCAACGAGGCGCCCGACAACCTGGTCATCCTCCGGCGCCGGCAGTTCCGCGACGTGATTGCCGGACGCATTCCACGCGACCATGAGCCGCAAGCGATCCTGGCCGGATCGTTGACGCTGGTCCATCCCGACGGCTGGTCGCCGGGCGCGGACGGATCGCTGCTGGGCGGCGTCGATCAGGTCAGCGCGTCGATCCCGCAGAATCGATGGCCGACCGTCTTTGCCGCCGCGGACCAGGCGGAGCTGGTCAACGACATCCTCGCGTCCGACAACCTCCGGCGGCAGCACATCGCCAACATCCAGCACGCGATCAAGAGCGGGCTGCACGACGGCGTGGACATTCACTATCTCGACGTGTCTCCAGCGTTGCAGTCGCAGTTCACGTCGTTCATCAGCGAACTGGCCGATCGTCTGCACCGCGAGGATCGAGGCATCGCCGTCCACATCCCGATCACCGCGTCGGGCGGAGTGGGCGAGGGCGGATACGACCTCTCGCAGCTTGGCGCGTCGGCGGACTTCATCGTGATTGAGCCGCCGCTCGATCCGGCGCTGTTCGATGCGGCGATCGCGGCGTCGCTCCCGACGATCCTGGCCCGAATCGAACCGCACAAGGTTCTGCTGGCGCTGCGCTCCGATGCGGTCGTACGGGAGGCCTCGGGGTTCAGTCAGATCTCCCAGCGCGAGGCGCTGCGGCTCGCCTCGTTGATCAGCGTGCGCGAGCCGGGGCCGTATCGGCCGGGAATGCGCGTGACGCTGCAGGGCAACTCGATCCTGCTCGACAACCTGGCCGGCGGACTGCGCTGGGACAACGTCAACCGGATTGTCACGTTCACCTATCCCAACCAGACCGGGGCCGCGGTCACGGTCTGGATTCACAACCGCTTCAGCGCCGCCTTCCAGCTACAGGTCGTCGCCGATTACGAATTGGGCGGCGTCTACATCAGCAACGCCTCAGCCGATCCGTCCAACGCCAACCTGTGGCCGGCAATCGCCGCATTCTTCGAGTCGGGCCAGCCCGACTTGCGCTTGCCCAATGCGATCCTCTTCGATCCGGTCTTCAGCGTTGAATCGGGCGAGCTGTCGGGAGCGAGCGGCAGCGGTTGGCAGTTCTGGGATCTGCCGCCGGCCGCCGGGGACTACCGAGCGCAGCTCGTCGTCTCGGACGGCGATGTGCGGGTGGGCAACGTGATCACGGTGCCAATTCGCGCCGCGGGAGACGAATGATGTCTCGCGCGCAGCCTCGGGTCGTTGGCGGCGAGCTGGCCGGGCGCAAGCTGCGCTCGCCGGCGACCGGCACGCGTCCGGCGACCGCGATCATCCGCTCGGCCATCTTCGACCGACCGGAGATTGGCGGGATCGTCGAAGGCGCGCGCGTCCTGGACCTGTATGCAGGCGCCGGATACTTCGGCATCGAGGCGCTCAGCCGAGGTGCGGACTCGGTCGACTTCGTCGAGCGCAACGGTCCGGCGTGCGCCGTGATCCGGCGCAATCTCGACGAGCTGGGGATCACCGATCGGGCGCGGGTGCATCGATTACCGGTCGAACGCTGCTTCTCGCGGATTCCGCTCGATCCCGATCTGATCTTCATCGATCCGCCCTACCGCGTCGATGCGCGTCCCGTGGTGGAGTCGTTCGTGGAGCGGGCGACGCTGCCTGCCGGCGCGTTGGCTGTCTGGCGGCGACTGACTGCGGCGTCGGGCGGCGTGCCTCCCCCGCCGGAACAGATCGGCGGGCTAGTGCGGATTGATCAACGGCGCTATGGTGACGGCGCTATCGACACGTATCGTGCGGAGGTTCCGACATGACGATCGCGCTCTATCCGGGTGGATTCGATCCCATCACGAACGGGCATCTGGACATCGTCCAGCGTGCTGCATCGATGTTCGACGAGGTCGTGATGGCGATCTATCCCCGCTCCAGTGAGACCTTCGATGTGGACGAGCGGCTCGCAATGATCGAGGGTGCGACGGCTCATTGCGACAATGTCCGCGCCGCCAAATTCACCGGCCTGGTCGTCAACTTCGCCGACGATGTCGGGGCCAGCGTGTTGGTCCGAGGCATCCGCGCCGTGACCGGCTTCGAGGCCGAGTTCGACATGGCGCTGATGAACAAGAAGATGGCCCCGCATATCGAGTCGGTCTTCCTCATGGCCGGCCATGAGCATCTGTTCATCTCGGCCAGCCGCATCCGCGAACTCGCTTCGCTCAGGCATCCAGTCGACGACCTGGTGCCGGCGAATGTGAACGACGCATTGATCCAGCGATACGGTCCGCCGAACCGCAATAGCGCCTGAGGATCCGCCGGACGCCCGCAACCCGGCATCCTGCGCTAGAGTCGAACGAGGCGGGGCTCCGGGCAGGAGCTCATCATCGATCTCCTCGAATTGATTGACCAGATCGAACAGGCCGTCCTGGCGGGTCGTCGCAGCCGCTTCGGATCGGGCTGGACCGTGGACCGCGAGCAGTTGCTCGACCTGATCGATCGGCTGCGGTTGGCCGCGCCGGCGTCGGCCGATCAGGCCCAGCGCCTGTTGGAGGAACGCGAACGGCTGATCCTGCAAACGCAGGAGGAAGCGGCGATTCTCTCGGCCCAGGCCCGGCACGACGCCGAGCAACAGGTGTCGGTACACGAACTCGTGCAAGCCGCCGAAGCGCGCGCGCAGAGCATCGTCGACCAGGCCCACACGTCCGCAACCGAGACGATCTCGCGGGCCAACCAGGAGGCCGCCACAGTCCGCGGACAGGCGACGACCGAAGCCGTCTCGCAGGCGCTCGAAGCGGATCGCTACTCGCTGGAGATGCTGCGTCGCCTGCTGGACCAGCTCCGCACGATGCAGACATCCGTCTCGGGAGCCGTCGACCAGCTCGAATTCAAGGTCCAACAGAGCGAACAGTCGCAATCGGTCGATCAACGAGACGAAGCCGCCCGTCGAGCACTGGGGTAGACGAACCGGCGTCGGATCCGGCCTTGACTCCCTCGTCCCTTGGAGACCTGCGCGGGAATCGAAGGGGTCCAGTCCCCGATTTATTCGGGGACCCGTTCCCTTGCCGCACTACCGGGGATCTACCAGGTACGAGACGGGGAGCCGAGCGGGTCCCCGAACAAGTCGGGGACTGGGAACAGGGCAACATCGCAATGACGAACGGGATTTGCGCGCAGGTCTCCTTTGGGAGAGGGGACTGGAAGCCAGCGTGCGCGTGCGACGAAGATCGGGACTAAGCCCAAGTCTCCCCTCCCGGAGGGAGAGGAGACCGGAATGGGGTTGCGTCGTCGCGGCTGTTAGTCGGCGACGGCTGCGAGTTGGGGTTGCGGGGCGAGCGGGTGACCGACGGCTTCTCCGACTCGCTCGAGGGACTGCATCAGCGTGTCGAAGTTCTCGAACGTCAACGACTGCGGGCCGTCGGAGAGGGCGTGGTCGGGGTTCGGGTGGACCTCGACCATGAGGCCGTCTGCGCCGACGGCCATTGAGGCTCGGGCCATCGGCTCAACCAGGTACCAGTGACCGGTGCCATGCGCCGGATCGCTGACGATGGGCAGGTGGCTGAGCCGCTTGACGACCGGAATCGCCGAGAGGTCGAGCGTGTTGCGGGTCGAGGTCTCGAAGGTGCGGATACCGCGCTCGCAGAGGATGACGTCGCGGTTGCCCTTGGCCATGATGTATTCGGCGGCGAGCAGCCACTCGTCGATCGTGGAGGAGAGTCCGCGCTTGAGCATGACCGGCTTGCGCGCCAGGCCCACCTCGTCGAGCAGCATGAAGTTCTGCATGTTGCGCGTGCCGATCTGGAGGATGTCGGCGTAGCGCGCGACGAGTTCCACGTCACGCGCATCCATGACCTCGGTGATCACCGGCAGGCCGGTTTCGTCGCGCGCGGTCGCGAGGTGTTGCAAGCCCTCTTCGCCGAGGCCGCGGAAGGCGTACGGCGAGGTACGCGGCTTGAACGCGCCGCCGCGCAGAATCTGGGCGCCGGAGGCGGCCACCGACCGGGCGGTCGTGACCATGTGGTCCTCGTTCTCGATCGAGCACGGGCCGGCCATCACGACCATCGAGCCGTCGCCGATCTTGACGCCGCCGACATCGATCACCGTGTCCTCGGGCTGGAACTCGCGTCCCGTCAGCTTGTACGGACGCGAAATCGCGATCACCTCTTCGACGCCGCTCATCCGCGACATCTGGGTGCGGATGTCCGGATCGCCAATGACGCCGACGGCGCCAATCACGACTCGCTCCTCGCCCGGAGACAGGTGGCCTTCGAGATCGAACTCCTTCAGTCGCGCGAGGACGCCCCGAACCTGCTCGTCGGTTGCGCCCATTCTCATCACAATCAACATGTTGTCACCCTCTCGCTCGTTCGCCGTCCCGTTCGGATCGCTCTCTGAATCTTTGCAGGAGATTTCCGCTGGAACGTGAAGATTCTGTGTTAACCGTTAAGTCCGTACGCAACACTCTCGCTCCGCGCAAGTACACGTGCTCCACTTCGTCCTGCTTCAGCGGCGTATTGACGTGCAACAGAATCCGCAAGCAGGACGGCAGCGCGCCGGGTACTTGCATCTCGTGCCCGCACATCAGAGCCGCGTGCCGCCACTTGAACGTGAGTCGAGCCGCAACGGCGGGGAACTCCGCATTCAGGTCCGGCGTCGTGGTGAACCAGACCGAAGCGACCTCGTCCGAGTCGATCGCATTACGTTCGATCATCTCGGCCAGCAACTCTTCGGTCGCATCGAGGATGTCGGCCCGCGTGTTGTTCTCGACCGTCGTCGCGCCGCGAATGCCGCGCAACCGCCAGACAGTCTCGGAATCGCTATTCGACATCGTCAGGCGCTCGGTCGTTTGGGTTTGATGCGGGTCGGAGGAGAGAGTGTCGGAATGATGCGATCAGCGCGGCGGCCGTACGTGCCGCCGCACGATCTAGCGACCGGCGTCAAAGAGGCCGGCCGCGGAGATATAGACGCAGCGGGCGAACGTGGGCGGTACTCGGATCGCACAGTGGTTCATTCGCGTGTCTCGTGACTCCGGCGGCCGGTGACCACCTCGATGTATCGCTCGACGGCCTGAGTGCGGCCGTCCGGCGGCGCCGACGCGATCGTCGTGGTCAGCGCTGAGCCGATGATAGCAGCCGGTACCAACCGTCCGACTTCAACCACGTGTTCGCGCGTGCTGATGCCGAAGCCAACTGCCAACGGCGTATCAGTCATCGACCGCACGCGCCCGACGAACTCCTCGAAGTCCGCCGCCACGCGGTCGCGTTCGCCGGTCACGCCGGTCAGCGACACCAGGTAGATGAAACCGGACGCGCGCTGAGCCACCGCCTCGATCCGTTCCTCGGTCGAGGTCGGCGCCAGCAGGTAAACCAGGGAAATGCCGTGACTGGCGAGGACCTCGCGTGCGGCATCCGACTCGTCGACCGGCAAGTCGACGATGATCATGCCGTCCACGCCGGCTTCGGCGGCGCTCCTGGCCAGAGCTTCCATGGGTCGACCGACAGCCTCGCCCGGTTCGTCAGCATCCGCATCCTCTTGCGCGCCCCAGGCGAGGAATGGATTGAGGTAGCCCATCAACGTGAGGGCCGATTCCGGAGCATAGGCTCGTGCCGTACGCACCGCGTCGAGCGCGGTCCGGAGCGACGCGCCCGCCTCCAGGGCGGTGTTGTAGGCGTTCTGGTGGGTAGGACCGTCGGCGAGCGGATCGGAGAAGGGCACGCCAATCTCGAGGCCGGCGGCGCCGCCTCGGAGGGCCGCTTCGATCAAGGCCGGCGTTTCCTTGGGCGTTGGAAAACCGGCTGTCAGAAACGGGAAGAGTAGCGGTCCGTCGCCGCGAGACTCAGCGGCTGCGAACGCCTCGCGATACCGTCTGCCAAGCTCAGCGTGTGTGCTCATACCACTCCCTCAGGCCAGTTGCTGTACCAGCGTCGCCGAGAATCCGATTACGTTGAAGCCGAAGTGCGCCATCGAGGCTGCGGTGAGTGAGCCGCTACGCACATAAACGACGCCGAGGATCACTCCGGCGATGGCGAAGGGAATCAGGCTGCCGAGGTCGGCGTGCAAGGCCGAGAACACGGCAGCCGAGATCAGAAATGCGGGAATCATGCCCCAGTACGGCTTGAGCCCGCCCAACACGAAGCCGCGAGCAAACGCCTCTTCGTATATCGGCGCGCAGAGGACGACCAGGACGCCCAGAGCGATCATGACCGATGTATGGACGAAGAGGCGGTCGTCGTCGATCGTCGATTGCGGTTCGAGCGAGTCTGCGCCAATCGACGTGACGATCAGCGTGTAGATGAAGAGGACTGCGTAGATCGTCAGCAGCCCGCCGACCGCCCAGCCGAGATCGATGGATGTCGGCCGCCGCCAGGTCACGATGCCGGTCTGTCCTCGCCGGCGCATAATCAGGATCGGCAGGACGAACCAGCCGAGCAAACCAGCCAACCCCTGGCCGACCACGAAGATCAGCAGTCCCGTCTCGCTCGCCGCCTCGCCGCCGTCGATCTCGGTAACGATGGCCGTGGTGACGACAATCACCAGTAGCCAGGCGACGGTACAGAGCAGACCCCAGGCGACCAGCTTGAAACCCTCCAGCCCGCGATCGAGGGGTCGCACCTCCTCGGGCTGGTGCGGGAGCTGTTCTCCGTGGTCGTCGAAGCCGGTCTGCTGAGTCATCCCACTCCGTATCTCGCGATCCACAGTACGGTGACGCCCAGATTCCAGCCCGCATGGGCCAGCGCGGGCGCCGTCAGATGTTGTGTCCGAAGGTAGAGAACGCCCAGGATCAGCCCGAACAGCGCAAATGGAATCGCCGCGTACAGATTGAGATGCACCGCCGAGAAGAGCGCGGCGCTGACGATCACCGACGGGATCATCCACCAGACGCGGTTGAGTCCACCGAGGATGAAGCCTCGGAAGAAGGTCTCTTCGATCAGCGGAGCCATGATCACCGCGCCCACGATCACTCCTGCGGCGATCCACCAGTTGGGGAATGCGGTCCAATCCTCGGGCGGATCGGTGCGAACCGTCCACCACCAGCCGCCCCAATCGGCGAGTTCCACGAATACGAACCAGACCACCGCCATCAGCGCCAACGCTCCGATCGCCCAGAGAACATCGGATCGCCGGGGACGACGCCACCGGAGCAGGTGCAGCGAGTCGTGCCGCCGCATGATCCGGCGCGGCAACCAGAACCAGAGCACGATCACCAGCGCCTCGGCCGAAAGCAGCGTGACGATGAAGAACCAGGTTGGCCCAATGTCGTCATCGATGCCGGCGAAGTGCAACGCGACCAACAACGCCACGAGCAGCACGCCGGCGATGACGGTCAGGAAGATCGCGCGAATCGGCATGCGCACCCGACCCAGCGTCCTGGGCCGGGGAAGGTCGTAGAAGGCATCGGGGACAAACGAACTGGGCGTGATTGGCGCCGCGGCGGTCGACGATTGGGCGGCGGGCAGCGCAATCAGCGACATCTCGTCGCGCTGCCGAGCGGCGCGCGCGACCAGCTCCAGCGGATCGTCCGACATTATCCCGCTCGCGCCGCCAGCGCGTCGCGCACGATCTCGACATCCTTGTCGCCGCGACCAGAAAGGCCGATCAAGATGGTCTCATCGGGGCTCATCGAGGGTGCGATCTTGGCCGCGTAGGCGATGGCGTGAGCGGTTTCGAGCGCCGGGATGATGCCTTCGGTCTCGGAGAGCAGCTTGAGGCCGTCGAGCGCTTCGTCGTCGGTCACCGAGACGTACTCGGCGCGCTCGGTCAACATCAGCCAGGCATGTTCGGGTCCGACGCCCGGATAATCGAGGCCGGCCGAGATTGAGTGCGCCTCGGTGATCTGTCCTTGCTCGTCCTGGAGCACGTAGGTCCGTGTGCCGTGCAAAACGCCTGGCGATCCCGCCGAGAGCGTTGCGGCGTGCCGCGCGTTCAATCCCTCGCCGGCGGCCTCGACGCCGATCAGCCGCACCGGATCGTCGATCAGCGGGTGGAACAGACCAATCGCGTTGCTGCCGCCGCCAACGCAGGCGATAGCGACATCGGGCAGTTTGCCAATCTGCTCCTGCAACTGTTGCTTCGCTTCGAGTCCGATGCATGACTGCAGGTCTCGCACAATCACCGGATACGGATGCGGGCCGATCGCGCTGCCGATCAGGTAGTGCGTGGTGCGGACGTTGGTGACCCAGTCGCGGATCGCCTCGTTGATCGCGTCCTTGAGCGTGCGCGAACCGGACTCGACCGGGACGACCTGCGCTCCCAGCAGTTCCATGCGGAAGACGTTGAGCGCTTGCCGGCGGACATCCTCGGAGCCCATGTAGACGATGCACTCAAGTCCAAATCGCGCGCAGGCGGTGGCGGTGGCGACTCCGTGCTGACCGGCGCCGGTTTCGGCGATGATCCGGCGTTTGCCCATGCGCTGGGCGAGCAGAACCTGTCCGAGCGCGTTATTGATCTTGTGCGCGCCGGTGTGGGCGAGGTCCTCGCGCTTGAGCCAGATCTGAGCGCCGCCGAGCTGCTCGGACAATCGAGCTGCGTGGGTCAGCGGCGTCTCGCGACCGACGTAGTCGCGCAGCATGTCGTCGAGCTCGCGCAGGAACTCGGGATCGTCCTGGGCCTGTTCCCAGGCGCGGACCAGTTCCTCCAGCGCCGGCATCAGGGTCTCGGGTGCGAACTGTCCGCCGAATGGTCCGAAGGCTCCGCTTTCGCTGGTCGTCACACTCACAACGCATCCTCACTGTTCGCCGCCGCGATGAACGCGCGGATTTTCTCTCGATCCTTGGTTCCGTCCGTCTCGACGCCCGACGACACATCGACCGCCCAGGGCCGGACGGCGCGCACAGCGTCGCCGACGTTTTCCGGGTTGAGTCCACCGGCGAGCACGAGCGGGCGCTCGGCGGCGACCGCTGCCGCGATCGACCAGTCGATCCGCTCGCCCATCCCGCCGCCTTGCTTCGACTTGGCATCGAGCATCGTGACTGCGTTCGGGGCGCGATCGATCTCGCGTAGGACATCGGCGACATCCATCCCATCCGCGACGTGGATTGCGCGAACGACCGCTCGGGGAATGCGCTGAACGAGCGCCGGATGTTCACCGCCGCTGAGCTGCACGATGTCCAGATCGACCTGATCCAGCACGCGCTGAATCTCATCGACCGACTGCCGGGCGAACACGCCGACCAGCAGCGGCTGGTTGGCCGCCCGACGTTCGCGTTCGAGGGTTTCGGTGCGCGATTCAAGAATCTCGACCCGAGGACCCAGCTCTCGGCGAACCGCTCTGGCCGCCTTGATCTCGATCCGTCGCGGCGCATCGGCGAAGATCATGCCGATTTCGTCCGCGCCCGCCTCGCGAGCCCAGACGGCATGTTCGACCTCGCGCACCGAGCAGATCTTGACGAAGGTCATCGTCCCAGCAGCTCCCTGGCCTTGGCCTGCGGGTCGGCCGCCGAGGACAGCGCCTCGCCGATCAGCACGGCGTTCACGCCGCAGGCTTCCATCCGCATCATGTCCTCGCGAGTCCGCACGCCGCTCGCGGCGACGACCGGCACCGAGGTGGGAATCCGGTCGCGCAGACGCTCGGTGGTGCCGAGGTCTTCCTCGAAGGTATGCAGGTTTCGGTTGTTGATCCCGATGGCGGCTGCGCCGGCCTCGAGCGCCATCTCGGTTTCCCGCTCGTCAGTGACTTCGACGAACGCGGTTAAGCCGAACTCGGCGCCTGCGGTCGCGAGCGGCTTGAGTTCGGCCGCGTCCAACGTCTTGGCGATCAGCAGGTAGGCGTCTGCGCCCAGCGCCGCCGCTTCGACGATCTGGTACGGATCGACATGAAACTCCTTGCGCAGCAGCGGCAGTCGGCTGCCGGCCAACGCGTCGGCCGCTTCGCACAGGTCGTTGTCGGTGGCGAAGAACGCGGGCGAGGTGAGCACGGAAACGGCGATCGCGCCGATGTCGCGATACGTCCGCGCAAGTTCGGACGGCACGAGGTCGGGAGCGAACAGTCCCTTGGACGGCGAGCCGCGCTTGACCTCGGCCATCAGCCCGACGCCTGGCCGCGACAGCGCAGCGATGAAGTCGCTGCGTTGCGTGCGGACTCGCGCTCGGGCCTTCAGTTCTTCAATCGGAACTGCGACTTTGCGCAGTTCGACGGACTCGCGTGTCTCGGCGACGATGCGATCGAGGACGGATGTCATGATGTCGCCTCTGTCGCCTCGGTTTCGGCGGCGATGGCCTGTGATCGCTCGACGAACAGCTCCAGCTTACGCAGGGCGCGTTGATCGTCGATGCACTCGGCCGCGCGGCTGACGCCCTCGGCGAAGGTTGGAACCTCTTCCGCCGCGAGCAGTCCTGCGGCCGCATTGAGGGTGACAAAGCCTGTCAAGGCCGATGTCTTGCCGCCGAGGACATCGCGCATCATTGACGCCGACTCCTCGGCAGTCGCGCCTCCGCGCACCGCGGATAGTGGTACCGGACGAATCTGAAAGTCCTGCGGCGACACGGTGAACTCGGTGATCGCTCCGCCCTCGACTTGCCAGCACTTCGTCTCGCCTTCCGGCGAGACCTCGTCCAGGCCTTCGTGTCCGTGGACGACGAGTCCGCGCCGGACGCCAAGCCGTCCAAGCGCCGTCGCCATCAGCGGCCCGAGCTCAGGCCGGGCCACTCCGATGAGCTGGTGTGTGGCGCGAGCAGGATTGGTCAACGGACCGAGGATGTTGAACACCGTGCGCACGCCGATCCGCCGGCGAATCGGCGCGACGTGGCGCATCGCGGGATGAAAGGCCTGGGCGAAGAGGAAGCCGAACCCGACCTCGCGGATCAATTGCGCCGCCTGCTCGGGCTTGACGCTGATCTGTCCACCCAGCGCCTCGAGCACATCGGCGCTGCCGACGCTAGAAGACATGGCGCGATTGCCGTGCTTGGCGACCGGCACGCCGCAACCCGCCATCACGAAGGCGGCGGCGGTCGACGAGTTGAAGCTGTGCTTGCCCGAACCTCCCGTACCTGCAGTGTCGGCCAGTCGCGGCAGATCGGAGAGTTCCACTCGCAACGCGTGTTCGCGCATCGCGCGCGCCAGCCCGACCACCTCATCCGCCGTTTCGCCCTTCATCCGCAGGCCGGTGAGCAACGCCGAGGCCTGGACCTCGTCGGCCTCGCCGGACATGAGCGCGTCCATCGCCGCCGACGCCTCGGCGTCGGTCAGACTGCGTCCCTCGTCAATGACGGCGGTCAGCGCGGGGCCAAGATCGGCGCTAGCCTCGTCAGCCGGCATGGTGGTAGGCCTCCGACTGGTCGAGGAAGTTTCGCAGGATCGCGTGGCCGGTCTTGGTGCGGATCGATTCCGGATGAAACTGGACGCCCTCGATTGGAAAAGTGGTGTGGCGCATGCCCATCAGAATCTTGCCCGAGCCATCGATCTTCTCGCACCAGGCCGTCGGGACGATCTCTTCCGGCAAGGTGTCGGGTTCGACGATCAGCGAGTGATAGCGCGTCGCCTCGATTGGATTGGGCAGGCCGGCGAAGACGCCCTCGCCGTCGTGCTCGATTGGCGACACCTTGCCATGGCGGATCTCGCCGGCCGGACCGACGGTCGCGCCGAAGGCGTCGCCGATCGCCTGGTGGCCGAGGCAGACGCCGAGCGTGGGGATCGTGGGGCTGAAGCGCTGCAGCACCGGGACGCTGACGCCGGCCTCTTTGGGCGTTTTCGGGCCCGGTGAGATCACGATCCGTCGCGGCTCCAGCGCCTCGATCTCGTCCAGCGTGATCATGTCGTTGCGGTGCACGACCACATCCGCTCCCAGCTCGCAGAGGTACTGGTAGAGGTTGTAGGTGAACGAGTCGTAGTTGTCGATCAGTAACGTATCAACCGCCATTGGAGGCAGCCTCCCGTTCTCGGAGTATGCGGCGCAAGGTGCGGAAGCCTTCGACCGCGCGCGGGAACCCGCAGTACGGAGCGGCCGTCGCCATGACGCCTTCAAGTTCTTGCGCGGTTACACCGTGGTTGAGCGCGCCGGGGATGTGGAACTGCAGCTCGTCGGGCTTGGTCAGCGCGACCAGGATCGAGACCACGACCAGCGATCGATCTCGGCGCGAGAGCTGCGAGCGCGACCAGAGATCGCCGAAGGCGAACTCGAAGGCGAGCTTGCCGACCGGCCCGATCCGTTCCATTCCGGCCAACGCCTCGGCCGGGTCCTGCGCTTCTTCCTGGGCATTGAGCGTGCGCATCACATCGACTGCGTCGCGGTGACGTTGATCGTCGTCCTTGTAGTCGGCCGGCGGAATGCGGTACGGCTTGCCGTCCTGCTCGCTCCACATCTCGACCAGCACATTGATCATCTCGTTGCCGGCCGGGAAGCCGGAGTAGCCGGCGATCTGTAGCGCGATCTCGGTGATCTCCTCGCGCGAGACGCCGTTCGCCGGTCCAAACGAGGCGTGGAAGCGGACGGCTTGCAGTCGTTCGAGCGCGCCCAGCATCGCCAATGCGACGATCGTCCGGTCGCGGCGCGAAAGTTCGTCCCCCTGCCAGACCTGGCCGAAGATGTAGTCGACCACGTAGCTGCCAAACGCGCCGGTGCGCTGCTCGGCTGCAGAGGCGAATCCGGGGCCCGCCCCGGTCATTTCGGCCAGGAGCTCGGTACCGGCCTTGCGTCGTTCTATATGCGTGGCCATCTCAGTTCCTCATCTCTTCGAGTCGCTTGTTGGCGCGCAGTCTAGGCTCGCCGCGCGACCCAACTCCGAGGCCAGCGCGGCGATCTGCTCCAACTCCGCCGCGGACCAGCCCTGCGACCGAGCATCCTGCAGGTCGGCGTCCAGATCGGCATCACGCCCGATCGCATGGCTCGCCGCGATCCGCGAGGCCAGCCGGACGAGCGTCAGGTGACGCGGCGACAACGAGGCGGGAGACTCAGAACCGATGGAGGCATCAAGCGAGCCGGTCTCGTCGAACAGCGCGTCGAGGCTGGTGTCGTCCTCGAACCTCCACCCCTCCCGCAGCCGTTCGACGACCGTGCCCAGCAGTTCGGCCTGTTGATCGGGCAGTTGCGCGAGGGCGGTGTCGATCGCCCACCACTCCATCGCCTCGAATGGATTGCGCTCGTCCTCCGGAGCGCCGTCGAGCGCCGACTCGACCGTGACCAGGTATGCGTTGTGAATCGTGTGGCGTCCGCTGGCCGGATCCGGTCCGTAGACGGTGTGAGCGTAGGCGGCGCGAATCTGCTGCCGTAGGAGATGCCGGAAGAGTCTCGGCACCGTGTCATCCGGTTCCTCGCTGAGCGGTGTGACATCGCCGGGCAGCCACCAGCGTCCGGGCCAGAGCGCCTCGCTTTGGCGGCGTCTCATCAGCAGGACCCGGCCGGCATCGTCGAGCGCGACGCCGTAGCCGATGATCAGGGAATCGGGCATCAGTAGCCTCGCGATCCCGAACCAGTCGCTGCCGCGCCGGAGCGTTCCTCGGCCAGGTCGAGCGCCGTGAACATGCCCATCGCCTTGTTGACCGTCTCCTCAAACTCGGCGGTCGGTTTCGAGTCGAAGACGATCCCGCCGCCGGCCTGGACCGAGGCGACGCCGTCCTGCATGACGATCGTGCGAATCGTGATCGCCGTCTCCATGTTGCCGCCGAAGCCGAAGTAACCCAGCGCGCCGGCGTAGGGTCCGCGCTGATCCTCCTCAAGTTCGGAGATGATCTCCATCGCCCGGACCTTCGGCGCTCCCGACACCGTGCCGGCGGGGAAGGTCGCCCGCACCGCGTCGTACGCGGTCGCGCCGTCGGCGAGTTCCGCCTCGACGTGCGAGACCAGGTGCATCACGTGGCTGTAGCGTTCGATATCGAGCTCCTGGGTCACCCGGACCGTACCGGGGCGGGCGACGCGGCCGATGTCGTTGCGGCCCAGGTCGAGCAACATGACGTGCTCGGCGATCTCCTTCTCGTCGGCGCGCAGTTCCTCCTCGAGGGCGCGATCCTCGTCATCGTCCATGCCGCGCCGACGTGTACCGGCAATCGGATGCGTCGAGACCTTGCCGTCTTCGACAATCACCAATAGCTCCGGCGAGGTGCCGACGATCTGGTGATCTTCCATTTCGAGGTAGTACGTGTACGGCGAGGGATTCACCGTGCGCAGCGTGCGGTAGACGTTGAACGGGTGGACGAACGTCTCGCGCGAGAAGCGTTGCGAGTAGACGCACTGGATGATGTCTCCGGCGACCACGTAGTCGATGATCTGCTTGACATCGGAGAAGTACGCTTCGCGCTCCATGTTCGAGCGGATTGAGGCCGAGTGTCCCGAGGGGACCGGCTCGTCAATCGGCGGGACGGGCGGTCCCGACTGCAGCCGCGCGACCAGTTCGTTGATGCGGAACTCAGCAGCGCGGTAGGCGGACTCGACATCGCCGTCGAGCCGAGCGTGGGTGACGACCTTGATCACGTGCTTGAGATGGTCGAACAGCAGGACCGTGTCGACGAACTGGAAGAGCGCCTCGGGCAGGCCGTGTGGATCGTGCTCGGCGGGCTGGACGCGCGGTTCGAAGTGGCGGATCGCCTCGTAGCTGAGATAGCCGACCGCTCCACCGTGAAAGGGCGGCAGTTCGGGATTGGCCACCAGGTCGAAGCGGCTCAGCTCGGCCTCTACTTCGTTCAGCGGATCGACATCGCCGCCCGACGGCGCGCGATACACGCGATACGGCTCGGTGCCGATGAAGGAATAGCGGCTGGGACGCTCGCCGCCTTCGACCGACTCAAGCAGGAACGAGTATGCGCCGCGTTTCACTTTGAGGAACGCGGAGACGGGCGTTTCGAGGTCGGCGAGGACCTCGCGATAGATGGCGGCGTAGTTCCCGGCGCCCGACGCCTGGGCGTCGGCGGCGAGCTGCTTGAATTCGTCAAGGCTGGGATTAAGTTGACCGGTCGAGGGCATCTGAAGGAACTCCTGGGATGACGTGGCGACCAATGCCTGAACACGGCCGCCGCGCGGCGTGGCTGCTTAGTGTGCGCCTCGCCAGACCCCTTGACCGCCCGAGGTATGACATTGCGCCGACGGACCTGTCCGCCTCGCCATTTCAGATCCAATGCCCGTGTCCACCGTCGGCATGGTCGTCCTCAAGCGTTGCTGTTCCTGTCGTGAAGCCTACGCGATCACCGTTGGTTGTCAAAGACAGGCCATTACGAACGGCCAAACGCCAGTCGCGCCATGGTTGTTTCATGAGAACTACTCGTAAGTCGCTTGCCCTCTCCCTCTCCCCGCAGAGGCTTGCGCGTAATCCTGTTCCAGTCCCCTCTTCCTGAGGAGACTTGGGCGTAAAACGCTGCTTCTGACTCCCTCTCCCTCTGGGAGAGGGCTGGGGTGAGGGTCCGGCGGTGGTTTCCTATCTGGTCGACTCGCCTCTTCCGCCTACGGAGGGCCCTCACCCTAACCCTCTCCCGCCGGGAGAGGGGATCAGAAAGGGTTTGCGCGCAGGTCTCCTGAGGGAGAGGGAGTTAGACCCGTCGGTTTAGGCGCAACACTGCTCGGGGACAGGAGTTCTAACGATTGCGGGCTTCGGCGATGACGTCGACCAGCTTGCGGGCTGCCTGTTGATGCGATTCCTCGTGATTGACGATTTGGATGTCGAACCACCCGGCCTCGGCTAGTTCGGCTTCGGCCTCGGCCAACCGGGTGGCGATGTCTTGCTCCGACTCAGCGCCTCGGCTCCGCATTCGACGCTCGAGGTCGTCGATGCTCTGGACAGTGATGAAGATCAGCAGCGGCCGGTCCAGATTGGCCTTGAGCGTCCGCGCTCCCTGGATATCGGTGCGCAGGATTGGGGTCCGACCCTCGGCCAGCAGCGCGTCGACGGCGCTGCGCGGCACGCCGCTGCGGTGACCGTAGACCTCGGCGTGTTCGAGGAAGGCGTCTTCGTCGATCCAGCGGTCGAACTGGGCCTCGGTGAGGAAGACGTGATGGACACCCTCGACCTCGCCGGGGCGCGGCGCTCGAGTCTTGACCGTGGCCACTTTGCTGAGCGTCGGGTCCAGATCGAGGGCGGCCTCGATCACCGTGTCTTTCCCGGCCCCCGACGGGCCCGAGATCACGACGACGAGCGGCGCGGAGTCACCCTGCGTCATGACGCAGACGATCGAGGTCGCGCCAGAAACCGGGATAGGAAATGTCCACGGCCGAGGCTCGCTGGATCGTGGTCGGACCCGACTCGGGATCGGACGCCAACGCCGCTACTGCGGCCGACATCGCGATTCGGTGGTCGCCGTGCGAGTCGACCGTCGCGCCCCGCAGTTGACCGCCGACGACGCGCATGCCGTCGGCTGTCTCGTCGACTTCGGCGCCCATCGCACGCAGCAGCGCCGAGGTCGTGGCGATGCGGTCGGATTCCTTGACTCGCAACTCGGCGGCATCGCCAATCTCGGTGACGCCGTCGGCCAGCGCCGCGGCGACCGCCAGGGTCGGAATCTCATCGACGGCTCGCACGATCAGATCGCCATCGATCGTGGTCCCGTGCAGCGACGATCCACGGACCAGGACATCGGCGACCGGCTCTCCCGACACGTCGCGCCGATTGGTCAACTCAATCGTCGCGCCCATGCCGCGCAGCACGTCGATCACGCCGGTTCGTCTCGGGTTGACGCCGACGTTGGGCAGCCTGACCTCGGAACCGGGCGTCATTGCGGCGGCGATCAGCCAGTAGGCAGCGGCGCTGATGTCGCCGGGGACCTCAAGGTCTTGCGGGCGTAGTTCAGCGCCCGGGCGCACCTGGATCGTAGGGCCGTCGACATCGATTTCCGCGCCCATCGCGATCAACATGCGCTCGGTGTGATCGCGCGACGGACCCGCCTCGACAATCCGGCTGGGACCATTGGCGCGTAACGCGGCGAAGACGATGCAGCTCTTGACCTGGGCGCTCGCCACGGCGAGCTCTCCCTCGAAACCGGCCAGCCGGCCGGACGATCCATCGACCCAGAACGGGGCGGTCGAGGCGGCGTCGACCTGCGTGCCCATCTGTTCCAGGGGATCGAGCACGCGGCGCATCGGTCGCTTGCGCAGGGAATCGTCCCCGTCGAAGCGGCTGCGAAAGGGCAGTCCGGCGGCGACGCCGCTGAGCAGGCGGATCGATGTACCGCTATTGCCGCAGTCCAGCGTCTGTTGCGCCGGCCGGAACCCGTGTTGACCGGGACTGCGCACGATCAGGCGCTCGCCCGATTGGTCGAACTCGACGCCCCACTGTCGGAGGCAGGCCATCGTCGAGCGGCAATCGTCGCTGTCGAGCAGGCCGGTGATCTCCGCCTCGCCCTGGGCCAGCGCGTTGCAGATCAACGCGCGATGCGAGATCGACTTGTCGCCCGGGACTCGCAACTCGCCCCGCAGCGGACTACCGGGTTCGACGACGACGGAGTCGAACATGTCTCAGCCGCGCCCCCAGCGGCCGCTGCGCGCCTGATGCTCCTTCTCCCGGTCTTCATTGCGCTTCGTCATCTTGCGCACGCGGTCGTAGAGCTTCGGACTGACGAGCAGCGCCGCCATCTGCGATGTCGCGTCGGGCAGTTCCGGCGTCGAACCGAGATCGGGATCCATGTCGTCCCCGCCGAGGAATCGGGCGTGATTGATCTGCGCGGTCGAGAACTCGCGGAACACGTCCTCTTCAGGCTCGTCCAGCAGATTGCGGACGCGATCCAGTTCCAGCACCAGCCGGTCAATCCAGTGCTTGACCTGCTCGCGGTTGGTCACGGCAATCTCGGTGGTCAGGCTGGGATCGCCCGAGTTGTAGGCGGTCATGGAGCGGAACGTCTCGCCCGCCGCGCGGCCGAAGTCGGGCCAACCGTCGGATCCGCGCAGCATCGTGAAGAGCGTCGAGGAAACAATCAATGGCAGGTGCGAGACGGCGGCCATCACGTAGTCGTGCTCTTCGGCGTCGAGGAAGTGCGGGGTCGCGCCCAGCTCGCGGACCATGCCGAGCACCGACTTGACGCCGCTCTCCGACGCCGACGCCGAGGGGCTGACGAACCAGCGCTTGCCGCGGAACAGGTCGGCGCTCGCGTTGTCGATGCCGAACGCCGAAGCGTCGCCGGCCATCGGGTGTCCGCCGACGAAGGACACGCCGTTGGGCAGGTGCTGTCGCGCCCAATCGCCGATCTGCACCTTGGACGCCGCCGTATCGGTGACGACCGCGCCGCGTCCGAGATGGGGCGCGATGTCCTCCATCAGCTCCGACGTGGCGGTTGGAGGCGTCGCGAGAATCACCAGTCCGGCGCCGTCGACCGCCTCGCGCGGGCTGCCGGCCACCTCATCGACGGCGTCGCGCTTGTTCGCCTGGTTCCTCGCCGCGCGCCAGTCGTCGTATCCGACGATCTGCGTGTCGCGCAGCTTGGCCGCTCGCAGACCCATGCCAATCGAGCCGCCGATGTAGCCCAATCCAAAGATCGCAATCCGCGCCACGCGCGCCTCCTGTACCCCGGGTCCCGGAACGCACACCCGGGTGTCCTGCATAGCTCCGTGCAGTGCTATCGCTCACAGTATCGCAACGCCGAGTCGGACAGATTCCGTTCGAGGGATCGTGATAGAGTCGGACAACGTTGGCTGGCGGGCCGACAAGCTGATGCTACGAGTGGACTCTTCACATTTCAGGCCGCCTCGGCGCCGTCGGGTCGTTATCTGGTTGTTGGTCGCGCTCCTGCCGATGATCGGACTCCTGCTGGGCGTCCTCCATCCCCAATCCAGCACGATCATCGAGTTTGGCAACGGTTCGCAATTCGAACTGCTGGACGAGGCGTCCGGCCCCGACTTCCTGGCCTGGGGATATCTCGACGCCCTGGCCGCGCGCCTGCCGGGATCAGCGGACATTCCGGATACCAGTTCCAGTTCCAACGCGGCGGTCATGTGGAGTGCGTGGCGGACGCAGCCCGTTGACGGGCTCGCGGACCTGGTGGGCGTGAACTGGCGACCGAGCGGATGGCGGACCTTGTGAGGTCTCGGCTGCTCGCGTTGGCTGTCGTGGCGCTTGCTCTGCTGGCGGGCGGACTCGGACTCGACCAATGGCAGTCGGGCGAGACCGCGCTCGCCGCCCCGACCAGTTGCATCTACAGCGGCGGCGGACCGGCGTTCTCGATGCAATCGTTTGAGGGCGATCGCCCGCGATCGCTGTTTCTGGACGCGCAGCGACTCGCCGCCGGCAACTTGCTGTTGCCTGATGATGCCGAGTTCCAGCTATTGCACCTGAAGGTTGGTCCAGACCGGATCGAGGACCTGGGCGCGACAATTCCACCCGAGATTCTCTACGCGATCGCCTGGATCGAAAGCGCGACGAACCAGACCGCGATAGAGGTGCCCTACGGACGGCTTGGGCCGGCACTGGTGTCGTTCGACTGCGGCTACGGGATCATGCAAGTGACGAGCACGATCGTCAACGATGGCGGATTGCCGTCGCGCTATGAGTCGTTGGTCGGCACCCACTTCGCCTACAACGTCGCCGCCGGAGCGCGGATCCTGGCGGAGAAGTGGAACTCGGACCTCTATCCGATTATCGGTGCGAACGATCCGAGGTACATCGAGTCGTGGTACTACGCGCTGTGGGCCTACAACGGCTGGGCCGGGGTGAATCACCCGCTGAATCCGATCTACAACCCGCAGCGCGGCATCTACGACTGTCGCGGAGGGGCGACCGCGTATCCCTATCAAGAACGCGTGCTCGGCTGCATCATCAATCCGCCCGAGGTCGATGGCCGCCGACTGTGGGATCCCGTTCCCGTGCTCCTGCCCGACCTTGACGCGCTTGCGACGAATGGGGGCTCGCTGGATCTGGATGTCTTCTACGCGGGGCTCGACACGATCCACGTGCATGTGGACGCGGTGTCGTTCTCACCCTTCGCGGCGATGAACATGGCGCTACCGGAGGGCGCGACGGCGCGGACGCCGCCGGCTGGCTCGGAGGCCAAGGCGACGCGGACCCGGCTGCTCGGATCGCCGGTGTTGCGGTTGAACACGGATGAGATCGAGTTGACGTCGGCCGAGCTCGAGTCGGGCGCCGTGCAGATCTCCATCGGCAACGACGGCACAGGGCTGCTCGCCTGGCGTGTCGCGGAAGCGCCGAGCTGGCTGAGTCTGAACATCTCGGCGGGCGTGGCGCTGGGCGACGGCTACGACTTCGCCGACGATCCGATGCCGTCGCTGCTCACGCTCTCGTCCGTGGCCGGCGGCGTGCCCGAGGGCTCGCACCAGGGCGTGCTGGAGCTGGAGTTTTACTTCCCCGACGGCGCGTCGCAATCGGAGCGCATCGCCATATCATTGGACAAGCGAGGCGCGGCCTTCTACGAGGCCGGCACGCCGCTAAGCTGACCCCCCGTAGCTCAACCGGACAGAGCGACGGACTTCTAATCCGTAGGCTGGAGGTTCGAGTCCTCCCGGGGGGGCCTGACTGGACGAAATCAAGAACCGACTGTCTGTCTTCCGTGGCCCGATCCGAGGGCATAGGGATGGTGTATCGGATCGACACCTCATCCCCGCTGACCTTGATGCCCTTGACGAAGTTGCGGATCAGCGCTTTGCGCTCTGGCATCGTGCCGGCCTGGAGGAACTCTCGGAAGTCGGCGACGTATCGCTTGATCTCGGGAGTCGACGGTAGGTCGGCTCGGCGCTGCTCAAGCTGGCGGACGGCGTCGTCCCTCGCCGCCGCCAACTGATCCTCCTGCTGGCGCAGCTTGAGGATGCGCGGCGAGAGCGCCTCGTAGGTGAGGTCGCTCTTTTCGAGCGCGTCGTAGAGCTTCTCAAGGCGCCCGCGGACATCGTCGAGGTCGGCCTCGACAATCGACAGTTGGGATGCGTATTCCTCGGCCATCGCGTCAACCTCTTCGGCGACCAGTTGGACCAGCTCGGTGATCGTCTCCTCGTTGAGGATGCGGCCCATGATGTTCTCGACGACGCTGTCTTCCATCCGGGTCGCGTTGAGATACTGAGCGTCGCAGGCGCCGGCGCCCTCGCGCAGGAGCTTGTTGCAGACGTAGTAGCCGAACCGGCCGCTCTTGGCGCTCTGGCCGGTGTACGGCTTGCCGCACACGCCGCATTGCAGCAGCCCGCTCAAGAGGAACTTGCTGCCAACACGAGCCGGCGACTGCATCTTGGGCGCTCGCGCTTGCATGCCCGCTTGGACGGCGTCGAACATCTCTCGCGAGACGATGGCCGGCCACGCATCGGGAACGCGCACGGGGTCCGGCGTTTGACCTTGCTTAGCCGTCTTGCCCCAGACGGCCGTGCCGGTGTACGCCTCATTGGTCAGCACATAGTGCAGCATGTTCTTCTGCCAGCGCTTGCCGCTCTTCGTGATTCCCTGTTCGTGCAGGTCGTTGCAAATCTCCTTCAGACCCTGCCCACGCGCCGATCGCTCAAACATCTCCTGCACAATCGGCGCTACCGCTGGGTCGATCTCCAGCGTCGGTCGCTCCTTGCCGCCGTCGTCGACCTTCACTCTCCTGTAGCCATACGGCGCTCGCGAGCCGAGGAAGAAGCCGCGCGAGGCCGCCTCGCGCATCCCGCGGGTCACCTCTTGTGCGAGATTCTCCGAGTAGAACTCATCGACCGACTCGATGATCGCTTCCATCAGCTTGCCGGTTGGCGTGTCGTCGGCGTGCTCGGTGATCGAAGTCACACGGATGCCGCGCCGGCGCAGCATCGATTTGAACGCCACTGCGTGCTCCCGCTTGCGCGTGAATCGCGAGAACTTCCAGACCAGGATCTCCTGGAACGGAGCATCCGCGCGTTGCGCCTCATCAAGCATCTTGCGGAACTGCGGTCGGTCGGCGACTCGGCCGGACTCGGCCTCGTCGATGTACTCGCGTGCAACGACGTAGCCGTGGCGCTCGGCGAAGTCGCGCAGGGCGCGGAGCTGGGCGGCGACCGAGAGGTCCACATCCTGGCGGTCGGAAGAGACCCGGGCGTAGAGGGCCGCGGGGACGAGGTCGGGGTGGGGTTTCATCGGCTGATCCTGTCTAGCGGCGGCCGGTCGTGCACCGCGCTTCGTGTTCGAAACAGTTTATCTTGCCAGAAGTGCGCTGTGCAATCCACACGCGCCTTCCTACCCTCGGCCGCCGGTGCGCTCCCCTCCGATTGGTAACAACCGAACGCGACTACGCAACTGGTCAATCACCACGAGCGCGCCAGCGCTCAGGTCAGTTTCGTGTTGAGTCAGCGCGGCAATCACGAGTCTCTCCACCCGCTCCGGGAGGATGTTGTCGGCGCGTACCTGAAGAACGATGGGGCCAGATTCGTGGCTGAGGGCCAGCATGGTTCCAAAGTCCAGATCGTGAGTAAACACCACGTATTGGTTGGCCCGCGCCCAAGCCATGATTTCGGTGTCTTGAGCGGTGGGTTCACCGACACTTGACCAGTGCACAGCAGTCCAGCCGTGCGCTTCCAGCCTCCCCACCCAACGCGGAGACAGGTTCATGTCCAGCAGGATGTTCAGCGTCATCGACTGACCAGGGAAACCTCACGCTCTTCCAGGCGCCAAGCCGCATAGGCAAGAGACTGGGAGATGTCTTCCGGCTCGAGGTAGGGATAGGCATCGAGCACTTCCTGGGCTGTTTGGCCGGAGGCAAGCAATCCGACGACCGTGCCCACTGTGACCCGCATCCCGCGAACGCAGGCCCTGCCGCCCATCACAGCGGGATCGATGGTGATCCGGTCCAGCGTCTTCATCTCTCGCTCCGTTCCTAGCTGCTGCAGTGAGTTTAGTAGGACTTTGGCAAGACTCGTTAGGCACGCCACAGGGAGAGGTGGGGCCGCGCAACTCCCGCGGCGTGCCTAGCCCTCTTAAGGCTCCTCACGCAACCGGCGCTGATGTAGGTCCGTGCTGCGTGCCCATCGCCTCATCAGCAGGCTGTTGAGCTACGGATAGGTGAAGCCGGAACTGCGGTCATCCGAAGGCCGGTTGCGAACAGAGGCCGCATGCAGCGCTGGTCGTGTAGGTCGGAGGGATCGGTGACGGCGTCTGAGCCGGTCTCCGCCCGGTTCGGCTAGGCGGCGGCCGCCTCGATGTTGGCCAGGCGGGTGAGGTTGTAAGCGGCGGCGGTCAGTTCGAACCAGAGTTTGTTGCGGGCCCGACCGAGGTAACGCAGCTTGCCGCCGGCGCCGACCGTCTTGATCCAGCCGAACACCTCCTCGACCCGCTTGCGCCGGCGCTGACTGCGGCGGTAACCGGGATGCCGGGTCGTGCGACCGTCGATCGCGCTGCGCCGGCCCCGCTCGTTCTGCGCGATGTGCGGCGT
>DAOUKQ010000077.1:0-34725 GCA_034421135.1 Dehalococcoidia bacterium
GGACGAACCCACCCGACGACCTCGACCCGACAACTCGTTGGCTCGCTGGGCTGATTCCCGGCGGCTCGCTCAACTTCTACAGCTACGAGAACCCTCGCGTGACCGAGATCGCCGAGGAGATGAAGGTCACCCTCGATCAGGAGGCCAAGGGCGTGCTGGCCGAGGAGATGGTCCAACTCCAGCTCGGCATCCACCCCGACTGGGGTTGGGAATCGCTCTCGCCGGGTCTGGGCGTGATGAACCCGGTCTCGAACGAGGCCGCCTGGCCCTGGCACCACGTCCAGCCCGACGGCTACCAGTTCGCGCACCACGGCTTCAAGATCGTCGAGGACATGTGGCTCGACACCGCGCACGAGGAGTACCCCTCCTAGCCGCTTGATCCCCGCGCTCTTCCACGATCAGACCCGCGTCGTACGACGCGGGTCTGAATTCGCTAGCCTTCGCGCACCGATCTCAATCGAACGCGAAGGGAGCATCGGGATGAGTGAACGCAACTACTGGCAACGCATGCGCCGCAAGCAGATGAGCAGGCGTGCGCTGTTGCGCGCGTCGGGTCGCGCCGGGGTCGGCGCAGCGGGGCTGGCGTTGGTGGGCTGCGGCGACGATGACGACGACGCGCAGCCGCAGACGGCGGCGCAAGCCGCGCAGCAGCAACAACAGCAAGCCGCCCAGCCGGCCCAGCAACAGGCTGATCAGTCGCAGGCCCAGCAGCAAGCCGCCGAACAGCAGGCGGACCAGGCGGAGCAACAAGAGCAGACCGTCGCCGATCAGCAGGACCAGCAGCAACAGCAAGCGGTGGCCACGTCGAACATCACGCGCGGCGGCACCTTCCGCCGCTCGACGCCTGCGGCGACGCACGACTACTTCGACCCGCACCGCGCCGTGTTCGGTCCGACTCAGTACTGGATGGGGTTCTACATGAACTACCTCATCCGCTGGCGCAACAAGGAGCAGGGTGCGATGGAGGCCGATGTCGCCTCCCTGCCTGAGATTCCCGACGAGGAGACGTACATCTTCCTGCTTGACCGAGGCGCGAGCTACTGGGACCAGTACCCCACGGAAGGCGGCCGGCTGGTCACGTCGGAAGACATCCGCTTGAACTTCCAGCGTCAGATCGACGCCGTCGACACGACCGGCGCGGAGGACGGCACCTTCCTGGGCCAGTCGTCGTTCCAGAAGACTGCCTCGATGGACACGCCCGACGACACGACGTTCATCGCCAAGACTGCCGGCGCCGACGCCACCTACCTGGGCGGCACGATCCTGCGGCCGTTCTCCTGGATCACGTCGCCCGAGGGAATACTGGAGTTCGGAGACCGCTGGCGCGACGAAGCATCGAATGTTGAGCTGTCGTCCGGCACCGGCGCGTTCATTCCGACCAGCTACGACCCCGATGTGGGCATCAGCATGGTCCGCAACGAGCACTACTGGAAGCCCGGCTCCGACGGCGGCATGCTGCCTTATCCGGACGCCGTCGAGATGACCAACCTGACCGACCCAACGGCGGTCGAGGCGGCCTATCGCGGCAAGCAGATCGATTTCGGCGCGTTCCCGCTGTCTTCGCTGCAGGTCGAGTCGATCTCGGAGGACTTCCCCGACCATCCCTCGGCGGAGGTCGCGTTCGGATTCACGATCATCACCAACTGGGCCAATTTCAATCCCGACTGGGACGGCGACGACGGGTTGGGCAATCCCTGGATCGACCGTCGCTTCGCCTACGCGATGCAGGTCGCGGTCGATCGCTACCTGATGATCGATGCGGTCTATCTCGGGTCGGCCAAGCCGAGCGCCAACGGGTACGCGCCCTGGTTCAACACCGCCTGGAAGATTCCCGACGACGAACTGCTGACCTATCCGGGCTTCCGGCCCGACCGGGACGCCGATGTGGCCGAGGCGCGGTCACTGCTCGAGGCCTCGGGCTACGATCGCGGCCGACCGTTGCCGATCATGACGCCCGACATCTGGGAGGGCACGTATCCGGGCATCGTCGAGACGATGAAGACGATGTTCGAGTCGGCGCTGGACATCGAGGTCAACTTCGATATCCAGCCCTACACGGTGATCCTGCAGCGGCTGCAGGACGGCACCTACCCGGGCAGTGGTCCACAGTGGACGAATCCGCCGTCTGACCTCGATCCGACCGGCGGCTGGGCCAACGGCTTGCTGCCCGACGCGGCCAGCAACCTGCTCAAGTACGACTATCCGCCGGTCACGGAGATTATCGAGCAGATGCAGACCACGCTGGACCAGGAAGAGCGCGTCGAGATGTCGCTCAAGGTGCAGCGAATCGGCATGGGCGTCGACCCGGACCACGGCGTCGAAGGCATCTTCCCCACGTTCGGCGTGATGAACGGCATCTCGCCCGAGATCTGGTGGCCGTACCTGCACCGTGTGGACGACTCAATCCAGTTCGCGCATGCCTCGCACCGGCACGACGAGACCTGGCTCGATTCGACGCATCCCGACTACCCGGTGTAACCGCGTCTTGTGAGCCTGACCACGTTCAGACCCGCGCCCCCGGGCGCGGGTCTGAACGATGCGCCGATTGGCGCAATGGGTGTTAATTCGCTTACACTCTGCGAACCTGAGTCTGAGCGAGACACAAGAGGAGATTCTGGATGAGCGAACGCAACTACTGGCAACGGATGAAGCGGAAGCAGATGAGCCGGCGAGCGCTGCTGCGCGCGTCGGGACGCGCGGGCGTCGGCGCGGCGGGCCTGGCGTTGGTCGGCTGCGGCGACGATGACGACGACGGCCAGCAGACTGCAGCCCAGGTGCAGCAACAGCAACAACAGTCGATGCAGCAGCAGGCCCAACAGCAGGGTCAGCAGCAGGCGATGCAGCAACAGCAGGCCGCCGACCAGCAGTCGGACGCCGAGCAGACAGCCCAACAGGCCGCCCAGCAGGAAGACGACGACGCGCAAGCGCAGCAGGACGCCGTTCAGCTGATCAAGCGCGGCGGCGACCTGCGTTTCTCCACTCCCGCCGCCACGCACGACTACTTCGACCCGCACCGCGCGGTGTTCGGCCCCACCCAGTTCTGGATGGGGTTCTACATGAACTACTTGATCCGTTGGCGCAACAAGGAGCAGGGCGTGATGGAGGCGGATGTCGCCTCGTTGCCCGAGATTCCCGACGAAGAGACCTACATCTTCCGCATCGACCAGGGCGCGCGGTTCTGGGATCAGTACCCGACCGAGGGCGGCCGCGACGTGACCGCTGAGGACATCCGCGTCAACTTCCAGCGTCAGATCGACGCCGTGGACGCAACCGGAGCCGAGGATGGTACGTTCCTGGGCGCATCGTCGTTCCAGAAGACGGCGTCGATGGATGTGCCCGACGAGACGACCTGGGTCGCCAGGACCGCCGGTCCCGACGCGACCTGGATGGGCGTACCGCTGCGCCCCTTCAGTTGGATCACCAGCCCGGAAGCGATCCTGGAGTACGGCGACCGCTGGCGCGACGAAGCGGCCAACGTCGAGCTGTCTTCAGGCACGGGAATGTTCATCCCGCAGTCGTTTGATCCCGACATCGGGATCGACATGATCCGCAACGACAACTACTGGAAGATGGGCGTCGACGGGCTGCCGCTGCCGTACTACGACACCGTGACGTTGTCGAACCTGACGGACGCAACGGCGGTCGAGGCGGCGTACCGCACGCGGGACATCGGCAACGGCCGCTTCCCGTTGTCGACCGTGCAGGCCGACGCGATCCTGAACGACTTCCCCGAGCACAACCATGGCGAGGTGGCGTTCGGCTTCACGATCATCACCGGCGGCGCCAACTTCAACCCGGACTTCCCCGGCGAGGATGGACTCGGCAATCCGTGGATCGATCGCCGCTTCACGCAAGCGATGCACGTGGCGGTCGACCGCTACCTGATGATCGACGCGGTCTACCTCAGCTCAGGGAAGCCCTCGGGCATGGGCGAGACGCCGTGGTACAACGGATTCTGGGCGATTCCGGAGGAGGAATTGCTGTCAACGCCGGGCTTCCGCCCCGACCGCGCCGCCGACATCGCCGAAGCGCGCGCGCTGTTCGACGCGACCGGCTACGACCGCTCGCGCGGCCTGACGCTGATTGCCCCCGACATCTGGGAAGGCACCTACCCGGGCATCCTCGAGACCGAAGTCGGCATGTACCGCGAGGCGCTCGACCTCGAAGTCAACTTCGATGTGCAGCCCTACACGGTCATTCTGCAGCGCTGGATCGAGGGCACCTATCCGGGTCAGGGTCCGCAATGGACCAATCCCCCGTCTGATCTCGATCCGACCACGTCGTACAACAACAACTACGTGCCGGGCGGTTCGACCAACAACCTCAACTACGAGCATCCACGCTTGACTGAGATCGCCCAAACGATGCAGGTCACCCTCGACATCGAAGAGCGCCAGCAAATGGCGCACGAGGCGCAGCGCATTCTGCTCGGTACGCACCCCGATCATGGCCTCGACGGCATCGCCAACAGCCCGGGCGTGATGAACGGGATCTCGCCGGTGCTCTGGTGGCCGTACATCCACCACGGCGAGGACACGTTGCAGTTCGCTCACGCGTCGCACCGCTACGACGAGTCCTGGATCGACACCGACCACCCCGACTACCCCGCCTGAGCCAGGTTGCGACCGACGGCAAGGCTCGATTGATCAGGAGCAGCGATGCAGCGATATCTCATCCAACGCTTGATCCTAGTGATCCCGACGATTTGGTTGGTCGTCTCGCTGCTGTTCCTGGCCTTGCGGGCCTTGCCCGGCGACTTCGTCACGCGCAAGCTCTCAAACCTGGAGAACCAGGGCGCCGAGCAGCGCGAGTCGGAAATCATCGGCTATATCGAGGTCGAGGACACGACCCATCGCGTGATCACCGGCGACACGCTGGAATCGATTGCGCTGTCCAACGAGACGACCGTGTCGGAGTTGCTCGCGCAAAATCCCGACCTCGATACGTCGGAGGATTTACGGCCTGGCGCCAGGATCGTCATCATCCCCGGCACGCTGCTGCAACAGGTGGCGGTGTCGCAAAAGGTGTCACTGCCTGAAGAAGCGGAGACGGGAGTCCAACTCCTGATTGACCGCAACCCGGAGATCAACTTCCCGCTCCATCAGGGCAAGCCCTTTGCGGAAGTGGGCACGATCCTGACGATTCGCGACAGCCTGACGTTGGAGGAACTGGCGCACGTCAACCGGATTGATGCGAGCGACATCCTGGCGGTCAATCCGACCGGTAGCGCCAGCAATCCGGACGGTGAACTGACCGCGCAAACGCAGTTGATACCCACCTCGCTGGTCGTGGCCGATGAGGGCGACACGCTTGAGGACATTGCTGCGGCGTATGGGCGTCAAGTCGACGAACTCACCATGGCGAACCGCGGGATCGATGCGGCGGCGCCGCTCGAAGCGGGAGCGCAGATCCATGTGCCCTCGGACAAGATCGTCACGCCGACGACCAAGATCACCGAGGCCAACATCCGCAACCGATTGGGGATCGATAAACCGCTCGGTCAGCAGTACATCGACTTCCTCTGGGAGACGGTGCGGCTCAAATTCCGTCCATCGTTCCAGACCCAGGAAGGATCGCTGGACATTTTCCTGCGAGCGCTGCCTCGCACATTGCACCTGAACATCTACGCGCTGGTCGTCGCGTTGGTGATCGCGATCCCGGTCGGGATTCTCTCGGCGATGCGGCAGGACCGACCGCTCGACTACGCGCTACGCGGCTTCGCCATCCTGGCGCTCGCCGCGCCCTCGTTCTGGATCGCAACGATGATGATCTTCGTGGTCACGCCCGGAGGGATTTCCGAGGCCGGCATCTGGTCGATCCCGTTGACCTCGGAGGAGGCGAGATCCGTCTTCACCTCGTTCACGGGAGCATTAGCCCTGTACTCGATTCCGGCCGTTGCCGGCGGCATCGCGGCTGGGGCCGGGTTGATGCGGATCACGCGCTCCGAGTTGCTGGAGGTGCTGCGTCAGGACTATGTCCGCACCGCCTGGTCGAAAGGGTTGCGCGAGCGCACCGTGATTCGTCGTCACGCGATGCGTAATGCGCTGGTCAACGTGATGAGTGTGCTCGGCCTGCAAGTCGCGGCGCTGTTGGGCGGCAACATCATCCTCGAGTTGCTGTTCAACATCCCCGGTATCGGACTGCTGCTGATCCAGCGGATCAACCAGGCCGATTTGCCGGTCGTGCAGACGATGGTGTTCTTCTTCGCGTTGTTCATCATCATCGTCAACATCGTCATCGACATTGCCTACGCGGTGGTCGACCCGCGTATTCGCTACACCTAACCAGGTTGGCTGAGGAGACGCACCATGAGCGACGCTCGTCAAACGACCTCTCAGGAGTTGGAAGAGTTTGCCCAGGCGCAGGGCCTGCGCATTGAAGAGCGGTCCACGCTCTCGATGCTGGGCAAAGCGCTGGTCTCGTTCTTCAAGACCAAGCCCCTCGGCGCGGCCGGCCTCACCCTGGTCGTGGTCTGGTCGGTCATCGCCATCGGAACGGTTGGTTCCGGCGGCGGCTGGCTGGGTCTGGGCCGCTACGACTCGCAGGACGTGTTCAAGATTGCCAACGAGAGCTTCGTCGACGACAAGCTCGCCAACGAACTCGACGGCCTGTCGGCCGATATTTCGGCGGCGGACATGCGCGAACTGTTGCTCGAACCGGATGTCTACGGCGAGCTGGCAGCCGAGTCCGGCGTACTCGACGACATGTTGGAGTACGTCGAGGGCCTGATCGCCGGCGGCACGCTGCTCGCCCATTTGCAGGAGATTGATCCAGCCCAGATCGAGATTCGCGACGGCGTAATCGTCGATGTCGACGATCTGCTCGCGACCGGCACCAACACGCCGCTGACGACATCCTCGCTGCAGGGTCCATCCGGTAAACACTGGTTCGGCACCGACCGCGCCGGACATGATCTGTTCTCGCGCGTGACCGAGGGCGCCCGGCTGTCGCTCTACATCGGCTTCTTCGCCACGTTGATCGGCGTCGTGGCCGGCACGGCGATCGGCCTGATCGCCGGCGGTCTGGGCGGCAACATCGACCTCGCGATTAGCCGTCTGGTCGACGCGCTGCTCTCCTTCCCGCCGATCGTGTTGTTGCTGCTGCTGCGCTCGGTCACCGAGCCGTCGGCACTCTGGGTGACGCTGGCGCTCTCGGTGCTCGCCGTCGCGCCGGTCCAGCGGATCGTGCGTGGCGCGGTGATCGCGCTGCGCGAGATGCCGTTCGTCGAAGCGGCGCGGACGCTCGGCGCGACCAACGCGCGGATCATGCTGTTGCACATCCTGCCCAACATCGTGGCGCCGCTGATCGTAATCTTCTCGATCACTATCGGCGCGTTCATCCTCGCCGAGGCGGCGCTCAGCTTCCTCGGACTGGGCACGCTCGATGTCTCCTGGGGCAAGATGATCGCCGACGGACGCCAGTTCATCGTCCAGTCGCCGTGGACCTCGCTGTTCGCCGGTCTCGCCCTGACCAGCCTCGTCTTCGGCTTCAATGTCCTCGGAGACGCCCTGCGAGACGTGTTCGATCCCCGCCTGCGAGGCAGTCGCTAGGAACAGCAGCGCCGGCTCAGACCTTCCTCGTTCCCGCGACCTGCGAGTGCTTCCCCTGCGGTCTCCTCTCCCCGCGGGAGCGGGCTCCTCCCAGAGGAGACTTGCGAGTGAACCTCTGGGGGCTTACCCCCTCTCCCTCTGGGAGAGGGCTGGGGTGAGGGTCCGGCGGGTGTCCTCTATCTGGTCATAGAGATTCTCAGTGCTACGGAGGGCCCTCACCCTAACCCCCCGTGTCAAGCACGGGGCAGGCTTCTCCCGCCGGGAGAGGGGACCGGAAGGGGATTACGAGCGACTCTCCAGAGTGAGAGGGGGCTTGCCTTGCTTGATTTACCTGCTGGTCACCAGCGACGGGATAGGCGCTGCTATGACGTGCGGCGCATTGCGCTAGACTGCTGGGACATGCGGCGCGGGTAGATGCGCCGCGAGAAGGAGCGAGCATCCATGAGTGAACGCAACTATTGGCAGCGCATGAAGCGCAACCGGATGAGCAGGCGCGCGCTGCTTCGCGCGTCCGGTCGAGCCGGCGTCGGCGCCGCTGGTCTGGCCCTGGTCGGCTGCGGCGATGACGACGACGACGGCCAGTCCGTCGCGCAGTCGCAGCCCCAGCAGCAACAGCAGCAGCAGGCGATGCAGCAACAGCAGCAGGCCATGCAGCAGCAGCAACAGGCCATGCAGCAGGACGACCAGCAGGCCGAGCAGCAGGCTGCCGCCGCCACGCAGCAGGAAGATCAGGAGCAGCAGCAAGCCGCCCAGCAGGTGCAGGCGGCCGGCGGCGACCGCTACGGCGGCACCCTGCGCTTCTCGACCCCTGCGGCGACCCACGACTTCTTCGACCCGCACCGCGGCGTGTTCGGCCCCACCCAGTACTGGATGGGGTTCTACATGAACTACATGATCCGCTGGGCCTCGAAGGAAGGCGGGATCATGGAGGAGGACATCACCTCCTTGCCCGAGCTGCCCGACGCTGAGACGTACATCTTTAGCGTCGACCAGGGCGCCCGCTACTGGGACCAGTATCCAACTGAGGGCGGCCGTGAGGTTACCGCCAGCGACATCGTGGAAAACTTCGACCGCCAGATCGCGGCGCTCGACGCCGAAGGCAATCCGGACGCGCGTTTCCGCGGCCAGGACGCCTTCAAGAAGACCGCTTTTCACGAAGCAGTGGACGAGGCCACGTTCATCGCCCGCACCGACGGCCCCGACGCGACCTATCTCGGCGGGACCATCCTGCGGCCCTTCTCATGGATCACCTCGCCCGAGGGCATCCAGGAGTTCGGTACCCGCTGGCGCGACGAGACCGCCAACGTCTCGCTCTCGTCCGGCACCGGACCGTACATCCCGCAGTCGTACGACCCCGACATCGGCATCTACCTCGAGCGCAACCCCAACTACTGGAAGAACGACGCCGACGGCAGCCAGTTGCCGTACATGGACGCCGTCGAGTTCGTCAACCTGACCGACGCGACCGCCGTCGACGCCGCCTACCGAGGCAAGGGCATCGACATTGGCGGATTCCCGCTGTCGGCGGTGCAGGTTGAAGAGCTGACCGGCGACTTCCCCGACCACGAGGTCCGCGAAGGCGCGTTCGGGTTCACCATTGTCACCGTGATGGGCACCTACCAGCCCGGTTGGGAAGGCTCGGACGGACTGGGCAACCCGTATCTCGACCGCCGCTTCGCTTACGCGATGCAGGTTGCGGTCGACCGCGACCTGTTGATCGATGCGGTCTACCTGGGAGCGGCCAAGCCGTCGGCGACGCACTTCTGCCCCTGGTTCTCGACCTACTGGACGATCCCACCCGAGGAACTGCGAACGATCCCGGGCTTCCGCCTCAACCGCGACGAAGACATCGCGCTGTGCCGCGAGTTGATCGCCGCCTCCGGGTTCGACACCGACCGCACGGTCACGATCTACATCCCGGACCTCTGGGAGCAGACCTACCCGGGTATCACCGAGACCACGCGCAACATGTACGCCGAGGCGACCGGCATCAACGTCGAGCTGGACATCCAGCCCTACACGGTGATGCAGGACCGCTACGACAACCAGACCTTCCCCGGTCGTGCGCCGACCTGGACCAACCCGCCTGCCGACCTCGACCCGACGGCGCAGTTCACGCTGTCGCTGAAGGTTGGCGGCGCATCCAACCTGACCCAGTACGACTACGCTCCGACCGAGGACATCGTGGACGAGATGTCGGTCACGCTCGACACCGAGCAGCGCCGCGACATGGCGCTCAAGGTGCAGCGCATCGGCCTGGGCGTCGACGAAGAGCACGGTCTCGACGGCATCTTCGGTTGGTTCGGTGTGATGAACGGCATCGCCCCGACGATCTGGTGGCCGTACGTCAACCGCCCGGACGACACCTGGCAGTTCGCGCACGACTCCCACAACTTCGACACCGCCTGGATGGACACCTCTCACCCCGAGTACTCGGCCTAGTCGTAGCGCTTGTTGGAACGACCAACGCGCGGCTTCCGCTCCAATAGGGAGCGGAAGCCGCGACGAAATCCTCGGCGCATGATGTCGTCACGATGTCGTGAAGCGAGGCCAGATTTCCTAGCAGCTTCCTGCCCCGGCAGGAGTGACGGAATCACATGCAGAAGTACCTGGTCCGACGATTCCTGCTGGTGATCCCCACGTTGTGGCTGGTGATCTCGATCCTCTTCCTGGTGCTCAACGCGCTGCCGGGCGACTACGTGACGATCAAGCTGTCCAACCTGGAAGCCTCCGGCGCGACCAAGATCGAAGCGGAGATCGTCGGCGAAATTGAGGTCGAACGCACCCTGCACCGCGTGGTCGGCGGCGACACCATCGCCTCCGTTGCGGAGCAGTATGGAGCCGGAGTCGACGACATTCTCGCCGTCAACCCGAACCTCGAAGCAGGCTCCGAGTTGCGGCCCGGTTCGACGATCGTTGTGATCGATGGACAGCTACTGTCGTCGATTGCGCGGACTTCGCGGCTCTCGCTGCCCGAAGAGAACGAAGCGGGCATCGCGCTGTTGCAGGAACGCAACCCCGACGTGGCGTTCGCCACTTTCGGCGGTCAACCAGTTGCGCCCGCCGGTGTCACCTTGACCCTGCGCGAGAGCACGACCTTGCGCGAACTCGCCAGGGTCAACCGTGTCGCTCCCGAGGACTACATGAATGTCAACCAGCAGGGGACGCCCGCCAACGAGGACGGCTCGTTGACGGTCGATACGCCGCTCTATCCCGGCGACCTCTTCATTTCGCCGACTCGCGAAATCACCGAGGCGAGCATCAAGAATCAGCTCGGTATCGACAGACCGCTGGGCCAGCAGTACATCGAGTACCTGTGGGACACGATCCGGTTCCAGTTCCGACCGTCGTTCCAAACCAACGAGCCGTCCATGGACATTTTCCTGCGCTCGTTGCCGCGCACGTTGCACTTGAACGCATACGCGCTGATCGTGGCCGTGGTCGTGGCGTTGCCGGTCGGCATCCTGTCGGCGATGCGGCAGGACCAGGCGCTCGACTACGGACTGCGCGGATTCGCAATTCTGGCGCTGGCCGCGCCCTCGTTCTGGATCGCGACGATGCTGATCTTCGTCGTATCGCCTGGAGGCATCTTCGAAGGAGGGATGTGGTCGATCCCACTCACCGACGAGAATGCGCGCAGTATCTTCACTTCGGTTGAAGGATTCTTTGCGCTCTACACGATCCCTGCGGTGGCCGGCGGAATCGCCGCCGGAGCGGGACTGATGCGCATCACCCGCTCCGAGTTGCTTGAGGTCCTGCGCCAGGACTACGTGCGCACGGCCTGGTCGAAGGGTCTGCGCGAGCGTGCGGTGATCCGCCGGCACGCGCTGCGCAATGCGCTCGTGCCGGTGCTCAGCGTGTTCGGTCTACAGCTTGCGGCCCTGGTCGGCGGCAACATCATCCTCGAGGTGCTGTTCAATATTCCCGGCGTCGGACTGATGCTGCTACAGCGGCTCTACCAGGCCGATATCCCCGTGATCCAGACGGCGGTCTTCTTCCTGGCGCTGTTCGTGATCATCGTCAACATCGTGATCGACATCAGCTACGCGCTGATCGACCCACGCATCCGCTACACCTAACAGAACGTCAGGCAACCGAGCAGATCATGAGCGAGCAACCCGGCGTCACTGAGCAACTTGACGAGTTTGCCGCGTCCGAGGGGTTGCGCGTCGATCAGGCGACGGGCATCCGACGCGCGCTCGGCGCGTTCCGCAGCTTCATGGTCAACAAGCGCCTCGGCGCGGCCGGCGTGATCATCGTGGTGGTCTGGAGCGTGATCGCCGTCGGCACCGTCGGCGACGGCGGCGGCTGGATGGGCATCGGGCGCTACGATTCGCGCAGCGTCTTCGAGATCGCTTCCGTCAAGTACGCCCACGATAGGCTCGCCGACGTGCTCGACGGCGTCTCGGCCGATGCTTCCGCCTCGGAGCTTCGCACAATCGTCAGCGACCCTGACATCTTTGGCCAACCTGCAGCCAACGTGAATGTTCAGGGCGAGATGGTCGACTACGCGATGTCGCAGGTCGAAGACGGAACACTACTCGACACGCTGGTCGAAGAAGAGCAGATTGAGATCCAAGACGGCACGATCGTCGATGTCGACAGCTTGTTCGCCGCCGGAACCGATAATCCGCTGATTACCGCCTCGCTCCTGGGACCATCCGGCCAGCACTGGTTTGGCACCGACCGCGCGGGGCACGACCTCTTCTCGCGAGTCACCGAGGGCGCGCGGCTGTCGCTGTACATCGGATTCTTCGCCACGCTGATCGGCGTGGTCGCCGGTACGGCGACCGGGCTTGTTTCCGGATCGTTCGGCGGATCGATCGACCTGGTCATCAACCGCATCCTCGACGCCGTTCAGAGCTTCCCGCCAATCGCGTTCCTGCTGTTGATCGCGTCGATCACCGACCCTTCGGCGCTGTGGGTAACGCTGTCGCTCTCGGTGCTGGGCATCGCGCCTACCAACCGGATTGTGCGCGGCAGCGTGATCCAAATTCGTGAGATGCCGTACGTCGAGGCAGCCCGCACCATTGGCGCCAACTCGTCCCGCATCATGGGATTCCACATCCTGCCCAACATCTTCGCGCCGCTGATCGTGATCTTCTCGATCACCATCGGCGCGTTCATCCTCGCCGAGGCGGCGCTCAGCTTCCTCGGACTGGGCACGCTCGATGTGTCCTGGGGCAAGATGATCGCCGACGGACGACAGTTCATCGTCTATTCGCCCTGGACATCCCTGTGGGCGGGGCTGGCCCTGACATCGCTGGTGTTCGGCTTCAACGTGCTCGGCGACGCGCTGCGCGACGTCCTCGATCCGCGTCTGCGAGGCAGTCGATAGCCTCTGCGCATGAGGCTGACTTCTGCGCTCCGGCGAACGCTCACATTGCGGCTCGGACTGGCGCTGGTCTCGCTCTGGGTGGCGCTCTCGATCATCTTTCTGCTGTTCGTCGGCGCGCCCGGCGAATTCCTGGTTGCCAAGCTGTCGAACCTGGAGAACCAGGGTGCCGGACAACGGCTTGAGGAGGTAGTCGGTGAAGTCGGGGTCGGAGCAACGACGAAGTCCTATCGAGCCGGATCGACACTGCCCGAGATCGCCGAAAATGAGGGACTGAGCCTCACCCATCTGTCCTCGCTCAATCCCCAGATCGACCCCAGGCAACCGCTTTCGCGAAGCACGGTGATTGTGCTGCTCGACGGCGAGTTGCTGGACGAACTGGTCGTCTGGAATCGGTTGGTCCTGCCGGAAGACGCCGCCGAGGGAATCGAGCTGCTGAAATCCCGCAATCCCGAGATTGCCTTCCCCTCGTTCCGCGGGCACGAGTACGCGCCGGCAGGCGCGACGCTGACGCTGCACCGGGGGATCAGCGTCGCGGAGTTTGCGCGGGTCAGGCGGATCACGGTCGAGGACATCCTGGAGGTCAATCCTCGCGGGAGCGCAGGCAACCCGCACGGCCGCCTGCGCGCCGACTCGGTCCTGCAGCACGGAGACCGGATCGTCCTGCCGCTCAGCGCGATGACGGAAGCCAACATCCGCCATCGCCTGGGGATCGATCGTTCGGTCGGCCGGCAGTACGCGACCTTCCTCTGGGACGCAGTCCGATTCGACTTCGACACATCGTTCCAGTCTCAGGAGAGCGCGCTTGGCATTGTCGCAGGACGGCTTGCCGGCACCGTGCAGCTCAATCTCTTTGCGCTGATCGTGGCGCTCGCAATCGGGGTACCGCTCGGGCTGCTGGCCTCGGGACTCCGCGGGTCTCGGACCGCCCGACTCGGACGGTTGCTCTCAGCGTTGGCGATCGCTGCGCCCTCGTTCTGGCTCGCCTTGCTCCTGATCGCCGCGGTGACACCCGACGGACTGTTCGAGGGAGGGGTGTGGAGCATTCCACTCACCGATCCCGACGCGCGCAACATCTCCGACTCGCCATCGCAGTTCTTCGCGCTGTACAGCATTCCCGCACTGTCGGGCGGATTGCTCCTGGCGGGGTTGGTCGCGATCTCGATCCGTCGGCGAGTTAAGGCTGGTGACGGCGCCGGGCGGCGCACATCGACAATTCAGGCCGTGATCGACCCGTTGCGCGTGTATCTGCCGGCGATGATCGGACTGAATCTGGTGCTGGAGGTGATGTTCAACCTGCAGGGCTTGGGTCTGCTTCTGATTCAGCGAATCTATCAGGCCGACCAGCCGGTCGTCGTTGCCATCGTGGCGATTACGGCACTGTTCCTGGTCTGGTCCTTCCTCATGCTCGACGGCGCCCGCGCACTGCTTGAGAGACGGGAGCGGACGGCATGAAGGCAGGACTGCGCCGATGCTGGCTGCTTGCGCGCCGCGAGCCAATCGGTTCGCTGGGTCTGATCGTGCTGCTCTTCTGGTCGGTGATAGCGATTGGCGCGATCGGTTCCGGGGGCGGCTGGTTGGGCGTCGCTCGGTACGACCGCTCGACCGTGTTTCAGGAACTGAATCCGGACTTTGTCTATTACCGCGCCTCGTTGGCGCTGGACGGCGCGCCGTCGGATCTCTCCAGGCAAAAGTTGGGCGAGCTGCTCGGCGATCCCGAGGTCTACGGCGGACTCGCCGATGCCGCGGACGCTCAAGACCTGATCCAGGACTTCATCCAGCCGCTGGTCAATGACGAGGCGCTGATTCCGCAGCTCACAGCGGGCCGGCAGCCATGGCTTGAGGTTGTGGACGGGGTCTTCCGCGAGGCGGACACGGGATTGATCCGCGACAACAACCGGCCGCTGATGTCCGCGGCGCTGAAGCCTCCGTCCTGGAATCACTGGTTTGGCACCGATCGAGCGGGACACGATACCTACGCGGCGGTCGCCGACTCGGCCTGGCAAGGCTGGTTGATTGGATTCCTGGCTTCGCTGATCGGAGTTGCCGGCGGTCTAATCGTTGCGTCGGTCGGTATGTTCACGGCATCGACGCGAGCCGGCCCCGCTGCGCGCTCCGTGATCAAGAGTTTGCTGGATGGGCTGGCTGCCTTGCCGCCGCTGGCCCTACTGCTGTTGGTGCTGCTTGGTCACGCGCCGAGCACCTGGGCGCTGGCGCTGCCGCTGGCCGCAGTCGCGTTGCCGCTGGTCTGGCGAGAACTGGTCGAGGAGGATTCAAGCATTGCGCCGAATCGCTCTAGGCTGTGGAATGTCCGAACTTTGGCGCCGCCGCTGATCCGCGTGTTCCGCGACGTCATGATCCTCGCCTTGCTGTGCGAGGCCGCACTGAGCTTCCTCGGACTCGGGCAGACGCCAGGCGGCTGGGGCTTCCTGATCGCCCTTAGCCGGGGATGGATCATCTCCGCCCCCTGGATGGCGCTGATCAGCGGTCTGGCGCTGACCTCTCTGCTCTTGGCCACTTATGCCTTCGGCAGCGGGTTGTGCAGCCTGCTGTCTCCGACGGGAACGAACGAACGAATGAACAAGTCTCCGGTCGACGCGCCGGAGCCCCCCGACGTCGGGGTGGAACGCTCGGACAATCTGGACCTGGTCTGAGCGTCGGACAACGTTTCGTTTCGTTACCTTCTAATCCGATACGCAGCAGCACAGCATTGGAGGGCTCAATGGCCGATCTATCGGGCAAGGTCGCATTCATCACCGGTTCGGGCAGCGGCATCGGACGCGGTACCGCGGTGCGGTTGGCCCGCGACGGCGCGGACGTCTGCATTGCCGAGATCGACATGGACGGCGCAGAGGAAACCGCGTCAATGGTCCGCGAGTTTGGCCGATCGGCCCACGTGGTGCGCTGCAACGTGGCCTCGAAGGAGCAAATCCAGAGCGCCGCCGACGCCTGTGTGGACGAGCTGGGCGGCCTCGACATCGCCGTCGCCAACGCCGGCATTGGGCGCGGCGGCTCGGTGCTCGAGATGGAACTCAAGGACTGGCAGGACCAGCTCGACATCAACCTGACCGGTGTGTTTCTGACCGTGCAAGCGGCGGCGCAGCGGATGGTCGCCGCCGGCAACGGCGGACGGATCGTCTGCATCTCCTCGCTGGCCGCGCTCAACACCAACGCGCTGATGTGGAGCTACTCGGCGACCAAAGCAGGCGTTGCAATGATGGTCCGTGGCTGGGCCGCCGACCTGGGACCGCATGGCATCAACATCAACGCGATCGGACCCGGTGTGATCGACACGCCGCTGGCCCACGGTCTCGCCGGCGACGATGGCGGCCCGATTCGCACGGCGCTGGAAGCCTCAACGCCGCTCGGTCGCGAAGGCCGCCCGTCCGACATCGCGGGCCTAATCGCCTTCCTCGCCGGCCCTGACGCCGAATTCATGACTGGCAGCTATCTGCTCATGGACGGCGGCATCCGCAACTCGCTCGGCGGCCGGTTGGCTGAGGACCCGGAGTCAGATATCGGCCAGGAGCGCGCGCGTCACATGCAGGCGAGCATGGAACGCAACGAGCGGCTGCAACCGCTGATCGACCAGCGTTAGGCGCACTGACCGCATCCGCGCGAGCTGTGGCTGTGACGCTTGCTCCTCAGACTCGCGGATAGCCGATCGAGATAGTCGAGTAGAATCGTGCCAAGACCAGCAAGTATCGAAACAACGAACCTGCGAAGCCGGTCCTGAGCCCGCAAACAAGCAGAAAGGTCCGACTCGTGACTGAACTTTCAATCAGCGACCAGATTGTGCTGTTGGGCCTCGGTGAAGACGGCGTACTCGAACGACCGTATGACGGCCGGCTGGACTACGCCATTGCCGGCGCGTCGTTGCTCGACCTGTCGTTCCTGGGGCGGATCGACACCGACCCGAACCGGCTCTTCATCATCTCGGCCGATGCGACCGGTAACCCCCTGCTCGACAGCGTCCTTCACCAGATCAACTCCGGTCCGCCGAACCAACCGATTTCCTACTGGATCTCCGAGATCGCCCGCTATTCGCTGGTGCTGCGACAACAGATCATCGAGGACCTGTCCGAGCGAAACATCATCCACCGAGAGGCCGGCCGGCGTCTGATCGTGCTCAAGTCGGAGAAGTTCCCGCCCACCGACCCGCAGGTCGTGCGCGACGTTCAGCGAAAGCTCATCGACGTGCTGCTCTCGGACGAGATTCCCGACCCCGAGATCGTCGCCCTGATCGGTCTCGCCCGAGCCAGCCGCCTACTCGAACTCCTCCTGCCGCGCGAGTACCTCGACCGCGTTGAGGCGCGAGTCGAGCAGCTCGCCCGCATGGACCTGATCGGCATGAGCGTCAACCGAACCCTCGACGAGATCCAGGCCGCCGTCGCCCTGGCCGTGCCGGGGCTGTAGGGCTGCTTCCCCTCGCCCGTCGGCTCTGTCGTGCTGCTGGTTCGTCTGATCCCCCTTTCGCGGAAGAGACCCGCGCGTAATCCCATTCCGGTCCCCTCTCCCGGCGGGAGAGGGTTAGGGTGAGGGCCCTCCGTTGCCCCGAGGAATCGCAACGATCAGATAGTGAACGCCGCGCCGGACCCTCACCCCGGCCCCCCTGCCTTCGCAGGGGCAGGCTTCTCCCAGAGGGAGAGGGAGTAGGGCCCCAGCGGTTTACGCGCAGGTCTCCAGAGGAGGACGGAGCGACCGCACCGCTCTCTGTCCGGTTGCTCCGCACATAGAATGGGTGATGCTTGGCGGGACGGCGAGTTACTGCAATCGGAGGCAACCATGGATTGGCGCGATTCCCCTGAACAGGCTGCATTTCGCAATGAGGTGTCGACGCTGATCGACGAGCGTCTGCCTCAGAGGTACAAGGACTTCGCCGCGCGCGGCGCCATGCCCGAACGAGCCTGGGAGAACGACCGCAAGTCCGATGATCCGCATGCGCTGGGCGCCGCGATCGATTGGCACGGCGCGCTCGCCGAGCGGCATTGGGTCGCCCCGCACTGGCCGACCGAGTACGGCGGCGGCGGGCTGTCGGCGATGGAGCAGTTCATCTTCAACCAGGAACTGGCCGAGGCCGGCGCGCCGGGCGTCGGCGGATCGGGCGTCAACATGCTCGGACCGACCCTGATTGTCCATGGCTCCGACGAGCAGAAGGACAAGTACCTGCCGCCAATCCTCGGCGGAGAAGTGACCTGGGCGCAGGGCTACAGCGAGCCCGGCTCGGGCTCCGACCTGGCATCGCTGACGACGCGCGCCGTTCGCGACGGCGACGACTTCATCATCAACGGTCAGAAAATCTGGACCTCGGCCGCGCACACAGCGGACGCAATGTTTGCGCTGGTCCGCACCGATCCCGACGCACCCAAGCATCGCGGTATCTCGTTCGTCATGATCGACGACATCAAGACGCCCGGCATCACGGTCCGGCCGCTGATCAACATCAACGGCGACCACTACTTCAACGAGGTCTTTTTCGAGGATGTCCGAATTCCGGCCAGCAACCTGGTCGGCGAGCTCAATCGCGGTTGGTACGTCGGGATGACACTGCTCGACTTCGAACGCTCGAACATCGGCGGCGCAGTCGCGGCGCGGCGCCAGTTGCGTCAACTGATCACGCACATCCAGCACAACGATCAGGGCGCGCGCGATCGGGTCACGCCCGAGCTGCGCCAGGAGATTGTCGACCGCTACGTCGAGACCGAGACGCTGTACCAGTTCAGTTTCCGCATCATCTCGATGCAGTCCGCCGGGTTGGTGCCGAACTACGAAGCCTCGACGGCCAAGCTGTTCGCTTCTGAGTTGAGTCAGCGGCTGGCGCTGACTGCGACGAAGGTCTTCGGTCTCCACGCCCAGCACTGGAGCGACGCGCCTCCCGCGAGCACCTTCACGCGCAACTACGTCGGCATGGTCCCCGCCACGATCCGCGGAGGTACCTCCGAGGTTCAGCGCAACGTGATCGCAACCAGAGGCCTCGGCTTGCCTCGGGCGTAGCTCTGCCTCTGGACAAGGCTGGACCGGACGTGTACGCGCATTTGCGCATATGCTAAGTGCATTCTCGAAAATGCACTAGGTGAATGCGCAAATGCCGATGTACTTGACCCTGGTCCGGCCGGACGACGAGGTGACGAGCCAACACCTCGCACTCATCGAGCAACAACGAGAGCTCGCGCGAAACGCTGTCCTCTCTGGATTCGAAGACTACTTTCGTCGCCACGCCCGAACTCGTAGCGCGCACGGCTCGGTCTCAATCGAGGGCAATCCGCTTGACCTTGAAGCGGTGCGTTTTGCGGTCCTGGACAGCACGGCGCAGGACGCGCAGCGAATGGAAGCTCGCAACGCCGATCGCGCCCATCGCCTGGTCCAGGAACTGGCGGAAGACGACACGATTCAGATCGACGTTGGTCTGCTGCGTCTGTTCAACACGATTCTGCTGGATGGTCTACCGGGTCGAGGCGCCGAGCGGGCAGGCCGATTTCGCCGAGGCGGTGCAATGATCGTCAACACCGCCACGCGGCAGTTCGTCTACACCGGTCCTCCGGCGGCCTGGGTCGGCGACCTCATGGATGGTCTGGTCCAGCAGATCCGGCAGTGGATGGAGGAGGAGCCGCCGGAGATCGCGGCAGCGATGGCGCACTTCGGATTCGTGAGCATCCATCCGTTCGCCGACGGCAACGGCCGCTCCGCGCGGTTGCTGGCCGATCTCATCCTCGCGCTGACCAAGCGTGATGCCGATGGCATGATCTCGCTCAGCAGCGTGATCCGCGGTCGGCGCAGCGAGTACTATGACGCGCTCCAGGCATCCCAGGGCTCGACATACTCGGAGCGCGTCGATGTGACTGAGTTTGTACGGTTCCACACGCGCGTGATTGCCGACGCGGTCCTCCAGCTTCAGGCCAGGGCTGAGGCGTTTCAACGCCGTCGGCTCGCGTTGCTCACGGGCTTCGGTGAAATGGTCAACGATCGCAGAGTGATCGGGATCGATGCGCTCCTCGAACTGGGCCGGCTATCCAGTTCCCAATATGCCGAGCTTGCCGACTGCGCCCAGCCGACCGCATTCTCCGACCTGAACGCACTCATGGACGCCGGTCTCGTTGAACGGACCGGGACCGGAAAGGCGACTCGCTACCAGCTCGGCCCCGCCGTCGAGTCGATGCTCGGCGACGCCGGATAGTCGACGCCAGGGTTGCCGATATCATCGAACCAGATTTCAATAGCGCAGGACAGCTTCATGACCACCGACTCTCACCTCCTTGACGGCCTGCGCGTGATTGAGATTGGCGACGAAGTGTCGGCCTATGCGGGGAAGTTGCTGGCCGGGCTGGGGGCGGACGTAATCAAGGTTGAACCGCCTGGGGGCTGCTCGACTCGGCAGATTGGCCCGTTCTACGAGGACGAGCCGGGGCCTGAGCGGTCGCTGTATTGGTGGCATTATCACATCGGCAAGCGGTCGTTGACGCTGGATCTGACTTCCGCTGAGGGTCGCTCGACGCTGTTGGAGCTGTTTGCGACCGCCGACCTGTTCCTTGATGCCCGTCCGAAGCGTGACATTGACGAACACGGGCCCGACGAGGATGCGGTCCGCGAGGCCAACGCTGAGATCGTGATCGCCCGGATGACGCCGTTCGGCGACACGGGGCCATGGGCGGGCTATCGCGGCTCCGACCTGGTTCACCTGGCGCTGGGCGGCCCGATGATGAACTGCGGCTACGATCCGCAACCCGACGGGACGTACGACACGCCGCCGATTGCGCCGCAGATGTGGCAGGCGTACCACATCGCCGGCGAGCTGACGGTGATGAACGCGATCGGCGCGCTGATCGACCGCGGACGTTCGGGTCGGGCGCAGACGCTGCACACGGCCGTCCACGACGCCGTCGCCAAGAACACCGAGCTTGACCTGATGAGCTGGGTCTACCGGCGGGCGCGGTTCTTCCGCCAGACCTGCCGTCACGCGGCCGAGGTGGTCTCGCCGCTGCCGATGATCGGTCCGACCAAAGACGGCCGCTGGGTCATGGCGCTGCCGCGCGGACGCTCACAATCGCTAATCGACTTCCTCGACCGCTACGACATGGCGGCCGATCTCAAGGAGACGCCGCCGGAAGCGGGCGGCGCAGGCACTAGGTCTCGAGGAGAGACCGCCGCGCACCTGCAGGAGGTATCGCAGCGGCTGATTCGCAAGTTCCGCTTTGAGGACGTGCCCTGGCGCGACGCGCAAGACCTCGGTCATCTCTGGGCACCGCTGCGCAAGCCGCACGAGAACGCGCTCGATCCGCACTGGTGGGAGCGCGGCAGCTTCGCGAAGGTTGAGCATCCCGAGCACCAGGTTGACGGCGTGACGGCGGAGTTCGTCTACACCTCGAGCAAATGGGTCTCGTCGGAGACGTCGTGGAAAGTGGGACCTCGCGCGCCGCTGCTGGGTGAACACAACGACGAGATTCTCACCGAGTTGGCGAGCGCTCAGGCATCTTCTCTCCCTGCGCCGGTTGTCCACTCGACCGATGAGACGGGTGGCGGCGGGGCGTTGTCTCGTTGGGGCACGCCGTTTCCGCTCGAGGGAGTGCGTATCCTCGACTTCACCTGGTGGCTCGCCTCAGGTGGAGCGCCGCGATTCCTCTCGGCGCTGGGGGCCGAGGACATCAAGGTTGAGTGGCACCAGAACATGGACCTGCGGGTCGGCATGGCGCAGTTCCCGCAGGGCGGCAAGGAAGCGCGGCAAGCCCTGGGCGTCGGCGATGCACCACTGCCGATGGACAACTCGACGATCAACCGCTCGGGTCAGTTCAACGACTTCCATGCGGGGCACCGCGGCCTCTCGCTCAATCTGCGCGATCCGCGCGGGCTGGAGATCGCCAAGCAACTCGTCGCCGTCTCCGACATCGTGGCCGAGGGCTTCTCGCCCGGCGTGATGGAGCGCTGGGGATTGGGCTACGAGGTGATGAAGGAGATCAAGCCCGACATCATCTACCTCTCGCAATCGGGTATGGGACAAGTAGGCGTTTACGGTCGCTACCGGACCGTGGGGCCAATTGCCGCGTCATTTGCCGGTGTGTCGGAACTCTCAGGCTTGCCCGAGCCGTACGCGCCCGCCGGCTGGGGTTACAGCTACCTCGACTGGTTCGGCGCCTACAACCTGGCCAACGCGATGATGGCTGCGCTGTACTACCGCGACCGCACGGGCAGGGGTCAGTGGATCGACTCGTCGCAGGTCGACGCGGGCATCTACCTGAACGGCACCTCAGTGCTGGAGTGGTCGGCCAACGGGACGGTCTGGCAGCGCTACGGCAATCGGTCGCCCTACAAGCCGGCCGCGCCGCACGGCGCGTACCGATGCCGCGACGATGTAGAGTCCAGCGACCGCTGGGTCGCGTTCGGCTGCTTCGACGAGTCCGAGTGGCAGTCGCTGCGCCGCGTGATGGGCGATCCGGAGTGGGCGGCCTCCGAACGCTTTGAGACGCTGGCCGATCGGCTCGCCCACCAGGACGAACTGGACGAGCGGATCACCGACTGGACCCGAATGCAGGATCGCTGGGACGTGATGCAGCGCTTGCAAGAGGCCGGCGTCGCCGCCGGCGTCTGCCAGGACGCCCAGGATCGCGTCGAGGCCGACCCGCAGCTATCCCACCTGAACTGGCTGACCGAGGTCGAGCACTCGGAGATGGGCGCCTGGCCGACCAAGGAAGTGCCGGTCAAGTGGAGCGAGACGCCGCCGTTCATGGGAGGCCCAATCGACCGAGGCGCCCCCTGCTACGGCGAGGACAACCACTACGTCCTGGGAGAACTGCTGGGCATGAGCTCCTCCGAGATCACGAGGTTGGCGGACGACGGCGTGATCGCGGAGGGTCTGGCTTCAGTCTGAACCAGCCGGCAGTGGCATCAGCAGTTGCTCCGGCTGTTTAGCGTCCTCTTGGCGATGTAGTGCGTCTTGCAACGCCTTCAGAAGCTCGGTCTCTGATTCCACGATGGGCACGCCGGTGAGTTCCAGCTTTGCTAGATGATCGCGGCCAGCGTCCACGTCTGACCAGGCGATGATCACTGGCATCTTGCGCTTGACGGCCTTCTTTACTGCATCAAGCGTGCCGCCCTTTTGGCCCGGGTCAATTGCGACGAGCACTTGACCAAGTTCGCAAATGGTTGCATTTCGCTTCATGGCTCGCCAGACGGTCCAACGTGCATTGTCCTCGAACTCTGAGACCACAATCAAACGGTGCTCAATATCGTCGAAGTCCTGCAGCTCGCGACGAAGCCGAACTTGACCGATGCCCTCTGCAAGTACAGCGATCGTGTATCCGCCTGATTCGACACATGCCACATGGCCGGCGAGGTCAACGCCTTTGGCGTAGCCGCTTACGAGAGACAGGTCTTCCTGCGCGGCGTACGAACCGACCGCCCTTGCAAACGCAATCCCTCGCTCCCCAGCGGCCCGTGAGCCGCACAGGGCGATGCCGGGCCTATGTAGCCGGTCCCTCTGGCCGAGCACGGCCAAACTGCTGAAATCTGGGCCTGCGAACGGCACAGTAGTTTCTGACGTGGTCATAGTTCTGGGCCTCAGCACGAGGGTAAGTCACGGTCTTCGAGATCGAACGGTTCAGGTATCTCGTCCGGCCAGTTGTCCACACTGGCCGGCAGTCCATTGCAATCTCGGGCTGTCTTGGTGAGGGCGAGACAGATCACTGCCGTCGCCCCGACGCGTCGAAGCGTCCTCACGCCGGCCATCATCGTGTTGCCGCTGCGGTATAGATCATCGACGAGCAGCACGCGACGCCCGAAGGCGTCTCGGTCGGCGTTCATCAGGGCGCCAAGCGACCTGGCGCTTGGCGAGGTTGAGCCCGACTGGCCCTTCTGGGGCCGTCGATTTCGCGAGCGCAGCCATATGCGTCGCTTCCCAAACTTGCGGCTGAGGTGATTGGCGAGCGCTGCGGGCAGGTCGAAGTCCTTGGGTTGCGTACCCGGAATCGCTGCGACCGCGTCAACGGATCGAGTCATTGGGTGCCTTGCGAACCAACCCAGCATTACGTTCTGGATCTGCTCAACCGCTGCAGGATCGGAGGGATTCTCTCGGCCGTAATCCTTGGCTTGCTCGACCAGATCGCCCAGTTGCGAGCGTTCCTTGATGTCAGCGAACCAATGCAGTCCCAAGGCATGTGACATGAGGGCGTCGTCGTCGATGGTCACGCTGCCCCGGAGGAGTTGCAGGAACACACGGGTCGACTCAAACGGTTCGGGGCGGCTCGACGCGAGCAGGATCGTGCCAGGCTGTGTGTCAAGTTGAACGTTGATCTCCGCCGACAGTGCCCGCCTCAACAGGGCGGCGAAGTGGTCGCGCATGGAAGCCGGGCTGACCGATGCCTGGAGTTGCCACTGACCGGCATACCGATCTGAAAGAACTTCAATGACGCGACCACAATCTGGCATACTGCAAGATGCCTCCTGCACGGATAATAGTTCATGAGTTCTACGAAAGCAAAGCAGAGAGGCGAGGCTGACTAGAGCGAGGCGTACAGCGCCTCGATCAGGACACCGGCGCGGGGGTCGTGGGCGACTTCGGTGCCCATCTGGTTCATGGTGTAGCCGAAGCCGATGTTGGCGTCGAGGTCGGCGTAGCCGAGGGAGCCGCCGGCGCCTGGGTGGCCGAAGGCGCGCGGGTTGGGACCCCAGGGCGTGGACTCGCCGGTCAGCGCCCAGCCGAGGCCGAAGCGGGTATTGATGCCGATGCAGGTGTCTGGGCCATTGGTCTGCTCTTCGATGCCTCGCTCGATGGTCTCGGGATTGAGGAGGTGGACGCCGTCGATCTCACCGCCGTTGGCCGCGGCGCCGTAGACGCGGGCGAGTGCGCGCGCGGTGGCGTGTCCGTTGGCGGCGGGGATCTCGGCGGCTCGCCAGTCTCGACGCGAAGCCATGGCCGGTCCGCCGGGATTGAAGACGGGCGGGTTGATCACGGCGACAATGCCGACGCTGTCGGGATCGCCGAAGAGGTCGCTGGTGGGCGGGAACTCGGCGGTGTTCTCGGGTTCAATCACGGTTGAGATTCGGGCGTCGAACTCGGGGCCGGTGCCGATGTGGGCGTCGAGACCGAGCGGAGCGGCGAACTCTTCGCGGAAGTATGTGCCGACGGAGCGGCCGTCAATGCGGCGGATGACCTCGCCCACGAGCCAACCGAACGTCATCGCGTGGTATCCGTGCTTCTCGCCGGGCGTCCACCAGGGCTCCTGCTCGGCCAGGGCCGAGGTCATGGTCTCCCAGTTGAACATGTCCTCGGTAACCAGCTCCCGCTTGACGGCGGCCATGCCGGCCTTGTGGCAGAGCAGCCAGCGGACGGGAATGTCCTGTTTGCCGCCGGCGGCGAACTCGGGCCAGTACTCGGCCACCGGCGCGTCGAGATCGAGCTTGCCCTCCTCAACGAGTCGGTGAGCGCAGAACGCGACGAGCCCCTTGGTCGAGGAGTAGACGTTGACGAGCGTGTTGCGGTCCCACTCGCGCTCCCGATCCGGCGCGTACCAGCCGCCCCAGAGGTCAATGATGGGCTCGCCGTTGAGGTAGACGCAGGCGGCTGCGCCGACGTCGCCGCGCTCGGCGAAGTTGCTTGCGAACGCGTCGCGGACCGCGTCGAAGCGAGGGTCGTTCCAGCCGTGGATTGGGGTGGTCATGGTCTTCTCCTACAGGGATTCGTAGACCGCGGCGAGCAGGGTGAAGGCACGGAGATCGCCGACGGAGTCTGCGCCCATGCGGTTCATGACGTAGCCGAAGCCGATGCTGCCGTCGAGGTCGCCGATGCCGAGCGATCCGCCTGCTCCGCCATGACCGAAGGCTCGACGATCGGCTCCGAATGGCGTCGCCTCGCCCATCAAGCCCCAGCCCAGCCCAAACTTCGTGGGAATCTGGAGAATGGCGTCCGGGCCGTTCGATTCCACGCCGACGCCGCGCGCGAGGGTGTCGGGGTTTATCACGTGGACGCCGTCGATCTCGCCTCCATTGGCGGCGCCGCCGTATATGCGGGCCAGGGCGCGGGCCGTGGCGTGGCCATTGGCAGCGGGGATCTCGGCCGCCTTCCAGTCGCGGCGTGAGGCCACGGCGGGTCCGCCGGGATTGAAGATCGGCGGGTTGTAGATCGCGTTAAAGCCGACGCTGCCATGCTCGCCGAATGCGTCGCTGGGTCCGGTGGCGAAGTCCGCCTGCGGCTCGATCACCGAGGAAATGCGGGCGTCGAACTCAGGACCGGTGCCGATGTGAGCATCCAGGTCCAGCGGTGCGGCGAACTCCTCGCGGAAGTACTGTCCCACGCTGCGGCCGTCGACGCGGCGGATCACCTCGCCAACGAGCCAGCCGAAGGTCATGGCGTGATAGCCGTGCTGCTCACCCGGAGTCCACCAGGGTTCCTGCTCGGCGAGCGCGGAGGTGATGGTCTCCCAGTTGAAGTAGTCCTCCAGAACCAGCGGTCGTCGGACGGCGGCCATGCCGGCCTGATGATTGAGCAGCATGCGCAAGGGGATGTCGGCTTTACCGGACTGCGCGAACTCGGGCCAGTAGCGGGCGACGGGGGCGTCAAGATCGAGCCGGCCCTGCTCGACCAGCCGGTTGGCGCAGAAAGCGACCAGTCCCTTGGTCGAGGAGAACACGTTGACCAGGGTGTTGCGGTCCCACTCGCGCTCGCGATCCGGTGCGTACCAGCCGCCCCAGAGGTCAACGACGGGTTCGCCGTTGACATAGACGGCGACGGCTGCGCCGACTTCGTCGGCGGATGCAAAGTTCTCTTCGAAGGCCGTACGGACGGCGTCGAATCGGGGGTCGTTCCAGCCGTGGATTGGGGCGGTCATGGTGTCGTCCTACAGGGAGGCGTAGACGGCGTTGAGCAGGCCCTGAACCCTGGGGTCGCCGCTGAGATTTTGCTGCATCTGGTTCATCGTGTAGCCGAAGCCGATGTTGGCGTCGAGGTCGCCGTAGCCGAGCGAGCCGCCTGCGCCGGGGTGACCGAACGAGCGCGGGTTCGGTCCGAGCGGCAGGAACTCGCCGGTGAGCATGAAGCCGAGTCCGAAGCGGGTCGGGATCATCAGGCAGGTGTCGGGGCCGTTGGACTGCTCGATGATGGCGGTGTCGAGTGTGTCGGGATCGATGATGTGGATTCCGTCAATCTCGCCGCCGTCGACCGCGCCGCCGTAGATGCGGGCCAGCGAGCGAGCGGTGCAATGACCGTTGGCGGCCGGAATCTCGGCGGCGCGCCAGGCGCGCATGCCGGTGATGTTGGAGCCGTCGGGCGCGGCGGTGCCCGGGTTGGTGAAGGCGCGAGCGCCGACGGAGTTCTCGTCGCCAAGCAGGTCGAGCAGAGTCGGCGCGTCAGGATCGACGGGCGCGTTGATCAGGGTGGAGATGCGTCCGTCGAACTCGGGTCCGGTACCAATGTGCGCGTCGAGTCCGAGCGGGGCGGCGAACTCGTCCCACCAGTAGCGGCCGATCCCGCGTCCGTCGATGCGGTGCACGACCTCGCCGACGAGCCAGCCGTAGGTCAGCGCGTGATAGCCGTGCTGCTCACCGGGCGTCCACCATGGCTCCTGTTCAGCCAGCGCGCCCGTGATCGTGTCCCAGTCGAACATCTCGTCGAGCGTGATGTCGCGGCGCACGGCGGCCATCCCGGCGCGGTGCGAGAGCAGGTAGCGGACCGGGATGTCTTCCTTGCCCGCGGCGGCGAACTCGGGCCAGTACTCGGCGACCGGCGCGTCGAAGTCGAGCCGGCCTTCCTCGGCCAGGCGGTGCGCGCAGAAGGCGGTCAGACCCTTGGTCGTCGAGAAGACGTTGACCAGCGTATTGCGGTCCCACTCGCGCTCCTGCTCGGGCGTGTACCAGCCGCCCCAGAGATCGACGACGGGTTCGCCATGGTGGTAGATCGAGACGGCCGCGCCGATCTCGCCGTGCTCGACGAAGTTGGCCGCGAATGCGTCGCGGACGGCGTTGAACTTGGGATCGGCCCAGCCGTGGATCGGGGTGTCTGACATTTGGTGGTTCCTTGTCGGTGCGTTGGTTCGCAGGCAACGCTAGCAGGTCGGCGGGTCACACAACGAGTAGTCTGTCGGCGTCTAACGGACCTGGAAAGGACCAACCGATGCCGAACATTCCGACCGAAGCTGAAGTGATGGCGATGATGGACTCGCTGTCCAACTGGGGACGCTGGGGCGACGACGACCAGCTAGGGACGCTGAACTTCGTGACGCCCGACGTGCGCCGGGCGGCGGCGGGGCTCGTGTCGGAAGGCGTGTCGGTCTCGTGCGCGTGGGACATTGAGAACGTGCACCAGCCCGACCATGCGATGGGCACGCCGCAGCGATTCATGGTGGCGACGGGCGAGTCGGCGGCGGCGATCGCCGAGGCGGGGGTGTCGCGGATGGGCGGGGCGATGGAGTTCTTTGGGCTCGTCTACCACGGGTACGCGATCACCCATCTTGACGGGCTGTGCCACATCTTCTGGGACGGGAAGATGTACAACGGCAAAGAGGCGCGCCTGGTCAACTCGACCGGCGGCGCGACGCACCTGCCAATCACTGAGCTGCGCGACGGCATTGTGACTCGCGGCGTACTGCTCGATGTGGCGGCGGTCAGGGGCGTTGACTGGATGGAACCAGGCGAAGGCGTCTTCCCCGAGGACCTGGAGGCGGCGGAAGCGCGTCAAGGCGTCACGGTGCGTGAGGGCGATGCCGTGCTGCTGCGCACTGGCTACGGGAGGCGCAAGCGCGAGGTCGGTCGCGAGCCGCTACTGGAGACCGGATTCCCAGGATGGCATGTCGCCTGTCTGCCCTGGCTGCACGAGCGCGGCGTCGCGGTGATCGGCGCGGACACGGCGACGGATGTGAACCCCTCGGGCTACGAGACGCTGCGGATTCCGATTCACGCGGTCGGCATTGTGCACATGGGCCTGTGGCTGATGGACAACATGCAACTCGAGGATGTCGCTGAGGCGGCCGACCGCTACGGACGGCACGAATTCCAGTTCGTGCTCAGCCCCTTGCGGATCATCGGCGGGACCGGCAGTCCGGCGAATCCTCTGGCGATTTTCTGAGCGACCTCCAGGGGCCGCTTGTTCCCACTGGAGACCTGCGCGAAAACCGCTGCTTCTGACCCCCTCTCCCCCTGGGAGAGGGCTGGGGTGAGGGTCCGGCGCGGCGTTCGCTATCTGGTCATCGTGGTCCATGGACCGCAGAGGGCCCTCACCCTAACCCTCTCCCGCCGGGAGAGGGGACCGGAAGGGGTGTAGGCGCAGGTCTCTTCTGGGTGAGGGGAACGGAGTGGTGTTACGCGGAACTCTCCAGAGTGAGAGTGCGGAGAATCTGGTGATGTACCCGCAAGTTTCCTGATGAGGGAGATAGGAAGTGGTGGTCGGCCATCAGGCGTTCGGTGTGATGTGCACCTTGATTGACTTCGACGACTTGTCCAGCGCAGTATCGAAGGCCTTGTTGACGTCGTCGAGACCGTATCGGTGAGTGATCAGCGACCGCGCCTCTTCGGTGCAGCCGGTGAGGACTTCCAGCGCCTGTTGATAGTCGGGCGCTCGACCGCCGATGGCTCCATAGGTGACTGCGCCGACCATGGTGATCTCTTTGCCCAGCAGCGTGAGCGGGTTGAAGCCGGCGTTGTCGATGGCGAAGACACCGAGCACAATCACCCTTCCCAGCCGTCGGACTACGTCTACTGATTGGCGGATGGTGTCGGCATGGCCTCCGACGCACTCGGCGACGACGTCGATGGCATCGTCATCAGTCAGTTCTTTGAGCCGTTGCTGCCCGGCCTCGTCCTCGCCGATGACTTCAGCAGCGCCAAGGTGGCGAGCTGACTCCTGTTGATGTGGGTGTCGGGCGAGGACAATCACGTTGGCTCCGGCAGCCTGGGCGGCGAGCTGGGCAGTAAGTCCAATGGTTCCTGCGCCGATGACCAGAACGGTCTCGCCCTGGCCGAGCGTGGCCATGTTGTAGCCGTGGACTCCGCAGGCCAGCGGTTCGGCCATAGCCGCGACTTCGCCGTCGATGCCTCGCGGCGCTTTGAAGACCGCCGGCGCCGGCGCGAAGACGTCCTGGGCTATGCCGCCGTCAACCGCGATGCCGATCAGTCCGCCGGCGACCTGGCACTGGTTGTAGTGACCGGAAATGCAGTGTCCGCACTCGCCGCAGCGCAGCAACGGCTCGACGCCGACAACATCGCCTTCCTTGACGTGATCGACGCCTGCGCCAACGGCCGAGACTATGCCGCCGATTTCGTGGCCGGGCGTTCGCAGTGAGGTTGGCTCGAAGTCGCCTCGGTACCAGTGCAAGTCGGAGCCGCAGATGCCTGCATTGACGACCTGGACGCGGACTTCGCCCTCGCCGGGCGCTCGCTGCGGATCGTCATAGACACTCAATGATCGGTCGGTATTCCAGGCGGCGCGGCGCATGATGGGCTCCAATCGGGGACTCGCATCGCGAGTCGGTGCGCTGGAAGGCTAACAGTCACGACATGCGATCATCCGCGCCCGCGATAGGCTGGCACTCATGCGTCGGCTGTCAGTCCTCGCCATCCTGGTGTCTGTGTTGAGCATGTTGGTGCTCGCATGTAGCGGCGAGTCCGAGCAGACGATGCCCGGCACGCAGGCTCAACCACAATCGCAGGCGGAGATGCCGCAGGAAGAGAAGGCGGCTGAGACCGATGACGAAGCGGAACAATCGGGTACAGCCCAGGAATCGGACCAACCTGAGCAACTTGAGCAACCTGAGCTACAGGAACAATCGGCGCAGCCCGCACAACCGCAACGGTCGCAGCCCGTGGTCCAGCAGGAATCTGATCAGCAGGCTGAAGAGACTCCCGAGCAGGATGAAGGGCCGCAGAACAAGTTTGTCCTGAGCGGCGAGCGTCCGGCCACATTGCTCGTACCGGCGGATGCCGATCTCACCGAGCCACGACCGCTCATCCTGCTGCTGCACGGATACGGCAGTCATGCGACTCAGGCAGACGAGTATTTTCGCTTTTCGCGTTGGGTCGAAGAGCGCGGCTTCGGCGTGATCTATCCCAATGGCACGGTCGACGAGATCGGTGCGCGGCACTGGAACGGCACACCTGAGTGCTGCGACATCTTCGGCGCTGAGATCGACGATGTTGGCTACATCAAGTCCCTGATCGATGAGGCGAGAACCATCGCTGCATTCGATCGGGTCTTCGCCGTCGGACACTCCAACGGTGGGTTCATGTCCTATCGCCTGGCCTGCGAGGATGTTGCGGGCCTGACAGCCATCGTCAGTCTGGCCGGCGGCGCACACTCTGACGGGGCGGAATGTCGGGTACCGATGCCGCTCTCGGTGCTGCAGATTCACGGCACCAAGGACGCACTGGTCCTCTATGAAGGTGGACGGTTGCCAACGCATCCCGATCCGGATCGGCAGCCAGTGCCCGGCGCATGGGACTCCGTAACACGCTGGGCGCAACGGGCCGGTTGCGATCCGTCTGCCATCGTCGAGCTGCCTCCAATCAATACGGACACTGCGGTCGCAGGCGATGAGACCACGATCAAGCGGTACCAAGAGGGCTGCGTGAACCGGACGGTGATGGAGCTCTGGACGATCGAGGGCGGTGGTCATGTTCCGCTGGTCTGGGATACCGACTTCACACCGGGCATCCTCGACTGGATCGAGGATCGGTACGAGCAGGCGAAGGTGTCGGCGTCGGAGGTGCAGGAGCGAGTGCTCGGCGGAGAGCGCACGGCTCGCCTGCAGTTCCCGCCCGGGACCGAGGGCGAGGCGATTCCGCTGGTCCTGTCGCTGCATGGGTACTCGGGCGAGGCCGATGCGCACGATTGGTACTTCGGTCTGTCGGAGCGGATCCTCGAGTACCGCTTCGCGCTGATCACGCCGCAGGGAACGGCGGATTCGCGAGGCAATGCGTTCTGGAATGCGACCGATGGTTGCTGCAACTTCGAGGGCAGCGATGTGGACGACTCGGCCTGGCTGCGCGGCCTGGTCGCCGAGGCGCGAGAGATTGTGGACGTGTCCGGCGTCTATGTGACGGGCTACTCGAACGGCGGCTTCATGGCCTATCGGCTCGCCTGCGACGGACTGGATGGGCTAGTCGCGATTGCCAGTCTGGCCGGCTCATCGTTCGGCGACCCGGAGCGCTGCGCCGATGCCGCGCCGATCTCAATCCTCCAGATTCACGGCACGGCCGACCTCGACATTCCCTACGACGGCACATTGCAATACGTGGGCGGGTATCCCGGAGCGGAAGAACTGGTCGAACGCTGGGCGGAGCGAGCCGGCTGTGACCTTGCGCAATCGACCGAGCTTCCTCGCGTCGATCTTGAGGATGTGCTGGAAGGCGCAGAGACGACTGTCCGGCAACACCGCGAGGGGTGTTCGGACGGCATCACGGTCGAACTGTGGACGCTGGAAGGCGCCGATCATTACCCCTTCTTCACCGATGACTGGCCCGACCACCTGTTGGCCTGGCTGTTCGACGAATCGCGGACGGACTGATCGACGATGCTGCGCAAGCTGGGCGTCGTCGGTCTTGCGGTGCCGCTGATCGCGTTTGTCGGAGTGTTGGTCTACCTGACCCTGTTCGGGACGGAAGAGCCGACGTTCGACGCGGCGACTCGCGAGCTGGCCAGGGACTACACGGTCGTGCGCCTGCAAACGGAGCCGCCGGCGGCCATGGTCGCGCCCGCTTCGCCGGTCGGCGCGGTGCTGGCAGTCGTCGTGTTGCCCGACGATGAGCGCCATGTTTGGTCGGCGTTACGGGCGCTGGGGTTGCTCGACTACGTGGAGGACGAGCGGATCGTGCTGATTCCCGCGGTTGGCGTTGCCGATTCGCTGAGCGAGGGTGAACTGTGGGACCTGGTCAACCTGGCTGGTGAGTATGCCGAGATCGAGGCGGCATTCATCGCCGCATTCGAGGGTGAAGCGCTCGCCGACGTATGCCGGGGCGATGGTCCCGCGGGCGACTGGTCGGGCGTGGTGATGGCCTCCTCCCGGCAGGCCGCCCAGACCGCCGACACCGCCGAGTGCGGCGCGCTGTCTATCCGCCGAACTCCGGCTGAACCGGAGTTGGCCGCCTCTATCGTGCAGTGGATGCTGGACACGAAATGAAGCAGGTTGTGGGACTCAATGGGCTGAGTCTGAGTCGGCGCGACGATGTCGCGATTGCGTTCGCGCCGACGGTGTCAATTGGCTATGCCTCAGCGTTCGCTCAGGAGGTCGCCGGGCGTCTTGACGAGGTCGGGGTACCCGCCGGTCAACGGACATGGATCGTCGCGTCGACCGGCGACGACGAGTCGGCGGCGAGGCTGACTGCCGCCATTTCCGCTCAGGCCAGCGGCGCGCGTCTGTTGATCCACGATCCGAGAGAGCCCGACGATCTCACGTTCCAGCGGAGAATCCCGGGTCAGCGTCGCGGCGGCATCTATCTGAACGCCGCCTGGCAGTCGGCAAGCGTGAGAGTCGGCTGCGGCGACGCACTCGACCTGATCGACGGTCTGAGCGGGTGGTTCAATCGGCGGGCGACGCTGCGTGAGGAAGACCTGAACGCGACGCTGCTCCTGGGCCGGTGACTGTCGCTCCGGTGCTCATATTGCTCTGGAGTCTTGCGCGAGCAACGCCGAAGTCAACCCCCTCTCCCTCTGGGAGAGGGCTGGGGTGAGGGTCCGGCCGCCGTTGGTTATCAGGTCGTGTGGCCTTCCTGGGTTGCGGAGGGCCCTCACCCCCGCCTTCGCGGGGGCAGGCTCTAACCCTCTCCCGCGGGGAGAGGGGACCGGAAGGCGTACCAGATCCGTCCCACGGCTCAGCCGCGAGGCAACCCAAGTCCGCGGGTGGCGATGATGTTTCGCTGAATCTCCGAGGTGCCGCCCTCGATCGTGTTGGCGATCGAGCGGATGAAGGCGTATGCGTGTCGGCCTCGGCGTGGCGCGTCCTTGCCCTGGAGCTGGCCGTGCAGGCCGAGCACCTTGACCGCCGTGCTCTGGATGCGCTGGTTCAGCTCCATCGCGAACAACTTCGCCATCGATGCCTCGTGGTTCGGAATCAGACCCTGGTTCTGCATCGAGACGATGCGGTAGGAGATCATCCGCGCGGTCTGGGTCTCGATGTAGCGATCGGTCAGGGCGATTTTGGTCTCGCGCCGGTCGACCGAGGAGAGGCCGCTGCCCCGGTTCTCCTTGGCGTAGCGGATGACGTCCTCGACCGACTGCTGCATGCCGACGGCCGAGCCGATGCTGGAGCGCTCGAAGTCGAGCGTCGTCACCGCGCCGTACCAGCCACGGTTGACTTCGCCGAGCACGTTGCGCTGCGGGATGCGGACATCCTCGAAGAAGACCTCGTTGAACTCGTGCGTGCCGGCCATGTTGACCAACGGGCGCGTGGAGACGCCGGGCGAGTGCATGTCGAGCACGAAGTAGGTGATGCCTCGGTGCTTGGGAGCGTCGGGGTCGGTGCGTGCCAACAGGATCATCCAGTCCGACTTGTGGGCGCCCGATGTCCAGATCTTCTGACCGTTGACGACGAAGTCGTCGCCGTCCTTGACGGCGCGAGTCTGCAGCGAGGCGAGGTCGGAACCGGAGCCCGGTTCGGAGTAGCCCTGACACCAGATCGCGTCGCCACTGAGGATCGGCGGCAGGTGCTCTTCCTGCTGATCCTCCGTGCCAATCGTGATGATCGTGGGGCCAGCCATGCCGATCGCGATGCCGCCTGGTCGCGGCGCGCGCGCCTCGGCCATCTCCTCGTTGAAGATGAACTGCTGCATCACTGAAAGGCCCGCGCCGCCGTATTGCTTCGGCCAGGCGGGAGCGATCCAGCCGCGGTCGGCCAGTTCCTTCTCCCACTCGCGCTGGGTCGGCGGGCGGTC